>NZ_BDQK01000013.1:0-600000 GCF_003864295.1 Aphanothece sacrum FPU1 | reverse complement strand
TGACGATATTTCCAACTTAACCCGGCCTCATCAATAGCTTGTTCCCAGGCCCGATAAGCTTTCTCCGTATTTTCCCACCAAGCATCCATACCGGCCCCTAATTCCCAAGCGCGACGAATAACCGAGGATAAACGTCTGTCACCCCGTCCGACAAAATCTTCCATCCCAGAAATACGCACATCCGTATAATTGGCTTTAACTCCCCTTACTTGGCGAAATTCCTCCCTTAACAGGTCTTGTTTTCGTTTAAATTCTGCCGTAGACACGGAATGCCATTGAAAAGGCGTGTGAGGTTTAGGAGTAAAGTTAGAGATGGTAATGGTAAATTGTAGGGGTTTGCGACCGTTTAAACGACATTCTCGACGCAACCAGCGCACTGTTTCCACAATACCAATGACATCAGTATCCGTTTCCCCTGGCAACCCAATCATAAAATAGAGTTTAACCTTATCCCAACCTTGTTCAACGGCAATTTTAATACCTCGTAATAATTCTTCGTTGGTTAACCCTTTATTAATGACATCCCGCATCCTTTGGGTTCCCGCTTCCGGTGCAAAAGTTAAGCCTGACGGACGGTTTCCCCCAATAATGTTAGCGATATTTTCATCAAAACGATCAACCCTTTGACTAGGTAAAGAAAGGTTAATATTTTCGTTTTTGAGACGGTTTTTGATCTCAATACCAACAGATGGAAGTGCTAAATAATCGGAACAACTCAAAGAAAGCAAGGAAAATTCATTATGTCCCGTTTCTCTAATACCTTTTTCAATCGCATCGATCACATCTTCGGGTTGAACATCTCTGGCCGGACGAGTTAACATTCCGGGTTGACAAAAACGACACCCACGAGTACAACCCCGTCGAATTTCTACTACTAAACGATCATGGATAGTTTCAATGTAGGGAACTAACCCAATAGCATAAGCAGGAATAGGAGTCGCTACCCGACGTAAAATACGACTAGGAACATCAACATGATTCGGAATAACCGCACCTTCTGGGGTAACATCATAGAAACGAGGGACATAAACCCCTGGAACTTGGGCCAAATCTAAGAGTAAAGCTTCTTTAGTTAACTGATTTTTCTTTCCTTGTTCGAGAATTAAACCAATTTCGGGTAATAATTCTTCTCCGTCCCCTAAAGCCATAAAATCGAAAAAGTCGGCAAATGGTTCAGGGTTAGAGGTAGCGGTTTGTCCCCCCGCAAAAATCAGAGGATAATTGCCTTGATCTCTTTCTTTCCAGGTTAAAGGAATTTGCGCTAAATGGAGCATTTCTAAGATGTTAGTCGCTCCTAGTTCGTAACTGAGGTTAAATCCCAGAATATCAAAATCTGTGACTGCACGGTGAGATTCTAGGGCAAATAAAGGGGTTTGAGTTTCCTTGAGTTTGGCCGCTAAATCTGGGGCCGGAAGGTAAGCGCGATCGCACAATTGTCTAGGTTGGGCATTTAAGATATTGTAGAGGATAATATGCCCTAAATTAGAGGCTCCGAGTTCGTAAACTTCGGGATAAGTCAACACCCACCGGACGTTAGCGTTTTCCCAAGGTTTATGTTTAGCCCCTAATTCGTTGCCCAAATAACGGGCCGGTTTAACAATTTCAGGGGTAATAAGTTTTTCTATGGCAACTGTCACGAGCGAAACCTCCAGTACTTAGCGGGAGAAGCCTTAGCTTTTCTTAGTATTTGAGTATATATGACTATATTTTTCTATAACGTTTATGATACTCTAAATACCAGAGCGATCGCTAAAATTAGCTATATTTTTAATCATATATAAATTTATTTAATAATTAAAACAAACAACTTTTAAATTACTGATATGCCTAAAAATTGTTCAATTTCCCTTGTCCGAGGCAAAATCCCAAAAAAGTGAGTAACGTAGTTGCGCTCTTTGAGGCACTTGTGATATCATTATGAATGATAATCCCAGGCGTGCTTATACCAAAAAATATTTTTAGATAAAAATCCCTGGTTTTTCCCTTAAAGATAAGTAGTCGGACATAAATAAACAATACTATGTTAAGAAATGTAACTAGGTTGTAACCCCTCTCCGGCGCTCCGGCGCTCCTGCGCTCCCCTGCTCACTTCACCGTAACGTTTATTTTTGTCCAGTTACTTACTAGGTTGACATTTTTGTAACCAAGGTAAATGACAAGACATTAAAATATTCAGTGGATTATAACTATTCTCGCCTGCGTCTTTGCGCCTTTGCGCGAGATTTCAATTATTAAAAGAGAAAAAAGAGCCATTTCTAGTGAAAGGCTCTTTTTTAATAATGAATAATTATCAATTGTCAATTATCAATTATTCATCCTCATCCTCAAACAAATCATCGATAAAATTCTTATCCGAATCAGCATCCATTCCCCAGGGAGTCTCAGCATAAGCACGAGCAATATTATCATCTAAGATCATATGCTCATCGACTTCATCCAAATTATCCACCAACAGACGAGAGGGACGCGCAGAATCATAATTAGAATCACTCAGTGATCGATCATTTTCCCGTCCATACAAAGAAGAACGATTTTTGCCACTTTCCTCACTATTTTCTAAATTCGTTCCCATGATAATATCTTCATGGATATTGTAGCCAGTTCCTGCCGGAATCAAGCGACCAATAATGACATTTTCCTTCAAACCGCGCAACCAATCGGATTTACCCTCAATAGCGGCTTCTGTGAGGACACGAGTAGTCTCTTGGAAAGAAGCGGCACTAATAAAGCTATCCGTATTTAGAGAAGCTTTCGTAATCCCCAATAATACAGGAGTATAACGGGCCGGCGCACCACCCGTAATAGCCATAGCCTCATTAACTTGCTCAACCTGACGCAGTTCCACCAACTCACCTGGTAACATGGTTGTTTCTCCACCATCATCAAGACGAACCTTAGCCGTCATCTGACGAACAATCACCTCAATATGCTTATCAGAAATATCAATCCCTTGAGACTGATAAACCGTTTGCACCTGATTAACCAAGAACTTCTGAGCAGCTTGTAACCCTTTCATGGCTGCTTCATAGACCCCTTCTCGTTCCACATAATAATTAAAGAAAACCTCCAAAATCTCATGAGGATTAGCCGGCCCATCAGTTAAAGGATCTCCCACATCTAGCCGTTGATTATCAGAAACCATAACATTCTGATTGGGCAAAATGGGGTACTCACTAATACTGCCATCATCCTCAATAATTTTCACATCAACACTCTCATCTTCGAGGTATTCCACCTGACAAACACCAGGTTTGCGGGCGAGGACACAAGCTTCCTTCGGTTTGCGGGCCTCTAATAATTCCTCAATCCGAGGCAAACCTTGAATAATATCCCCTGTTTTTGAGCGTTCAAACACCAGTAATACTAAATTGTCCCCACGTTGTACCAAATCCCCATCATCGATGTGTAAAATAGCACCTGCCGATACCCGATAAGGACGAGCTAAACGCAACGTTATCGCATATTCCGAACCACTGGGCTTGACTTCTAACACTTGCCCTGAATCCGAAGCAATGACACCAGGGGCCAACTCAGTAGAAGCTACTACTAGATCACCAGCAGATACTGTCGGTTTTTGGGGAATCACAATGGTTTTACGATCTTCCTCCCTGACAATCAGAACCCGGCGAATTGCTTCTTGGCCGCGCTTAATCCCGCGAACTTCTCCATCCTCTTTACACTGAATCTCCGTTTTAGCTACTACTGAACCTGGGGGAATTTGTTGTCCATCGGTAACTAATACTGTTGTCTCAATTAGACCAGTATAAGGATCATTCTCAAGATCGCGACGTAAGACCAATGATTCCAAAATTACCAACTGAAGACGCTGACAGTCCGACTCCTCATCATTATACAACTCAATATCCGCCGACAAATGGGGCGTAATATCCGACGCAAGACTGGTAATCTCCAATACCAACTGGGTACTTAATAAATGAGTCCCATCCACCGACTTGACCCGTTCTCCATCCTTATAGAACAGACGTTGTACCGATCGCAACTCAATTTGTCGTCCCCCCAGTTCATTAATAGAACCCTGAGAAGGGGCGGCCGGTTCATCAGACACTGGATATTCCATCACGGGACGTAACAACAAGCCCAATCCTTCAGTGCTTTCAATCCATTCAGCCTGACGCAGATCCGTTGTCACCACTCCAGGTAAAACCTCAGTACCAGGAGGAATCAATTGACCGGTTTCTATACCCACCTCATCGGGGTCAAGATCCAGATGAAAATCTCCAGGTTTAACAATAATCTCCCGCAGAATATCATTTTTCTGCACCACTTCGACTACGCCACTTGACTGACAGAAAATATCCTTAACCACTTCTGTGGCCGCTTCAACAAACTGACCGTCTTCTACCTGTAATAAGGAAATATCCTTATTGACCTCATGAGTTTCTTCAGGAATCCACAATAGTGTACCCCCTTTAATCACCTCATAACCGGCCTTACGACTACCCTTAGCGATTTCAATATCCGCATAACGCAGAATCCCTCCTGTCGTTGTTTGATAGCGATCATCAATCAACTCAGCAATAATCGCATGATTTTGGACTTTAGTTTCCGGGGCCGCTTTCAACAAAAAGCGTTGATTATCGGTAGTATGAATCACATATTGATCATGGCCTGAGCTACTTTCCTTACGCACTTCTGAGCGATCTAACAGCACAGAAGCCGTAATAATTTCAATTTCTCGACTATTCGGCTCATGACGTACCACACCGCCCCCAATAGAAGTTAGGCGAGTTTCGGCTAATACCGATCCGACTTTAACCTGGGAACCATTACTCACGACGGATTCAGCACCAGGGGGCAAATTATACACATCCCCAGACAAAACCCAAATTAGGCCCCCCCGTTGAGCAATACGAGTTGTATTCCCCTGACGGTCTGTTTTTTCTTCTGCCACCAAATTAGCAAAGAAAATTTCTCCGGCCAAATTCGTTGAAACGTCCTTAGTTGCTCGTTCTGTTGACTTGGCCACTTTAGCCGATGTTACCTCCGCCAACAACTGATCTTTAATTACAGATTGCCCATTGTCGACAAACAACAAAGATCCCGGTGTGACCGAATAAGTCGTCGATTTTTCTCCCGTCGTCGACACCCAAGTCAAATCACCAGCTACTTCTACCGCAAAGGCATCATCTCCATGTCGAGTCCGAACTTTACGGGTACTCAAACCCTTACCCCATTTGACTTTACCTATATCGGGGGCTTTCTCCTGGCGCGCCACTTCTCCTGTAAATACGCCCCCTGTGTGGAACGTGCGCATGGTTAACTGAGTCCCTGGTTCTCCAATAGATTGAGCCGCAATAATACCTACTGCTTCACCTAGATCTACTTGTTTACCCACTGCCAGACTCCAACCATAACAGGTTTGGCACACAGAACGGGCTGCCTCACAAGTTAAGGGCGATCGCACCATTACCTCGTCCACCTTTTCACTGATGGCCACGGCCAACTCTGGGTCAATACTTTGATTGCGTTTAGCCAATATTTGCCCATCTACTACTATATCTTCTGCTAGTACCCGACCTAACAAACGATCTACTAAGGGAATTTTGACGCGATCGCCGTCTTTCATGGCTGTCACCTTCAGACTGCGACTTGTCCCACAATCTACCTCACGGATAATCACATCCTGAGCTACATCCACCAACCGACGGGTCAAATAACCTGAATCTGCGGTTCGTAGTGCGGTATCTACCAACCCTTTACGGGCCCCATAAGAAGAAATGATATACTCAGTAACCGTCAATCCCTCGCGAAAATTTGTTTTAATGGGTAAATCGATAATTTCCCCTTGAGGATCTGCCATCAGACCCCGCATGCCCACTAACTGGCGCACTTGGCTCATATTCCCTCTTGCACCACTAAAAGCCATCATATAGACGGAATTTAGGGGATCAGTCTCTTGGAAATTACGAATAACCTCATCTTTTAATTCTTCTGAGGTACTATTCCAGGTGTCAATTACCTTTTGAAAACGCTCAACTTCAGTAATTTCTCCTCGTGCATATCGTTCTTGAGTAGTCCGAATTTCTTGTTCAGCACTATCAAGTAAGGCCCGTTTACTTGAGGGAATCTTCAAGTCATCAATGCTTATGGAAACTCCTGCTTTAGTGGCAAAGCGGAAGCCGAGATCTTTGAGGAAATCAGCCATTTGAGCGCTGCGTGCTGAGCCATAATTACGGTAAGTCCAAGCAATTAATTTCTTTAGACGACCTTTATCAACAATGTGGTTATAGAATGTCATGTCAGTTAATAGTTTGAGAAATTATGAATTATGAATTATGAATTATGAATTATGAATTATGAATTATGAATTATGAATTATGAATTATGAATTATGAATTATGAATTATGAATGGGAATAATTGGAGTAAATACTCAATTTAGAAGTTCCCATTTGTCTCCTAATTTATAATTCACTTATCATTCATAATTTCTTCCTAATTGATAATTCATAATTTATCCTTCATAATTAAACCTCTTCTTCTTCGAGATCTTCTGTTGTCAGAGATTCATAAGTAGGACGACTCGGAGTTCGCCGTTGAGTATCTATCATCAAATCCACCTCCACATCTCGACTGGTTCCATCTTCAGCCGTTTCTACTTTATGAACCGCAATATCTAATCCCAGAGATTGTAATTCCCGCATCAAAACCTTAAATGATTCAGGAGTACCAGGGCGAGGGATCGGTTTACCTTTGACGATGGCATTTAAAGCCTCATTACGTCCTTGCATATCGTCAGACTTAACGGTTAACAGTTCTTGCAAAATATAAGCCGCTCCATAAGCTTCTAAGGCCCATACTTCCATCTCTCCAAATCGTTGACCCCCTTGTTGTGCTTTACCCCCTAAAGGCTGTTGCGTCACCAAAGAATAAGGGCCTGTCGAACGCGCATGAATCTTATCATCGACTAAGTGAACCAGTTTCAGCATATAAGCTTCACCCACTGTCACCGGACGATCAAAAGGTTCCCCTGTGCGTCCATCAAATACCTGAATTTTCCCAGGATTTTCCGGGTCATAAATCCAGTTTTTTCGGGGTTTTTTCGCCGCACTTTCTAATAACCCATGAACCGTATTACGGGAAGATTCTTCCCCATACATCTCATCAAAGGGAGTTACCTTAAACCTTACCCCTAAATTTTCTCCGGCCCATCCCAATAAACACTCAAACACTTGTCCCACGTTCATCCTGGAAGGAACACCCAAAGGATTAAGTACAATATCCACCGGACGACCATCGGGTAAATAGGGCATATCCTCAATGGGCAAAATCCGAGAAATAATCCCCTTATTCCCATGACGACCCGCCATTTTATCCCCTACCTGAATCTTCCGTTTTTGGGCCACATAAGACCGGACGACCATATTCGCACCAGGAGGTAACTCATCTCCCTGTTCACGAGTAAAGACCCGTACATCTACCACCCGGCCTTTTTCTCCGTTGGGAACCCGTAGGGAATTATCCCGCACATCCCGCGCTTTTTCGCCGAAAATTGCCCGTAATAGCTTTTCTTCTGGGGGTTGGTCTGATTCTCCTTTGGGAGTCACTTTCCCTACCAAAATATCCCCAGCTTCTACCCAGGCACCTTTACGGATAATGCCCTGTTCATCCAAATGTCTTAAGGCATCTTCCCCTACATTAGGAATTTCACGGGTAATCTCTTCGGGTCCTAATTTCGTTTGTCGTGCCTCAATTTCGTATTTTTCCACGTGAATACTGGTATAAACATCATCATACACCAGCCTTTCACTAATCAGAATCGCATCTTCATAATTATATCCCTCCCAAGGCATATAAGCAACTAAGATATTCTGTCCTAAAGCTAACTCACCCCCTTCTGTGGCCGAACCATCCGCTAATACTTGACCCGGAACCACATCTTCCCCTACATATACGAGGGGCCGTTGATTCAAACAAGTATCCTGGTTAGACCTTTGATACTTCTGCAACAGATAAGTGATCTCTGTGCCATATTTCTCATTGGTTTCAGGGCCTGTTACTTGTACCCGAATTTCGTTAGCATCCACATAAGTCACTATCCCTTCCGTCCGAGACACAATCACCATCCCTGAATCTCGCGCCGCTTGGGCCTCTAAACCTGTCCCCACTAAAGGACGTTCTGGCCGCAAGAGGGGAACCGCTTGACGCTGCATATTAGACCCCATTAAGGCCCTGTTAGCGTCATCATGTTCTAAGAAGGGAATCATAGAGGTCGCTACGGACACGATTTGCACGGGAGAAACCGCCACATAATCTACCTGTTCGGGACTGGTGGTGGAAAATTCCTGACGGTAGCGAATTGGCACCAATTCCCCTAGAATATTACCGTCTTCATCGGTGGCTAAATCTCCTGGGGCAACCCGACGATCATCTTCTTCGTCTGCGGTTAAATAAACTGGGTCTAAATCTCGTCTGGCCCGGGCATTTTCTACTTTATAGTAAGGGGTTTCTATAAATCCGTATTGATTTACCCGCGCATAAGTGGCCAAAGAACCAATTAATCCTGCGTTGGGCCCTTCAGGGGTTTCTACCGGACAAATTCGTCCATGATGAGAAGGGTGAATATCCCGTACCGCAAATCCGGCCCTTTCTCTGGTTAGTCCTCCTGGCCCTAATGCTGAAATCCGCCGTTTATGGGTTAATTCGGCTAAAGGATTCGTTTGATCCATAAATTGGGACAGTTGAGATGACCCGAAAAATTCTTTAATGGCTGCCACTAAAGGTTTAGGATTGACTAGGGACGCAGGAGTCAAACTATCGGACTCACTGACGGTCATCCGTTCCCGAATAATCCGTTCTAAGCGATTTAACCCGACTCTGACCTGATTTTGTAGCAATTCTCCCACGGAACGCACCCGACGGTTCCCTAAATGGTCAATATCGTCAACATTTCCTGTGTCAAATTCTAAGTTAATCAGGTAGTCAATGGCGCATAAAATGTCTGTCGGTTGCAGTACTCGAATGGTATCAGCTACACTAAGACGCAATTTTTTATTGAGTTTATATCGTCCAACTCGCCCTAAATCATAGCGTTTACAGTCAAAAAAGCGAGATTCGAGCAGTTGTTGTCCCCCACTGACTGTCGGGGGTTCCCCTGGTCTTAATTTCCGGTACAATTCTAGTAGTGCATCTTCTTCGGTAGGATTTCCTTCTTTATCTAATGTCCGTTGATAAAATTCGGGATGACGTAAGGAGTCGAGAATCTCATTGTCACTTAACCCAATAGCTTTTAATAATACTTGGGCTGATAATTTACGGGTTTTGTCAATTCTTACCCAAACTAAGCCATTTTTATCGGTTTCAAATTTTAACCAGGCCCCCCGGTTCGGAATCAATGATGCTGAATAAGTCCGTCGTCCATTTTTATCAATTTCTGCTTTATAGTAAACTCCTGGAGAACGAACAATTTGGTTAACAATTACTCGTTCGGCTCCATTAATAATAAATGTACCCCGATCTGTCATCAAGGGTAAATCCCCAATAAAGACTTCTTGTTCTTTAATTTCCCCAGTTTCTTTATTAATTAAACGAGTAGGTACATACATCTGCACGGAATAGGTACTATCCCGTCTTTTTGCCTCATCAACGTCATATTTAGGTTCTTTTAGTTTGTAATTTTCCCCTAAAAAATGGAGTTCCAATTTTCCTGTATAGTCAGTAATTGGAGAAAAACTATTGAGTTCTTCAATCAGTCCTTCTTCCAGAAACCAACGAAAACTAGAGTGTTGAATTTCGATTAAATCAGGGAGCAAGTTATAGTTATAGACTAGATTAGACATTGGGTTTAATCAATATAAGGTACTGGTTATCAATTAACAATTGATTGATTTAAGTTTTTCAATTGTTTATTATTCATTGTTTATTGTTGAAGAAACTGTCTTAGGAATTAATTGATAATTGAAACAGTTGACAGGCATTTTCGGTGGTTTGTTGGGCTAGAATATCTAAGGGAACCTCTCGTAATTGGGCTAAAAATTCAGCGACATGACGAACATATGCTGGTTCATTGCGTTTTCCTCGTTTGGGGACAGGGGCCAAAAAAGGACAGTCAGTTTCAATTAATAAGCGATCGCTAGGTACTATTTTGGCACTTTCTTGAATCTCTTGGGCTTTCTTAAAGGTGACAATACCACTAAAACTAATATAAAACCCCAGATCTAAAAATCTTTGGGTTTCTTCGGGTGTTCCACTCCAACAGTGCATGACTCCTCTGACTGGCCCCACCTCCTGCCAAAATGAGGTTAATATGTCCTCTAACTCAGTTGCCGCATCCCGACAATGAATAATAATGGCTTTATCAAGTTCTTTGGCGATCGCCAGTTGGGACTCAAATACTTGTTTTTGCCATTCTCGGTTATCGGCTTTAAAATAATCGAGTCCCATTTCTCCGATGGCAACTACCCGCCGATCTGAGGTAGCATAGGCTTGGATCTCCTTGGCGGTGTTTTCTGTCCATTTGTGGGCATCTAGGGGGTGTAAACCCACTGCAAAGGAGATTTCCTCAAAGCGATCGGCTAGACTTTGGATACCCTTAAATTCGGCGGGTTCTACGCAAGAATGAACCAGGTGAACTACTTCCGCTTGTTGCCAACGTTCTCGTAAGGAGTCTAACTCTTTCTCGAAAACGTTAAAGTTAATGTGAACATGGGTATCAATGAGTCGCATCGGCCTCCTAAGTGCGATGAAAAGCCATACTGTTAAGGGTCAGGCAAAAGGCTATTGCAACAAAGTACTAATTCCTAACCTTAATGTGTATGCTATGACAGGGTAACGATTAGCTTAAGAAGCTACGGCTACTGTTTTGAGTACCCTTGCTAGACGGGACTTCTTGCGATCGCCATTGTTACGGTGTAAGACTTTGGTTTTGACAGCTTTGTCAATTTTGCTATAAGCTGCTGACATAGATTGCTGAACCACTGTCAGATTATCTGGGGTTGGACTAGCCGCATAAGTTTCAACGGCTTGGAAATATTTTTTCATGAGGGTTCTTACCGCCGACTTGTAGTTTTTGTTACGGACTCGGTTACGTTCGGCGATATCAATACGTTTAATTGCAGACTTTGAGTTAGCCACAGTCTTCTCTAGAATAGGTTACTTAGGTTAATGATGCTGATTATGTTCGGAATAGATATTATAGCAAGGTTTTGCTCTCTATGGCAAGTTGGGTAAATTTTTTTTTGACAGTGATAACCTGAGTTCGAGATCTGGCGATTTTGGTGGACAACTTGTCAAAATTAGGAGTCTGGCAACCCTTATTCTATCGTTGGAACAATTATAATTCATAATTCATAATTGATAATTCATAATTGATAATTCATAATTCATAATTCATAATTCATAATTGATAATTGATAATTCATAATTCATAATTCATAATTCTGTTATGTTATTTAATGATCTACCAAGCTCTCAACTTTTAATCAAGAGTACATTCATTCAAAATCATGACCACTACTAACTTCACAGGTGATACTGCGGTTAATGATGCACCAACAGTTGATCCCATATTCAATTCTCCCCAAACCAACCCCTTCGGACTGACGGATGTGGGGATTTTTGCTACACCCACCTTTGCCGATATCGATGGGGATGGGGACTTGGATGCTTTTGTGGGTGCTGATGACGGCAATACCCGGTTCTACCGCAACACGGGAACGGGGTCTGCTCCCAGCTTCACCCTTGAGGCCACCAACCCCTTCGGACTGACGGATGTGGGGTATAATTCTGCACCCACCTTTGCCGATATCGATGGGGATGGGGATTTGGATGCTTTTGTGGGGGACACATACGGCAATACCCTGTTCTACCGCAACACGGGAACGGGGTCTGCTCCCAGCTTCACCCTTGAGGCCACCAACCCCTTCGGACTGACGGATGTGGAGGATTTGGCTAAACCCACCTTTGCCGATATCGATGGGGATGGGGATTTGGATGCTTTTGTGGGTGCTGATAACGGCAATACCCGGTTCTACCGCAACACGGGAAGCGAGTCTGCTCCCAGCTTCACCCTTGAGGCCACCAACCCCTTCGGACTGACGGATGTGGGGATTTTTGCTACACCCACCTTTGCCGATATCGATGGGGATGAGGACTTGGATGCTTTTGTGGGTGAGCGTTTCGGCAATACCGTGTTCTACCGCAACACGGGAACGGGGTCTGCTCCCAGCTTCACCTTTGAGGGCACCAACCCCTTCGGATTGACGGATGTGGGGTTTTATGCTACCCCCACCTTTGCCGATATCGATAATGATGGGGACTTGGATGCTTTTGTGGGTACTGTTGAAGGCAATACCCTGTTCTTCGAGAATATTGCCCCTACTACCCCAGTTAATAATGCCCCCACAGGTTCACCAACTGCTACTTTAAGCAACACGAATGAAGATACACCTATCACGATTACAGCAGCTAACTTATTAGCAGGGTTTAGCGATGTAGATGGTGATACCCTCTCAGTTGTCAACTTAACTGCTAATAACGGCACTTTAGTTGATAACGGTAATGGGACTTATACTTTCACCCCAACTGCTAACTTTAATGGTACTGTCACCCTTACCTACGATGTGACTGATGGTACGGCAACCTTAGGCGGTGAAACCCAAACCTTCTCCGTGACTGCGGTTAATGATGCACCCATACCCACAGTTGATCCCATATTCAATTCTCCCCAAACCAACCCCTTCGGACTGACGGATGTGGGGTATCGTGCTACACCCACCTTTGCCGATATCGATGGGGATGGGGACTTGGATGCTTTTGTGGGGGAACTATACGGAAATACTAGATTCTACCGCAACACGGGAACGGGGTCTGCTCCCAGCTTCACCCTTGAAGCCACCAACCCCTTCGGACTGACGGATGTGGGGTATAATTCTGTACCCACCTTTGCCGATATCGATGGGGATGGGGATTTGGATGCTTTTGTGGGTGCTAATGACGGCAATACTATATTCTACCGCAACACGGGAACGGGGTCTGCTCCCAGCTTCACCCTTGAGGCCACCAACCCCTTCGGACTGACGAATGTGGGGATTTTTGCTACACCCACCTTTGCCGATATCGATGGGGATGGGGACTTGGATGCTTTTGTGGGTGCTGATGACGGCAATACTATATTCTACCGCAACACGGGAACGGGGTCTGCTCCCAGCTTCACCCTTGAGGCGACCAACCCCTTCGGACTGACGGATGTGGGGTATAATTCTACACCCACCTTTGCCGATATCGATGGGGATGGGGACTTGGATGCTTTTGTGGGGAACAGATACGGAACTACTATATTCTACCGCAACACGGGAACGGGGTCTGCTCCCAACTTCACCCTTGAGGCCACCAACCCCTTCGGACTGACGGATGTGGGGTATAATTCTACACCCACCTTTGCCGATATCGATGGGGATGGGGACTTGGATGCTTTTGTGGGTGAGAATTTCGGCAATACCCTGTTCTTCGAGAATGACCCTACTACCCCAGTTAATAATGCCCCCACAGGTTCACCCACTGCCACTTTAAGCAACACGAATGAAGATACACCTATCACGATTACAGCAGCTAACTTATTAGCAGGGTTTAGCGATGTAGATGGTGATACCCTCTCAGTTGTCAACTTAACTGCTAATAACGGCACTTTAGTTGATAACGGTAATGGGATTTATACTTTCACCCCAACTGCTAACTTTAATGGTACTGTCACCCTTACCTACGATGTGACTGATGGTACGGCAACCTTAGGCGGTGAAACCCAAACCTTCTCCGTGACTGCGGTTAATGATGCACCCATACCCACAGTTGATCCCATATTCAATTCTCCCCAAACCAACCCCTTCGGACTGACGGATGTGGGGTATCGTGCTACACCCACCTTTGCCGATATCGATGGGGATGGGGACTTGGATGCTTTTGTGAGTGAAAGATACGGCAATACCCTGTTCTACCGCAACACGGGAACGGGGTCTGCTCCCAGCTTCACCTTTGAGGCCACCAACCCCTTCGGACTGACGGATGTGGGGAATAATTCTGCACCCACCTTTGCCGATATCGATGGGGATGGGGACTTGGATGCTTTTGTCGGGGACGTATACGGCAATACTATATTCTACCGCAACACGGGAACGGGGTCTGCTCCCAGCTTCACCCTTGAGGCCACCAACCCCTTCGGACTAACGGATGTGGGGTATTTGGCTACACCCACCTTTGCCGATATCGATGGGGATGGGGACTTGGATGCTTTTGTGGGTGAAAGATACGGCAATACCCTATTCTACCGCAACACGGGAACGGGGTCTGCTCCCAGCTTCACCCTTGAGGCCACCAACCCCTTCGGACTGACGGATGTGGGGTATAATTCTACACCCACCTTTGCCGATATCGATGGGGATGGGGACTTGGATGCTTTTGTGGGGGAACTATACGGCAATACTATATTCTACCGCAACACGGGAACGGGGTCTGCTCCCAACTTCACCCTTGAGGCCACCAACCCCTTCGGACTGACGGATGTGGGGTATTTGGCTACACCCACCTTTGCCGATATCGATGGGGATGGGGACTTGGATGCTTTTGTGGGTGAAAGATACGGCAATACCCTGTTCTTCGAGAATATATCGGGTGTTAAAGCTACTTTAAGCGATACTGCTGAAGATACAGCCATTATCATTTATGCGGCTGACTTATTAGCAGGGTTTAGCGATGTAGATAGTGATACCTTATCCGTAGTCGGTTTAACTTCCAATAACGGCACTTTAGTTGATAACGGTAATGGAACTTATACTTTCACCCCAACTGCTAACTTTAATGGTGCAGTTAATCTAACGTACGGTGTGAGTGATGGTACGGCAACCTTAGCCGGTCAAAGCCAAACCTTCTCTGTAACGCCCGTTAATGATGCTCCTGTTGGTTCACCAACTGCTACTTTAAGCAATACGGCTGAAGATACACCTATCACGATTACAGCAGCTAACTTATTAGCAGGGTTTAGCGATGTAGATGGTGATACCTTATCCGTAGTCGGTTTAACTTCCAATAACGGCACTTTAGTTGATAACGGTAATGGAACTTATACTTTCACCCCAACTGCTAACTTTAATGGTGCAGTTAATCTAACGTACGGTGTGAGTGATGGTACGGCAACCTTAGCCGGTCAAAGTCAAACCTTCTCTGTAACGCCCATTAATGATGCTCCTGTTGGTTCACCAACTGCTACTTTAAGCAATACGGCTGAAGATACAGCTATCACGATTACAGCAGCTAACTTATTAGCAGGGTTTAGCGATGTAGATGCTGGTGATACCTTATCCGTAGTCGGTTTAACTTCCAATAACGGTGCATTAGTCAACAACGGTAATGGGACTTATACTTTCACCCCAACTGCTAACTTTAATGGTGCAGTTAATCTAACCTACGGTGTGAATGATGGTACGGCAACCTTAGCCGGTCAAAGCCAAACCTTCTCTGTAACACCCGTTAATGATGCTCCTGTTGGTGTTAACGACACTGCTACCACTGCCTTCAATACTGCCGTCACTATCCAAGCTAGTACCCTACTGGCTAATGATACCGATGTTGATAACAGCGTCTTGAGTATCACTGGTGTCAGTGGTGTCACTAACGGCACTGCAGTACTTAACAATAATGGCACTGTCAGCAACACCGCAGATGATTATATTGTCTTTACCCCAACTACTAGATTCAGTGGTAATGCCAGCTTTAACTACACCCTCAGTGATGGTAGTTTGACTGGTACTGCTGCCGTTACGGTGGCTGTCGGTAGCTGCCTTACAGGTACTAACAAACCAGATAACCTGGTTGGTGGTAATGGTAACGATATCCTCAACGGTGGCAATAGTAACGATACCCTCGACGGTGGTAATGGTAACGATACTCTATACGGCGGTAATAGCAACGATATCCTCTATGGTGGTAGCGGCAACGATGTCCTCAACGGCGGTAATGGTGAGGACCTCTTGTATGGCGGTATTGGCAACGATGTCCTCAACGGCGATAATGGCAAAGATACCCTTTATGGTGGTCTTGGCAATGATACCCTCACCGGTGGCAACGCTCAAGATGTATTTGCCTATACTGGTGGGGATGGTTCTGATACCATTACTGACTTCGTTAGGGGTGAAGATAAAATCGGACTGTATAACGGTTTGAGCTTCAGGCAACTGAATTTCTCAGGAAGCACTATTCGGGTGGCTTCCACTAATGAAATTTTGGCAACCCTGACTGGTATTAATACCACGACCCTAATTGCGGCCGATTTCGTCAACATTTAGGATTACAGGCTGTTCTGGTTCTTGGTGGGGCATAGATTTTGCCTCACCTTGAGCCGTATTTCTGTACCTGTGATGTGTCCTAAGTTCTGCATCATAATTTGTGCATTTTGTCAAATTTATTTTTTCTGTAGCAGCATTAACTTTCCGGTTCTACCCCTAAAGCGAGTAATTGTTGCGCTAAGCAATCGGCTCGTTCTTGACTGGTTAACAACAGATTACCATCAAAATTCCACCATCGTAACCAAGAAAATTGTTGATTTTGGTATTCCCCTTGCCAAATTCCTAACTCTATTTTTAACGGTTCAATAAGATAATGACCGTATGGTCAGGTAAGTTATTAGCCCAATCTATCGTTGAGGAAGTTTCGTGATCAGTGGTTGATGGTTGTACTGTGTGAGAAATTGAACTCATTTTCATTCCTCAAGATTTTAATATTGCTAATTATTCTAGCTCAAGTAATTAGATTTGGGATGGGTTGGGAACCCATCCTACTTAGGTTAACTAGGGTTTTTTCGATACCAATCAATGGTATTTTTTAAGCCTTGTTTAAACTCAATTTGAGCCGTAAATCCAAAGTATTCTTTTGCTCTTGTTGTATCTAAACAACGTCTAGGTTGTCCATTTGGTTTATCGGTTTCCCAAATAATTTCTCCTTCAAATTCCATTAATTCACAAATTAATTCAACTAAATTACGAATAGAAATTTCATAATTTGTGCCTAAATTAATCGGTTCTGAATCATTATAGAGTTGAGTGGCAATAACAATTCCTCTGGCCGCATCTGTAGAATAAAGAAACTCTCTAGTTGGGGAACCATCACCCCAAACAGGAATTTGTTTATCCCCTCGTTGTTGAGCTTCATAAACCTTACGAATTAAAGCAGGAATTACATGAGAACTACGAGGATCAAAATTATCTTCTGGCCCATACAAATTGACCGGAAGTAAATAAATTCCATTAAATCCATATTGTTGACGATAGGATTGTAATTGCACTAATAAGGCTTTTTTTGCTATTCCATAAGGGGCATTAGTTTCTTCAGGATAGCCATTCCACAGATCATCTTCTTTAAAGGGAACCGGAGTAAAATTAGGATAGGCACAAATCGTCCCCACACAAACAAACTTGGCGACTCCGGCTTGATAAGCAGCATGAATTAACTGAGTCCCCATCATCAGGTTATCATAGAATAATTCGGCTGGTTTTTCTCGATTAAGTCCAATTCCCCCTACATGAGCCGCCAAATGAATAATAATATCTTGTTCAAGTACGGCCTGCTGACAGTTGTCTAATTGTCGTAAATCACACTCACTCGAACGAGGAACGGTGATTTTATCGAGATTGGCCCCCGTTTGGATCAACTGTTTTATAACTTGTTTTCCCAGAAAGCCTGCGCCTCCTGTGACTAAAATTCGTTTATTACTTAAGTCCAGCATTTTTGTTACTCGTAATAGAATTAGTCCACCATGACGCTCATGGGTTGACGAACATAAGCATTGTCTTGTAATAATAACCGTTTGTCATTAGCCGTCTGATTGGGAGAGGATAGTCCTAATGCAGCTAAATCAGCTTCTACCATTAAATGGACTAATTCTTCAAAAGTTACCGAGGGTTCCCAACCCAGTTGTTTTTTGGCTTTTGTGGGATCTCCTATGAGTAATTCTACTTCAGCCGGACGTAAATAACGCTCGTCAAAGTCAACAGAATCTTCCCAATTAAGATTGACGTAATTAAAAGAAATATCCAGAAATTCCCGAATTGAATGGGTTTCTCCAGTGGCGATGACATAATCATCGGCGGTTTCTTGTTGCAGCATTAGCCACATAGCCCGCACATAATCTTTAGCGTAGCCCCAATCTCTTTTAGAATCAAGATTCCCTAAAAATAGTTTATTTTGGGTTCCGGCGACGATACGAGCGATCGCACGGGTAATTTTTCGGGTGACGAAGGTTTCCCCACGACGAGGAGATTCATGGTTGAATAAAATGCCGTTACAGGCGAATAAATCGTAAGATTCTCGATAATTAAGGGTTTGCCAATGGGCGTAAACTTTGGCGCAAGCGTAGGGACTGCGGGGATAAAAGGGAGTGGTTTCTTTTTGGGGGATGTCTTGGACTTTACCAAACATTTCTGATGATCCAGCTTGATAGAAACGAACTTCAATCCCTGTACGTTGTTGATAGTCTCGAATGGCTTCTAAGAGGCGTAATGCTCCCATTCCTACTGAGTCTACCGTATATTCTGGGGAATCAAAACTGACCCGAACATGAGACTGGGCCCCTAAATTGTAAATTTCCAGGGGTTTAACTTCTTCTAGAATGCGCCGTAGGGTTGTTCCATCGGTTAAGTCTCCATAATGGAGAAATAATTTGGCATCGGTATTATGAGGATCAATGTAAATATGATCAATACGATCTGTGTTAAAAGTAGAGCTACGACGAATGATTCCATGAACCTCATAGCCTTTTTCTAATAATAATTCACTCAGATATGATCCATCTTGACCGGTAATACCTGTAATTAGGGCGCGTTTGGCTTGACTCATTAGTTAGTTATCCTAAACTTAAAAACAATGATTAACTTTAGTTAAATGGTGGGTTTAATTATTTACTTTACTCTAAAGAGAACCCCCCGTCTATCCAACAAAAAGGTAGGGGTCAACGGCCGTTGACCCCTAAAAATAGCTTATCCTTACAGAAAATCAGGGTGTACTTGTTGATTCACTAGGAAAATAATTCTTAGTAAGCCCCATTATTTTTAGGAAAGACGACAACTCCAATAGTTTTAAAGATGATCCAAATATCCATTAACCAATTACGAGCATTGACGTAATAAACATCAATTTGCACTCGCTCAGGATAAGGAATATCATTGCGTCCTGACACCTGCCATAAACCTGTAATTCCGGGACGAATTGTCAAAACTTTTTCAATTCTGTTACCGTATTTACAGAGTTCTTCGGGGACTAAGGGACGGGGGCCAACAACACTCATATCTCCTTTAAGAACGTTCCAAAATTGAGGAAATTCATCTAAGCTAGTTAAGCGTAGAAATTTGCCAATCCAAGTAATACGGGGATCTTCCCTAAGTTTAAAGTTATCTTCAAACTCAGCCCGCATTTGAGGGGAGTTAGCCATCATGACGGCTAATACTTCATCAGCATTTTCCACCATAGTTCGGAATTTAATACAACCGAACTTCTTAAAATTCTTACCGGCCCTTTCTTGAGTGTAAAAAATTGGGCCAGGGGAACTAATGGTAATTAACAACCCCAATAATAAATAAAGGGGAGAAAAGAAAGTTAAAACAAATAAGGAAAAAACAATATCAAATAATCGTTTGGCAACAGTTCCATCTAATAGGGTTTGAGACCATGATTTTTGATATCTTCTTTGGGAAAGGGAGGTCGGTAAACCTCGTCTCATCAAAGCTTGTAAAGCTTTGACAGAAATAAATTGGCTATTAGCAGTCATCTTACTCCTTCACATCACATCACACACACCACACTTTTATGATCATAAAACCAGAACAGGTCAATCATGACAATTCTGGTCAAAAAGATCAAACATTCGTTGTCGTTTTGGTTGAGAACCACTCCTGACAACAGCTTTCTAAGAACGCTAAATAAGACGTTTCAAAGATTTTTGGAGTAAACCGGGCTGCCTGTCGACGACAGCTATATGGATCAATTTGATGCTGAAACTTCTCAAAAGTTTCAACTGTTTCTACTAGAGATTGACTCGTTTGGGGTGTAAACAAGACCCCTGTCCCGTTTTCTGGACTTTGACGAATATCAATTACAGTTTCTAAAGCACCTCCACCTCCATAAGCAATAACCGGGGTTCCACAAGCTTGAGCTTCAACTAAAGCAATACCAAAATCTTCACAAGCGGCATAGACAAAGGCTTTTGCTTGAGCCATATATTGCTCAACTACTTCATCAGATTGCGCTCCCAAGACTTTGATATTAGATTGAGCCATTTGGCGAATTAATGGGAAATCGGGTCCGTCACCAATAATAACTAAAGGATAACCCAATTGATTAAATGCTCGCACTATTAATGCAATTTTTTTATAACTTACTAAGCGAGAGACGGTTAAATAATAATCTTGCTTATGGGGGGTCAAGGGGAAACGTTCTAGGTTGACGGGAGGATAAATAACTTTAGCCTCACGACGATAACAACGCCATATCCGTCGGGCCGTATGTTGGGAGTTGGCGATAAAATAATCAACTCGGTTAGCAGAAATCACATCCCATTGCCGTAAACGGTGTAACAAATAACGAGTCAATAGACCGGGTATTCCTTGTCCCATCCGAGAATGATTGAGATAATCAAAGGTCAAGTCCCAAGCATAACGCATGGGAGTATGACAGTAACAAATATGAAGTTGTCCAGGACTGGTGATAATTCCTTTCGCTACCGCATGGGAAGACGACAGAATCACATCATAGTCTCGTAAATCAAGTTGTTCGATCGCTAAGGGCAGTAAAGGTAGGTATTTTTGTACACCATTACTAGCCAAGGGGAAATGTTGTAAAAAGGTGGTGCCGATAGAGCGTTGATAAAGATAGCTCTGGGGGTTAGAGGATTCAAAATCAATCAGAGCATAGATATCCGCCTCAACGTGGCTTAGAATCTCTTGTACGACTAATTCTGACCCTCCTGTTGCTTTAGGGGTTAACCACTCATGAACCAGAGCATATCTCATAACAATTTATTTTATTAGGTGTTTAGAATTCGTCTCCACCTTGATAATTGCCGACTAAATTGGCATCAGCATCCCGTTTAGACCCTAATAAATCTAAACGATCTACCCGAATAACAGGCCCCGAACGATTGACCCCAGTATTGCGATCAACCCAGGTTTCAATGGTCAGAGAACCTTTAATCCCGATTAAACTGCCTTTACGGACATAATTAGAAGCAACTTCTGCCGTTTTATCCCAAAATTTGAGGTTAAACCAATCAGGTTCATCACTTTTACTGGTGGGACGATTCACCGCTAAGGTTACGGTACATAAGACTTTCCCCGACTCAAAATATTTGACCTCTGGATCTCTGCCAGCACGACCGACTAAATGGACGACATTTAAACCCATAGCTGTTTTACTCGATATTAAATGCAAATATACCTAAATTTTACCAGAAAATTATAAATTATAAATTATGAATTATGAATTATGAATTATGAATTCAAAGATACGCCAATTTAGTGATGGGGTGATAGAGAAATTTAAAGACTCTAAGGGCGGTTTTTTAAGAAATATTGCTGATTTTACCGGATATCTTCGATAAACCATCACCCACTAAACTCCTGGGAACTAATGGCACTTAAGGGAAGTCTACTCTAGGGAAATTCATAACTTCTACTTAGAGCTTGAGTATTTTTAACTATAAATTGATTAACTTAGCTAGACTTACGACAAGAAACGTAATAAAATCCCTTGGACTCCTTGTGAGTCAGAGGAATTTCAATACTGTTTTATTTTTAGATTAAGGGGCGTAGCCAAAAGTGGGTTTTTTTAATCGTTTTTCCCTTTCACGGGATATGGGCATAGATTTAGGAACAGCCAATACTCTAGTTTATGTTTCAGGTAAAGGTATCGTACTTGAAGAGCCATCAGTGGTGGCTTTTGACCAAGAACGGAAAATTCCCCTAGCAGTTGGGGAAGAAGCCAAAAAGATGCTAGGACGAACTCCTGGAAACATCGTTGCTTTACGTCCCTTGCGGGATGGAGTGATTGCTGACTTTGTGAGTGCTATGGTCATGCTCAAAGAATTTATTCGACGGGCCCATGAAGGCAGTCCTTTGGGTAATCCTCGCATGGTTATTGGTATTCCCAGTGGCATCACAGAAGTGGAACGTAGAGCGGTCATTGATGCGGCCAGAGAAGCTGGTGCAAGAGACGTAGGCTTAATTGAAGAACCCATTGCAGCCGCATTAGGAGCCGATTTACCGGTCACTGAAGCCACTGGCAACATGATCGTAGACATTGGGGGAGGAACCACTGAAGTCGCGGTTTTGAGCTTACAGGGACGGGTACTCAGCGAATCAGTACGAGTAGCTGGAGACGAACTCACCGAGTCGATTATGAGCTATATGAAAAAAGTTCATAACTTAGTGATTGGGGAACGAACCGCCGAAGAAATCAAAATTCGTCTGGCTTCAGCCTATCCCATGAAGGAAGAAGAACCAATTATGGAAGTACGAGGGTTACACCTAATGTCAGGATTACCTCGCACTGTCACCATCAAAGGTGAAGAAATCCGCGAAAGCATCGCCGAACCTTTAGCGGTGATTGTGGATGCCATTAAACGAACTTTAGAACGCACTCCTCCTGAACTGGCAGCCGATATTATTGATCGAGGTATCATGTTAGCTGGTGGGGGAGCCTTATTACGAGGACTTGATACCCTCCTAAGTCATGAAACTGGAATTGTTACCCATGTGGCCGAAGATCCCCTGCGTTGTGTGGTTAAAGGAACCGGAAAAGTGCTTGAAGACCCCAAAATCTTAGATCGGGTCTTAAGTGAAGGGGCCCGTTTGATGTAACCCAGGAGAAAACCCAAAACAAAGACATGGTAATACTGCGACGCTGGTATGGAAAACATGGCTCAAAAATAATTTGGGCGGTAGTAGTTCTAGGTATAGGTTGGTTTCTTCGCCAAACTCAAGGGGCCGCCATCCTAGAACTTTATTATTGGGTGAGTCGTCCTTTTGAGTCTGAGTCTCCGACGGTACTGCAAGAAAGACTCACCAATGCCCGAATTATTGAGTTAGAACAGCGTTTAGCGGAATTAAACCGACAAAACCAACAATTACAACAATTGCTCGGTTACTTTGAATCTCAAGCCAAACCAGTCATTGTCGCTCCCATTATTGGCAGGAGTCCCGATGATTGGTGGAAACAGGTGATTCTCGGTCGCGGTAGTCAAGATGGAATTGAAGTCGGTTTTATTGTCACGGGAATTGGGGGATTAATTGGTCGAGTTATCGATGTTACCCCCAATACCAGTCGGGTTTTATTAGTGAGTGATCCTATTAGTCGTGTTGGGGCTAGAGTTAGTCGTACTGGTACAATGGGGTTAGTGGAAGGGAAAAGTTCTCAAATTGCGGTGATGCGCTTTTTTGAAAAAGTGCCTAAAGTTCAACCCGGAGACACGATCACCACATCTCCTGTTAGTCGTCTATTTCCTGATGGTTTACCCATTGGTCGGATAGAGTCGGTCAATTTGGAGAAAGGCCCGGCCCCAGAAGCAACCCTGGTGTTAACGGCCCCTATTAATGACCTAGAATGGGCGGTTATTCATCCGTTTAAGAGCAAATGAAGTTTTGGTTTACCTACCCTTTGGTCAACTATTTCGTTATCGCAGGTTCAGCTTTACTCTGTTTCCTGCTCACTCCTACCCGTTTACCTGGCATGGAATTACTGGGTATTGGGGTCAATTGGATTTTAATTTGGGTGGTGGTTTGGAGTTTAAAACGAACCATTTTTCAAGGGGTTATGGCCGGTTTGGTCATGGGTTTAATTCAAGATGGACTGACTGGGGCCTATCCTTCTCATGTGTTTAGTCTTGTTTTAGTGGGGTTAGTGACAGCCCGCTTACAAAAACAACGTTATATTCAAGAAGATTTTATTTCGGTGGCGTTGATTGTTTTTGGCATGGTAATCTTATCAGAAACGATGATGGCGGCTCAATATATTGTCAGGGGAATACGTCCTTTAAACGCTATTTGGACTGATTATCAACGGTTAGTTTTATCCTCTGCTATTCTTAGTAGTTTATGGGCCCCTGTCTTATATTATCCACTTAATCATTGGTGGGAAAAAGCCCCCAGGAAGGTTTAGGGAGCAGGGGGAGCAGGGGGAGCAGGGGGAGCAGAGGAGGCAGAGGAGGCAGAGGAGGCAGGGGGAGCAGAGGAGGCAGAGGAGGCAGAGGAAGATGGAAAAAAATAACAAACCAGCTATAAAAGACCATAAAGAGTTGGAAATTTATAAAAAAGCCTTTGATGCGGCTATGGTGGGAAAAAGCCCCCAGGAAGGTTTAGGGAGCAGGGGGAGCAGGGGGAGCAGAGGAGGCAGAGGAGGCAGAGGAAGATGGAAAAAAATAACAAACCAGCTATAAAAGACCATAAAGAGTTGGAAATTTATAAAAAAGCCTTTGATGCGGCTATGGTGGGAAAAAGCCCCCAGGAAGGTTTAGGGAGCAGGGGGAGCAGGGGGAGCAGAGGAGGCAGAGGAGGCAGAGGAGGCAGAGGAGGCAGAGGAAGATGGAAAAAAATAACAAACCAGCTATAAAAGACCATAAAGAGTTGGAAATTTATAAAAAAGCCTTTGATGCGGCTATGGAAATTTTCCATTTATCTAAAAAATTTCCAGTTGAAGAACGCTATTCACTGACTGACCAAATTCGTCGTTCTTCTCGTTCTGTTTGTGCTAATTTGGCTGAAGCATGGAGAAAGCGAAGATATAAAGCCGCATTTATTGCTAAGTTAAATGAATGCGAGGCTGAAGCGGCTGAAACTCAAACATGGTTAGAATTTGCCGTTAAATGCAATTATATGGACATTGAAGATGGACGAAGACTCTATGGAATTTACAATCAAGTTTTGGCTGGTTTGGTCAGCATGATAAATAATCCTACTCCTTGGTTAATGAAACGTTAATCTCCTCTTGCTCCCCCTGCCACCTCTGCCACCCCTGCCACCTCTGCTCCCCCTGCCACCTCTGCTCCCCCTGCCACCTCTGCTCCCCCTGCCACCCCTGCTCCCCCTGCCACCCCTGCCACCCCTGCCACCCCTGCTCCCCCTGCCACCTCTACTCCCCGCCTCCCTTACATCCCCTACCTTTTCTACCTCTTTTGTTGTATCTTTAATAAATAATAAAATTCTAGTTTAAAATCTCAATATTCAGCGATTAATATTTAGTGAGGAGTTGGCGTGTTTAATCAGTTTGGCCCCAAGTTTAAACAACAAATCAGTCAATTATTACATTCAATGGCTGATAAATTAGATAACAATGTCCAACCCCCTCAAGAAACATTAGAACCTCCTAAGACTGTAGAAAAACCACCCCGCAGACGACCCAGAAAAGGTCTTAAACTTAATTTTACTGTCCCTCCCCAACTAACAACCTTTTCTCAACAAACTATCACGTCTCTCAAAAAAGTCGCCTCTGTACGCCATTATCCTAAATTTTGGCTATTGTTTGGTATGGGAGTCGGTGTTACTAGCTCTGCCCTTATATTAGGCTATAGTGTTTATGAGCTTGAAACCAGTATCACCGACTCGGTAGAAGATGCTCTTGTTTATGCTCGTCCCGATACTTTAACTATTAAAGCAGCAGATGGAGAGGTATTACGAGAAATTGGCCCTGTTACTCATGAAAAAATTAAAATTTGGCAGATTCCTGAACCTGTAATTCACGCTTTTATTGCTAGTGAAGATAGTCGTTTTGAAAGTCACCGAGGGGTTGATATTCAAGGCATTATACGGGCTGCTTTTTCTAATTTTCAAGCAGGAGAAGTGGTAGAAGGAGGAAGTACCATTACTCAACAATTAGCCCGCATTGTTTTTCTGTCTCAAGAGCGTAATTTTAACCGAAAATTGAAAGAAATGCGTCTGGCTCAGAAAATCGAAGATAATTTAACTAAAGAGCAAATTTTAGAACGTTATCTTAATTTAGTTTATCTAGGTTCGGGAGCTTATGGAATAGCAGATGCTTCTTGGGTTTATTTTAGTAAACCTGTCAAACAACTAACCGTTACAGAAGCAGCTACCTTAGCAGGAATTGTACCAGCCCCTAGTATTTATTCTCCTTTAGAAAATAAAAAAGCAGCTACAGAAAGACGCAATATCGTATTACAACGCATGGCTAAAGAGGGTTTTATTAAGCCAATAGAATTAGAAACTGCGCTCGCTTCTCCTTTAAACCTCAAACCAAATCAACCAAAACGTTTAGAAAAAAAAGCTCCCTATTTTACCGATTATATCCAAAAAGAATTGTCTCAATATGTCTCTCAAGATACTTTAAAAGCAGGAGGTATCGTAGTAGAAACAACTCTCAATAGTCAATGGCAAAAAGCAGCAGAAACCGCTATTGATACGGCAGTTAATAATTATGGACGTTGGCAAGGATATAAACAAGCAGCATTAACAGCTATTGACCCCCGTAATGGACAAATTAAAGCCATGGTGGGAGGAAATGACTACCAAAATAATCAATATAATCGCGTAACTCAAGCCCAAAGACAACCCGGTTCAACCTTTAAAATGTTTGTCTATTCAACAGCGATCGCGGCGGGTTTTTCCCCCTATCGTTCCTATCTGAATGCCCCTTATATTGTAGATGGTTATCAACCAGAAAATTATGGAGATCACTACAGTGGAGCCCAAGTTTCTCTTGAACAAGCGATCGCGTCTTCTCTCAATGTTGTAGCGGTTCAAACATTAGTAGATGTGGGTTGGAATCCTATTATTAAAGTAGCACATAAAATGGGAATTGAATCCCCTTTAAAACCAACTTATTCTTTAGCATTAGGAGCGTGGGAAGTCAACTTATTAGAATTAACCAGTAGTTACGGAACCTTAGCTGAGCAAGGGACTCATTACAAATCTCATGGTATTAATCGTATTTTAGATCGTCACGGCAAAGTTCTCTATCAAGCCCAGTTTAAACCTGAACCGGCCCTTGATGCTGATACGAGTTCTATTATGACTTGGATGTTACAAGGAGTGGTAAAAGCGGGGACTGGTAGTTCTGCTCAACTGGGAACAAGACCTGTGGCCGGAAAAACGGGAACCTCTGATAAAGCTAGAGATTTGTGGTTTGTGGGTTATATTCCTCAACTTGTGGCTGGAGTTTGGTTAGGAAACGATAACAACCAACCGACTTCGGGTGCGAGTAGTACCTCCGCTACTGTTTGGCGACTGTTTATGGAAGAAACGGTCAAAAATATGACTGTTGAGTCTTTCCCTGAGTTACCCCGTCTCAACGGACGCAAAGGAAGTCTGAAAGCAGAACCCATCAAACCGAAAAAGGCTTATTATCAGGTGGTTAAACCCCCTGAAACGACCTCTGAAACCCAACAAACCCAAGAACAGCCCACAACTCGTCAAGAAAGGCGATATAGACGGCGTTATCGTCGTACTCAGGTTAACCAAGAAAGTCCTCAAACTTCGGCCCCTTCAACTTCAACTCGTCGCCGACGACGTACTACTTATTCTCCTCCTAGTGCGGCGGCGGTAGCTCCTGCCCCACAAGCCCCTCAAAATGTCGCTCCTGCCCCTGTTTCTCAGCCTGTCCCCTCCTCAGTAAATACCGATGGAGTAGCCCCTCCTGCGCCTCCTGCTGCCCGCAAAGAGGAGTAAATTGTCATTGCGAAGGGTTGAATGTTGCACAACAAAGATAAAGCATTCAATTCTGAGGAGGTGACAATAAATGTTATATTGATGAAAGTCTATTGCTCAAAACCCGACAAAATGTATTTTATGTTACACTTTACCAGAAGGTGTCGAAAGAGCAGTTTACGGGCAAAATTCGTAGTGTGATTGTGGATGTTAGTGCGATCGCCGATCTTGTAGGGTGCGTTAATGAAATGTAACGCACCTTATTTATTGTAATTTGGGATAAAATGACTAAAAGTGAGACAATAGCTCAATTACAAAGTATTAAGTCTAATGAGTATTTTTGTAGTGTAAATTCATTAATTTACACTACATATCTAATTTTTGAGGTTAACTAGGTTCTAGTAAAATTTGCAGTTGACTACCACTGAAATCACTTCCTCCATCTAATGCAGAAACATCAGAGAGTTTTTCAACAATCTTTTCTAATTTTTCTCGACCTAATGTTACAAATGCTCGTTCACGACCCTTAAATCTCATAGAAAACTTAACTTTACAACCATCTTTGAGAAATTTGCGAGCGTGTTTTAGTTTAGTTTCTAAATCTCCCGTATCAGTACAATATCTCAGCTTCAATTCTTTAACTGTAGTTTCAGTGCGATTTTTCTTAGCTTGTGTTTCCTTTTTCTGTAATTGGTACTTAAGCTTACCATAATCAATGATTTTACAAACAGGTGGTACTGCAGTAGGAGAGACTTCCACTAAATCTAACCCTGCTTGGGAGGCCAAAACTAGAGCTTCTTGTAGAGATTGTAATCCTAGTTGTTCTCCATTTTCACCAATAACTCTGACTTCTGGTGATTTAATTCTGTTATTAATGCGATATTTATCAGATGAGGAGGGGAGTTGGTTGGGTGCATTTTTTTTCTTGGATCGTCTCAAGTTTCTTCCTGGCTCTTATTGAGCTATAATTTTAAATTATTTGTCTCTTTACATTATATCATTGATTATTGATTATTGATTATTGATTATTTTCAGTGAAATTTTAGATACAGGACTTACGCAGCAGCAATAGTGTTAGGGTCAATTCATAAATTGACCCTACAAAAAATGAATTCCATAAAATTTGTAGGTGCAGTTTTTTTGCAAAATTCCATAATTTTCACAAAAAAATTCAATAAATCTGCCCTCGATTATGCTGTTTTAAAGATTAGGGAGAAGATATAACAATTGATTAATCAAGGTTGGATTTATCGAGAACAAATAGGTCAATCAGATACGGGATTAACCCTGTTAGAATATTATACACAAAAGTATCCTCATTCTAGCCAAGAAGAATGGTTAGAACGTATTTTATCAGGAGAAATTTTAGTAAATAATAAGTTAGTAACTCCACAAACTTATTTACAAGCTGGACAGTCTTTAACCTATCATCGACCTCCTTGGGAAGAACCGGATGTCCCCTTATCTTTTGAGGTATTATATGAGGATAAAGACTTATTAATTATTAGTAAACCGTCAGGACTTCCTGTGTTACCAGGAGGGGGATTTTTAGAACATACTTTATTATGGCAATTACAACAACGTTATCCTCATGATAAACCGGTTCCGATTCATCGTTTAGGACGAGGAACATCAGGTTTAATGTTAATAGCGCGATCGCCTATTGCTCGTTCTAATTTAACCCAACAAATGCGTTATCGTCAAATTAGTAAAGTTTATCGAACATTAATCGGAAAAAGTGATTTACATGATAACTTTATTATTGATCATCCTATTGGTAAAATTCCCTATCCAAGTTTAGGTTATATTTATGCGGCTACTCCATCAGGAAAGTTTGCTTATAGTGAATGTCAAGTTTTAAAACGTAGTGATAAAAATACAATTTTAGAAGTCACAATTTTAACTGGTCGTCCTCATCAAATTAGAATACATTTAGCAACGATAGGTTATCCTTTATTGGGTGATCCTTTATATACTATTGGGGGAATTCCTAAGATAAATGATGCTGAAAAATTAGCGGTTCCAGGAGATTGTGGTTATTATCTTCATGCTTATTATCTTGCTTTTTTTCATCCTATTACAAAACAACGGATGAATTTTACTTGTCCTGAACCTGATCTAAGCTAATTAATAAGGTATTAAATAACAAGAAAAATTTTAAATATAAGGAAATTAATCAATATTTTTTAACCGAAAAAATATTTTCAAACTAATAGCTTGACAAATTAGTTATTTTTTGCTAATTTTATTTGTAAGCTAGGATAGCTGTGTGTGTTAACATACAAGTTCAGAGAAACAGTTCTACCGGACTTACTATGCTAAATTAATAATGAATAAAAGGCTAAAGCCTTATGCTATAGAAACGAAGTCCATGGTATAATATTTATTGAAGCAGAAGAATATCAAGATCGTGGTTTAACTCATCAAAATTTAGGTTAATTTTTAAGTAATTTAGATAATATTTCCTGGAGATTAAAATGACAACAAACAAATCCGATTTTGAACAAATTTTTGATATTTTGAAAAGCTACCTAGAGAGTCTAAAGTTAAAATACCAAGTTAAGAGTTTAGGAGTTTTTGGTTCTTTTGTTAGGGGTGAAGCGACAGCCAATAGTGATCTAGATTTATTGGTAGAATTTAAAGGAGATGTAACTTTTGATAATTATATGGATTTAAAATTTTTACTTGAGGATTTATTTAAGCGCAAAATTGATTTAGTAATCAAGGAAGATATTAAACCCCAGATTCGAGAAAGTATTTTAGAGGAAACGGTTTATGTCTCGTGATCTGAGGCTTTATTTAACTGATATTTTGAGTAGTATTCAAAAAATTCAAGATTATACAGCAGGGATGAACTATGATGATTTAATTGAGGATAATAAAACTTTTGATGCAGTCATTCATAATTTGCAAATTATTGGCGAAGCAGCTAAGCAAATTCCTGATGAGATTAGGCAAAAATATCCTGAGACTGCATGGCGAAAAATTGCTGGTTTAAGGGATATTATTGCTCATGCTTACTTTATGGTTAATCCTAAGATTGTTTGGGATATCATCGCAACAAAAATTGAACCACTTTATAAGACTGTTGAATTGATTTTAGAGCGTGAAATTAAATAGGAGCATTCCAATGATGGAACGGTACACAAATTATTGTTTTACATAGAAGACGGAATGATAAATTTAATCATTTGTGAAGAAATAACTGAAATTATTACTTATCAAGAATTTATATCTAAATTGGCGATCGCACTAAAGGGTTTAAGTGTGGACATTGTGATAATTGTGATCGTCAATGCTAACAAAAATATGGTATAGTTCTTAAATGAGCATAAGTTTAAAATAATGAAAATAAAAGTTCCCGAAAAAAAGCGATCATCAAACGGAGTTAACCCTCAGTTAAAAAATATTGCCTATTCTATGGACGCACTGATTCCAGGGTTTTATCTTTGGTTGGGTTCTTTTTGTTGGCGATTTGGGGGTAGTGATGCAGAAGAAAGTTATCCAGGAACAATACATAGTTTTGCTGGTATCAGCTTAGTTTTACCTGGTTATCAAATTTTTACAACCTATAAAGGGAGTTATGACCCTCGATAAGCATCAAATTGATGGTCTTTCTCCCATTTCATCTAAAATAATGCCTGCAGAAGTTTTTGAACAATTGATGTTCAATGCTGGTTATACCGTTGTTGGGTCTGCTTCAGCCAAGGGAAATAGAATTAAAGTTTGGTGGAATCATTCTAGTTTCCGTCGTGTTGAGGCAATTTATAGTCCCGATAGAAGTCTGGTTATTACGGCTTATCATCCATGAACCATGAGCTTTCTGTGACGAAAATATATTTATTGTTTACCCACAACTTTGCCAAGCAGACCGCACTGAAAATATAGAGAATTTTAGTTAAGCGAGATTTGATTTTCAGAATAGATTAAGGGGTAGTCCTGTAAATTATAACATCACTACTTTTACAGGACTACCAATTTCTGGAGATGTCTAATAGACTATTGGAGTCAAAAGCTCAAGGAAATCTTTCCAAATGCAATGATTATGAATACTCAAATCCCAAAACTTGATTACTGTATAAATCGCCTACGAGAAATTTCCGAGTACATGGATGTTCCATTTTTCCAAGTCAGTAAGCCGGAACGGTTACAACTGTTTGATGAAGCTCATGTCACCGCTGATAGTGCCAAAATTTATACTACAGAGTTTATTGACTTTTTTGAAAAAAATATTTTGCCAGCTTTGAAGGCTAAAGTAGATGCAGTGGTTTGTTCCTGGGGGGGGTTACGCTACTTTTGGAGACAACCTTCAAGCAAGCTAATGGATTTAGAGAATACAGATGCCTCATCTGCTAGCAACTCAAATCACCCACAGTTAGTTTCCCAACCTCTTCAATGGATAAAAGATTTTATCCAACTTCTTTCGATCGATCATTGGGTACCTGTATCTCAAAAGCTTCAAGATACCCCACTGCAACTACAAGATCGATCACCCTGGCAAGGGAATGAACTGTCCCATGAAGATGAAAAAAACAACTCTGCTAATGGGAGCTTGTTAGTCAAAGAACTCGCGGCTCGTTTTCGCTTGTTTTTCAAATATGTCTGGATTTACTGGTCTCCTTATATAGCTATTGCCATCGTTAGTGCTATCTGTATGATGGGAATGCCTGCTTATCAAATAGTTGCAGCTCACAAGCTAGGCATCGCCATTGATCAAGGCGGTTCTGTTCTGGTAAGTTCAGCGATTCAATTAGTTACCCTGCTACCAGTAGCTTTTGGGTTATACCTACTAGGTAGTCGTTTGTCTGCGCGACTTTCTAGTCGTGTTGCCAATGATATCCGCCATGACTTGTTTGTGAAACTGCAAACCCTTTCACAAAACTTCTATAAACAGGCTCGATTAGGAAATTTATTAACCCACTTTTCTGTAGATATTTACCAGATAGAACCTGTCCTAGGACAAGAGATGATCCGAAGCGTCGGCGAGATTATCATGAGCCTAATTAACTTAGGGATGATGATTCGTATCAGTGGTTCCCTCGCAGTAGCCAGCACCTTACCGATGATTATCATGCTACCACTGACGCTTTACTTGATAAATCAGATGACTAAGCAAGGCTTAAAGGCGATCAACCAGAACGCGTTGATGACCGACGCAGTCCAAGAAGGCATTCGGGCCCAACCAATAATCACGGGATACGGCTTACAAACTTTATTTGCCAGCTATTTTAGCAGTGAATTAAGAAAACTTGAGGACAAGAAAACTGAAGCAGTATTTAGTTTTCTTCTATTCCAATATTCTGTCACATTCTCTGCCTACTTGCTGGATGTTTGGGTTATGGGGATTGGGGGAGTTTACGTTTTGTCCAATAAAATTACTCTGGGAGATTGGATAACTTTCTTCACTATTTCCCATAGTATGTATGAATTATTAGGTCAATTGGTAAATACGCGAATTGGTCGTTGGCTCGGTGCTAGTATTGGGATGCAAAGAATTGATGAAGTTCTTAAATATCCAACTAAAATTGTCGATGCTGTTGATGCCCATTCTTTGTTATCTTTTGAAAAGAAGATTTGCTTTGAGAACTTATCGTTCAGCTACGACAATACACAGCAACAATTACATGAGATTGATTTATCTATAGAAGCTGGGCAATTTGTTGCCTTCGTGGGATCGAGTGGTGCTGGCAAGAGTACGGTATTTAGCCTACTGATGCGTTGTTACGATGCCACTAATGGGCGAATCACGATTGACGGTTATGACCTACGGAGCTTGAGCCAGAAATCCCTGCGATCGCAGATGGGGATTGTGTTACAAGAAACATTTCTCTTCAACACCACCATTATGAATAATATCCGCATCACCAAACCAGAAGCTACAGAAGAAGATGTTTTTGCGGCTGCTCGATCCGCCGAAATCCATGACTTCATTTTAAGCCTTCCAGACGGTTATCAGACTATGGTTGGCGAAGGGGGAGGACGTTTGTCTGGAGGACAGCGTCAGAGGATTGCGATCGCCCAAGCATTACTTCACAGTCCTCCCATCTTATTATTAGATGAAGTCACCAGTAGCCTCTCGGCTGAAATGGCAAATGCCATAAATCAGACCATTACCTCCCTAGCAGGTAAACACACTGTGATTATGATTACCCATCAACTCAAGGCAGCAACTCAGGCAGATTGCATCTTTGTTTTAGATCAGGGGCGATTAGTTGAGCAAGGATCTCACCAAGAACTGCTAACTCGTGGCGGGCATTACCGTTATCTATGGAATATTCAACAAAGTACCGACCTTTGACACTCCCGCCGTTAACCGCTTGGGCGGTCTAACGGGAGTCCTCTTTTTGCATTAAGATAGTTATCAACACAACTTACCGAGAGCTTTGCTCCAAATTCTGTGGGCTTTCCGGCTTTACCTCTGACGATTGGGCGAATATGTGGTTGAGTTAAACTGATAATTCTTTGGGGGACACTCTGGGTATTCTTTTCCCACATTTCTTGCTGTTGTTCATAAACTTTTTTGACAACTAATAGTAGATTTTGCTGTCTTTTGCTCAAGTTATTGAGGGAGGGTCCCGCCTTGATTAATTCTTCTAAAGGATTCTCTTTGATTTGTTCTACTGTTTCTCTATCACTTGTTCCCAACTTCTCTTTGATAATTAATGTAGCTAATGCCAGACGGAACGGTTTAGAGTCGCGCGCCTTTTTCTGTGTCGAAAAGTTTAGCATATTCTTCTTCAAACTCAGACTAAGGTATCAAGTCTGCTATAATTACCCAACGATTATCTGGGGACAATTTTCCCTCAAAGGGCAATTCAAAATTTTCTGGGGTGATGGGAGGCTCTTGAGATTTGCGATACATCTGTCTTAGGCAAAGAAGTGTAAGGGTTGGCTACGAATTTTTGAGGGTTTGCTGACACTTATAGTGATGTTTTTTCCCACTTAGTACCCCTATAACCTTTATTGTATCAGGTTTTTGTTCTTATTGAGCAAACCCTAAATAGGAGTTACGCACTCGCCAAGCGAAAACAAGGATTTTGCGTCATTGCAAGCGATAGTGAAGTAATCTCAAACCCTGATATTCCGTTACAGTGCGTAACTCCTATCCTAGTAAATAGTCCCAGCCTATTTAGTAGCGATGATAATACCACTTGGGGCCCAAAAGTCACAATAGATTCGACGTATTTGGCTGAATCCCGCATCTCTGAGGCATTGCTCATGATCGCTCCAAGAGTAAATCATGCCCCCCTCGTGGGGAATCGAGACAAAGTAGGATGAATCAAGGGCTGCCATCAACGGCCCATCTTCTTCATCAGATGTCATCATATTAAAGATGACGAGGGAACCCCCCTGATTGAGAGCCTCATATGCTCGACGGAGCAAGGTCGTATTTTTTTCTAAAGACCAGATAACTAGCACATGAATAAAGAGGAAGCAGTCTTGGTTCTTGGGAAACTCATCAACAAATATGTCTGTCCCCATGACCTGAATTTGCTCGGTTAACTGATTTTGATCGATATGGTGCTGAGCAATCTTACAACTGTCAGGAATATCCATGAGAGTAATCTTGACGTTGGGAAAGGCTTTGGCTAAAGCAATAGAGTTTGTAGCATCGCCACCCCCAACATCCACAACCGTGTGAAACTTGGAGAAGTCAATCTTCTCTAACCAAAGGGGATTGACTAATTTCGACCAAGATCCCATGAAGTTATAAAACACCTTATCCAAGCCGGGATCTTCATGCAATCGATTGTACAAATCAGGCCCCTGCCCCTGAAACTGTCGCAAGCCCACATTTGTATTTTGTCGTAGGGATTCTACATAATCAATAGAGCCACGATAGACAATCTTGGCTTCAAAGAGAACAACATCATAGAACTCTTTCCAAGTATTTTCAAGAAACAGCATATGAATCACTAAGCTGTTACGATATTTATCGCCAACCTTCTGAATCAGTTTCAGGGCTGTTAGTCCCAGTAAGAGAGCCTTGCTTGGATAGTCCGCAAGGTTTAAGTGCTGACTAATTTCCGCTTGGGAAAGCTCAGGGTGTTTCCAGAGTAACTCAAACAGACCCAGTTCACAGCCTGCGTACAGATTTTGGAAGGCAGAGTGTCCGTACAAAATCTGTACTAAATCATCCATTTTTAGTGTGTCTTTGTTGCAATTGAGCAACTGTAGCATCCTTAAATTTTCATTAGCTTGTCCATTCGTTTTTTCATTCGGAATATTAATTTTGGAAGCATCCAGCTGTTCAAAGTCCTTCACCATTTGTCAGTTTCTCCTTAATCCTTAATCCTTAGTCCTTAACCCGTTTTTGGTTCCTTGCCTGAGATGAACTGCTTCTTAACTAAGAAGCGGCTCAGATAAAGCAACATCGGCTTTGACGGCATATTTGCTCGACAAAGACACGTATAGACCCAACAGAACTATACAACAAAATAATCCGTTAAAAATGGAAACCTGTTCGCTCAAAATTATCCAAGCAAAAAGAGCGCTAATCACTGGATCAAGGAGCATAGAAACAGCGACAACCCCCGATGATAAATAATTGAGAGAATAGGTGATCAGTCCATGACCAATCACTTGAGAAAAGAAGGCTAAAGAAATAACAACTCCCCATTCCTGCCAAGATATAGGAAAAAAATGGACGCTTGTTGTGAATAGACTGGTAAACAATAAGACGGCGAGCATTCCCAGGGAACCAATAATACAGCACCAAAGCATCAGAGTCTGGGTTTTGAAATTGACAACTAGACGCTCCATGATTAATAGCTCTAAAGTAGAGCAAATCGCAGAGAGTACAGACAACAAATCACCCTGGAATTTATCGATAGAGTCGGATAAGTCATTAAATCCTAGGAGAATAGCTCCCAAAATGGCTATTGTCATACCAATTAAAAATCTGCTGTCATAACGATTCTTGAATAAAAGCCATCCTCCCAGAGTCGTTAAGAGAGGACGCAGTCCATGCAAGATAGTGACAGAACTAGCTACAGTGGTTTGGGTTAAGGAATAAGCCCACAGAAGTTGAATCAAGGCCAATAAAATGCCGACTAATAACAACATGACCACTGTTTTCAGGGTATAAGGTTGTTGCGCCTTAGATGTTGTTTCGCTAGATGAATTTTGTGTCTCGTCAGATGCTTGTTTTGAGCCAAAGGTTTGAACTCCGTTCCAAATCCCAAATATTAAGCCAGCTATCCAAAAACGGTTAAAGATCGTGGCATTAGCACCGATTTCAGCAATGCTAAACCTGACCAGAATTGGTGCGAACCCGATCGCCAAGAGTGCTATTAACAGGGCAATAAATGGTATAAGGGGTGTCTTTTGTCCCAGTGACGGAGGGGAATATTCTAGTTGAGCTTTCATGGAAATAGGGTGTTAGGGTGTTAGGATAAGCCCGCTTGGAGTTTCTTGACAGCAGTTTGTCAATTGGATGCATCAATGTCTTAAATTGATGGGAAACTCAGTCAAAATCAAATATATCCGTAATAATCTCGGTGTACAGCAATGGAATAAGCGTAATCTAATAGTGTTCCCCAAGTAAAAATCGGAAGCTGAATTGCCTCCTGAATTGCTCGGGCAAAAGGCTGGGTTCCAGAGCATTCTAGAAGTAAGGCTCCCATTTGCGGATGGCGTTGATAAAAGTCAACGGCAAATTCTGTCAATTCTTGTTCAATTTTGTCATAGTTAGCCCCTCGTGATAGGGGATCAGATGCCATGTAGAGGTTCGTGATTTCAGGACAGCGACCTGACTCCATCATGCCCTCAATCACATAATTACTGTCAGACCGAATGCCAACGGCTTCCAGGTGAACAGTTGTTAAAGCATCTTTGGAGAAAACAAGAATGCCAACGACTTGGTTATTCCCGATTAACTGTTGTGCCAGGGGTACTTGCAGCAAGCTGGACATGAAAACTGGGATTCTGACACAATCAGCAATTTCTCTTTGAAAATAGGCAAAATATCCACATTCTCCGGCGATAGCCCGACATCCGATCTTCTCTAATTTTTTAGCCGCCTTTTGAATGGTTCCCAGATAGGGAGACTTATCCGCTTCAAACAGTAATTCTTTTCCGTCTAAACCTTCAGCAATTTCGTACTGAATGGGAAACGGATAAGCACTGGCATTGCGAGTATCGCCAGGAAATCCCGGATATTGCTCATCTAGAATAATCACCCCAACCCCCATGCCATAACAATGATGGTGGGAAGATGTTTGGATATTATCAATTCTGAAATTTCTCTGCTGATATATCATTTGATCTGATCGGCTCCTCTCCATCTTCCTTTCATGTACTGAGCAAGCCAGTAGGCATCGGTTTCCGATAACGGTTCGGTAATCGGTTGGTCTGGGGGAGTTGGATGATTCGGTAAAAATCCACCCCTGGGGCAACCTGCTTTCACGTTTCCCCACATTGTTCTGAACGATGGCTTGTCCGGCAACTCACGACTATTAAACGGAGTGTACCAAGCCCGTAGAAGTAACCGATCATATTTCCCTGACTCAATAGGCCAGGAGGTGCGGGCGTGATAAATCACATGATTATTGGTAAGCAACCAGTCCCCCGGTTCTACCCTGAGCGTTATTCCTACCTTGAGACCAATTTCCTCTAAAAGCGTTAACCCCTGCTTCTGCTTTTCTGTGAGTCTAGGCGCGCCTAGAACCAGTTGACTCAACTTCACATAGGCACTGGAATACTGGGTTGTAAATTTCCCTTTGTGAATGCACCAAAGTGGATAATTAGTCCAGTTCTTTTCCCCTTCAAAAAAGAAGGGGATTTCTTTAAACAACTCTTGGGCAATATCAGGATAGGAGTAACGCATTTCATTATAGATAGTGATCGCACTTGCTAAGCGATTCTCCCCACCCGTTCTGGACTGTCTAATACAGAGTAAGCTATTGACATCACAGCGATCGCAGTGAAACTTAAACGCATCATTTGACTGTTTTCCCTCTGCCGATGAATCTGCTGCCTCAGCCCGAATATAAGTAATGAATTGTGTATTCTTTCTGATGGGAGAGTCAAAGTCTGAATTAGATTCTCTCACTGGCAGTCCCATCTGTCTACATAGTGCCAGGTAAACCTCTGCGATTTCCTCTTCTGAGTATTGATTGACAGGAAAGCCCTTTAAGAGAACGGCTCCCTTCCCATTTTCTAGCTCTTCAGAAACACCTGCTAGAGTCTTGCTAAGCTGATTGAACTGAATAGGTTGATCATGAGAGACTTTGAGAGCATGAATAGCGGCTTCAATCTCGGCAATTTCCGTCGAGGTTAATCGATAATTCCAGTATGGAGAATTCAGTAATTCATTCCCTTTCCAGGCTGCTGAAAGACTGACTAAATCCATAATATCTTCCCTAGATTTACTTGAAATGCCTTTAGACACGATGTTGGTAATACTCCTTGATTTTGTTTAATTCATTCCTAGCCATCTAACTTTAAGATATTTGTCTAACCAGTAAGATTCAGTTAGAGACAAAGGTTCATTAATCGCCTGATCTGGAGACAGCTTATGATTGGGTAAAAAACCACCCCTAGGCTGACCCGCTTTTACCGCTCCCCAAATGCGTCTAAATGCCTCAGTGTCTGGTAATTCTCGACTATTATGTGGGGAGAAACAGACTCGCAGCAGCAAGCGATCGTAGTCTCCCGACTCGATTTCCCAAGAAGCACGGGCATGGTAAACCACATGATTATTGACCATGAGCCAATCCCCTGGCTCTAACTTTAGCTGTATCCCGACTCGATCACCAATAACCTGTAATAAATTTAATCCTTCCTGATGACTCTCAGTAAGTCGGGGTGCTCCTTCGACAAACTGACTCAAACGTGGATAGGTACTAGACACCTGGGTGGTAAACTTCCCCTTGTGAATTTGCCATGTCGGGTAGCTGATCCACCCCCCTTCTCCCTCATAAAGCCAGGGCATTCCTTGAAACAAACCCTCAGCAAGTTCAGGATGAGATTGAAGCATTTCGTTATAGATGGTGACCGCACTGGCTAACCGATTTTCTCCACCCACTCGTGCCTGTCTAAGACAAAGTAAGCTCAACAGATCATATCGATCCGTATGGAGTTTGTAGGCATCATTAGACTGTTGGCCATTCTTAGAAGAATCTGCCTCTGCCCTGATATAGGTGACAAACTGAGATTTTTCTCTGGAGGGAGAATCCCAGTCGGAACCCGATTGTCGAATCGGAATACCCATTTGCCGGCATAGGATAAGGTAAATATCAGCGAGTTCCTCCTCCCAATGCTTTTGAAAGGGAAACCCTTTCAAAAGCACGGTTCCTGTCCCATTCTCCAGTTCTTCTGAAACAGCCGCCAGTGTCTTTTTCAGTTGATTAAAGGATACGGCTTGGGGGCCAGAGACTTTCAAGTTGTGAATGGCTGTTTCAATTTCTCCCACTTCCTCTGGAGTGAGGTGGTAATTCCAGTATTGAGAATCGAGCAGTTCTTGAACTTGCCACGGGGTGTAGTCCTTGAGTTGTGCCATGTCCTTAGCTTAGCCTTTAAATCAACTTAATTTTCGTATTTATCCCCTCAATCATGCCACAGCTTAGCCTTTGAATCAACTTGATTTCTGACGAGGTGTAAGGGTTGGCTACGAATTTTTGAGGGTTTGCTGACACTTATAGTGATGTTTTTTCCCACTTAGTACCCCTATAACCTTTATTGTATCAGGTTTTTGTCCTTATTCAGCAAACCCTATTTACAATACAATAAGATTTCAGCTTATGCCAACGTCCTAACTTTAATGCGTAGTGCCATATAAGATGTCCTAAAGTGTAAAGGAGCCATTTATTGAGGGAAACTGCTTTATGAAAGAGGTTGAATCATTAAAGACACCAGTCTGGATGCAGAGAATTGAATATATCGCTAATCCAGTTGGCTATTGGGAAAGGGCTTACCGAGCAGATCCGGATGCTTTTTGGGCAAAGGGAATCGATTTTGGTTGTCCCCTAATGGTATTTTATACGCCGGAAGCGGCTCAGGAAATTATTGAAAACCGTAATGGACACTTGAGTACGACATCATTTGACAGCGAACTGAAGGCGATCTTTGGCGACAGTTCTTTTTTCACCCTCGAAGGCATACGCCATCAACAGATGCGAAAGCTGTTGATCCCTATGCTTCAGGGGAAACACATTCAAGCCTATGGTCAGTTAATTTGTAACTTAGTAAACGATGTAATGCAGATAGTGCCAGCCCATCAGCCTTTTTCGGTTTTGGAAGTGGCTCAGGATATATCCATGCAGGTGATGATTAAGCTCTTGTTTGGCTCCTACCACCAAGAGCGCTATCAACAAATCAAATATCTCATGGTTGAGATGGTAAGTTTATTTGCCGCCAATATTGCTGGTATTCCCTTATTTTTTCGATTTTTACAACGGGATTTAGGTTCGATAAGTCCCTGGAGAAAGTTTCTTCAGCAGCGTCAGCAAATAAAAGAGTTAATTTATAGAGAAATTGCGGAACGTCGCGCCCGTCTTGATCTAAAATGGGAAGATCTTCTTACTTTGTTAATGTCGGCAACTGATGAAAAGGGAAATGCTCTATCAGACGAGGAATTATTGGGACAGGTATTGTCGCTTTTGTTTACAGGTAACGAATCGACCGCAGCTTCTATTGCCTGGTCTTGGTATCGGGTTTATTGTGACGCTGAAATTAAAGCTAGATTGTTGGCAGAACTGAATAGCTTAGGAAATTCTGCCGACCCGCTTGATATTATTCGCCTCCCCTATCTGAGTGCAGTCTGTAATGAGACTCTGCGGATGTATCCCGTTACCATGTTTATGATTCCTCGGCTGGTGAAAGCAGCTACTAAAATCAATGGTCGTCGGGTTGATTCTGGAGTGTTAATCACGGTGGGAACTTACCTCATTCATCAGCGCGAAGATATTTATCCAGACCCCAAAATCTTTAACCCTGAACGTTTTCTCGATAGTCGATTTTCTCCCTATGAATTTTTGCCCTTTGGTGGGGGAATACGAAGTTGTATTGGAGGAGAACTCGCTCTTTATCAACTAAAACTGGCTCTGGCGACTGTTGTTTCTCACTATCAGCTAGAGCTAACGAATCATCGACTCGTTTCTCCTCAACGTCGCAATACTATCTTAATCCCAAGGCGGCTTAAGATGACCAAGCACACTGCTCTTTGATCTATGAATCTGTGAAGCAGGAAATCTTAAATGTGAATTCAAGAATCCCCCGTCACAGCGTAGCTTGACGGCGGGAGTATGTCAAGCTCTTCTTATAAAGACCGCGATGAAAACTCAGGCTCAAATTCAAAGGCGTATCTCTCAGCGTTATTTGGCTTTGCTCAATGAAGGGAGGCAAAGACGATTAAAAGCGATAAAAACCCATTTAATTGACCATCCTAATACCCCTTTATCTCAGGAAAATTTTATCTTTATCCTTGTAGATTATATTCCTATACTGCGGCTACTGCGACTTAGGAAAACCGTTCATCCCCAAGAAACATTAGGAGATGATGTTGAAAACTACCAAGTCCTGTTTTCCCCTGCAAAAGTGCCGTTTGGAGTCAATGATATTGACCGAGATTTTCTCGAAATTTGTCTTTATTATAAAAGAGACTACTTTCAGCGCTCGGAAATATTTGTATGTGATGTTGTTCCTGCTTATGTACATATAGGTTTAGGAACTATCTGTACAAAAGACTTTAGAGTAATTGTTGATTCGGGTATGCAGTATCGGGTTACAATTGCCAGATGGAGACTGGGGTACTTTGATCGCTTGAAACTTCTCTGGTCGCAACATCTACCGATCACAGCCGTCTATATTTTTTCGCTTTCAGCAGAAAACTTCTGGCACTTTTTATATGACTCCCTACCCCGAATTTATTCGGCGATGCTTGCAAGACCTAATCAAAAACTAACAGTTCTTGTACCTGACTCTTTGTCTGATTCCTTTAAAGAACTTTTATCCTGTGTCCTGCCAGAAAATTTTGACACGATATCTGTGCCACAAGGCTCTTGGGTTAAAGTAGACCGTCTGATTATGCCATCTTATGTTAGCCGTTGTGAAAATGGATTTTTGCCTTCTGAGTATTATGAATATATTAGAAATTGTGTGTTCAAGAAATTTGCTCTCGCTCCCGTGGAACATCCCACTGAACGAATTTATATTTCCCGCTCCCAGGCAAAACATCGCAGAGTCATCAATGAAGATGAAGTGATTCAGTATCTAAAGAACTATGGATTTAAAGTGGTGGTTCTTGAAAAAATGTCGTTTAGAGAACAAGTGAAACTCTTTACTCAGGCGGAGGTTATTATAGCACCTCACGGTGCGGGTTTAGCAACGACTCTCTTTTCGGGAAAAATTAAAATATTAGTTTTGTACCCAGAAAGTTCTCCAACACCATTTTTCTTTACCCAATTCAAAGGACTTGATCAGGAACATTACTTTATCACCCATGATCAGTTTGATGAGAATGCTGATTTTAAAGTAGATCTCTCCAAATTCAAGCAGGTATTGCATGAACAGATCAAATTGAAACCAGAACAATACAATTCACATATATAGCAATCAGGAATGATTCCTGAGATATTTTTTCTTATCTGTTGCCCGTTGCCTGTTGCCTTTGACTCAGATTTATAGCAGAAGGCAACAGTAAAACCTTTGTCATCGCCCTTGTTTGAGCTTTTAAAATGTCCGGCGTTGCCTTGGCTACTGCTATAATTCTCACAACTGATTACTGATTGCTATAGTGTTTAATTGAGAAATTACCATGGATAATATGACATCAACCAAAAATGTAACAGAGGTAGAAAATCGCCCAGTTGTCATTCTGGTTGGCACTTTGAGGGCAGTAGATTTAACCTATAAAAATTTGATTGAGAAAGTAATTGAACCTTTAAATGCTGATTTAATCTTCTGCGTATCTCAAATGAGTTCAGAAGATGAAGCTTGTATAGAAAAGTTTAGGGGTTGTAATATCGTTGATATCTGTATCTACGAGGATGGGAAAAACGGATATCAAAACTTTTTAGATAAATTTTTCCATCAACTAACTCCAGAAAAACAGAGACAATGGCATAAATACTTTGACATTGAAGGAAATTGGCTAGGAGGATTAAAGGGGCGTAGGGGTTCCGGCTTTCACTTAAATTTTAATTATTGGCAACTCTTTAAAAGACTACAGAATCTTAAAAAGGGTGGCTCCGATTATCAGAGATTTATTATAACAAGAACAGATTTATTCTGGCTGGTAGAACATCCACCCTTAAATTTACTAGAGCCAAAATTGCTCTGGATACCTACAGGAGAAAACTATAACGGCTACAATGATCGACACGCAATTTGTAGTGACCAAAATGTTGCTGATTATTTAAGCTTATTTGAATTTATGCTTAGCTTGAAAGCATTAGTTTATATCTATAACGACCTAGATGGAAATAATTTAAATCATGAAAGACATCTCAAGAGTCATTTAGACTATTGTGGAGTAGAAGTTGCTAGATTCAAAAATGTGGCTTATTTAACCGGAGACAAACAAAGTACAACTAACTGGGCTTCCGTAAAAACTAAATTAATTGAAGGGAAAGAGTATGCTTACAAATATGAAGAAGAACTATTAAGTTCCCTCAAACATATGAAGGAATTCAGTTTTCACAAAAATTGGGACATGATGTTGTTGGAGAAAACTAAGGAGAATGATTCGTCAAAGAAGCTTTAAGCTTTGAAATTGGGTTGTGAATTTAAGTCAAGCAGTGCTAACTCTTATACTAAAGCCTTGGGTAGAAAATGTTGATTCATGAAATTATTAAAAACCAACTAAAAAATGTTGTTGAAAAAGAAATTAGCGCAGTGGTAAAACTCTGTGAAACCATTGATGATTCCTGGTCAAAAACTGTACTAATAATCCGAGACTGTAAAGGTAAAGTAGTCGTTTCTGGAGTTGGCAAAAGCGGTAATATTTGCCAGAAGATTGCGGCTTCATTTACATCCACAGGGATGCCTTCCATCTTTATTCATCCAACAGAAGCCAGTCATGGAGATTTGGGTTTACTAGAGAGCAGAGACGTTCTGATTACACTCTCCGCTTCCGGCCAAACAACTGAGCTATTAGATATAGTACAGTATGCTTCACGCCTAAAAGTACCAATTATTATAGTCACGAAGAATCCCACCAGTTCTTTAGCCCATTTTGCCGACATTGTCTTGCAAATTCCCGATTTTCCTGAAGCAGGTATTAACGGTTTGGCTCCTACTACGTCAACTACCTGTCAACTAGTCTTAGGTGATGCGTTAGCTATAGCTGTTATGTCTTTACGGGGTTTTACATCGGAAAATTTTAAGGAAATTCATCCTGGGGGGAATTTAGGGGCGCGACTGGTTCCAGTAAAGAACATGATGTATGTGGACGATAGAATGCCTCTAATTGACTTAAGCGCATCCATTAAAGAAGCAATTATTGAAATGAACTCTAAAAGTCTAGGATGTGTTGGTATTATTAATCATCGAAATCAATACGTTGGGATTTTTACAGATGGAGATCTTCGTCGAAGTTTAGAAGCTGAAGTTTCTTTGGAAGAACCTGTTAGTCAACACATGACACCTTCTCCTCTATCTATTTCCCCTGATCTGACAATGTCAGAATTACTCATTTTTTTCAAAGAGAAAGGAGTCCCTAATGTTTTTGTGGTCAAAGATAAGATCCCAATAGGGATTATTCATATCCATCAATTAGCCTCAATTTCAAGCATGAATGCCACCTGAATCCTTACATTTACTCCAAATTCAGAGGTCTGGATTTTCGACAACGTTCAAACTATCTAATCCTACATCCCTCCATAAATTTACAGCATAGCTGGTGAGCAGTCCTGATGATTTTTTATCGTTGATACAAATTCGTTCTCCTGTAGGCACACCAAAAATGGCAATATTGTAGCGCAGTCCGTGGTTATCTAATAGAGACAATGTGGCTTCACGCATTTCCTCTGTGCGGGCGGTGAGCAAAACAACAAAATCTTCTTTGGAGATTTGATGCCAAAATTTCTTAACACCGGGGAGTAAGATTTCCCGATGCTGCTTGTAGCCGTTATGTTTAAGAATAACACCATCAATGTCGATCAACCAAGTTTTGGGTAAACAACTTAATACTAATTCTGTCATTTTACTACGCTCTCCAACCAAAATAGTCCGTTGTAAAAACTAGCTAGGATTGAATCATAGTCATCTTTTACATATCCTGACAATGATAGCCAAATTAAAGCATGTAATAGGCGAATAACAGACATTTGTGTCGGAATTTTTTCTATAAACATTGGCTCTAAATCTTTCCATTCATTGCTTTTTATCTGAATATCAACTTGTTTCCCCGTAATTTGAAGCTGGAATTGACGACGGTTAAAACAATCGTAATCTCCGACAACTGAGTAGTACAGTTTTGCCCAATCATACATCGGATCACCATAAAGCAAGCTTGATCCAAAGTAACCTCTTGGATCGATTAGCCAAGCTTTGTTGTGATCATCAACAAGTATATTAGAGAAAGTTGAGTCCCCATGAATGAGTGTAAATTCATCAACTTGAATTTCATCAACGAGTTGGGAAAACCAGTTCTCATGTCGAGGATGAAAGGGATTTCGACATAAAAAACCATTAACTTGAATTGTCGGTTGGTCGAAAAAAGGAATTAGTTGAGCAACATTATTAACACGACTATAAGTTTTCTGAAGGTAGACTTCCATTATAACTTTAGGATCGGCGACCTTTTTGGCGCAACTATGGAGCCGAGTTAAAGTCTGAAAAATGTCAGTGAGAATATCTATTTTCCCTTGAAAGTCAACTTTTAACTCAAAAGGATGTGACCCTAGAATCCTAGAGATAGTCATCGGGTGTTCGGCAATCAATGTTGGTATGCGATTAAATCCAAGTGAATGAACAACATGATACCAATTGCGTTCTCTATCAATTAATTGCTCAAATTCTTGAACTCGTGCTTTTTTGATCACTCGGTTTCCTGAAATCTCAACAGAGTTAAAGAAGCGACTAACAAGTTTTCTCTGTTGATATTGTGTGATATTATCCAGATTACCTAGTTCATAGGTGTTATCAAGAAAAAATTCGTCAAATTGTATGGGTTTTTTCGAGAGCCAACGAACATATTCCCCTGATGATGGGATATCTTTGAGAACTGCTTTATTTTGAAATACAAAAAATCCTGCAATTCCTCGCTCTGTTGAAGGTTGATCTACACAAGTTCCGGCTTTATCATAAGACCAGCGACAATTGAAAGAACGACTGAGGCCAATCCAATTCTTTTCACCAATTTGACAATTAGGTACTTCTTCAAGCAGTAAGTCACACCAGACTAATAAAAATGGCTCATGCTCAGGGATGTGGGTTAAGGCTTGATCGATTCCTGAGAGCGTACCTTTGGTTTTTGCTCTAATTAACTGCACGGAAGCTTGGGGAGGAAAAACCCTTAAATATTTCTCTAAAACTTCATGGAGATAATCTCCTATGACAAGAAAATTTGCTGATGAAAAACGCTCAAATAAATGATATATAAGTGGTTGACCTGCAATTGAAAGCAAACACTTGGGTTTATTCCAAGTGTAGTGCTTTAATCGCGTTCCTTTGCCACCTGCTTGGGCAATCACCCAGGGTATTTCCTTTAGCTCCATGATTTACGGTTGATTATTTGAACAGAGGGTGACATCCTCCCGACGCTAACTGCGTCTAGCAGTATAGCGCGGGCTTCCCAATTCACATTGAGATATTTCTGCCCACAGAGGTGTAGTACACGCCACTTGCTCTACTTGGGGAGACCCCAAGACCGCAGTGGCTCCTCTACGCCAGTCCGAAAAGGCTCATCACCCCCGACACCTCGACTTGACAGACGGTTTCCTTTCCCCTGAGTCCCAGGGTAGTAGTTTCTAAGCATAGTTATAGGAACGCCGACAAATTTCTAGCCATTCATCTAACATTACTTCTTTATTACTATCAGGGTAGATTCGGTATGAGTAGTTTAGAGTGAGCATGAATCCATGTTAGCACACAATAAAGAATATGCTAACATAAATTATCGGACAAGGCCGATGCTCTCGCACGTTGATATATTGGTCGGGCTGTATCCCGACGCTAAACGGCAGTTTCTCCTCGACGGAAAACGGAGGCAGTCGCTCAACTTGGGGTCTCCCCAAGTTGAGCGACTGCCGTCCAAGACCGAACTGCCTCAACATTGCGGCTACTCACCTGCGGTTCGATGCGCCCCGCTCGTTTATAGCGCGGGACTTAGCCCGACATTTAAGTTAAAATTTGAGGTGGATCCCATCAATGGGACAAATATGATAGGTTCTTAAGCTCTATCATAATTGATCAAAGATTCGATCACTTCTAACTCTCGTAATAGGGTAGTAGTAAATATGTAGTGATAAAGGAAATTAGTTAATTTTAAAATGTTGATTTTTTAAAGTTTATTTACTATTTTTACTAATTAGTTATATAAAACGAGACAAAAGAACTCATTGATAAGTTACTCTAAACAATGAATTTGGTTAGCTTTGGATAAAAAGACTAGAGAAATTGTCGGCTGTTATGTTGGAGAACGAGGAGAAATTGGAGCTAAAAGACTTTGGGAATCTCTACCATCTGTTTATAGGCAATGTGCTGTTTGTTATACAGACTTTATCTTTCTCTAAAAAAATAGAAAATCATATCGGAGCTATCTGGAATTTTATTCATCATTATAATTTGGCGATCGCCTGTAAATTATAACATCACTACTTTTACAGGACTACCTCGGGGTGAAATCTGGGATGCGTGGAGATGTCTATTGTGGTTGAATTAGGATTGAGCGTCGATTTTTCCCTATTCCCTATTCCCTATTCCCTAACCCCTAACCCCTGTCCACACTTTAACCTGGTTGTCACCTCCTCAGGAGAGGGAATCTTTACTCACCGGCTTTAAATACTCAGCAGTAACTTTTTATGACATTTGATTCATCCCATTTTCAACAAGAAGTAGATTCTCAACAACAATCAGAACTTAGTATTAATACAAACCTCAAGGAATTAGCTAAAAAGCGTGGGTGGCTCTTCGAGGTTATTACTCCTCCAAGCATTCAGATTAGCTATCCTTCAAATACTATTGAAGAAGACATACTGTACGTTATTTCACATTGGTCAGAGCTTCTTACACACACTTCAGAAGAACTTGTTAAACTTGGTAGAGAAGAATATTTTTATCATCTTCATTGCGTCACAAATTATGAAATTGGCGAAACCTTTAGATGTTCTATCCCTCGTGCTTTAGTTGTAAACCAGACTGGATTAGTGATTACGTCTGATCGGGAAATCATTTGCCAATCTATTGAGGGTCAAAAAATAAATATTAATTTAAAAGCCAGACAAATAAAAGACAAATTTAACGATAGTGAGATCCTTTCAGGAACATACATATCGCTCTTATCTTACTGGAGCCATAGCCTAAACTTTGCTCATTGGCTGATGGATTGTCTGCCAAAACTTGCTCTGATAGAATCTTTAGATAGCATTGCTAAGAAGGATTTAAAGTTTATTATTCCTGATGGCTCACCCCATTATATTGTTGACTCTCTCAAACTATTGAGCATTCAGGAAGAGCAAACAATACAAATCCAAGAAGAAAGCATCACTGTTGAAAACCTCATCCTGTGTCGTGCAGCAGAAAAAGCAGGTAGACCCCAAAAAATGCACTTTTTAGCGATCCGAAATAAATTGCTCTCCTCATTTATAGATGAAGAAAGTGTCCGTTTAGCCTCAACACGAATTTATGTTTCTCGCTCTCAATCTTCGAGAAAGATAGTTAATGAAGAGGAGGTATTACAGATTTTAATAAAATACAACTTTCAGGTTATACACTGTGAAAAAATGAGTTTAGCTGAACAGATTAGGATTTTTTCCGAGGCGGAAATTGTTCTTGGACCCCATGGAGCAGGAATTTATAACCAATTTTTTTGTAATTCAGGAACCAGTATTATTGAAATTTATAACAAAGAATACTGGCATCATTCATCTCGAATTATTTCTAGCTTTATGGGACACAAACACTGGCATATTTTTGGAGAAAATGTCAGCAGTGATTGGCAAACATGGGTCGATCCTTTAAAGCTAGAGAAAGTCTTATCTCTGGTATTACATGACATAAACAGCAAAATTTAGAGATATTCACAAAATTTGGTTGATTTACTTCAAGAAGGGTGTATACTATTGAAAGAAATTAATTTGTAAGTAAATTAAATTTAAACGAAACTCAATTGTGTTGCCAAAAGGAGATATAAAAAATGAAAAAGTCTCGCAGAACTCAAGAAGAACTAAGTCGTAACTTGACAGGTTTTGAAGGAGATTCCTATATTGAAGAAGAAATCAAAAAACTGGTTCAGAAATTTGAGATAAACACCATAATTGAAACAGGAACTTTTCTAGGAGGGACAACCAAAAAATTAGCCCAGCTTGCTAATCAGGTCTATACGATCGAAGTAGATTCAGAAAATATTCCTGAAGCTACAGAATATCTCAAAGATTCAACTAATGTTACTATTATGGAGGGCTGTAGTCCCGAACTCTTAAGGAATTTGCTGAAGCGAGATCATGGCAATACTTTGTTCTACCTGGATGCTCATTCCCATATTGAGACACCTTTGCTTGATGAACTAAAAGCGATCGCTGAAGCAGAAATAAAACCAGTTATTGTTATCCATGATTGGAAAATTCCCGATCGTCCTGACTTGGGATACGACTCCTATAACGGTCAAGACTATACATTTGAATGGATTAAGCCAAGTATCGAGGCAATTTACGGTAATGAATATGCTTACTATTACAACGATCAAGCTGAAGGAGCAAAAAGAGGGGTAATTTACATTCATAGCAGTTCATAGTGTAACAAGAAAAGTACAAGATCGTTGATTTCAAGTCATTGCTAGTTTTGTAAAACACAGGCTGAATAGATTACAAATTAATTCAAAGATCATGAAGATTCTATCCTTTAAACCTGGTCACGATGGCACCATTGTTTATCTCAATGAAGGACAACTGATGTTTTCCTTTGAAGGTGAGAAAAACTCTTTCAGAAGATATTCTGCTGTTACCGTCAATCTTTTTGTGGAGGCGATGTCTTACCTCAAAGAACTGCCTGAAGTAGTGGCAGTAAGTGGTTGGTACAAAGGAGTAGGTCCGTTAGACAATATATCCACCGTAAGTGATAGCGGTTATGATGGTTTAGACAACATTCTGTCTGAAAACTCAACTTTTCTAGGCAAGGATATCAAACGATTCTCCTCTTCTCATGAACGTTCCCATTTGATGTGTTCTTATGGGATGTCTCCATTTGAGCAAGGAAGACCTTGTTATGCACTGGTTTGGGAGGGGGTACTTGGCAACTTTTACAAAATTGATAAAAATGTTAATATCACTTCCCTGGGTCAAGTTTTGGAAGGGCCAGGTTCTAGATATAGTTTTCCATATTGCGTAGCCGATAGGTCTTCTAATGGAGGAACTGGACAAGGAGGAAGTTACCTCTCTGCCGCCGGAAAAATGATGGCTTTAGCAGCTTTTTGCGATCATTCAACACCCAATGATGAAGAAATGAAGTTCATCAACCTCATCATGAATCATCCTAGTGAAATTTGGAAACTCACTGACAAAGATTTCGCCTGGTCTTCCTTCTTAAATATTGGCGTAGAACACCCTCAATTTAAAAATCTAGCTGGAAAAATATCCGATCAGATTTTTGATGTTTTCTATAAGTTTGCCAAAGAGAATTTGACAGAAAAGCTACCGCTACTTATTAGTGGTGGGTGTGGATTAAATTGCGATTGGAATACACAATGGAAAAATTGTGGTTTATTTCCAGAAGTTTTTGTTCCTCCCTGTACAAATGACAGTGGTTCTGCTATTGGAACAGCGATAGATGCCCAGTTTTATTATTCTGGTAACGCCAAGATTAGCTGGGATGTCTATGCGGGAACAAAGTTTATAGAAGACATCAATTGTGATGGTATGTTTGAGGTTTACGACTTAAATTATGACCAGGTTGCCAAATTCATTTATGAAGATAATATTATAGCTTGGGTGCAAGGGAAATATGAAATTGGGCCAAGAGCTTTGGGAAATCGGTCACTGCTCGCTTCTCCCTTCCAAGAGGAAATACAGGCTAGATTAAATCAGATTAAGAAACGAGAAGGGTATCGCCCCATTGCTCCAATTTGTTTAGAGGAGGACGTATCAGAACATTTTGATTGGTCAGATCCTAGTCCCTATATGCTCTATTTTCAGAAGCTTAAAACAAACCAGCTAAAGGCAGTGACTCATGTGGATAATACTGCAAGGGTTCAAACAGTAAATAGTTCACAAAATCCCCAGCTACATGAATTATTAATGGCATTCAAAGGCTTAAGTGGATTTGGAGTTCTGTGCAACACTTCCTTGAATTTTTTGGGAACGGGTTTTATTAACGAGATGAGCGATCTTGTTTACTATGTCCAACAACAAAAGCTAGATGGTTTTGTTGTTAACAATAAATTCTATGTAGCCAGGTAGCTCGTAAGCTAAAACGCATTTACAATGCGTTTTAGCAAGGCAAAAGGCAAAAAGCAAAAGGCTTTCATGGAAGAGGATTGTAGCTTTTTTCTTGCATTTAACCAATAAGCAGTTTAAATGCACAACAGCTTAGTAAGGAAGGTAATTGATTAGGGAATAATAAAGCCTGTAGTTGTGATCAACAATCAAAACAAATCCCATGACTCATTTTGGTCTTATCTGTCCATCAGCATCTGGGCATCTCAATACAATAATTCCTTTAGGTCAGGAGTTAAAACGGCGTGGTCATCGGGTTACATTAGTAGGAGTTCCCATCACTAAAACAGGGTTTCAAACACAAGCAAAAACTTTGGCTGAAGGTTTGGAATTTCAAGCAGTTTGGCAACCTGACACTCCTGAATCATCTCTAGAGTATAATTCGCCAAATGTAACCCAAAAATTTCAATTCTCGACTCTACTTTCTAAACAAAGGGAAATTGATTCTCTGCGAATCAAGATTGGTTGGATACCGGGACAGAGCATAGTTTATCAAGAAAAGTATTTAACCCATGCTCCAGCAGCTATTAAGTCAGCAGGTATAGAAGCACTGTTAATTGATTCAAAAGCTTCAGCAGGGGCAACAGTTGCTCAGTATCTTGACATTCCTTTTGTCAGCATATTTAGCTCAGTAATATCCCATTCTGAAGCTACTGTTCCTCCTTTTGATACAACTTGGTCTTACGATTCTTCATCGTGGGGAATTCTGCGGAATCAAATTGGTTATGTATACCTGAAAAAAAGAGAAGCTTCTGTCTTGAAGGTGATTAATTATTATCGTCGAAAGTGGAATTTGCCTTTACTTTCAAGTTTTGATGATGATTATTCTCCATTAGCTCAGATCAGCCAACAAATTGCCGAACTGGAATTTCCCAGGCAATGCTTGCCAAGATATTTTCATTTTACTGGGCCATACCATTATTCAGGAAGCCGAAGTCCCATCTTTTTCCCATATAATAAGTTAACAAATCAGCCGTTAATTTATGCTTCTTTAGGAAGTATGCTAGGTGGTCTTCAGTGGGTCATAGAAGTGATGGCTTCTGCCTGCAAAGATCTGGATGTTCAGTTAGTGATCTCACGGGGAGGAATAAATAATTGTGATTTTCCTGGGGAACTTCCTAAAAATACCTTGCTTGTCAATAATGCTCCTCAATTAGAATTACTGCAAAAAGCAACTATGACAATTACTCATGGAGGAATTAATACAGTTTTAGAAAGTTTATACAATGGATTACCTATGGTAGCAATTCCATTATTCAGCGATCAACACGGTATGGCTGCAAGAGTTGCGTGGGCTGGTTGTGGGGAACTTATACCTTTGAATAAACTTACGGTAAAAAATCTTCATAAGACGCTGAAGAAAGTTTTAGTGGATGATTTTTACAGGAAGAGAGCTTTAGATTTACAAGTAGTTATTAAGAGGTCAGGAGGTGTGGAAAAAGCTGTTGATATTATTGAAGAGGCTATATCAACGAAAAAACCAGTGTTAGCCCGTTAAGTTTAGTAAATTAGGTAAGATTCAGTTGTAAAGAGGCATAAAATTTAAGTCATCTAAGTCCTTGTGCAGTCATGTTAATAAGAGGAGTTTAATCATGCAAACTACTGGATATTCTGGAAAATCTAGCACTAGCCAAACTAACTTTAATCAAGTTGAGCAGAAAGTCGCTTTTTTCGAGAAAGAAGGCTTTGTCGGGCCATTTACCCTGGGTCAAACTCCTAGTTTAGTGGCTCTACGCGATGCTATGAGTCAAGCTATTGAAGAAGCTCAAAATCAGGAGCAAAAAACCTCATCTTCTCCAATGGAAAGTCATGTGATGGATCGCAGGATTGCTCATACTACATCTAAGTTAGTGTATGACCTATCTACAGAGCCGCCAATTTTAGATGATGTGGCCGATTTTCTGGGACAAAATCTTCTATTTTGGATGGCAGAGACTATTTCTAGAGAGCCTGGTCATGATGGTCATATTGTAGAAAAAACTGGTCAAATTTGGCATATTGATGTAATTAATGGCTGGATCAAAGGCGTTCATGTGTCGATCGCAGTAACTGAAATGACCATGAAAACGGGTTGTCTGTTGGTTATCCCTCGAACCCACAAGTATGATGCAGACCTTGTGGTCTTGGCAGAAGCAGGAGAGTGCGATCTCACCGACGCTGGGAGTATGATCAAGTTGGCTGATCGAATGCACCCAGAAAACGCACCTCACAAAATTGAAGCCATACAGATGAAAGCAGGTCAGTACTGCTTTACGAGAGGTGGAATTTGGCATGGTGTTAGTCAAAATAACGACTCTCGAACCCGCTTCGGTCTTGTGGCTCGTTTTGCCAAACCTGATGTTGAGATCAAAGGGTTTAGTGGAAATCCGATTCCTTGCATCATAGTTCGTGGTGAAGATTCTTATCACTTAAATCTTCTTACAAATCCACCAGAAAACTCCTAGAAAAACTATAGCGTTTCTCAAACTCATGAGGTACAGTGACAGCGATAGCTAAATCCAACAGCGATCGCTAAACCCAAACAGCGATCGCTAAACCCAAATAGCGATCGCTAAACCCAAACAGCGATCGCTAAATCCAACAGCGATCGCTAAATCCAAACAGGGATGGAGCCCTCAAAGGGCAATTCAAAATTTTCTGGGGTAATGGAAGGCTCTTGAGACTTACGATACATTTGTTCTAAATAAAGAGGTGTAAGGGTTGGCTACGAATTTTAGCGGGTTTGCTGACACTTATAGTGATCTTTTTTCCCCACTGAGTGCGACTATAACCTTTATTGTATCAGGCTTTTATCCTTATTCAGCAAACCATAAATAAGTTGTCGGATTTCTTCCTCCAAGAAATTATTTTCAAAAGCCAGTGAACAACGGTAAGGCATTTGTTCTAGGGAGAGAATTGCTTTATACAATCCTTCCAGCCACAACCTCGCTTTTCGGGGAGAATCATTACTGAATCACAGATAAGCTTTTTCAATTCCCTTTTGTGCTTCAGGTTGTATGACGATTTGATACTTTTGGCTCATTGAGAACTGTCCAGTTTATCGAACAATTCAGAGAAGAAGTCCTCTCTCTGCCTTCTTGCCTTTGCCTTGTTTCATCTCTTCGATACCGCGCTTGATTCCTTTAAGCGTCTCAACCAATTCTGCCGCCTCAAGAAGTGCTTGATAGGATTCAGCATCTTGCACAACGAGTTCTGCCTTTCCATTAACCGTAAGCACCAAGGGGTGTTTGGTTTGCTTGAGATACTCGATAAACTCAGTCGTATTTCGTTTAAACTCAGTTAGAGAATGAATGTCTTTTGAAAGGTTAAGCATTACTTTCGCATATAATACGCATTTAATTAGATGCTACCACAAAATAAACTTCCTCATCGCTAAAGGGGTGCGATCGCGTATTTATACATCAATTATTTTAGCGTAGAAAAATATAAGACTTTAACAAATCTTGCATTGAATCTGTTTTACCCTCATTGAAATAAAGAGGAAGTTTGACAATTTTTTTCTTTTCAGAACAGAGACCTTCCCAATTCCTAGCCTATTAGATAAAATAGCGAGATAACTTTTTAAAAAGTATAATGATAGAAAGCGTAGTAAGTTCAGCCAATGAAACTCAAAGTTAAAAATCAGTTAACCGTTACGAGAATCGCAATTTTAGGGACTCAAAAACTAAATAAATGGAAATCTGACGAACTTGATTTAATTGCTTTGCGTTTGGGACAACTACGCTCTGATTTGTGGAACGAGTTCGGGTCATTAAAAGCCTGGGGCGTTTCTAAATTTGAGATTGACAAACAGCTACGCACGCGGCGTGTCGACGGACAGAAGCTTCTGTCCGCGCGAACCGCCGCATCGAAAGACAAGTACCAATTACCCGCTAAGTTATGGGAAGCAACCCTCTATGACGTAATTGATGATATCCATTTAGTTCAGGCGGCTTGTGTCGAAAAGGTGATGAAATATTTGGGTCAATCGTTCCAACCGTTTCAGGCTAAAAAAGGAGTTTTACAACTTACGTTAGAGAGCCGTGAATGGTTGGAACACCCCAAACTTTGCACCTTGGTTAGAAAGTTTTGGTATCGAGGTCACACAAAAGTTTGCAACCAAATTATTATAAAGGCTTTTGACACTAAAATAGACGACAAAGGTGTGGTGTGGTTGCGTTTTGGTGGACTAACGAAAGGTAAAACCCTCAAGCTACCAACGACCTTACCAACAGAAGTAAAATGTCAGTTAAGGTTAATCAAGCGAAATGGTAGATGGGAAATACATTACACGACTAATATCCAAAAAGCATCAAAAAAGACTGAAGGTAAAATAATTGGATGTGATAGGGGTTATACAGAAGTTTATGCAACATCTTCTAATGATGGTGCTAGATTTTTAGGTAATAACTTTGGTAAAATCCAAACAGAAGAAACTGATTACAGAACAGCAAAACAAGTTAAACGGAACAAAATAAGGTCAGTTTTTAATAAAGCTATTTCTCAAGGGAATGGTGCTAAAGCCGATAGAATTAAGCGCAATAATCTTGGCTTTAGCAAGTGGAATAACAGAGAAACATCTTTTAAAGGTAAGATTCAAACAATCGTTTTTACTGCTACACATGACTTGATGACAAATGCAATCAAGGTAGCTTTTGAAGATTTGACGGAGCAAATAAAAAGCAAAAAACCCATGAGAAAGCGTATGAAAAGAAACGTTTCTTCATGGTGCAAGGGAATAGTTACAAATGCTCTAAAACAAGTTTCAACCCGTACAGGTTGTACGGTTGTTAGTGTCAATTGTGCATACACATCACAGCTTGACTCCAGATTTGCTACCTTAACGGGCAGTAGAAATGGTGACAAGTTTACCGGACACGATGGGGTTGTGATGCACTCAGACACTAACGCTGCTGATAATGTTCTAGCAAGAATGAGTGATGTTGAAATCACTCGATACATGAAGCATTCCGATGTAAAAGTAATCTTGCTAAAACGGACTCAGAAGTTTCAGGATTCTTTGTTGAAAACTGAGGCACCGTCGGGTAAGGATAAACCCCAGACTCTAGAACCTACTCGTAAACTTACGAGTAAGGTCAATCAGAGAGCGAATTATAAGCAATTGACGCTATTTGACCTTGGTTAACTACGTTATTTGTATATCCCTAACATCTTGGCATAGATATTTTTTCAAGAGATCTGGTGTAATTAATGTAAAATTTTACTGAATTGCGTTTTAATGAAATTAAGGATGAATCAACTGCTATGGTCAATAGTTTCAATGAATGGTCTACCCTAAAAGAGGTTGTTGTTGGTTCCCCCATTAACTACGATACGCAGGATTTAGAATTATCCTTTAAGGTTTTCTTTCACGATGTTGCCTATTCAGCATTTTGCTATCCCTATTACGAAACTAATGGTGCAAGTGATCGTCCCAATGAAACTCAGGAATCTCAGGGCCTTGTCACTCATACCCTCAAGAGAAAATACTTAGAAGAGTTGAACGAAGATGTTGAGTCACTGGTAAGCACTTTGCAGCAGTTGGACATTAAGGTGCATCGACCGATTGCTCTGAGTAAAGCCATAAAATTTGAGACACCTTACTGGAAAGCTGACTGTATTCCCGCCTTAAATATTCGAGATCAAGCGATTATTTTTGGCAACGAAATCTTGGAAACTCCGCCCCAGGTTCGCGCTAGATATTTTGAAAATGACTTGCTAAAGCCAATCTTTTACAAATACTTTGAGCAGGGCGCAAAATGGACGAATATGCCAAAGCCCATTATGACAGATAAATCCTTTGACACCTCCTACATTTCGGGTCAAAATGTGCCGGCGATGCAGAAAGTTTATCCTCAAAATGAATCAGAATTTGATATTGGTCATGAGATGATGTTTGATGCCGCTCAGTGCATCCGCTTTGGCAAGGATATTCTGATCAACGTGGCAACTAAAAATCATTATCTGGCCTATCAATGGTTGCAGCGACATTTTGAAGGGCAATTTAATTTTCATATGCTGTATCAATTTGCTGACAACCATATTGACAGCATTATCCTACCCTTAAAGCCCGGTACGCTGCTGCTACGTAATCCCCAGTTTTTGAGTCGCTTACCTGCGCCACTACAAAAGTGGGATATCATCTACCCACCAGAGCCGACGGAGAACATCTTCCCCACCTACGAAGATGATGATTTGATCCTCACCACAAAATACATTGATTTAAATGTATTGTCGATTGATGAAGACAAAATCATCGTTAACTCTTTATTTCCAGAACTGATTAAAACACTGGAAAAGCACGGGTTTACCCCCATTCCTGTACAGCATCGACATCGAAGAATTTTTGGCGGCGGGTTCCACTGTTTCACCCTCGATACCGTTCGTGAAGGTTCTCTGGAAGACTATTTTAGCTAAGTCCATTTTTGATTTTCAGTTATATTATTTTCGATTTAACTTTTTGATTTTCAGTTATGTTGTTTTCGATCTCTATTGCTTTTTTGGCAGTTTGTTCAGTTCTCATCGGGGCTATGCTTCTGACCCCTTTTCCTCATTGGCCTACCTACCTTAGAATCTGGCACCATGTGCTGTTTGATCCAGAGCCATCAATTAGCTTTAAAGATAGGCAAAAGCAGGTTTTCTATTTACTCAACTACGCATTTAAACTGCCATTTATCGCCCTTTGCTGGTGTCTTGATGACCTACTGTTTCCTCAATATCGACTACAGACGATTCGTACTCCTGTTTTTATTGTTGCTCAACCCCGTAGTGCTACCACATTTCTACACCGAACCCTTGCTTCCGACGAAAAAACGTTTTTTGGCATTCGACTGCTAGAGTGGCGCTATCCCTCCATTCTACTGCAAAAGATCTTGCAGTCAACAGGCTTTTTAGAGCGGATGAGCCTGGTGAATTACTGGGGAAACAATCACCAAGCAGATCTAACTGAAAAAATGCATTACAGCTATCTGAATGACTACGAAGATGATGGCTTTTTGTTTGAAGAGTGCTTTTTCCATCAGTTTTATGTGATTAATCGCTTTCCTTATCCTAAGCTACTAGAAGATATAGATAACTTTGCTAAGCTTTCCCGTAAAACCCAGGAGCGAATGCTACAGACTCAGTACAAGGTAATTCAAAAGGTTCTGTACTTGCGGGGTAGAAATCTCATTTACGTATCCAAGGATAATGAATGTCTCCAGCGAGTGAATATAATGAAGTCACTCTACCCCGATGCCCTATTTGTGACAATTACTCGACCATCAGAAAAGTTTATGAACTCTTATCTGACTTTAATCTGTCAGTCAGCTTATTGCAAGTCGGGTGTCGATGTAACACTGATTCCAAATTGGGAGCCAATGCAGCGAACTGTGCGAGTTGAAGCGGCGCACCAAACCATTGAGTTTTTCGATAGTTTATCCCCTGAACAAAAGCTTGGTTTCTCGTTTGATCGACTTACTCAAAATATCAAAGATTCTGTGGAACTTGTTTATCGCCAATTGGGTCTTTCCCTGACACCAGATCAAGCCGAATATCTAAAGAATCTAGATACCCAGCAAAACTTGCGAGATGCGGGATATAAGACTAGTTCTCAGGAATTTCAGGAGTTTGAGTTTTTTGATCGGTTTGCGGCTGAGGTTGACAAAAACCATGAAGCCCTGCTGAAATCAATTAATCTCATTAAGTAGGGTTTGCTGAAAAAGTGTCTCAAAAATTTAGGCTGCTTTTAGCAGACAATTTTCTTCTCCATCAATAATTTTTACTGCTATATTTTGGTTGTAAACATAATTTTTTTTAATGTTATTTTCTTGGTTTAGTTCAATAGTTTTGCTATTAAATAATAAGGACAAATAAAGCGACAAAAACTGCCGCAGCAGTCTGGAAAGATTGACCACTAAAAAAGTGATAGCGATAGATGTTTCCAAGGCAAAAGGCAAAAGGCAAAAAGAAAGAGAGTTGTAGCTATTTCCTTCAATTTAACCAATAAGCAGTTTAAATGCACAACAGCTTAGCATCTAAAATTAGTTTACCTTGATTTTGTATTGCTTCTCTTTTTTCTTGGGTTAAATACTTTTTTTTATTTCCTTTTCTCTTGTTTCTTGACCTCTTTTGACCATTTTTTCATTGATTTTATTAACCAATTCTACATCAATTCTTTTTCTAAATCGCCTTTGATGGGGAACAAGAAAGTAAATAAATTGCCTTTATTCGCGATTTTAACTCGCGAATAAACTTCCTATTTTTACAAAAATGGGATGCTCCCTCTGCATTATTATAAAGTATTTCACTAGCCTTTCTTAAACAAGCGTCAAGCTCTTTTCTTTCAGATGGAGTCATAACAAGATAATTTTCCGGTTTACACCCCTATTATGTCAGATTTGAAAGACTGTGATAAACATTTAGATTTTACTTCGCGATAATTATTCGCGAATTTAAAATTCACTCACACTGTCGAATTACAAAAATGGGATGCTCCCCTTAGATTTCTGGAAACATTTTCTGCTAAGGCCGCGGTGCAGCCAAAATTATTAGGGGGTTGGGTTGGGATAACGGGCATGAATCTGGTCGATGGCGGCTAGGATTTCTTGAGATAATTCGATATCGACACAGATCAGATTTTCTTTTAGTTGTTCGATGGTAGATGCCCCGACAATGGTACTGGTAACAAACCAGCGCGAGCGCACAAACCCCAGTGCCATCTGCACTGGAGTTAATCCATTTTGATGGGCAAGTTCCACATAGGCTTGGACTGCTTCCTGAAAGTTTGGTTTACGGTAGCGCTGGTCAAAGCTTGGAAACAAATCAACTCTCGATCCGGTTGGCGTTTGGGCAATATATTTACCTGAGAGATGACCAAAAGCCAGGGTACTGTAGGCCATTAATCCCACCTTGTTAAAACCACAGGCTTCCGCCAAATGAATCTGAAAAACTCGGTTGGTTAAGTTAAAAGCATTCTGAATCGAGACAATTTTGGGTAATCCAAACTGTTGAGCCAGATGGCAAAACTCACCTACTCCCCAAGGTGTCTCGTTACTGACACCCAGATAGCGAATCTTTCCTGCCTGAACCAGCCCTCTCATAGCTTCCAACTGCTCTAGAATTGGCACAGTCTCTCTTTCATGGCAGGGGTCGTAATCGGGAGAGCCAAACAACGGCACATACCGATCTGGCCAGTGGATTTGGTAAAGATCAATATAGTCCGTCTGTAGTCTTCGGAGGCTGCCGTCTACTGCTTCCTGGATGTTCTTTTGGTCAATTCGATTTTTCCCCTCCCGAATCCAGGTCAACGGTAAGATTCTGCCGATGGACGGGCCTGATACCTTAGTAGCGATAACCAGCTTATCCCGTGGCTGTTTGCGTAACCAGAAGCCAATATATTCCTCCGTCTTGCCTTGGGTTTCTGCACAGACAGGTGCCGGATACATTTCTGCCGTATCAATGAAATTGATCCCCTGAGAAACTGCATAGTTGAGTTGTGCCTCGGCCTGTTCCAAAGTATTCTGCTGGCCATAAGTCATGGTTCCCAGACAAATTTCAGAAACCACCAAGTCACTATCACCGAGTCTTTTGTATTGCATTAAACTTTTCCTCTCAGAACAAGCTATATTTCCTAAATGAAGCACTTGCCCAACAACTTACTTATTCCCTGTTCAAGATGCCTAAATCCCAACCACCTTTTGCCAAGTGATTGGCTGATCCACCGTTCCAAAGGTTTGTTCGTCGGGGTCAAAAGAGTCTGGAGCAAGGTAGGTTCCGAAGAGGCGATCAAAAATGGTGAAATAGCTACCCATATTGTAGGCACCAACTTGAGTATGGTGCAGGCTATGGTAGCGAGGGGTAACAAAAATCCACTCCAAAAGCCCCATCCAAGAGTGCCATTTCGCATTTGAGTGAGTCCAATTCTCGTGAAGAGCACCGAACAACCCTAAATAAAACATAACTTCTGGGGGAATTTCGAGGATTGGAAAGGCCAGAAATCCCACTTGGAATAAAAAACGGCTGGTGAAACTGGTTCTTTGGGCAGCCAACCACCACAACTGTTGAATGGAGTGATGCCAAAGGTGGGTTTGCCAGAGATATTTATTATGGTGCATCCACCAATGAAAAACGTAGTAACAAAAATCCTTAATGACATAGGCGAAAATGACCCGCACCCATAGAGGCAGGGAAAGTACCTCGAACCTGCCGAGCCATTCCATTAGAAAGGGAGGGATTAAAAACTTAACGATATCAGCGTAGGCATAAGTAATAATGATGATAAATACAAGTGATATCAGGGCAGCACCAAACTCCTTGAGAAATTCTTCGGTATAGCTAATGTCTCTTAGCGGATCAGGCTTTTCCCAGAGTAGCCAGATCAGCCCACCCGTGACAAAAATTGCTAGCCACCCGATCATAATTTGTGTAATCATTTCTTCTCCCGACTATCTAACCATTCTTACTTTTGCCTTTTGAGGGCCGCTTGGCGGCACTAGACCCCAATGATTTTGCGTGGTGTAACGACTGCGTTGTCTCCCGATGCAAACTGTATTTGGTCAAGGGCTACTTCTTCTGGGTCAACATAGGTACCAAAAAGACGGTCAAAGATGGTCAGCAGAGCGCCTAAATTTTTGGTGACAGAGCCGGTTTGGGAGTGATGTATGCTATGAACTCGAGGAGTGACATAGAACCACTCGATGAACTTCATCCAAGAACGCCACTTAACATTCAGATGAATCCAGTTATCATGGACGATGTAGTGAATTCCTACAAAAATCATAATTTCAGGGGGAATTCCCAACAATGGAAAGGCCAAAAATCCCACCTTGAAAAGTAGTACGTCCGTTAAACTTTCTCGTTGGGCAGCCAACCACCAAAGCTGATCAATGGAATGGTGCCAGTTGTGAGTGAGCCAAAGGATATCGTTTGTGTGCTTGATCCAATGAGTTAGATAAAAACTAAAGTCTTTTAAGATATAGGCAATCAATAAGCGCATCCACAAAGGCCAAGATAACAACCCCGTCCAACCAATAAAGGTCATCACGGACGGAGAAATAGTTAGTTTGACCAGTGCTACAAAAAAATAGGCAAGAATAATACTGTACACTGCGGAGATCATGGCAGCACCGAATTCTCTGGGAAAGCAAGAGCGGTATGCAACTGGTCGCAGAGGATCTTTAATTTCCCAGAGCCAAAACAGTATTCCCGACGCAAAAAGGGCTGATAATCCGATCAGCGTTTGAGTAATCATAGTCCACCTCACGTTAGCAATAGGTCTGATGATTTATATGGTTCAGATTATTCCCAAAATGGGTAATCTACGTATCCTCGTTCATCACCACCCGTAAATGTTGGACGATGATAGGGATTGAGGGAGGCATTGAGAGCAAAGCGTTTAGGTAAATCAGGATTGGCAATAAACAATCTACCATATGCGACTAGATCAGCATCACCCTGATTAATAATAGCCTCTCCCGTGTCGCGAGTATAGCCCCCTGCCGTTATTAAGGTCCCGCTATATAGGGGTCGAAAATGGTGAACACCAAGCTGTACTTTTTTTTCGGTAAAGTCGTCATGACTGCCTTTAATTCGGGGTTCTACAATATGGAGATAAGCAAGCTTAAATTGATCAAGCTGAGCCACTACATTATTAAATAAAGCTTCCGGGTTAGAGTCATTCATATCCTGGAACGTACTACTTGGAGACAGACGCACACCTACCCTATATGGTCCCCATACCTCAATAACGGCGGCAGTGACTTCCATTAGCAAACGGGCCCGATTTTCAATACTGCCCCCATAAGCATCGGTGCGATGGTTACTGTTATCTTGCAGAAACTGATCCAGTAAGTAACCACTGGCACTATGAATTTCCACCCCGTCGGCTCCTGCTCGCAAGGCATTTTCAGCAGCCTGACGATATTGGGCAATGATGCCAGGAATTTCGCTGCTTAAAAGTGATCTCGGAACAACAAAGGGAACTTCATCTTCGGTGGCGGTTAACGCGGTTTCTTCTCCAGGGGCGATCGCACTAGGACCAACAGGTAATGCACCATGAGGTTGTAAAGATGGGTGAGAACACCGTCCGCCGTGCCACAGTTGGAGAAAAATGCGCCCACCCCGGTCGTGTACGGCTTGAGTAACCAATTGCCAACCAGCAATTTGCTTAGGGCTATAAATTCCGGGCGTCCGTGGAAGACTGGTGCCTTGGGGAGAAATTTGGGTGGCCTCGCTAATGATCAACCCCGCAGAAGCCCGTTGAGCATAATACAGAGCATTAAGGGGAGTCGGCGCGAGATCATAATCAGCTCGTCTGCGAGTTAGCGGAGCCATCACCATGCGATTCGGTAGCTCCAAATCTCTAAGCTTTAAGGGTTGCAGTAGTTTGAGTGAATCCATTTCGGAAATTTCCATAAATGAGAAGTAGTATCAAAGGCTTTTCGATAAGACTTTTGCCAGAGTCCCAGAAAAGCGTTATAGTCTGTTTTTGCTTTGTTTCCATCCTCCTCTGCCTCCTCTGCGACCTCTACATCCTCTGCCTATCTTTCTACAATGCCACCTTTTAGTATCAGGGAGTTGATTGCCTTGTACATCCTGAATTAAGCACTTGTCCAATTTGGCTGTGAAGGCGGCAACTTCTAGATTTGGGTCAAAGTAAAAGCTCCAGGAGGCAATTTTGCCGTCTTCATCTAAAACAATGAATTGGGCATCTTCAACCTCAAAAACTTGCTGAGTTTGTTTGCAGAGTTCTTGAGTATGAGAAATGATACAGGCCTTATTGCCCTCAACAATAAATTCCTGTAAATCATAGCTTAGAAGTTCAACGGTTTTGGCCCGAATTTCAAAGGCTTCGGCCACTGCTTGACGTCCCACTCTCCTCCCAAGATAGGGGATCACCTGATTGTATTCGTTCTGGGGAGCATAGAAAACAACAGTTTCTGATAAGCCGTTCAGAACAGCTTCAATATCATCCTTTACCCAGCTTTCAAACCACTGTCTTAAAATTTTGGTTGTTTCTTCAGTATCCATGTAAAGCATCAGGTAAAGCTAAATTATAGTTTGCTAATTTCACGCCATTTACGCCGAGGTTTTTCGGTCAAATTATTATCTGTTTTTAGATTACTTGATAAATAACGCATTAACTGCAGCTTTTCTTCAATGTTTAAAGCTTCAGATTGACTCATTAACTCATTTAATAATTCTTGAGACATAATTAATAATTCCCCTTTAAATTAGTGAACATTATTTGGTTTTAACCCAGAAGTTTAGAACCCCTGGTCTTATTTAAACAGCAAAACTGGAAATCTTTTTAACGATTTAGGAGAAAAGCGCACATAGACCGCTACAATAAGCTACTGCAACCATGAGACTTACGACAATAACTGATCACCCCGACACAGACAAAGCACTATGGCAAAAGTTCTTGTATCCGACCCCATTGACCAAGTAGGCATTGATATCCTCTCCCAAGTAGCGCAAGTAGACGTTAAAACAGGGTTATCCGCCGAAGAATTGGTCAAAATCATCCCTGAATACGATGCCCTCATGCTTCGTTCTGGAACCCGCGTAACTAAAGAGATTATTGAAGCCGGAACCCAACTCAAAATCATTGGACGGGCTGGTGTCGGGGTAGATAATATCGATGTACCGTCTGCCACTCGTCAGGGTATCGTCGTAGTTAACTCTCCCGAAGGTAATACCATTGCGGCGGCTGAACACGCCCTAGCTATGATGTTATCCCTATCCCGTCATGTTCCCCAAGCCAACCAATCCATGAAAGCTAATAAATGGGATCGTAAGAATTTTATGGGGACAGAAGTCTATAAGAAAACTTTGGGCGTGGTAGGCTTAGGAAAAATTGGTTCCCATGTGGCCAACGTGGCTAAAGCAATGGGCATGAAAATATTAGCCTTTGACCCCTTTATTTCTCAAGACCGTGCTGAACAGTTAGGATGTACCCTAGTTGACCTGGATTTACTCTTTGCTGAATCCGATTATATTACCCTTCACGTTCCCAAAACTCCCGAAACTACCCACCTCATCGGACGGGAGGCTTTAGCTAAAATGAAACCTACCGCCCGTATAATTAACTGTTCTCGTGGGGGTATTGTAAATGAAGATGCCCTAGCAGAAGCGGTAGAAGCTGGTCAAATCGCAGGGGCCGCCCTCGATGTATTTGAAGAAGAACCCCTCGGAGAATCTAAACTGCGAGGTTTAGAAAGTGTAATTTTAACCCCCCATTTAGGCGCGTCTACGGCTGAAGCGCAAGTAAATGTAGCGATTGATGTAGCTGAACAAATCAGGGATGTATTATTAGGCTTAACTGCCCGTTCGGCGGTCAATATTCCCGGTTTAACCCCCGATGTCATGGAAAAATTGCGCCCTTACCTGAAATTGTCCGAAACTTTAGGTAATTTAGTCGGTCAACTGGCCGGAGGACGTATTGAACGCTTAACCGTTCGTTTTCAAGGAGAACTAGCCACTAATAAAACTCAACCCTTAGTTGTGGCCGCCATGAAAGGACTGCTTTCTCAAGCCTTACGAGAACGGGTTAACTATGTTAACGCCGCGATCGAAGCTAAAGAACGAGGTATACGCATTATCGAAACCCGTGACGCTTCGGTTCGTGACTATTCTGGTTCCCTTCATCTGTCGGCCCAAGGTTCAATGGGAGAACATTCTGTTACGGGTGCGCTTTTGAGTGACGGCGAAATCAGGATCACTGATGTAGATGGATTCCCCATTAATGTGCCACCGAGTAATTATATGTTATTTACGGTACACCGAGATATGCCAGGGATTATTGGGCAAATTGGCTCTTTATTGGGTAGTTTTAACGTCAATATTGCCAGTATGCAAGTAGGACGGAAAATCGTTCGCGGTGATGCAGTTATGGCAGTGAGTCTTGATGATCCCTTACCCGAAGGATTATTATCTGAAATTACCAAAGTCGCTGGTATTCGAGACGCTTATACAGTTAAGCTGTAAGTATTACACAAATCAGTTATCAGAAATTTTGGTTTGAAAACCTCCCCCTTTTAGGGGGATAGAAATAAAAATATTCGTTGCTTCAAGCTATGGACTTGTTTGCGGTAGTAACTGATAACTGATAACTGATAACTGGTAACTGTTCACTGTTCCTCATACCCCATTCTCATGTCAACAAGCTGGTGGGAAATTACAATTTTATGTCACCCTGATTTAGAAGACTCCATTTTTTGGCGATTAGAAAAATTTGGCTGTTCGGGCATGGTTCAGGAAATTAAGGGAAAATCTTACGTTATTCGGGCTTATGTCCCCCAACTTCAGTATCAATCTCTCGATTTGTCCGCCTTATCCCTTTGGTTACAACAAGACGCACTCATTCTCGAATTACCTCAACCTCTGGCCCGTTGGAAGTTAATCGATGAAGAAGATTGGGCCCAAAGTTGGAAACAACACTGGGAACCCACAGAGGTAGGGGATCTATTTTTGATTTATCCAGCTTGGTTAACCCCCCCTGAAAAAAGCGATCGTTTGATTCTTCGTCTTGATCCTGGGGCTGCTTTTGGTACAGGAACCCATCAAACTACTCAACTGTGTTTAGAGTCCCTAGAAATGCGATTATCTAAGCCCACCAGTGGACTCACTGTAGCTGATATCGGTGCCGGATCAGGCATTCTTTCCATTGGTGCTATATTATTAGGTGCGGCTCAAGCTTATGCGGTAGATATCGATCCTCTGTCGGTGCAAGCAGTCCTTCATAACCGTCATCTCAACAACATTAATCCTTCTTCCCTTGTGATTAATCAAGGGAGTATTGAACAATTGTTAGAATTAGTGCCAGAAGGAGTAGACGGGATTATTTGTAATATTTTAGCTGAAGTGATTATTGAATTAATTCCCCAATTCTCTAAACTAGCTAAACCTAATGCTTGGGGCATTTTAAGCGGCATTTTATTAGAACAGTCTCAAGCGATCGCCGATACCCTAGAACAACATGGATGGATAGTGGCGGCCCTTTGGAAACGTCAACAATGGTGTTGTTTTCAGATTCGTATGGCCCAAGCTTGAGAATTAATACTATTAAGCACTAAAACCGTAAATTTTTGGTAAAATTCAAAAGTCGGGAAAAAAACTCAGCATAAGTGACAATTATGGCAGATACAATAAAAAAAGGTACTTTAGTTCGTGCCGTACGGGACAAACTAGAAAATAGTCTAGAAGCAAAGGCCAGCGATTCGCGCTTTCCTCCCTATCTATTTGAAACTAAAGGAGAAGTCGTAGATTTCAATGATGAATATGCGTTAGTCAAATTCTCCGTTCCCACACCGAATGTTTGGTTACGCATCGATCAACTAGAATTAGCTTGAGTTTGCTTAACTTTGAGTATATATGAATGTCTCTGACGATTCTTTTCTGACTTGTCAATCGGCAAGGGTTTCTGTTATTGGGGCCGGTAATGTAGGCAGAACCCTAACTCAGCGTATCGCCGAGAAAAATCTGGCTGATGTGGTGTTATTGGATATTATCGAAGGATTACCCCAAGGAATTGCCCTCGATTTAATTGCAGCCCAAGGCATTGAGTTACATAATAGCCAAATTATCGGCACTAATAGTTATGAGGACACCGCAAACTCTGATTTAGTGGTAATTACGGCTGGCCGTCCTCGTACTCCAGGGATGACACGAGACGATTTGACCCAAATTAATGCCAAAATTGTCGTTAACGCGGCTCAACAAGCCATTAAATACTCTCCTAATGCGATTTTTTTGGTGATTACCAATCCCTTAGATGTAATGACCTATCTCACGTGGAAAGCAACTGATCTACCCCCATATCAAGTGATGGGAATGGCAGGAGTATTAGATTCTTCCCGTCTACAAACCTTTATTGCGATGGAGTTGGGGATTTCTACTGCCAATGTTACCGCGATGGTGTTGGGAGGCCATGGAGATTTAATGTTACCATTACCTCGTTATTGTACCGTTAATGGCATTCCCATTACGGAACTTTTAGACGAAATAACCATTAATCGATTAGTGGAAAGAACCCGCAACGGAGGGGCAGAAATCGTCAAATTATTGCAAACAGGGGGGGCTTATTATGCACCTGCTTCTTCCGCTTGTTTAATGGTAGAAACTATCTTAAGAAATCAGTCTCGACTCCTACCGACGGCAGCTTATTTGCAAGGGGAATATGGGTTAAATGATATTTTTCTAGGGGTTCCCTGTTTATTAGGATGTAGTGGGGTAAAACAAATTTTAGAAGTGACTTTGACTGAAATTGAAAAACAAGCATTAAATACTTCAGCTACATCTGTACGGAAAAATATTCAATTAGCTTTAGAAAGTTTAGGAATGAGTTAAAAAATCAAATCTTTGTTCTGTTCTTTATTAACCTCAATGTCTGAAAATCAAGATTATAAAGTTTGGCAAAAAGCCGAAGTCTCTCAAGCTTTTTTAACAGGAGTTAGAGGCGCGATTCCCTTAGCTAAAGAACAAATTGAAATCATTCTTCGTCTCATCAATTTAACCCAATCTAAGGTTAATAATTTTCTGGATTTAGGTTGTGGCGATGGAGTTTTAGGAAAAGCTATCTATCAAGATTATCCTGATGCTACAGGCTGTTTTCTAGACCTTTCAGATGACATGATTCAAGCAGCACAAGATAATATAGGAATTCAATATAAATCTAATTTTATTACTCAAAACTTTGGTGAAAATAACTGGATAAATTCTCTGAGTGAAGATGCTCCATTTGATGTAATTGTCTCAGGTTTTGCTATTCATCATCAACCCGATAAGAGAAAACAAGAAATTTATCAAGAGATATATCAAATTCTGAAACCTGGGGGATTATTTCTTAATTTAGAACATATTGCTTCTCATTCAAAGTTAGGTGAAAAAGCATTTGATGAGCTATTTGTTGATTCTCTTTATGCTTTTCATCAAGATAAAGAACCTCACAAATCAAGAGAAGAAATTGATAAACAATATTATAGTCGTGCTGATAAAACTGCTAATATTTTAACTTTAGTCGAAACTCAATGTGAATGGTTAAGAAATATCGGTTTTGTTGATGTTGATTGTTTTATGAAAATATTTGAAATTGGTTTATTTGGGGGAATACGTCCTAATTAAAATACTCTCCTGTACTTATGCTGATATAAAATCTTACCTGATTGTAGGGTGGGTTAGACGCGGCAATGATTTTGAGGAAAAACTAATAAGTTATTATTCGCGTCGTAACCCCCCCGTTGAAATATTGTAGCTCCAGCACACAATTTCTACCAAGATTTCGGGGGAACCTATTAGGCCCCTACGATGTACCGTATTGAGTTAAAAAATTCTGTACTTTCTTCTCTTACCAGTATTTAAGAAATATCTTTAACCAAGATTGTAGTGTCTGAGCGCGTCGTTTAACAGTAGTTTCTGAAAGTGCTGGACATACTGCCATTAAAAATTCAGTCGCTCTGTCAGTCTGAATCTCTGAAAGATCATTCGCATTTTGCCTAGGATTTTGAAATGAGGGAGGCTGCGCTTCAGGTCCGACACCACCTTGCTGACTCGCGTTTTTAACAAAGCGTTTAGCCTTAGCAAAAGCCATGTTTCTTTGTGCTTGTTGAGACTCATTACATTGTCCTTCAATATTTCTCTTGTGTGTTAAGCTAGAAAAGTTGTCTAAATATCGCACATCTGGGACTTCGGGTGTTTCTTGTGAGAAATACACCTAGATGGAGGATAAACCCGAATAGGAGTTCATATTAATATGCCAGTTGTTTCTCTCGCTGAATTGTTAGAGTCTGGGGTACACTTTGGTCATCAGACCCGCCGTTGGAACCCGAAAATGGCCCCGTATATTTATACGGCCCGCAACGGGGTTCATATCATTGACTTAGTGCAAACCGCCCAATTAATGGAGGATGCTTACGATTATGTGCGTAAATCCGCCGAAAAAGGCAAAAAGTTTCTCTTTGTAGGGACAAAACGTCAAGCAGCAGGAATTATCGCTCAAGAAGCTTCCCGTTGTGGAGCAAACTATGTTAACCAACGCTGGTTAGGAGGAATGTTAACCAACTGGGAAACTATCAAAAATCGGGTAGAACGGCTCAAAGAATTAGAGTCTATGGAAGAAAATCGACAGATTGATCGTCGTCCCAAAAAAGAAGGTTCTGTACTACGTCGAGAACTCGGTAAACTGAATAAATACCTGGGAGGCATTAAAACCATGCGTAAACCCCCAGATATTGTCGTAATTGTTGACCAAAGACGGGAATATAACGCAATTCAAGAATGTCAAAAATTAGGCATTCCTATTATTTCTTTACTAGATACCAATTGTGATCCCGATTATGCGGATATTCCCATTCCGGCTAATGATGACGCTATTCGCTCAATTAAGCTAATTTTAGGCAAATTAGCTGATGCGATTTACGAAGGTCGTCATGGTCAACTCGACTCGGAAGAAGATTATGAAGAATTTGAAGATAATCTCGAAGAAGGAGAGTACGAAGATTATGAAGAAGAAGACGAGGGCGAAGAAATAGCGGCTGAGTCTCATGGACAAGAAGACGATGAAGAAACAGAAGCTTAGTCAGACAAAAGACTAAGATTTAAGAGACACTGATGAGGGAACAACTCCCTTGTCGTGTCAAGATATTAGTAGAGTAGGAACGTAAGTTAACATGGCGGAAATCTCAGCAAAACTGGTTAAAGAACTCCGAGAAAAAACTGGCGCTGGTATGATGGATTGCAAAAAGGCACTTCAAGAAAACCAGGGTGATATGATTAAGGCGACGGAATGGCTACGGCAAAAAGGTATTACCTCAGCCGAGAAAAAGTCCGGCCGTCAAACTGCAGAAGGTTTAGTGGATAGTTATATTCACACTGGGGGACGTATTGGTGTCCTGGTGGAAGTTAACTGCGAAACTGATTTTGTGGCCCGTCGTGATGAGTTTAAGGAATTGGTACGTAATGTGGCGATGCAGGTAGCTGCTTGTCCTAATGTAGAATATGTGACGGGTACGGAAATTCCTGAAGCAATCGTTGCTAAAGAGAAAGAAATCGAGATGGGCCGAGAAGATTTGGCCAGTAAACCTGAGAATATTCGAGAAAAGATTGTTCAAGGACGCATTGAAAAACGAATCAAAGAATTGTGTTTGATGGATCAACCTTTTATTCGAGATCAAAGCGTTACTATTGAAGAATTGGTTAAACAAACTATTGCTCAATTGGGGGAAAATATTCAGATTCGACGCTTTACTCGATTTGTTTTAGGGGAAGGTATCGCAAAAGAAGAGACTAATTTTGCTGATGAAGTTGCGGCTCAAACTGCTCCAACTATTCAGTCTCCTGAACCTGCGGTTGAGGAAATCGTTGAAGCTGTAGCTCCTGAAGTTGAGGAAATACCTGAAACTGTTGCTGCTGAACCTGTGAAAAAAGCTGAAACACCTCCACCTAAAAAGGGTAAGAAGAAAAAGTAAACTTTTCTCGATTTATCGTACTGATAAAAGGCAAAAGATAGGAAATAATTGTTCAACTTTTGCCTTTTTCTACAGGACTTATGCAAAGCTTCTATAAATTGTATTTTTTGTATGAATTGCTCCTACAAATAGCGTCTGTAGGTAAGTCATTTTCTAATTAAAGCGTTAGTATGAAGGTTTGAGAATTATGGCTAAATCGCTTCAGAAGATTAAACAAGAACTAGAAAGTTTAGAGACTCAATCAACAGAATTAGCAACTGAATTAGATCGGCTTTATCGTCACTATTTACAGGTTTTGAGTCAGTCAACTAAAAATCAATTTATTTTAGCTTGTTATCAGATTTGTACGCAAATTTATCCTGAAACTTTTTTAAAATTATCCTTTAGTCAACGGGAAAAACTTCAAGAAAAGTTTCGTCAGTTATATGGGGAAATTCAAAGTAGATTTTTCTCTTATTTAGAGGTTTCTCCTTTTGTTAGTCCTCCTCAACCGACGCTGACAGAACAAATTTTATTACGATTATCTCCTGAGCAAGAACCTTCTTTTAAGGTAACAGAGTCAAAGGAAAAATTCAAGATTTCTGAGATTAATAATCCTGAGATGTTAGTACATTGGTGTCAGGGAGTAGAAGAAGGTATTCGGGAGACTTTAAATCATTTATCTCAAGAGGCTAATAATTATTTACAAAAAGCACAAATTATTAGCAGTAACTTACCACCTCAGATATTAGAAATGGCTTTACAAGCTGAAGAAGCAGGGGTTACTTCAGGAAATTCACCTAATATTTTAAATTTATTGGTTGAACGCAAAACTGATCAAGAAAATGAAGGAGAAGATGATGAGGATGATAATGAAACAGATGGAAAAATAACTAAAATTTCAGCTATTAACTTAAGATTATCCGAAATAGAATTTGCTGATACAACTTTAAGTATTGAACGAAAAGAGATTCGTAGTTGTCTAGAAAAGCTCAAAAAAATGAGAAAATATTATCGGTTAACCCAACAAGAATATGCTCAAGCTGAAGCTGAAGCTGCTTGGCGATCTAGTTGGCATGAATAAGATTATATTTATATCTAAGTAGGTAGACAAAATGGTTCTACCAGACAAGTTATGCTAAATTATTACAAATGATAGACCTTAACTCTCAAGAGTTAAGCTATACAAACAAAGGTTGCCTACGCAACCTATAATGGATGTCCACGAAGGTGGACTTCGTTTTTATAGGATAAGGCTTTAGCCTTTTATTAATTGTTAGTTTAGCATAGTAAGTCCGATAGAACCATTTTTCAAAGGTTAATTTTGTGTTAATTTGGCTTAATATCATGGTATAATTTTAATTATAAATTATAAAGTTCTTGTCCTTTTACTGTTGCTAATTCAGGATATCCTGCATCAATTAAAGCGCGATCGCGGATACGACAAGAATCACATAATCCACAGGGTTCGCTATCTCCTTGATAACAAGACCAAGTATCAGAAATAGGCACTTTCAAACTGATGGCACGATGGATAATATCAACTTTTGAATCTTTAATTAATGGTGCAATTAATTGAGGTGCTTTTCCGTCTAAACTTGCTTTAGATGAAAGATTAGCTAACATTTGATAAGCTTGTAAATAGTCGGAACGACAATCAGGATATCCTGAATAATCTACGGCATTAATGCCTAAATAAATAGCTTGTGCTTCTTTTGCTTCTGCCAGAGACAGGGCGATGGCAATAAAAACGGTATTTCTGCCCGGAACGTATGTAGAAGGGATAATATGGGCATTAACGCCTGTTTGGGGCAATTCTATGAAGGTATCGGTTAAGGATGAACCTCCCCATTGAGCCAGATTAACATCAATGATATAGTGTTCTTGTATGTCTAATGCTTGAGCGATTTTTAGGGCGGAGTCTAATTCTCGTTGGTGTCGTTGTCCATAACGAAAAGATAGGGCAATTACATGATAACCGTCTTTAGCCGCGATCGCTGCCGAGGTAGCAGAATCTAATCCTCCGGATAAAAGAACAACTGCTTTAGATTGATGAGTCATATTAATTGTTTAGGGTTTTAATTAATTTTATATTATCAAGAGGTTTTGTTGATGTTTGAATCCTTTAAATTGTTTCCTCCTTCAATTATTTTACCTTCTATTTTTGTGTTTCTGATTACAATATTAGCGGGGATTATACGAAGATGCCTTTACGGACATTTAGTTAAGTCTGCTAATGATGTTAGATCTTTGGTGATCTCTCATAGTAATGAAGATGCTAAACCTAACATAGTGAAAAACTTAGAAAAAAGATTTAAAGGGGCTAGTTTAAGGGTAGATAAGGTTAATACTGAAGCTTTAATACATGGAATATATAGTCAAGATAAATTTAAGTTTTTAGGTTATTCTCTTTCTTGCGAACAATGGGATTATTGTTGTCGAAATTTACCAAATTTACTGTTAGCTTTTGGTTTATTAGGAACGTTTTTAGGTATTACTCTTAATTTATCAACTTTAAGTCAAACTATTAGTCAAGTTAGTGGAGAAGCTAATAATTTCATCGAAAAGTTTGAACAACCTCTCCAAAGCATGGGAATTGCTTTTATTACTAGCTTAATTGCTTTAGTTTGTAGTTCTGTATTAACGGTGATTAATCTTCGTTATAATACAACTTTGGCTAAATATTTTTTAATGAGTTCTCTAGAAGATTATCTGGATAATATTCTACAACCGACAATAGAAAGAGAAACTAGATTTGATAAATCCATTAATCGTATGGTAAATCAACAAAATTTATTCTTAACTAAATTCCATGAAAGTGTTATTCAATCTGTTCAATCATCTTTAGACGGTGTGGCACAACAAATTACTAAAGGTAATCAGGAAACGGCTAAATTAGCTCAACAAGTTTATGAACAGATGACTGAAACTGCGGGGACATTAGATCGAGGTTCAATAACATTTTATCAGTCGGCTTTATTGTTAGAAAAGCAAGTTAAATCTCTCAAAAGAATTGTTCAACATGATAATTTTGTCGAATATAGTAAAAGTTTAGAAAATACTGCTATCGTTTTTATGGAAGCATCAGAAATGATTAAGAATAGCGCGTTATCAGAAAAGTTAGCCTCAGTGACTGACAATTTAATGGGAACTCAAAGCAAATTTTCTGATACAATTTTAACCGTTAATAATTTAATTAATACTTTACAAGTAAGTATAAGTAATATTAATCAATCTGTTGATAGTATAGTAAACTTAGGGGATAAAATAGATAACTTAAATCAAAAATCAACGGAATTAATAGACTTAAATAAAGAACAGATTAAACAAGAATCTCTCAGTTTACAAATGTTAGGCGATCGCTTAATTAAAAGTTTAGATACTCAAACTATTAGTCAAGAAGACCATCAAAAATTATTAGGTGAATTAACTGACAAATCTACAGAATTGATAGAGTTAAATAAAGAACGAATTAAACAAGAATCTCTCGGTCTACAAATGTTAGGCGATCGCTTAATTAAAAGTTTAGATACTCAAACTATTAGTCAAGAAGACCATCAAAAATTATTAGGTGAATTAACTGACAAATCTACAGAATTGATAGAGTTAAATAAAGAACGGATTAAACAAGAATCTATCAGTTTACAAATGTTAGGTGATCGATTAGAAGCACTTAAAATAAGAGAAAATGAAAAGCAAACTGTAGTAATAGAAATAATTAGAGAAATTAAGAAAAATATCGATAAGATTAGGACTGATATAGGAAGTATAATAAAGAGTGAAAAATCTCAGGATAAAATTTTGTCTCTTGAAGACATTAAAGATAAGCTAAATAATATCTAAAATTAAGATTTTACCGAACTTATTATATTAAATCAAGGCTTACAGACAGACTAAAGTCTGATACTATAAAGACTAAGCCTCCCTACGGAGGCTAAATTAAACCCACGTAGGCGGGTTTTGTCTTTATAGCTTAACCATGAGCGGGTTTAACTCTATAATTTCTAATATAGCAATCAGGAATGATTTATGAGATGTTTATAATCCCCTGTTCCTTGTTCCCTGTATATAGTTTTACATACTAGGTTCGGTAGACCCAACATTAATTGTCTTTATGGTTAAAAAGTATCTCGATATCAATGAACCCGAAGAACTTAATATATTTCAATCATTTACAGACTTAATGTCCAATGCGTTTATGATTTTGAGTTTCTTCTTATTATTAGCTTTTTTTCATGTTTTAAATCTCAATAAAAGACTACTATCAGCTAGTCCTATTGTAATTCAGGAAAATTCAGGAAACTTTAAATTCTCATCAGGAAGTGCCGAACTAACCCCTAAATTAAAACAATATATTGCGGCAGAAGTGAGTCCAGAAATTGATAAAATTCTTAAGGAAAGAGATATTGACTTTGTTCAAGTTATAGGGCATACTGATGGACAAGAAAATAATCAACTAAGTAATTTAGATGGTCAATTAGAAAAGGTAGCTAAAGGAAATCAATTAGTTAATATTCTTCGTCCAGGTTCTAATGTTGATTTAGGGTTAATGAGAGCTTTAGCCGTTGTTCAGGAACTTGAAAAAACTGTCAAGCTTAAAAACATTAAATTTCGTGCTTATTCAGCCGCACAATTGTATTTGCCATCAGGAGAATTAGCCCCTCTTAATCGTAACTCAGATGAGGCGAGAAGACGAATAGAAATTCGGTTTATTCCCCCTGGACAAAAACAATAGTGAGTATCATGTACGCGGCGGCAGGGCGGGTTTATTTAATTTTTTTGTGAATACCATAACTCGTGTAAAAAACCCGCCCCTACAAAGATTTACCCCTAGACAATTTTTGTTTAATTAATTGTATGTACCTAATTAAATCATACTAATTGTTTAGCATTTTGAATAAGTTCGGAATTTTGAGTTTTAAATTGAGCCTCTTGACGAAATGATTCAATTGATACAAGACTATTTGAGTCACGATTCCAAAGAATAAATTTAGAACAACCAAGCATATCTCCTAAGTGCAGTATTTTGGATTGTGTGAGAAGGTGCATATTGGCTTTATAACAAGCTTGGAGATTATAGTTAGGAATTCTTTCAGAAAGATGATGAATATGATGATAACCGATGTCGGCTGAAAACCACATCAATATACTTGGTAATTCTAAGTAACTGCTACCTTCAATCGCTCCTTGCAAGTAGTCCCAATCTTCTGTTTTGTGAGCATAAGAGCCTTCAAAATTATGCTGTACAAAGAAAAAATAAATGAACATTGCCGATGAAAAAGTCAAGGTTATTGAATAAATTGTTAAAAAGAATCCTGCTCCTAGTAAATAGCTCATTATAACCCAACTGCTGACAACACAAATATTGTTGAACAGCAAATCCCAAAATTCTCCTCTCGTGTACCAATTTCTTGATTTATGAGAAGCTATAATTTCTGATATAGTCATTTTAGGTTCTTGTTTCCAACAAGTAAACAGATGACCAATAAAATCATAAGTTCCTGCAATTAGAGCGATTCTTGGTTTAATTGCAAGGTAGAAAAAACCGCCAGGAAACAACATCAAAGGATGTCTCAGAAAAGCATAAAACCACTTATTCCGTGGCGTAAGTTTGGCAAATTGCTCAGTAGTAATCAAAGCAGAGGGGCCACGATATTTATCCCAATTTCCATTATGTTTGTGGTGAAAAGCATGACCTCTTGACCAAGGATATTGGGGGATAGCATTAAGAATACCGAACATAAAACCCATGATTCGATTCACTTTTTTTGAACTGAAAAGGGAATAGTGTCCGCAATCGTGCATTAATGAAAAACAACGCCCTGAAAATAGGGTCATCAACACCATTATAGGTATAAGTAGCCACCAAGAAATTGGGGCTACTTTAACTGCGAGAAACCATAATAGACAATAAGGAACGACAGTATTGAGAATTTGATAAGTTGCTCTAAAGTCGTTGCTTTTCATGTAAGGTTTCAGAATAAAATCTGACTTTTTAATCACATTTTCCATTCAATCAAATACCTTTGTAAAAAATGAACTATTTCGCATGGAGTTTAGCAGAAGTGTCGAACACGCATATAATGTGATGTTAGACAAGTAATTGCTGCTTTGAGTTTAGCTTATTCAGAGCTAATCTAGCCAAATTTTTGTAAAATTGTATTGATAACCTATCCTATAGGTGGGGCTTCTATATTGGTGGAGAGTTGAGAAACTGTTCGGTTTGACCCTACCAAGCTTCCCAACCCAGTTTTATTTCTGGATACCGTTGCCAGCATCTCAGGAGTAGACTGAACTCTTTGGCGCACTCTTGACAGATTCTCACCTGCCAACTCTCACTGTAAAGAGTTATACCGAACAGGCATACCAGACGAAAACCGAGATTGTAGTTGTGGTTGTCGCGCGAAAGGCTGATGACGCGGAAAGCAGAACGGCAGTTATTAGGATAGTTGCCCCAGGAACCGCCCCGCAGCACCGAATATGACGAATTATCATCATTTTTGCCAGAATATGAGTCTTTTTCAGACTTGACATTTTCTCCTTGATTACTATCAAGCCAAGCAATACCATCAGTAGGCGCACCCTCATAATTATCATGCCAGTCATCAGCGCACCATTCCCACACATTACCGTGCATATCATATAATCCAAAGGCATTAGGGGGAAATTGACCTACAGGGGTTGTCTGTTGTCTATATTGTCCTTTTGGTTCCTCAGCGTATGTATTTTGAGCAGAATAGTTAGCTAAGTCTCCTGTAATAGTTTCCCCAAAATGAAACGGTTGGTTATATTTCTGATTCCATTCTTCTATTGCTAACTTTTCACTGATAACTGATAACTGTTCACTGTTAACTGACCTACAGGCATATTCCCATTCTGCTTCAGAAGGTAATCTATAGTGCCTTCTAGTTAGCTTAGAGAGTCGCTGACAGAACTCTACTGCTTCATACCAGTTAACTTCTTCAACAGGTCTTTGCCATCTGTCTATTTCTCTGTCTTGGTCTTTATAAGATTGTTTAAAATTTGATGGATCTAACTTTAAGTCTATTTTGACTTTTAAATCTGTTCTAGATGCGATCGCTTTCCATTGCGCTTGAGTAACTGGATATTTCCCCATAAAGAAGGGAGGAACGGTTACATTATGTTGGGGACGTTCATCATTATGGCTATCTTTTTCACTTTTAGGAGAACCCATAGTAAAAGTGCCACCAGGGATATATACCATGTCGAGAATTATTTCTTTATCTGTAGACTTTTCTAACTGTTCGCTGAAGTATTTAGCTGTATAGGTTTGGGTCTTAATAATTTCACCTTTGCGGTTAACTGTAGGAGTGTCAAAAGTAAAACGCTTTGCTCGAACAGCTTGAGGTAAATTAATAGAAATTCCTGCAATATTAACAATATTTGCTGACTCTGTTGGTGATAGTTCCTCAAAAAGTTCTTTTGCTTGGGAAAAGTTCCCTTTTGCCGTTTGTGCCATGCCACGAGATAAAGTTAATAAGGGTTCAAACTTTGCTTCTATCAGTTTCGGTGCAATAGTTTCTATAAATGTCGCCTTTTGTAACCATTCTGAAGAAGGGGTTGTTTCTAACAGTTGATTAAGAGTTTTAGCTAATTCTTTTGCTGTTTTATTTGGTTCAGTATAAGCTAATGCTGTCCATCGTTGTGCTTGTGCTAAAGTTTGTCCTTTAGAATGTTTTAAATGTCGATCTACATAATCAAGTAAAAAATCAGAAAGTTGTTTTAGTTGCGTCTCATCTAAAGATTGTAAAAGACGTTGACGCACATTTTGATTCATAAAATAAAGTTCATTTCCTGATTCGTAACACAAGTTAGATGAGAGTAAATCAAATATGGCTAACCAAGGTACAGAAATTTCAAAGCGATCGCGTAAACGATAAAGTAAATCTGGTGTTAAACCTAAAGGAAAAGCTGCATAAAAAGCTAATTGTAAATGAGGTTCACCAAAACGATTTTGAAAGGCTTCTATTTGTTTTTGTGTGATATCTTGATTCATAAAATGTTACCAATTTCTAATTATATAACGTAGGTTGGGTTGAGGCACGAAACCCAACAAATCCGAATCCTATTTCATTCTCTAAAATACCCTAACCCTAAAGGGTTGGGCTATAGAAACAAAGCCCGCCTGCGCGGGCTATCCGATGAATTATTAATATCTAAGCCTGCGTAGGCAGGCTTCGTTCCTATAGCTCCAGGCTTCAGCCTGGGAGCATTTCTTTATTTATAACATATTTCTAACTGTTTAATAACATCATTAAATCCTTTTTTATCCAGAGGAAACATAGGTATAATGGTTTCATTAATTTCTTGAGCAGTTGTGCCTTTCCAGTAACTTTCTGGTAAAGGATTAAGCCAACAAAGAGAATGAACTTGTGACCTAATTTTGGCAATAAATTTTTGAGTTGCCTCCCACCTTTTTAAACTATAATGACCTTTAGCTGCTCCCCCATCACTAAAAATGATAGCCATAGTTCGTTTAGGATGAAGATTAGCCATCATTTGAGATAAAGGAACAGCCTGCATAAAATCAGGATCATTATAAAGTTCATTAATAGGATAATTATAGAAATAATAGCAATTTTGAGGACGAAGACAACCGACACGAATAGCAGTTTCTTTTAATAATCTAGATAGCACATGAAAAGGTTGCATAGAACCCCGTTGATCTAGAAATAAAACTAATTGAGAACGAACTTGAGATGATTTAATAATAGGAGGTTGATATTTTCCTCGTCTTTGAATTTCTCTAATAGTTGCTTCTAGATCTAATTCTCGGCGATTTCCTAATGCTATAGGTTGATGTAATTGATACCATCCCTGTTGAATTTGTTCCGCAGTAGCAGGTAAATATTCATCAGCAATACGACTAGATTTAAAAGTTGTCCAATCTCTAATTTTACCAGTTTTTAGGGCTGTAACAATATCTTTTTCCTTATCTGGAAATTGAGAAGATTCGCTTTGAGGAGAAAAATAAAAATACTCATCTATTTCATTATCATCAGTCTCGCTTTCCTCAATAATTTTATCACTTTTATCCGATTTTGATGTTGTATCTATTTCCCTTGTTACTTCAACTAATTTAATTTGTTTAGCAGGTTTATTTTTTGTCTCTGGAAAAACAAATAACTCTTGAAAAACTGTTTCAAACTTTTGCTTTTCAGCCCAAGATTTTACCCAAATAGCTTGACAAATATCCTTAAGAGTGCTTAAACTAAATGACTCAGAATATTCTTCTATTAACAACACTTCCAATAATAAATTATATTCAGAGACTCCCAAAGAAAAACCCTCATGTCTCAGACGATTAAATAATTGATAAAGAGGTAAAGATTGAGCATTCATGTTAGTTAAAATATATAGCATTTCCGGTTCTACAGGACTTATTCTGCTAAACTAATAGTTAATAAGAGATCTTATTCGTGATCCTATAAAAACGAAGTCCGACGAGCGCGGAGTAAATTCTAGGTTGCGTAGACAACCTTTGTTTGTATAGCTTAACTATGAACGAGTTAAAGTCTATTATTTGTGATAATTTAGCATAATTTATGCAGTAGAACTGAGATCATCTGCTAAATAATCAAGAAACTCTAAATCTTCTTTCGTTTTTAAAAGAGTATGATGATAAGGCAATACTTCTTTTTCTAATAATTGATTAATTTCTTTAGTAATAGCTTGTTTAGTTTTACTTTTAGTAGGATGAAACTTAAGAGATTGAATCCAATCAATTAACTCACTAACACTAACTTTTTTACTTAAATCTCCCTTTTCTTCCTCCATTAATTGTCGTAACTTAACAAATCTTTTTAAAGCAATTTTAGTTAAATCATCTGACCATTCATTACCAAATCTAGCTTTAATGATTTTTTCTAAATCTGCCTCTTTAGGAAATTCTATATAGTGATATAAACAACGTCTTAAAAAAGCATCAGGGAGTTGTTTTTGAGCATTACTGGTAATAAAAATAATAGGGGCATAATCAAACATCGCCTTAATTTCTTGATTGATGTTTCTTTCTCTAACCTTAAACTTTTTAGATTCTATTTCTAAAAGTAAATCATTAGGGAAATCAGTATCACCCTTATCAATTTCATCAATCAAAACAATCATTCTTTGCTCATTTTGTGAAGCAATAAAAGCTTTTCCTAATGCACCCCAAGTAATATATTCATTATGTTCTGGATCACGTAAATGTTCAGAAATCTTATCTTTTTCTAAAGGATCTGTTGTCACTAACTGAGCATCATAAAGTCTTTTTATAGCATCATAAACATATAAAGTATCACTAGCACGATCAGTTGATTTAACAGTCCATTCCGTATAAGAATAATTCTTTATATTATACTTTTTAGCAAATTCATAAGCAACAGCACGAGCTAATTGAGTTTTTCCACATCCAGGTTCCCCCTCTAAAATTAAAGGACGTTTTAATTTAATAGATAAATTAACTGCTGACACTAATCCTGTATAAATATTAGCTAAATAAGGATATAATGGCTCTCCTGTTTCTGGATCTTTTTCACCAAGTGTGGGTTGATATTCTGGCAATCCTTCAAATTCAGGATTTTTAGGATAAATTATAGTTTCAGCCATAAATCTTGATGCTCCTCCCATGTTAAATCACATTGTTGATAAATAGACTTAAGTAATAATTCTGCATTTCCTTGCTCACTTTCTTGCCAAATTATATCACTGATATTAGAAAGATTGAAAGTATTATATTGTGCGGTAAAACGGCTAACTGAATCTAAGTTTAACCAATGCTTAATATCTTCTAAAGTAAACCTATCGGGAATGTTACAGTTAAATAAAGATGAATTATCAAGCTCTTGACTCATATTATCATGAAAAAAATACATTTTTCGCCAGTCTATATCTTCTTGATAATCAATCCAACACATAATTAAATGATGTTCATTTTGCTCTTTAGTCCATTCTTCAGTTAAAGGCTTCCAAAATTTATTTAATAACAAATCTAAATCAGACTTCGGTTTTTTATCCACATTGAAAAATACCAAAAAAGTTGACTTATCCTTTGCCTTTATTTGTTTATAAACTTGTTTAGACAAACTTTGAGTTCGTTGAGGTAATCCAAATTTTTCTATAATTTCTTTGAATAAATCATCTATCTTATTATAAGTAGGACTGTTCATATCAAATTTCTTTAGTTCAATCTCATCATCAGGTTTTAAAGCAATCCTTAAACGGTTAAGCAACCAATATAATTTTAGTTTATTATCAGGTCTTGTCGCAATTTTTAAAATCATTAAATTGTTATTTTGAGCAGTAGCTTGATTACATAATCTCTTTGGGGAATGATGATTAAATTCATAAAGTAATCTTGGTAAACGTTTAGAGGAATCACCACAAGTCCCAAAATTCGCTACTTTACCAATAGACAAATTTAAAATCGCACAATAAGCAATAAATACATAATCCTTAATTGGTACTTTTCCTCCTACAAAATCTTTCCAACTTCTATCAGAAAAACCAGATACTTTCCAATATTGACTTTTAACGTATTCTTTTATATCTTTAAGAGGAATAGGTAACTGAATCTTTTTTGCTTGACAAACTTCTTTAGATAAAGGAACCCCATTATTAATAATCTTTAATTCTTTAATTTGTTCTAAACAAAGTTTACTTTTATCTGTCCAACCATTTTGAACTTTAACTGTATTTATATATTGAATAGCACCATCCGCGATCGCTAGACTATCATTGGTTCTAGTATATTTATTATCTTTATTGTTTTGATTGTGTTCTTGTATTGTCTTGTCAATAAGTGTTTTACCTTGTCTGGATGCTCTCATGTTTTAAATACATATTTTAATAAAATTGTCAAGTACATAAAAAGGACTGTACTTTTACTATATCTAGATTATCAAAAAAGAACACCTTAAAGTAGCAATATCGGGTCAGACAAATTATTCATTTGGAGGAAACAATGTTTAACTCATTCAGGAAAAAACACAATCATCAAGAGAAAGAAAAGGATAATTCTAACACACAGGGAAGCATTGTTATTACGTTTCCTAGAATCATTATTCTTTTCTCTCAAGAGACTTTCATTAAATGGTTGCTTGTAGTAATATTTTCAGTAGGAGGAATAAATTATTTCAAACCAATGATTGACAAATTTCTTCCTAATATTAACATGCAACCCAATTTATCTGAAGCCGTTAATAATGGCGAGAATGATGATAAATAAGCTGTGACAAGAACACCATTGTGATACAGGCATCTTGCCTGTATCAAACTTAATTTATATTGATTAAATTTCCCCTAAATTTGTATTACTCATGTCAGCAGAACAATCCCCCAGTATCATTATCCCGCAATTAATCATCGGTTTAGGCAATCCTGAGCCAAAATATGACAAAACACGCCATAATATCGGTTTTGAAGTAGTTGATGCTTTAGCCCAAGCGTGGCAGTTATCTTGGAAAGAAAATCGCCGTTTTCAAGGCTTATTAGCAGAAGGAACACTCCGAGGAAATCAAAAGATTTTACTCCTTAAACCCCTCACATATATGAATCTTTCAGGACAATCTGTCAGGGCGGTTACTGATTGGTACAAAGTTTCACCTAATGCTATTATGGTAGTTTATGATGACATGGATTTACCTATAGGAAAAATGCGAATACGTCTATCTGGTTCTGCTGGTGGACACAATGGCATGAAATCTATTATTTCTCATCTCAATAGTCAAGATTTTCCTCGTTTGCGCTTAGGTATCGGCAAATCTAATCATTCTGATGCCACTATTTCCCATGTATTAGGAAAATTTTCACCCCAAGAAAAAGCCAACCTGAACCAAATGTTTCCTTTGGTCATTGAAGCAGTAGAAATGAGTCTTAAACAAGGAGTTGAGAAAGCCATGAGCCTTTATAATAATCGTGTTGTTGTAATTTAGTGGACAATTTGTTGTAAATTGAGGTATAATAGAGAATTGTACTGTTTATGATTATTGATGAGGTCTATCAGTTGGAGACATTATTGGATTCAAGATTTATTTTAAAGGTACTTTGGTTAGATGCAAATGTAGCGATCGCAGTTGATCACATTGTGGGAAAAGGAACAAGTCCTTTGACGGCTTATTTTTTCTGGCCTCGTAATGATGCGTGGGAACAACTCAAGAACGAGTTAGAAGCGAAACACTGGATATCTGAAACAGAAAGAATAGAAGTGTTGAACCAAGCAACAGAAGTCATTAATTATTGGCAAGATCTCAAGAATCAGGGCAGAATTGTTACCATGGCCGAAGCTCAATCAAAATTTCCTTTGGTCGTATTTAGCGGCAGTAACTAAGCTTATTGACATTCCTTCAGCCTTAAGGCTGAGGCTATATAAACAAAGCCTGCCGTCGCAGGCTTTTTAACCATAAATTTAGCCCGCGCAGGCGGGCTTTGTTTGTCTAGCTGCACCTTTTAAGGTGTTAGCTACAAAGGTCGATAAACCCGATAGTTAATATTGGGGAAAATATTGTCAATAGCTTCAACTTTCTCCAACCAACCAGAATCAACCTTTTGGGCCTTCACATCCTCATAGAGTTTATTAAAGCGCAATAAATGCGATCGCGTGCGACGTATGGCATAAGGAACCATCGTTCCCGTCCGCATAATAAACGCCCAGTCAGAAGATTGAGCCAATAATAACTCCCGCGCCGCCTGATTTAAAGCTTTTTCTTGTAACTCATCGGCCGATTCAAGATAACTAATCTCAATCATTCGTTCAGCCGCTTTATGAAGATGGGGATAAATCCAAGTATTAGTATGGTTGAGCCAATACTCATGGAATCCCTTATAACCCCAACTCGACTGAGAAGGACGACAAACCTGTTGAGTAGGATTACCCTTTAAATAATCCGCTAGATGGGTCATCTCAAACGTATTTTGATCGTACCAAGACTTACGGAAGAAATAATCAATAAACCAAGGGCCCTCATACCACCAATGACCGAATAATTCCGCATCGTAGGGGGATACAACCACAGGAGGACGCTGCATAATACCTGCTAGATGTCCCACCTGTTGCTCACGATTATACATAAAGTTGGCCGCGTGTTCAGCCGCCTTTTCCCTAGCCCAATAAGGGTCATAGAGAGCCTTATCCGAGAGTCCTGCACTACGACTGGTAATCTTATGATATTTAACCCCTATATTTTTGCGCTGACCATTAGGCATAATATAAGGCTTAATATATTCATATTCAGCTTCCCAGCCCAAATCTTTGTAAAATTCCCGATATTCAGCATCACCAGGATAACCGACTTTAGATGACCAAACCTGTTGAGAAGACTCATGATCTCGACCAAATGCCGCCACTCCCGTTTCCGTAAAAATAGGGGCATAAGTGCCATAACGAGGACGAGGACGAGCATATAAAATGCCGTGACCATCAACCAAGAAATAACGTAAGCCAGCATCAGCCAGCATTCGTTCTACCCCTTCATAATAGGCACATTCAGGCAACCAAATACCTTTAGGAGGACGGCCAAAATTTTCCTCGTAATGTTCACAAGCAACCTTGATTTGGCCCCAAACTGCTTGAGGATACATTTTCATCAAAGGGAAATAACCGTGAGTCGCCCCACAAGTAATAATTTCCAGGTTATTGCTATCGAGATATTGTTTAAAAGCGGCGACTAAATCCCCGTCATAACTTTCCCAAATTTCCCGAATTTCTTGGAACTCTTTGGCATAAAATTCAGCCAAGTAGCGAATATGACCATTATTTTCGTTATGCTCAATTTCTTTTTCAATTAATTCTTGTAACTTCGCTAAATGCTCATCATAGCGTTCTTGTAACAAAGGATCTCTGAGCATAGACACCAAAGGAGGAGTCATACTCATAGTCATTTTAAAATCGACCCCATCCCGTTTTAATCCAGCAAAAACGCGAAGGAGAGGCACATAGGTTTCTGTAATAGCTTCATAGAGCCATTCTTCTTCCAATACATAGTCGCTTTCTGGATGTCTAACGAAAGGCAAGTGAGCGTGAAGGACGAGGGCAACGTAGCCAAGAGCCATAATAATTCCAACGGTTTACGATTTAAGTTTTTAGAGTTAAGCTTTAAGATTAAGTGTAATTGATTTTATACTATCTTAAGATTTTAAAATAGAAGGGATGCCAAAAAAGTTATGGCTTGGTGGAGGTTAGTCGTTTATCAGGTATAGTTCAGTTGATTAGGTTAAATGCCAACTCAAAAAACTAATTGTCCAATTAGGCTAATCCACATTAAAATCAATCCAATTCCTAAATCTTTATTATCTCATCCTAGAGTCTACCCTATTGTAAGCATTTATTTTTGACTTCCAGTGTTAGAACCCCCCAACCTCAAAACAACCTCTGAATCAGACATTCCCGCTCCTGTGTCCATTCAGCTTTTGTTGTTTGTCGATGAGCGTCCCAGTTCTTATGAGCATATTCGGCAAATACAAGGTTATCTTGATAGTGTGAAAACCGATAATCTCTGGGAACTGCAAGTCATTGAAATCCATGAACAACCTCATTTAGTCGAACATTTTCGTTTAGTAGCAACTCCAGCTTTAGTTAAAGTGGCCCCCGAACCCAGACAGACTTTAGCCGGGAGTAACATTGTCAATCAACTCAAAAAATGGTGGCCCAGATGGAAATTAGCCATTGAAGAAGAAAAAATAGAGCAGTCTAAAAATGGGCAAAATATCGCAAAAACATCTGAGAGTTTGAACTCACTGAAGTATTCATCCGAACTCATCCGTCTATCAGATCAAATTTTTCGCCTGAACCAAGAAAAAGAAGAACTGTTACAGCAGCTAAAATTTAAGGATCAAGTGTTGGCCATGCTCGCTCATGATTTGCGTAGTCCCTTAACGGCGGCTTCTATTGCCGTAGAAACCCTGGAAATAGCTCAAAATAACCAAAATATCCAACGTCATGCTCAATTAAAAGAACAACTTTATCAACAGGCCCGTAAACAGTTCCGCGTTATGAATCGTCTGATTACTGATATGCTTCAAGCTTCTAAAAGCTTAAATGGTCAGTTACAGGTCAAATATAGTCAAGTATTCTTACCAGAGTTATGTGAAGAAATCCTCAGACAATATCAGGATAGATTTAACGCTAAATGCCTCACCTTGAGTCAAGATATACCCCAAGATATTCCCCTGGTTTATGGAAATCAAGAATTAATCCGTCAAGTGATTGTCAATTTATTAGATAATGCGATTAAATATACTCCAGAGGAGGGAGAAGTAACGGTTTCAATTTTGCACCGAACTACTCAAAAAATCCAAGTCAGTGTCTGTGATACGGGTCCTGGTATTCCTGAAGAAAAACGAGAGCTAATTTTTGAAGGTCATTTCCGTCTTAAACGAGATCAAGAAAAAGAAGGTTACGGATTGGGTTTATCTTTGTGTCGTAAAATTGTGCGCGCTCATTATGGACAAATCTGGGTTGATAGTATACTAGGACAAGGTAGTTGTTTTCACTTTACTTTACCTGTTTATCGTTAATCTGAATTGACACTCCCACCGTCAAGCTGACGCGCTCGACGGGGTATTCTTGGTTCACAGAGTCTTCAGTCCGACATTTCAAGATAATTATGGTCTCACAGGCAAGATGTGGCTTGCCAGAATGTGAGATAATTGTGGCGATCCTATTTGATTTGTGAGACAATAGAATTTGATCTTTTTGTATCCCACAGGCAAGATGCCTGTGCCACTTATCACAAATGATTTAGGACTGCTCTAATCATAGTGAGTTATCATAGAGTACATCTGGTTTATTTACTCTAACTGCAAGGAAAATATCGCTCAATCATCTGGGGAAATGCAAAAAGCTTTAATCATTGTCAATGCTGAGGTAAAAGCAGAAGGGACAGTTTATATGTCCTCTCCTGCTACCGAAAAAATGGTATTTGCTCTGGAACAGACGATCGCTGCCGATTCACCTTCGACTCAAGTTGAGGTGATTTCGGCAGCTACGTTATGGTCAAAAAGTTTCAACTTGCCCAAATCCAATGCTAATGTAATCTATTGTCCCCTAACCATTGATATTCCTAATTGGTTGCCTTTTCCTGGACAAAAGATTTATCAAGAGTGTAAGGATGTCAAAAGTCAACGACTATGGGTTGAGAAAAATTTAGGCTATAAAACGAGTCTAAAAGATTCCTGCTTGGGTAATTTATGGTTACCTGTAGCATTAACTAAAAAAGAATTGATTTATGGGGAAGTGATTGGAGAAGGATTTTTTCCTAATTCTTATCAACAACCCGTTGATTTTGAGTCTCATTTGCGTCGTCCTTTGTATGATTTGGCTCAAGGATTATTAGATTCCCTGGATGCACCTCCTTCTGTGTATTTAATTCAGTTTCGCTTGATGGGTGAAACTATTGTTTTTGATCGTTTATGGCCGTTCCCGGCTGCCCCAACTATTGCTTCTTTAAACTATCAACAGTCTAACTTATTTACTTGCTATTGGCATTGTTTAACTCATCAACCTATTGTTGATTTAAGTCGGGTTCCTTCTGAGTGTTAGAGACTGTTCGTCAAAAAATATGATCCCCCTAAATCCCCCTTCACCAAGGGGGACTTGCCATACATAAATTATAAATTATAAATTGGGATTTTTGAAATTTAGACCTCACAGATTCTCGCCCCGGAAAGCTAAGTTCAATTCTTATTAATTTATAATTCATAATTCATAATTCATAAGTAGGAGTTACGAACTCAGAACTAAAAACAAGGCTTTTACGTAACTCCTACATAGATACGGGAGAGCAAACCAACCTTAAAAGTGGGGTAATTTTCTTGAATTACTGGCTAAGAGATAATTATTTTTTCTTCTGTGCGAGTTTACGTTTGAAGAAACCGCCAAACCCTAAAGCAGTTCCTGCGCCCAACATAGTTAAAGGTTCGGGAACCATGGGATCAACATCATCCTCTTTTTCAAGATATTCATAGATTATTTTAACATTTCCTCCTGCAAATGTGTCCAACTCACTACTTATCTTTCCTGAACCTTGAATGATAGAATTAGCTTCAGCATCTAGGGTTAAACCAATATCCCCGGAGCCAGTAAACAAGGTAAGGATGTCAACAAAGTCGTAAGTCTTAGTGTCCATCTTGGTGGCAGACCCCTCGAAAACTCCTCCTGATGTTCCAGAAAAGTCTCTTATGCCATCAAACGCAGGAGCAGTCAATTCTACATCCACTAATGGCTTAACAAAAGCTAATTCTTGTTCATTGGCTGTTTCTTTTAATTTTATATTAGCAGTGAGATTTAGTGTAATTGCGCTCGAAGACGCACTTCTATTTTCGTATTCTGCCTTTCCTTTTACGCTACCCGTTAACATTACAATAACTTTTTCAAGTGTCCCTAAACTGGAATTAAATTTAGGTAAGAAGAAATTAGCCTTGAAATCTGTATCTGCAAAACCTCCCCCAGTTGGAAACGAAGCTTCATGAGTGATAGAAGCAGCACTGGCAATATTAGGTACTGCTACAAGAATAGCAACAGAATTTACTAGGGCAAAAACGACAGAGAGTTTTGTGTTCATGGAAAAATCAAAATATACAGTACACCTGTATATAATAAGGCAATTTGACGGGATGAAAAGCCCTTTTAAACATTTCTTTAGAGATGATATTTTTGCAAGAATTAAGACTGATATTTAAGATTTTTTTTGGTATTAAATAAGAAATTTAAGGTAACTATCAGAGAATTAGAAATTAACAATTAAGATAATATTTAGGCTGATATTTAAGATTTTTTTTGGTATTAAACAAGAAATTTAAGGTAACTATCAGAGAATTAGAAATTAACAATTAAGATAATATTTATGCTGATATTTAAGATTTTTTTCAGTATTAAATAAAAAATTTAAGGTAAGTATAAGAGAATTAGAAATTAACAATTAAGAGAATATTTATAAAGTAAACCTTAACCTAAGTGCAAATTTTATTAATTGTATTAATTGTGGGTTACGACGCAGCCTAAAAATTATGGGTTTTTTATCAAAATCATTGCTGCGTCTAACCCACCCCAAGAAATATAAGATTTTATTATCATTTTCTGGTAAACTAAAGCTAATTACAGCATTGACCTTAGCAAGTAATCAAGGAAGTTATTCATGGGATTAGTTATTAGTACCGTTAACATGAAAGGTGGAGTAGGCAAAACTACTCTAACAGTTAATTTAGCCACTTGTTTAGCCAAATATCATGGCAAACGGGTACTGGTATTAGACTTAGATTCTCAAATTAGTGCAACTCTTAGTTTAATGTCTCCTCATGAGTTTGCTCAAACTCGAAAAAAACGTCGCACCCTGAGTTATTTATTGGATAATATTATTCAACCTAATCCTCATAGTAAACTAGATATTCATGATATTATTCAACCTTATATCTCTGATATTGAAGGCTTAGATTTATTGCCTGGAGATTTAGAACTTTATGATGAATATATTGTTTCTCAACAGCTTCATAAACAAGCGACAATGATAGAAAATCCCGATTTTGAAAATGTTTGGAATCATTTTGAAAGATTCTTAGTTAAAAAGATTTTAGATGCGGTGGTTGAATATTACGATTTTATTATTATGGACTGCGCTCCAGGTTATAATTTATTAACTAGAAGTGGATTATGTGCGAGTAATTATTATTTATTACCGGCCCGTCCAGAACCTTTATCAATAGTGGGAATTCAACTGTTAGAAAGACGAGTTGCTAAACTCAAAGAAAGTCATCAAACCACTCAATCTTTGAACCTCAATTTATTAGGAGTGGTCTTTATTTCATCCGGTGGGGGTTTACTGAGTCGTTATTATAATAAAGTTATGCGACGGGTTCAACAAGATTTTCAACCTCATCAATTATTTAATACTTCTATTCCCATGGATGTTAATGTTGCTAAAGCTGTTGATAGTTTTAAACCGGTTGTTACAGCTATTCCAGGTTCTAGTGGGGCTAAAGCTTTTGTTAAATTAACTGAAGAATTTTTGGGTAAATTACTCCTTAATTAAATAATAAGTAGATAGACAAAATTAATTACATAAAATTTGTAGAAACGGGTTTTTGTAGGGGCGGGTTTTTTACAGAAATTATGATTCTCACAAAGAAGTAAAATAAACCCGCCCTCTTTTATGATTCTCTTTTATGATTCTCACAAAGAAGTAAAATAAACCCGCCCTGGCTGTGCAATTAATTTTGCTTAAGTACTTAAATATGTTATCCTAATTTATACCCACCGACGTAATAACCTAAATATGGCAGAACCTACTTATGAAGCTAGAATGAGTCAAATGGAAAAACTCCTAGAAACCAGTATTAAACTGATTCATGGACATAGTATAGCAATTGATGAAATTCGAGAACAAAATAGACAAAATGTAGAATCAATTGCTCGTTTAACTCAACAAATGGGAAATTTAACAGAAATGTTTCAAGAATCTGTTATCTTTATTCGAGATATACAAGCAGAAATTCTAGACATAAAAACGGAAATTCGAGATATCCAAACAGAAGTGAGAGGATTACAAATAGAAAATAGACGAATAATTGAACGAATATTTGATGAAAATGAGGACTAAATTAAATTATATTGAATCTCGATAGAATGTTGTTATTAATTGTCCATTGATAACAACCAGTAGGGGTCAACGGCCGTCATTAGTGTCAACTTAGTCCCAAACGCCGACAGGCTAAAGCCTGTGGCTATACCAACAAAGCCCGCGAAGGCGGGCTTTTATTAACATTAGCCTGCTATGCTAGGGCTTTGTACAGTTAACCCCACCCTTGGCAGGGTGTGGGTGAGATAATGGGACAGCTTACACCTATTGACTTTCACCTTAAGTTGACACCAATGACGGCCGTTGACCCCTACATTTTCTAGCTGGAATAAATTACCAATCATCATCTTCTAAAACGGCTTTTTGTTGTAGAGGAATATTTTCTAATTCTTCTAAGGTTTCTGTATCTTCTTCCCAAGTATCACTTAAAGGTTGTACAACTTTAGCGATCGCGTCTTTAACAAATGCTTTAATAAATTCATCTTTTCGACTGAGTTGAAATTGTTTTTGTACCACTTCGGTGATTCCTCCATCTCCCCAATCTTGATCATGACGAAAATATTCAATAAAACTTTTTCCAGCAATGCGGGTTAAATAAGCTGCTGTTACCCCTTGAATTACCTTACCAACAATATAAGTAGCTATATTTAATTGTAACACTCTAGCTAACAATTCTACCGCTCCTTTCACTACCCCTAAACTGACTAAAGTTTTGCCTAAAGAGAGGGCTAAATCTTTACCGCGATCGCTATTTAATTCACAGCCATAAACTCGACCAATTTCTATCACCATTTGAGCATTAACTGCGGCAGTTGCCAACATATCAATAACGGGTAAAGGAGTAACAGCAATAACCCCTGCACCAATCCACTGATAACGATCAATAATCTGATCAGCTTGTCTTTTTCGCTGACGATCAATCATTTTTCTGGCTTCTTCTCCTAAGCGTTGAGATTGGAGTAAAATATTATCAGCAATTAAATCTTCTCCCTCTGCTCGTAAAACAGCAATTAGACGTTTAATTAAGGGAATAATTGCTGGTTGTGGATTCATAATTTCTCCGGTTCCTAGTTCAAAAGGTTGAGGATTTGCCGCAATGGGAATAATATCAGAAATCGGAATTAAACCTTTAACTCTTTCCTGTAATTGTTGAATAATAGCTTCTATTTCTTCATCGGTATATAAATCAATTTTATTAAAAATTAAGAGCGATCGCTTACCAATATTAATCAAAGCTTGTAAGGGTTCATATTCAGATTGCCGTAAATCATTATCAACAACAAATAAGAGTAAATCAGCTTGAGTTGCTAACTGTCTAGCTAACCTTTCTCTGTCGGTTCCTGCTATTCCGACTTCTAAAATTCCTGGGGTATCTGTTATCAAAATTTGTCGGGATATTCCCTTCAAATTTAAACCATAAGTTTCTCCTATTTGAGTGGTTCCCATTGTCGCTTCTACATTACCGACAATTTCACCAATTAACCCATTGACTAAAGATGTTTTTCCGGCTGAACCTGTGCCAAAAACAACGACTTGTAAATCACCTTTTGTTAAATTTGCTTCAATTTCATGAGAACGACTTAATAAGGCTTTTTGAGTTACTTTATCTTGAATTTGTTGTACTTGACGACGTACAGCTTTAAGGGTTTCTTCCGCAGCTTCTGTTTTTTGTTCAGGTAATTTTAACTGACGACGCTGACGGTTATTTTTTTTGGTTTTACCTGAAGAATAAAGATTAAAATAATAAATAAATCCATAAATAAGCAACCCTAAAAGCCCCATAATTAAGAAAATGAGGATATTAGCTAAAAGGGGTGCTGTAAAGGAAATTTGAATGTACAACCGATAAATTGAATTAATTAACCAAATAATCAATCCAAAAATAAAACTTAACCCAATAATGAGGGTGATCAGACGAGGAAGGGGCATATATTAATTATGAATCAGAAACTAGGTTCTATTGGACTTACTATACTAAACTAATAATTAATAAGGCTGCTATGCTTTATTCTACTAGAACTAAGTCCTCCCTTGCGGACTAAATTATCGGTTGGGTAGGCAACCTTTGTTTATTTTGTAAGGGTCAACGGCCCTTCTACTTAATTAATAAGGCTGCTATGCTTTATTCTACTAGAACTAAGTCCTGCTTCGCTGACTAAATTATAGGTTGGGTAGGCAACCTTTGTTTATTTTGTAAGGGTCAACGGCCGTTGACCCCTACTATGAAGAGTTAAAGTTTATTATTGTGGACTTCAAAAGTAATATTAAAAAATATGAATATGAAGTCCCTTAATCTTCTTATGGATTTAAGATAATAATATTAACTAAAAAATCAATTTTATAGCACATCAAAGCAAATAAATTGCTATAATGATTAATATTGCAGAAATTTCAATCATTATTAATTAAGGGAGAATGAGAATTATGGTTCAAACAACAGCAATAGAAACCAAAGAGCAAATTATGACTATGTTTGCTCAATTTTTGCAACAGTATAAACAAGGAGAATCAAAAGTTTTTACGAAAGAAGAAGAACTAGAAAAGGAAAAGAATAAACAACTCTTAGAAAAAACTGGTGAATATACGGTTGACAATATCGTCAATGGTATGGCTTCTTTACAATTAGATTTTAGTCGTATTTTGCAAGGACTTTCAGAAACTTTAACTACAGAATCTTCTAAATTAGATGAACTCAAAAAAGCGATTACTGTTAAACAAGAACAACTGCAACAGTTACGACAAGTTAGATTAGTTGCAGATGCACTTCATTTATTAAGAAAAGAACATCAAGAACGATTGAGACTTTTAGAAGAAACCATAACTCGTCAGCGAGAATCCATTGAAAAAGAACAGGAAAAATATAGAGAATTATGGGAAAAAGAACAAGAAAACTTTGCTATTAAAATTGAAGAAGAAGCTCAATTAATCACTAAACAACGAGAACAAGAAGCAGAAGATTATCAATATAATATGGAACAAATCCGAAAAATTGAAACAGATGATTATGAAAATACTAAACGACAACAAGAGCGACAATTACGAGAAAATAATACCGAAAAAGAAAAATTATGGCAAGAAAGGGAGACTATTTTAGGAGAAAAAGAACCAGAATTTCAAGCAAATCAGAAGAAAATAGAAGACTCAGAAGAAACTTTAAAACAAGAATATAATAAAGCCAAAGGAGATGCGATAAAGGATGCAGAAAGAGAGGCAAAAGTCAAGGCAGATTTATTAGAGAAAGAGTGGGAATTAACTAAACAAGGTTATGACTTTACGATTCAATCTCTCGAAGCAACAATTGAACGAAATAGAGAACAAATTACAGAAATAACCACTCAATTACAAGGGGTTACTACTCAATCACAAAACTTAGCTTTAAGAGCTTTTCAAAGTAGTTCTAATTCCTCTAATAGTTAAAAAAATGTAATCATTCAAATGTAGGAGAAAAATCATGACAGAAAAGATTAATTCTAAAAGTACCAAAGCTCAAATCATGGAAGCTTATGAAGAATTAATGAAGGAAAAAGCTCAGTTAGAGACTGAAATTAAACAACTAAATACCAGTATAAAAAAACAAGATAAACCTATTTCTAACCCTATTAAAGAAATAGTTAATCCTGAAAGTAAACCTATTAAACAAGAAGTAACAATGAACAATAATATTATTCTAACGATTCAAAACTTAGAAAAATTGCAAGCAAGTTTTGGGAGTGCAGTCAGTCACTTATCAGAACAATTAATTACAGAAGCTTCTGCTTTAGAAAGTCTAGAAAAAGTATTAACAGAAGAATTAGAGGAATTAGAGGAATTATACGAAATTGATGAAGTAAAAGAAGATAGTTTATCAACTTTAATTGACACTTATGAAGAAAATGCTAAAACTTATCAAGAAGAATTGAGTCAACAACAAGAAAGTTTAGAGAAAGAATTAGAGGAATTACGAAAAAATTGGCAAAAAGAGAAAGAAACCTATACTATTGAGAAACGAGAAAGAGAACAAAATCATTTTAAATCTAAACAGCGAGATAATGATGAATACCGTTATAATTTGGAATTAACACGAAAATTAGATCAAGAAGAATACGATTCTCAAAAGAAAGTTTTGTATCAAGAATTAAAAGAACAATTAGCAACACAAGAAAAACTATGGAAACAAAGAGAAGAAACTATTGCTAAACGAGAGCAAGACTATGCAGAAGCAAAGGTAAAAGCTGAAAATTTAGAACAACAACTAGAGCAGAAAATTAAACAAGGAAAAGAAGAAGGTAAAGGAATTGGATATTATCAAGCTAAAATAAAATCTGATTTACGCAGTAAAGAAATTGAAGGAGAAAAGCAAAATTATCAACTCAGAATTAAGTCTTTAGAAGAAACCATTAAAAATCAAGAAACTCGTAATCATAGCTTAAGTCAACAATTAGAATCTTCTCTCAAACAAGTGCAAGATTTAGCCGTCAAAGCTATTGAAGGAACCTCTAATAGAAGTTCCTTTGAAGCGATGAAAGAAATTGCTCTAGAACAAGCTAAAAACCAACCTAAAGGTAAATAAAGACAATACACTGTAGGGGCATAATATATTATGCCCCTAAATGTTGCTCGGTTAAGATAAGTGTTGTGTTGGGTTTCGTTCCTCAACCCAACCTACAAGAAGTGCTGATGGAAGCAGTGTTGTAGTGCTGATCTATTCCCAATAGGGACAAAAAGTTTTATGATATAAAACAATCAGTTTAATCTTCATGATCTTCAAAAGGATCATCGAGTTGAGTCGCAGGAGGGCCAAACGCTGTATAAATAGCAAATCCTGTAATAACGACGAGAATAGCCGCGATGGTGATGCTAAGAACTGTTGCGGGTTCCATAAGTTTCATTAAATGTGATACCGTATCTTCTATAATATTACAGAACATTACAGAATCTAATTTAGAGATAACATTAGTAAGCTATGTCACAGCGCACTTGGTTAGGAGAGATACTCAGACCTCTGAATTCTGAGTACGGAAAAGTAGTCCCTGGATGGGGAACTACCCCTCTGATGGGAGTTTTCATGGGATTATTCTTAGTTTTTCTGTTGATTATTCTGCAAATCTACAATTCTTCCCTCTTACTTGATGGATTTAGTGTAGGTTGGGGTGGTTAGAACCAGTTATTAGTTATTGTCGATCAGCTTATCTCTCATTTCCCTGGTAAGCTATCGATAACAACTGGTAATATTTTTCTGTTAAGTGATAGGGTTCTAAAGTCTGTCATTATCTCGCATTGAGAACAACAGATGAGCTAAATTACCCCGGTTAATCCGGGTTTTTTGGCAATTAGCAAGGAAAGGAAGTATTATGAACGTTTTTGGTATTGGACTCCCAGAAATGGCCTTAATTTTGGTCATTGCTTTATTAGTTTTTGGCCCTAAGAAATTGCCAGAAATTGGCCGTAGTTTAGGAAAAGCAATTAGAGGGTTTCAGGAGGCCTCAAAAGACTTTGAGAATGAGTTTAAGCGAGAAGCTGAACAATTAGAGCAATCTGTGACCATGAAAGCTGAATTAGAGGAAAAACAACCCCAGAAGACTTCTACAAAAATGGAGACGACAACGGTTAATAGTTCCGATAACGGTTAGTTGGGCTAAAAATTTTTCGCTAAAATTGGCCGGAGATTGAGTTCTCAAGTTAAACTAACGGGAAGAGGGTAATTTTCAAGGTCAATGATAGTTCTGGGATTATTCATTAATTGCCCTTAAGAATTATTGACCGTAAACTTACTTAATGGTTTGATGAGGGAAATATTAAAGGAGGTTTTACATGAACGAACAAACTCCCTACGAAAAACTTGGGGTGACGGAAGCATCTTCTTTTGAGGAGATTCAAGAAGCAAAAAATCGTTTAACTCAACAGTATCGGGATGATAGTAAGGTTGTCGAAGGTATTGAGACTGCGTATGATTCTATTATCATGGAACGGTTAAGAATGCGCCAAGAAGGTAGGATAAAAGTACCCGAACGGATTCGCTTTCCAGAACGAAACGTCCAAGTATCGGCCAATCCTCCCACTATTTCCCCTAATAATTCTCCTCAGTGGTTACAACGATTTATTGATACTCCTTCATCGAAAGATATTCTCATATCTGGAGGTGTTTTTGCGATTTTATCAGGAATTGCGGGTTTTTCATCTATAGGTCAACCTTCTTTAGCCCCTTTATTATTATCTTTGGGATTTTTTGCCAATATTTATTTCCTTAACCGCAAAGAACAACGGTTTGGCCGTGCTTTTTTAATGACTTTAGTCGGGTTATTTATTGGGGTAGGTTTAGGAATTGGATTAGCTCAATTATTACAGATCTCTAATTTAGCCGGTGGAACCACTCAATTACCTGTTAGTTTAACTATCTTTTTTGTCTTTTGGGTTATTAGTAGTTTTTTACGCTAAATCAATAGGTGTGTCAACTGGCGTTGGGTTAAAACTATGAGTTAATTGGTAAATGGTCAATGAGGGGCAGCAAGGGGTTATGAAGGTTATTTTTCGCAATCGCATTGATGCTGGCCAAAGATTAGCTATTAAACTCACAAGTTATGCTAATCAGTCTGATTGTTTGGTTTTAGCTTTACCCAGGGGAGGGGTTCCTGTTGCCGTTGAAATTGCTCAAACACTTCATCTCCCCTTAGATATTTGTTTAGTTAGGAAATTAGGGGTTCCCCATCATAAAGAATTGGCAATGGGCGCGATTGGCCCCAAAGGAATTCGGGTAATTAATCATAATGTTGTAGACTGGTTAAAGATTACTTCTGATATTATTGAAGAAGTGACGCTTGTTGAAGCGGAAGAATTAAAACGCCGCGATCGCGTTTATCGAGGGGACAAACCTTTACCCGAAATTTACCAAAAAACGATTATACTTGTTGATGATGGTGTTGCTACTGGTTCAACAATTAAAGCCGCGATCGCTACTTTAAAAGAAGAAAAACCTCACGCTATTATTATTGCTGTTCCTGTCGCTCCACCAACAGTGTATGAAGAATTAGCCATAGAAGTTGATCAAATTGTTTGTCTAGAAATGCCAGAAAAGCTACATTCTATTAGTCTTTGGTATGAAAATTTTTCACAAACGACAGATCAAGAAGTTTGTGATTTACTAAGCAAAACTATGGTTCTACCGGACAAGTTATGCTAAATTATTACCAAGGCGACTTCATTAATAGTTTAGCATAGTTTGTCCGATAGAACCATACTCCCCCGTTAAACTTCGTTGTAACGGGGGAGTATGTCAAGCCCCTAACCCTAGTTAACTATTAACTGTTCATTGAATTTAAACAGCAACAGCCATTTCTGTCCAGCGTCCTACAGTTTTACCCATCACAGATAACTCTTGCATCAGACGATCAAATCTTTCAGGAGTCAAAGATTGAGGGCCATCAGACATCGCTTTGGCAGGGTTGGGATGGACTTCAATCATTAAAGAATCTGTACCAGCCGCAATAGACGCGATCGCCATTGAAGGCACATAATCCGATTTACCAGTACCATGACTAGGATCAATCATAATCGGTAAATGAGTCAGGTTACGCAACACAGGTAACACCGACAAATCTAAAGTATTACGGGTATATTTCTGATCAAAGGTGCGTATACCTCGTTCACAGAGAATTACATTAGGATTACCAGCAGCTAAAACATATTCAGCAGCCATCAGCCAATCATCAATAGTAGCAGCCATACCCCGTTTCAGGAGAACAGGTTTATCTTGGGCCCCCACTTTTTTGAGGAGAGAGAAATTTTGCATATTGCGGGCCCCAATTTGAATCACATCAGCCACCTCAGCAATTTTGTCGAGATCAGCCGTGTCCATGACTTCCGTAATGATTCCTAGTCCACTAGCTTCCCGTGCTGCTGCGAGCAATTCTAACGCGCTTTCACCGTGTCCTTGGAAAGCATAGGGAGATGTACGAGGTTTATAAGCCCCACCTCGCAAAAAGTGGGCCCCGGCAGCCTTAACCCGTTTAGCGGTTTCCACGATCATGGCTTCATTTTCTACCGAACAAGGGCCCGCGACTACCGTAATAGGGTGATGTTTCCCTACCATTACCACACCATTAGGAGTAGCAACAGCCACTTCACTATATTCTCCTTGACGATACTGGAGACTAGCTCTTTTAAAGGGTTGTTCTACCCGTAATACATCTTCTATCCAGGGACTAATCTCTTGAAGTTGTAAGGGGTCAAGTCCAGCAGTTTCACCCACCAAACCAAGGACAACTTTATGCTTACCAACGATTTTTTCGGGACTTAAGCCCCAACTTTGAAATTCTTTGCTAACGTATTCAATCTCAGCCTCTGGTGAGCCAACTTTCATCACAACGATCATGGTTTGTGTTCCTCTATCACTAGTTCTTTATTGCCTGATTTCTTGCCCAATAGATTCTATTTACCCTATTAGACAATCTAATTGTCAAAACCCACTAATTTTTTTTTGCTTCTTGTCTGGCGGTTCGCCAAGCGTTGATGGTTCGACCCCAATTAGCGGTAAACTCTTGCCATCCCCACCATCCACCGACTATATTTTCATCCCAAGAGGCGGAAAAAATGCCATAGCTTAAGCCTAACACTCCTAATCCAAATAAGCCAAAACTTACGCCAGCAACAGCATAGGTGGGAATTTCTAGCCAATCATGACTAACAATCCAATAAAATATAAAAAATGAGGACATTCCTAATGCCGTGGGAATGCCAGAAAAGATGGCCATACGCCGTATCATCCTTTGACTAACATTCTGGGGAATAGTACCAGGGTTGGCCTCTTGACGAGATTTATCAGATTTTTTAGCCGATTTAGGGGGAAGGGGCCGGGAAATAGGGGGGGGATTAGGGCCTTTTTTCTTTTTTTGACCGGGTTCAAAGGGTAAAGAACCCTCGGAAGGTTTAGAAAACATAGATTTGTCGTAACTATAAAGCTTAGTTTAACGGCGAATGCCCAGACGTTTAATTAAATTTTGATAACGTTCTGTATCTTTTTGGTTAATATAAGCTAACAAACGTCTACGATGACCGATCATTTTGAGCAGTCCTCGACGAGAGGCGTGATCTTTAGGATTTTTTTGTAAATGGCCAGTTAGTTGGTTAATGCGTTCAGTGAGCATAGCCACTTGTAAGTCAGGAGAACCTGTATCCGTCTCATGAATTTGGTATTGACTCATGAGGGTTTGTTTTTGGGTCGATGTCAAAGTCATAGATATTGAAGTTAATGAACTAAATGCTGCAATCTGCTACATAAAACTGATACAACGTGGTCTAATATTACGTCACATTGAAGTTTACTTCCTGCTTCATTATGGACTGTCGGCAGCACCCATTCCACAGGCTGATACGGTATAGCCTACCGCCTTATTAAGACTTTAGCCGCTAAATAGCATCGAGAGTATCTCTCAAGCCTCAAGTCTTAGGTTTCATTTTATCATAAGGTTTCTTATCCTATCACAAATCAGCGATTAAGGGTTGCTCCTTGATTCAACCAGGGCCAAGTTGCATCAAAACAAAATCAGGTTATCCTAGAGTGAGGACAGCCCGCCAGGAGAGATTTTAGTGGTTAAAACAATATTGGTAGCCCTAGACTGTTTCAAGACCTCAGAGAAAGTATTTCAAGCCTTAGAGGTTATTTCTGTTGAAGCTCACACTAAAATTATTCTGTGTCATGTCTTGCCATCTTCTGATGGTAACGAATCCGAACCAGATCGGCCTCATCAATCAGCTTCCTTAATTTATCAAAAAGTAGAACAAGAGCTTCAGGAATATCAATCTGAACTACCAGGAAGTCAAATTGAAATAACCACAGGTGATCCGGCTGAGGAAATTATCCGTTTGGCTAATATTCACCACGCTGATCTTATTGTCATTGGTACAAGAGGACTCAAAGGGGTGGAACGAGTTATAGAAGACTCTGTGAGTAGTCAAGTCGTTGCTGAGGCCACTTGTTCGGTCTTCGTGGTCAAATCTTAGAGATTTTGGGGAAACCTTAACTTATACTATAGACATAAAACATGGCAATGTCGGATGAGCCTTTGCATTAACCCCCACTGTTCCCATCCTGAGAATCAGGATACAATCTTATTCTGTGAAAGCTGTGGCTCGGAGTTACTGCTTGACGGACGCTATCGTGTTATTAAAGAATTAGGGGGAGGGGGATTTGGCAAAACCTATGAAGTACAAGATCGTAGCCCAACTAATCCTAATTCAGATAAAACTGCCTTAAAAGTTTTAAAAGTCCTTCTACATAACCATCCTAAGTATGTAGAACTGTTTGAACGAGAAGCTCAATTTTTAACTCGCTTTGACCATCCTGGTATTCCGAAAGTAGACCCTGATGCCTATTTTACTTTTTATCTCCACAACAGTAATACTCCAATTTACTGTTTGGTGATGGAAAAAATTGAGGGACTTAATCTCAGACAATATGTTTCTCAGCGTGGTAAGTGTATTTCCCAAAAGCTGGGCATTCAATGGCTCATGCAACTGTTACGAATTTTACAGGAGATTCATCAGCATAACTTTTTTCACAGGGACATCAAACCTTCAAATATTATGTTACGTGCTGATGGCCAATTAGTATTGATCGATTTTGGCACTGCACGAGAAGTTACAGAAACTTATTTATCTAAACAGTCAGCAGGAGAAGTAACTGGACTCTTTTCGGCTGGATATAGTCCCCCAGAACAACTCAATGGTCAAGCAATTCCTCAATCGGATTTTTTTGCATTAGGACGTACCTTTGTTTACTTATTGACGGGTAAACATCCAAGCGACTTGTATAATTCTCAGGAAGATGAATTATACTGGCGTGATGCGGTGCCTGATCTGGTTCCTGAATTGGGAGATTTACTTGATCGCATTATGGCTCGTGTTCCTAGTCAACGTCCCCAATCTGCTGCTTCTATTATCAGGGTTTTAGAAGTTCTTTATCACAATTTATACGGGATTGATAATTTTTTGACTCGACCACCTGATGATCTTCCTAGTCAACCAGGCGATGATGATGCTCATTGGAATGCCATATTAGATACTCCTACTCGTGTTGCTTCTAATACTCAGTCAAAACCTTCCGTTCCTCCCCCAATGGTTCCTTTACCTCTGCCACCTAAAGCTGATGATCAGTCGTTTATTACTCACACAAATGAGTTAGATCCTCAGTTTATTAATCGTTGTCAAGAAGAATTAGCTGAATTAATTGGGCCGATGGCGAGTTTAATTTGTCAAAAAACTTTTAAGAAAAATCCTAACTTGTCTGAAGCAGATTTTATCAAAGCTTTATCCGCTAAAATTCCTGATCCCGAAAAAGCGGAGCAATTTCAACAACGGTTTTTGGCTTAATTCAGGACTTAATGGTATTTTGTCCCTAAAATCTTGTATCCTGTAATTATCTGAATAAAAAATTATTCAGCAGAATTACGCTCAAGTTGTTCTAATTCTTCGGCTAAATTTTGATAGTCATTAGATTTATTTCCTACAATTGCACGTACACCTTCTAAAGTAGAAACAATATTACGCGGGTCCATAAACATAACTTTACTACTTTCACTACTGCCAATAGTCACACCCATTTCTAAATAATTTTGGGCTAAGAGAAATTGTAAGGCTTCAGGTGCATAGGGATCGGTACTTAATTTTTGTGAGATAATATCTAATGCTTGGGCAGTTGCTTCTGCTTTGAGAATTTGTTGTTGACGTTCTCCTTCTGCTTTAAGAATAGCTGCTTTTTTCTGTGCTTCTGCTTCTAAAACCCTCGCTTGCGCTTGTCCTTGAGCAGAATTAATAGCTGAATCTCTTTCCCCTTCAGATGTTAGAATAGCAGCCCTTTTTTTGCGTTCAGCAGCCATCTGTAATTCCATTGATTCTTGTACCGCTTTTGATGGCATAATATCCCTTAATTCTATTCTAGTTACTTTCACTCCCCAAGGATCAGTGGCAAGATCTAATTCCCTTAACAAAATTTCGTTAATTTCAGTTCTCGCGGTAAAGGTTTCATCAAGTTCGAGTTTACCTATTTCTGAACGAATTTGAGTTAATACTAAATTGACCATAGCTAATTGCAAATTTTCGACTTTGTAGTAGGCTTTTTGCATATCCATGATTCGCCAATAAACTACTGCATCTGCTGTCAAAGAAACATTATCTTTGGTAATACAAGATTGTGGCGGAATATCAATAACTTTTTCTCGAATAGTTCCTTGATAAACAATCCTATCAATAAAAGGAATGATAAAATTAAGTCCAGGATTTAGTTTTTTGTTATAACTCCCTACTCTTTCTACTAAATACTCATTTTTTTCATTGACAATTTTCACGGAACCAAAAAGGGCTGATCCCCCTAAAACTAAGAAGACTAATAAGAAAAATTGACCCATGATGACATCTCCTAATATTATTCTAAACAATAAAATTAATTGTCAGACTTAGTTAAAAAGTCTGGTAAAATAATTAAAGTGTTCCCTTCACGGGACACAATATAAACTTTTTTTTGAGGCGCGATCGCTAGATTTTCATCCGCACAAATAGCCCGCCAAGAATTACCTTCATATAGCACTCGTCCTGGTTGTCCGGGTATAATTTCGGTTAAGGTTTCCCCTTCTTGAGAATCCCCTAATTGAGATTGTAAGGCTTTTTTATTAGGCAGAAACTGGCGAGATCCAACTACTAATAAAGTAGAAAAACTTAACCAAAGGATAACCTGCACAGAAAAATAAGGAACTACTAACGCGATCGCTGCTACTCCAATGGCACTAATTCCCATTATAAAGGCCACAAAGGCCACCGGAAATACTGCTTCCATGAAACAGAGGATAGCCCCTGCTATTAACCAAAGTAAAGGTTGACTGAGCATAGGAAAATGAGCCTAAGATCAAAGTGTGTTGGTTTAATTCCACTCTATCCTTTTATTCCATGATAACCTGATCTTTCCTGACCCGTTTCATAAGATAATTGAAAATTGATAAACTTAATTAAACGTTACCATGCTTGATCTGAATCTTTTGTTTAATGGGGCTAATCTTTTAGTCTTACCTTTTTGGACTTTAATGATTATTTTACCTAATTGGGGAGTGACTAAAAAAGTCATGACTTCTTATCTCCCGTTTGTGCCTTTTGCCCTTTTATATCTCTATTTATTTATCGGCACGTTTAATGGTGAATCAGCAGCCGCTTTTGCTAATCCCACGTTACCAATTTTAGCTCAATTATTTAGCCAAGAAAGTATTACTTTAACCGGATGGGTTCATTTTATTGTCTTGGATTTATTTGTGGGTCGTTATGTTTATTTAGAAGGACAAAATAAAGGTATTTGGACAATTCATTCTTTGATTTTTTGTCTATTAGCTGGCCCCCTTGGATTATTATCTCATATTTTCACAACTTGGATACAAGGTATTACGAAAGTCGAAAATAATCAGCTAGATTCTACCGAATCTAGTAGTTAAAACCCTATCTTATACTTCGTAGGGTGGGTTAGACGCGGCCATGATTTTGATGAAAAACTAATAATTTTCAGGGCGCGTCGTAACCCACCATTGTAAATATTGTAACTTATTATACAGTTTTTTTCAATACGAAGATTCAAACCTTTTACCGTTGCCTTGCCTTCTCTCACCGTTAACTTTAAGTGTGTCCTAATACTTAAAATATTCTAATATATTATCTTTAATTGGCTTCAAGTCAGCTATAAAAGGAGAAAAACAAGAGGGACTTGGGCAGGAAGGAAAAATGACAATTATAAGAAAATTATTTAAAAGATACTATTTTTTGACAGTAATTTTAATTATACTATTAATACTATCTCAGAATTCTGTTGGAGTTGTTCCAAGGTCTCAAGATATATCACAACTTCCTACAAGTCAAAGTCCTACAAATAGACAAGATACAATCTTTTTTGGAGCCTTACTTGATGCCTATCCTATTAGTGGTATTGAGGGAAATGAAGGCTTCTCAGGTTATTGTAAAAATTTAATGGATTATTTACAACAAAATGTCTATCAAAAATATGAGATAAAACAAGCAACAGTCGCTTATGAACAACGGTTTCAAGGTATTGGAAAGGATAAAAATACAAACGAAACAGTACCTCTTGATCTTGAATGCAGTGCAAATACAATTACCCCTGAGAGGCGAAAGAATCTAGATGATCTAATTTTAAACATTAATAATCCCAAATATAAAGACTTAAATAATAAGCCATATCCTGGTTCTTTTTCAATTCCATTTTTTACAACGGGAGCCAAAATTCTACTAAAAAAAGGAACGGATAATGAAAATTTGAATAAATATTATAGAGATGAGTTATTTAACAATGAAGAAGGAATAATAGCTGTTATTGGCCCATCTACAACGACAAATACTTTAGTAAAGGCAATATATCCCAAGGCGACAATAAAAGCATTTCCTGACAGAGTCAAAGCTCTTGAGGAAGTTAGAGAACAAGAAAATATTATTGCATATATAACCGACGAAATTATTTTGAAAGCAATGATTAAAAAAAATGAAAACAATTATAATCCGGAAAAATATGCTCTTGTTCCACAAAATGGGCTTTTAAGTGATGAAGATTATGGAGTAATCATTTATAAAAATGGCAAAATTAACGATTTATTAAGCGTCATAAATACTTGGATTCAGACAAATGCTAGTGCTGAAGCAAAAAAGGAATTAGAAAAGTATGATAATTTTTTGAAAAGCTATTGGAATAAACCAATATCAAGTTGGTATAAAGGAGATTTATGGATTTTATGGCTGATTTTATTGTCAGCAATGATTCTCCCCCTAATATTTTTCAATTTACTCTGTCCATGGATTATAAATAGGTTTGTGAAAGCCATTCCTGAAAAATTTGCTTTATGGTTATATAAAGTTAGTCAAGGAAGGATTATATTAATTATTGGTTATTTCCAAAATAAAGCAATCATAGAAGATAAAATAATCAGAGCTACTATAAATGAGCTTCCATCTTATAATGACGAACAAAGAGATGTTAGAAAATTATTAACCCAACTCAACCAAGGAATAGTTGAAAATTCAGAATTAGATAGTCAAACAACACAGAAAGCATTAGATGGGTTAAGAGAAATAGCCTACGAATGTAAAAAACCAAATATGCAAGGGGAGAACATACAAAGAATATCAGATGGACTTAATAAAGTTTTGGAAACATTTAATACAGGGGTGTCACGAATGAACGATTTCTTATTAAAAATGAATGAACTTAAAGAAACTATAAATAATTTACAGAAATGACGTATCTATCCATCCTAAGAGTTTTATATAATAAGCTTTTTGTGCCTAAGTTGCTCCCAAAATAATTTGTATTAATTCATAATTCATAATTCATAATTCATAATTCATAATTCATAATTCATAATTCATAATTCATAATTCATAATTCATAATTCATAATTTAATTAACGGCTGATTCTAACAAGGTAATTGTTCCTTGATTAGCATTTATTTCAACATTAATACCAATAGGGAAGGTGATAATATTTTCTAAATGTCCAATTTGCGCCCCAGACCAAGCGGGAATACCTAACGGTTTGATATGATCTTCAAGGACTTCTTCTAAGGTTAAAGAAGCGTAGTCTGCATCCGGTAAACAATTAGTACATTGTCCAAAAATAAACCCTGATAATTTGTCTAAAATCCCGGCAATTTTAAGATGAGTAAGAAAGCGATCAATACGATATATATTTTCCCCTACATCTTCTACAAATAAAATATAATTCTTAAAATCAGGCACATAGGGAGATCCCAGAATACCAGAAAGTACAGCAAGATTTCCCCCAATTAGTTTACCTTTTGCTGTTCCTGGTGTAATCGTCGTAATTCGATTTTTTACGGTCATTAAACGGTTAGCATCATCCCCATCAGGTTGATTTTTATAAGTAACTTTATTGCCTAAAAATAATACCTGTTTAAAGGAGTCTACTTGTTCAGTACGCCAAGAGGAAAAACCGTTAGGACCATGAAATGTCACTAATCCTGTTTTAGCATAAATACCAATAATTAAAGCAGTTAAATCACTAAATCCTATTATAATTTTAGGATTTTTCTGAATTAAATTATAGTCTAAATAGGGTAAAATTCTAGCGCATCCCCAACCACCCCTAATGGGAAGAAGTATCTCAATGTTAGGGTCAGCAAAAAATTGGTTAATATCCCCTGCCCTATCTTTATCTTTTCCCCCTAAATAGCCATATTTATCTAATAAATGAGGGGCAGTATAAGGAATTAATCCTAATGATTTTACTGCTTCTTTGACAATTTCTATATCTTCTTTAATAAAGGTAGCACCTGCTGGACTAATTAAGCCAACTCCTGCCCCTGCTTTTAATCTTTTAGGTTTAATAATTGAGGAATTAGCAGACATTACGGGTTGAGATAAATAAGTTAAGGAAGCTAAACTTGTTAAGGAAATTGTCAGAAATTGACGACGGTTTACTGCCATATTATATCAATAATTGATGATTAATTATTATAATAGTAATTGTAAAATAATCAAACCTATTCAGGTTCAATGGCTAATGTAGGGGTCAACTTAGTCCAAAACGCCTACAGGCTAAAGCCTGTGGCTATACCAACAAAGTCCGACGAGCGCGGACTTTCTGTAAAATTAGCCAGCCAATGCTGGCTTTGTACAGTTAACCCCATCCTTGGCAGGGTGTGTGTGGGATGGTGGGAAAGCTTATGTGTCTTAGGGTTTAATTTTAAGTTGACACTAATGACAGCCGTCATTAGTGTCAACTTAGTCCAAAACGCCTACAGGCTAAAGCCTGTGGCTATACCAACAAAGTTCGCCTTCGCGGACTTTCTGTAAAATTAGTCAGCCAATGCTGGCTTTGTACAGTTAACCCCATCCTTGGCAGGGTGTGGATGGCATGGTGGGAAAGCTTGTGTGTCTTGGGGTTTAATTTTAAGTTGACACTAATGAGGGCCGTTGACTCCTACACAATTTGTATTAATTCATAATTCATAATTCATAATTTCTTCTAGATTTAGCAATTTGAAGACTCAAGAAAATAACCGGAACCATTCCTACAAATACAATAGCTAAAGCAGGGGCCGCTGCTTCTATTAAACGTTCATCAGAAGCATATTGATAGACTCGAATAGCTAAAGTATCAAAATTAAATGGACGAATTACTAAAGTAGCAGGTAACTCTTTCATAACATCAACAAACACTAACATAATTGCTGTTAACATTCCCCCAGACATTAAAGGAGTATGAATCTTAATTAATGTTTTAGTAGGTGTATAACCTAAACTTCTGGCAGCATCATCTAAGTTCGGTTTAATCTTATTTAAACTTGAATCTATAGCCCCAAAAGCAACAGAAAGAAATCGCACTAAATAAGCATAAATTAAGGCAATAACTGTTCCACTAATAAGTAACCCCGTCTTAATATTAAAAAGGTTTTCCATACCATGATTAATTATATTATCTAATTGCCCTAATGGAATTAATACCCCTACCGCAATAACTGAACCAGGAATAGCATAACCAATAGCAGCAAATCTTACTCCTAACCCCATCATAAAATCAGGCTGTAATCGTTGTCCATAAGCCATAATTAAAGATAATAATAAACCAGCGATCGCACTTATAATGGCTAAGATTAAACTATTACTTGCTAATTGCCAAAAATTGTTAGCAAAAGCTTCTGAAGCATTAGAAATAAGTAAATGAAATAAATAAATAGCAGGGGCTAAAAATCCACCAAAGAAGGGAAAAAAACAACACAACCAAGCTAAAATTCCTCGCCATGAGGTTAGTTGATAACGGGGAAGATGAAGGAGAGAACTGCTAGTTTGATAATATTTTGCTTGACGACGTGACCATAATTCTAAACCAATTAATACTAAAATAAATAACATTAAAAAAGCTGCAAGTTGGGCCGCTGCCACTCTTTCTCCTAACCCAAACCAAGTAGTATAAATTCCTGTAGTAAAAGTATTAACCCCAAAATACTGCACGGTTCCAAAGTCGTTGAGGGTTTCCATCAAAGCTAAAGCTGAACCTGCTACAATGGCAGGACGGGCTAAAGGCAGGGCAACTTGATAAAAGCTTCGCCAAGGACTACACCCTAAAGAACGACTCGCTTCTAGGGTACATAAAGACTGTTCTAAAAATGCCATCCTGGCCAGAAGATAGACGTAAGGATACAATACTAAGGTTAACATGGCGATCGCTCCCCATAATGAACGAATGTCGGGAAACCAATAGTCTTGGATACTATTCCAGCCAAATAGTTGACGCAGTAACCCTTGGACGGGGCCATAATAATCCAACATATTCGTATAGGTGTAAGCTAAGAGATAGGCTGGCGCAGATAAGGGGAGCAATAATAACCAATCAAACCAACGAGACCCCCAAAAGCGACACATGGTCACTAACCAAGCGGTTCCTACCCCGATGATCACTACTCCTAATCCTACCCCTAACATTAACCACAGCGAATTGCAGATATAATCAACGAGGACAGTGGAGGCTAAATGTTGCCATACTTTCCCCGCATCAGTAAAAATACTACTAACAACAAATAAAATCGGAAAAGCAATTAAAATAGCAATAATAATGACTAAAATCGTCCATCCATTCAAATAAAGACGACTAGGTAGAGATTTAGGGGTTCCAGAGATGGGGTTAGAGTCAGTCATAGCATTGTCAATTGTTCATTATTTATTATCAATGATTGAGCAATAATTAACAACACTGTGTCCAATTAATAATAAATTTAACCAATTAAAGCTTGAACAAGTATTCTCATTAAGGGTTCTAAATCTTCAGGAACTCGATAACTTTCTAACCCTTGATTAATATGTTTTTGAGAACTATTTAACTCAGCAAACTGCCAAATATTGCCAATGGTAATAGCACCTAATAATGTAGCTTTTTGCTCATCATTTTTCCATTTATCTAAAGCAATTAATTGGACAGCAAGTTGATTAAATCCGTACTCTAAATCACCTTTTTTTGCTTCAATAATAATTAACTGATTATGATTATAAAGAAAGTAATCTAAATATCCTTGTAACTGTTCAGAAACTTTAAGTGAATATTCAATTCTCAGTTGAGCATTAGTATAATGTACTAATTCAGTGATTACGGGTGAAATGAGAATTTCTCGTCTAGCTGTTTGGTGTACTTAAACTGACATTAGGTAAGATTTCTGTTATGCGATCGCATAATTGTTCTAGTCGATCTAAGTTGCCTTGATATTGAGGTAAATTAAGCTTTTTTCGAGAGAAAGTATAGCCAAAATCAGCAACTAATTCATCAATTTCTGCCTTTAATTCAAAGATTTTACTAAAAGTATAAGATTGATTAGGATCAAGAATTTTCATTTTTATATTGTTTAAATAATAGCAAAATTTGATGTAGGTGTCAATGTGGTACAGGCATCTTGCCTGTGGTTAACCCCTACCTTGACTATTTACCGGAAAATTGGGTTTAAAGCCCCGTCCCTTTTAGGACGGCTTTATGTTAAACTGTAATTGGTTTGAATCCCCTGAGTGGGTGGTAGTAATACAACTCAATTGAGTTTGAACCCTTGAACTCAAAAGTCTGCATAAGAGACAAAAAAGTAGGGTAGCGAAAACCTCGTAAAACATAGCGCAGTAGCCGATAAACAACGGTGAATGAAAACGAAAAAGCTTTTGTCGTAAGACAGATAGGGTAGGGCATACCCGAATCTTCCTTGAAATAGGAAAACGCTTGGAGAGTGAACCACAAAAAGGGTGTCTAGATAGCAAGTGATATTCTAGTAAGCTCGGTTCAGACATAATCGTGTCAGACCTAAGTAGAAGAAATTTGAAAGGGCAGTGATTAGCTCAAGAATCCCCGCCGTTCTACGGCGCGGGAGTGTCAAATCAGAGATATATTACTTATTGGGTTGAGGAGTCATCCGTAAATAGGGTTTAACTTCTTTAACACCTTTAGGGAATTTTTTCTTCGCTTCTTCTGTAGGAATAGAAGGAACAACAACGCAATCATCTCCATCTTTCCAATTAACAGGAGTCGCAACTTGATAATTATCGGTTAATTGTAAAGAGTCAATAACCCGCAAAATTTCATCAAAATTACGTCCTGTACTAGCAGGATAGGTAATAGTTAGACGCAGTTTTTTGTTAGGATCAATAACAAAGACAGAACGGACTGTTAGATTATTCAGAGAATTAGGATGAATCATCCCATATAAATCTGATACTTTGCGATCGCCATCAGCTAAAATAGGATAATTAACGGTGGTATTTTGGGTTTCGTTAATATCGCTAATCCAACCTTTGTGAGACTCCGCACTATCTACACTTAAGGCTAAAACTTTTACGCCCCGTTTGTCAAATTCTGACTTGAGACTAGCAACGGCCCCTAATTCGGTGGTGCAAACGGGAGTATAATCAGCAGGGTGAGAAAATAAGACAACCCAGCTATCTCCAGACCATTCATGAAATGAAATGGTTCCTTGACTAGATTCTTGGGTAAAATCAGGGACGATATCACCTAATTGAAGAGTCATAATGGTAACTTTCTATACAATTTTAAAGGAGCATTTTTATTATTACCATACAAAATGCACTTTTCCTCAAAACTTTAGATATTTATAATAATTCTTTATTTGTTTGGATTATCTCAAGTTCCATGTTATTAACCGATAGCGAGGGACATCAAGTGTGGGAGTGTCGGGGGTTTGAACTCATGCAGTTTTCCACCCCTACCGTCCTTCGTCTATAAATTATTATAACATATCAGGTAATCCCACTTGTCTAGGTTTAACAAATTTACCATGAAAGTCGATAGTTTTTTCTTCATTTGTAGCTGCATCTTTAATAGTTCTTGCTTCTGCTAATGCTTTACGAATTTCAGCTATTTCTAATTCATTATCAACCCCTCCTAAAATATAAATTAATAAACGAGTTGCTAATTTTCTTCCTGAAACTTGTATCCGTTTTTTCATGGGGTCATACAGGATACCATACCAAAGAGAGTTAGAATTTTCTATACCACTAAAACCCCCATTAGCATCAAATTGATTTAACTTTTTAAAGATTATTTTTAAATCTAATTCTCTGCGAAATACTAAAAATCCTAACCCTTGCATTAAAGCAATTTGTCCGACGGGACGAAATAACATATTAGCTTCTCCTCCCCCTTGTTCATGACTAAATCGTCTTAATTCAAAGGTTTTTACTCCTTTTTCTAATCGTTTATAACTGGGTAACTCTGCTAAATAATCAAAAACTTCTTGTAAAGCGTCTAACCCTTCTTCTAATTCTTCATCATCAGGACGTAAAGCAATTAAATTCTTTTTATCTTTATTTTTCCAGTGAATAAATTTATCTCCTAAATAACCTTCTGCCATATCTTGTAATGCTTGTAAAGTAGTTAGAACCGTTGCTTTACTAGAAATAGTAGCACTATCCCAATTAACTCTTGGGTTCCCATCATTTTCATCACTATCTTTTAACAATGGATGAGTAATAGCAAGTCGTCGAGAAATAATAGCAAACCCATCATCTTCATTTAATAAAACTAACTGACCTTTACTTAAAGAAATGGCCATGCGGTTGACATGAACAAAAATAGATCTGACTCGTCTTCTTGCTTCTTCATACGTTTCTCCAATGACTACTGCGGGAATAATTTCAATTCCGATCTTTTCTTGGGATAACTTTTGCAAATCAGGGGAATTTAGATTATATTCTTCGATGAGATCTTGTGTTGTAATAGTGTTTCCTGTAGGCTTTTTATATTTATTATAAACCTCTAAACGTCCTGTTTTTAATAATTCCATTAACCCTTGTATTCCCATCAATCGATGTTGTCCATCTAGAGCAAAAATTGAGAATTCTGAGTTAATATTTAGTAGTCCTAATGTGTTTTGTCCATCTAAGGGGGTAAAATCGTCTACACTGACTAAGGCACGGCGATCACTGCCCCATTCTGTTGCATTAGGATTATTGACCCATTCACTACTAATTACCACTAGAATAGGGGGAAATTTATGATTATTAACCACCCCTAAATATTGGGCCAAATGGGACTGACGCGACCAGTCTAAAGGACGTTGTTGTAATTCTTCAACGGTTTCAGCATCACGGATAATATTATCAGTAATTGGGTCATATTTTTGCTGAAATAGAGGTAATTGGGAGGCAAAACGAACACGACTGGCCAACCATTCCAAGGAAACGGAAGCAATATATCCTTGGGTTGTTCCCATCTGGGTTTTTTGTACGATAATTTGATCTTGACGGGACAGATGACGGTCTAAAAGTAAAGCAAGGGCCTGTTTTTCTTCTGTTTCTTGCTGTAATATTTGATGAGTGATATCCTGCTCCATAATTGATAGTTATTGATTTATTTGTTAGTCAACCAATTCATTAAATCTTCTTGACTTTTAAAGTCCAGTAAAGCTTCTCCTAATTCTTCCAATTGTTCAATGGATAAACTACGAATTTGGCTTTCTAATACAGATGAAACCTCCCCAATACGACGTTTAAGAAGACGTATAATTAAGGAAACTCCTTCTTCTTGTCTTCCTTGCGCTTTACCCTTACGAATACCTTCTGCTTCAATTTGTTGATAAATCACTGATTCTCTCATGATTTCTTCCCTCAAAATTTGTTTGATTACCTGTTCTTCTAATAATAAACCCGCTAAAATCGCGGTGGATGCTGCTACATTACTTTTTTGTCTTCTGTTATCTAGAGTTTCTATTTTTTTGCCTATATCTTCTAATACCTTGACTCGATTTTCCGTTTGACTTAATACTGCTAAAGGCCATAGTCCTGATGATGTTAACAGTTGTTGGGTGGGAATTTCCCATAATCTAATTACCTCAAATTCATGACGAGTTCCTGGAATTATAAATGTTTGTTGTTGAACTAATTCAGACGCGCTAGGTTTCAAGTAAATCACAATTTGACGCATCTGTTTATGAGGAAAACGACGATAAACCCTCACCCGATAATCTAGCATCCGAAAGGCCATGTTAGGGTCAGTTCCCGTCTGAAATTCTAAATGTAGGACTATCTCAGATGATTCTAACAAAATTAGTGCATCGGCCCGAATGGGTTCTAAGGATAATTCTGAAGGACTTAAATTGGTTAAAGTCAGAGGTTTTCCTAATAACCAACGGGCAAAATCTTCACTAAAGCTTTCTGCGAGAAATTTACAGACGTTATCGTACATTATCCTATTTTATCCCTCATACTCTTTTTTTCACCTCATCACCCCATCACTCCATAACCCCTTAAACATCAATTCTTAAAGTACCTAAGAGAAATATAAAAGTCAACATATGTTTTTAAAAACTGCAAGAAGGTTTTATGTCATAATAGCCCTAGTGAAAAATTGAGATAGGACTTATGACAGGGTTTGAGTACGTTTTACCTGTGATTCGCGGTATTCAGGCAGAACAGGAATATTATGTATCGATGTGTCCTTTGGGTATTCTTCCTAAGTTGTTTCCCTTACCCATTCAAAATATTGACCCCGAAAAACGAACCCAACGACAGATAAATAAGGGTCGTCTTCCGAAAATGACTAATTATATTGTAGATAATCCTCAAGATTATGTTTTTAGTGCCATTACCGCTACTATTGATGCTGATACTACCTTTAAACCTTTGGGTGAGGTGGCCGAAGAACGTAAGTTAGGACGGTTGCGTATTCCTATGGACGGGAATTTAATGATTCATGACGGTTTACATCGACGTTTAGCTTTAGAAATGGCACTCAGAAAAAATCCTCAATTACGTCATGAAACTATTCCTCTGATTTTATATATTAATACCCGATTAGAGCGATCGCAACAGATTTTTTGTGACCTCAATCGTTGGGGGGTTCGTCTTTCTTCTACCTTAACCCTTCTTTATGATCATCGAGAAATTGGCAAATAGTTGTTTTACTTGACTTTGGAGTTAATTTTTACACTGATGGTTTATCTTGCAGTCCATTTTTGCACTGCGAATTTAATTTTTACACTGCTACTTGACATTCTTAATTAATGCGGATAGATGAATATAGAAGAATTGGACTTAAAAGTTTTCCCCGTTCTTCACTAAAATAGAAAACTTCGTACTCTGGTTTAAGTTCTTGTTGTAATTGTTTCCACAACTGAATTCCTTCTGATTCAAAGACTTTAGCTTCTATCTCATTAGCAAAATCAGACGATGAAGGATCATCTAGACTCAAAATCTGATCATAAGTTTTTGACCACTGCAACAAGCGTTTTTTAGTTTCCTGTGTCAAAGGTAATTCATTAGGATCAATATTATCAGGATCTTCCATATCCCAAAGTGGATAATAATTATAATCGGCCATTAATTTAATTTTCTTTGTCATCTTGATTACTCTTGTCTTAAAAGACTCATTAATTTTCTTGGAGTGGGATTAGCACCGACAATATATCCATTAGTTCCAATATCAATAGAGATATGTTGTACTGTTCCATCAAAGACAAATTGATAGATATTTCGCGTTTCTCCTTGTTTCCCGATAATCTCTCCTTCTATAATAGCCTTGATAATGACTTCAGCAATTCTATGATAAGCAATTCCCCGATTCATAAAATCAACCCCATGTCTCTCTAAAATATGTTGTAACCCTGATTTACGATTTCCTTGCTCTAAAAAAATTATTTTACCGTCAGATAGTCGAATAGCTTTAATGATTTCTTTAGGATTGTGCTTAATTCCTGCTGATTGAAGTTCGCTAATTAGTTCCTGTAAATTATCTTCTTTTGTCATTTTTGATTAAGCGATAGTATCCTTAAGAGTGAACCTGATTCACTGATATGATGACAGCAACCCAAACCTCGCTTTTTCCCCCTCGTACCGTTACTGAGTTAGTTGAAGACATTCAAATGCTGACTCAGGAAATTCAGGATCTCTATTGTCTTGATGATATTCCTTGGATTATTGGTGTGTCTTGGGGAAAAGACAGTTCAGCAGTGTTGCAGTTAGTATGGAGTGCGATTGCTGCACTGAGTCCCGAAAAGCGTCACAAAACCATTCATGTCATTACGACCGATACCTTAGTCGAGAATCCTATTGTTTCTGCTTGGGTACGTCAATGTATGAAAAAACTGGAAACGGCCGCAAAAGAGAAAAATATGCCTTTTGAACCTCATTTATTATACCCAGAAACCAAAGATAGATATTGGGCCGGTTTAATTGGTAAAGGATATCCAGCACCTCGACTTAAATTTCGTTGGTGTACTGGTAGATTAAAAATAAATGCTTCCAATCAATTTATTCGTGATGTTATACGAACTTGTGGTGAGACAATTCTTGTTCTTGGAACTCGTAAGTCCGAAAGTTCTAGACGAGCAAAAGTAATGAAAGAACTAGAAAAAAAGCGAGTACGCGATCGCTTAAGTCCTAATGCAAGTCTACCCAATTCTTTAGTTTATAGTCCTATAGAAGATTGGAGAACTGATGAAGTTTGGATGTATTTAATGCAGTGGTCAAATCCTTGGGGGGGAGATAATAAGGATTTATTTACTTTGTATCGAGGAGCAACTGCTGATAATGAATGTCCATTAGTGGTGGATACTTCTACACCTAGTTGTGGTAGTTCTCGTTTTGGTTGTTGGGTTTGTACCTTAGTGGATAGTGATAAATCTTTAGCTGCAATGATCAGAAATGATGAAGAAAAAGAATGGTTACAACCATTAATGGATTTTCGTCAAGAATTAGATATTCAAAATGATCGAGAGAAAAGAGACTTTCGACGGATTTATGGAAAAGTAGAACTTTTTGAACGTAACGCGGATGAACAAACTGAAATTGCTCCAATTCCTGGCCCCTATACAAAATATTGGCGAGAATATTGGTTAAAAGGAGTATTAGAAGCACAAGTGAAAGTTCGTCAAACTGCACCAGAAGACATGAAAGACATCACCCTCATTACCCAAGAAGAATTAAGCGAAATACGTCGGATATGGTTAGAAGAAAAACACGAATTTGATGATAGTTTACCCCGCATTTATGAAGAAGTCACCGGAGAACCTTTTGAGGATATTCGTCCAGGAGTTAGCAACAATTTATTAGGAAGTGATGAATGGGACATCTTATCAGAGTTATGTGAAGAAGATACCATGCACTTAGAATTAATGACTAAATTACTGGACACAGAACGACAATTTTATACAAAATCTCGTCGTATTGGTATCTATGGAGAACTGCAAAAATGTTTTGATAGTAGTTCCCGTTCCAAAGATGATGCTATTGAAAATGCACACCTAAAACGTAACCTAAAAAATGCCGTCGAAGAAGGAGACATTACTCAAGTTAAACACGCACTTAAAGAGACATTAAACCATGAAGAAAACCCCCAACCTAAACAACTAACTTGGGGTACTCTTAAATTTGGTCAGCAAGTTGATGATGATAGTGATGGAGTGATGGAGTGATGTAGTGATGAGGTAGGGGAGTGATGAGGTAATGGGATATGAATATTTTTGATATTTATGTAAGAATAAAGGAGAAACAATGATGAGTAAACTTATTAAAAGTCATCGAGAGTTGGAGGTGTATCAAATGTCGTTTGATGCAGCGATGCAGATATTTTACTTAACAAAAAAGTTCCCCATAGAAGAACGATTTTCCTTAACTGATCAAATTCGTCGTTCTTCCCGTTCAATTTGTGCTAACTTAGCAGAAGCATGGAGAAAAAGACGGTATGAAGCTGCATTTATAGCTAAACTAACTGACTGTCAGTCCGAAGCAGCAGCAAACTCAAACTTGGATTGAGTTTGCTGTTAAATGTAATTACTTAGAAGTCGAAAAAGGCAGAGAACTTTACCTAACCTATGACAATATTATTGGTAGATTAGTTAATATGTCTAAAACAGCCGAAAAATGGTTATTACCCAAATAATTCCCATCACCCCATCACCTCCTTATAATCTATGATATTCACAGAATTAGTTCTCGAAAACTTTGGCCCATATGCAGGCAAAAATATCATTAACTTACGTCCCGAAACGGAGGATAATCATCGACCCATCATTCTTATTGGGGGAATGAATGGAGGAGGTAAAACAACTCTTATGGATGCTATTCGTCTTGCTTTATATGGACAACGGGCCCAATGTTCAACCCGCAATAATTTAAGTTATACTGACTTCTTACTTCAAGCAATTAATAATCAAGCAACCTTCAAAGATATTACCCGCATTGAACTCGCATTTGAACATATTGTAGATGACCAATGGCAAACTTTTAGAATTTCTAGACAGTGGACAAATAACCCAAAAGACGGTAAAGATACTTTAGGTATATTAAATGGAGAATGGCCCGATACTGCTTTAGCAAATACCTGGGATGAATATATCGAAACCTTACTTCCTTTAGGTATTTCTAATCTCTTTTTATTCGATGGAGAACAAGTTAAAGAGTTAGCAGAACAAGATACACCTCCCCAGTCTGTTATTGATGCTATTCAGTCTTTATTAGGATTAGAATTAGTCGAAAGATTAGCCGTTGATTTAGAAGTATTAGTCAGTCGCAAACGTAAAGCATTAGCTAATAAATCTCAATTAAAAAATTTAGAAGAAATTGAAGGTAAACTAAATCATTATAATCAAGAAGAAGCAGATGCTAAACAAGCACAAGCATCTTTACAAACTCAATTAAAACGCGCTCAAAATAAATTTAAAGAAGCTTCAGAAAAGTTTCGTATAGAAGGGGGTAAAATTGCCGCAGAAAAAAGTAATTTAGATCAACAAATTGAGATTTTAAAAAATACTATCAATGCTGAAAAACAAGTAATGATAGAACTCGCATCTAATACCTTACCCTTATCTTTAATTTCTCCCTTACTAACTCAAGCTAAATCTCAAATAGACACCGAACTACAATTACAACAAGCTGAACTTGCTAGAACTATTTTAGAACAACGAGATCAACGTCTTTTATCTTATCTGGAAACTCTTAAGTTAACTCAGGATAAATTTAGTAAAATTCAATCATTCCTCAAACAAGAATATGATAACTTAAATCAAGATAATACTCTTAATAATAAGACTTGGTTCGGTATTAGTGAAGAAGAGTTAAAACAATTAGTTAATTTATTAGACCATCAACTACCTTTACAACTTGCACTCGCTCAAAAATCAACCAAAACTTTACAACAATTAGAAGGTGAACTTGATAGCAAAGAACGAGAAGTTAATGTCGCTGCTTCTCCTGAAGATTATCAAAAATTAACCGATACTCTTACCCTCGCACAACAAGAAGTCGGTCAATGTCAATCTGCTTATCAAGTAGGAGAACAAAGACTTAAAGACGCACAAAAAGCGATTGAGAAAATTAAAAAAGAACTGAGAAATTATAGTGAAGAAGCTATTGATAAACAAAATAATGAACATCTTATTAAATCTGCTGCTAAGGTGCAAAATACCTTACAATTGTTTAAAGAACGACTAACGTTGAAAAAATTGAATAAATTAGAAGGAGAGGTAACAGAATGTTTTCGTTATTTACTCCATAAATCAGATTTGGTTCATCGTGTCGTTATTGATACCTATAATTTTAGTCTCTCTCTTTATGATCCTAACGGAAAATCTGTACCGAAACATCGTCTCTCCGCAGGAGAAAAACAATTATTGGCCATCGCGTTTTTATGGGGACTCGCTAGAGTGTCAGGACGAAATTTACCTATCGCTATTGATACTCCCCTCGGACGACTAGACTCCTCTCACCGTAATAATTTAGTTGAACGCTATTTTCCCACTGCTTCTCATCAAGTTATTCTTCTTTCCACCGATACCGAAATTACTCAAAAAGAATTACAACAATTACAAGAACAAGACGCGATCGCTCATCAATATCTGTTAGAATATAATTCTGCTCAACGTCAAACTACTGTTCATCCAAATCGCTATTTTTGGTAATTCCATTCAAAAAAAATTTAAAATTTTCGAGAAGTGCTTGCAAATCGCTTGGCCTTGTGGTATTATTCTGGATAATGGGAGTGGTGACGTTTATTCTCTAACCTCAAGCCTCCCATTATTTAGCATTAACTTTATTATCCCACACCATCCCGTAAAAAGCAAGCCCCTTCTTTATCCTATCAAGAGAAAGCAGAAGGTGGGAAGTGTGGTGTAGGGACAGGTTTATCTAACATACTGGTTACAATATCAAAATTTATGTAAAAAACTCGCCCGTACGGGAACGATGGTATGAGAACTGCTATAATTAGTAAAACTGCTTAAAAACAGATCTTTTTGTATTTATTCATAATTCATAATTCATAATTCATAATTCATAATTCATAATTCATAATTCATAATTCATAATTCATAATTTTTAAAATGGAATCCCCGATCAAACAAATTCGACTATCACAAACAGGAAAAGAACAACTAATTAAACTCAAAAGATACACAAAAATCGAACAATGGAATATCCTATGTCGATGGGGATTTTGTCGTTCCTTAGCAGAAACGAGTATACCCTCCCCCGTTCCTATCAAGAGCGATAGTAACGTAGAAATGACCTGGCGAGTGTTTGGGGGAGAAATGGCCGATATATTATTAATTGCCCTAAAACAACGATGTTATAATGATGGATTAGGAACCGATAAAGACACCTTAGTCCATCAATTTCGCCTACACTTACATCGTGGAATTGGTTATTTAGCAGGGGATCAAAACATCAAGAAAATTGAACATTTAATTGACTTGACTAATCAAGAATTATGACCCTTTTTTGGCTTGGGATCACGATGAACTTGGGGAAAACCTAATGGTTTAATTTGCTGAAGTTTACGCACCTCCTCAAGATCTTTGATTTTAGTATAGTCAACCCAATGGATACAGTTCACCGGACAAGTATCTATAGCCTCTTGTACGACCGCTTCTTGATCACCATCTTGATGATAAACCCGCGATCGCCCATATTCTGGTTCAATATAGAAAGTATTGGGAGCCACGTGAGCGCAGTGTTTACAACCGATACAGGTGACTTCATCAACGTAAACACCGTTTTGACGAAATTGACCGCCCAATTCAGGCTCAAATCCCGTTCTTTCGGGGATATCTCGGAAAATTCCCCCTAACTCCGGTTCTAAACCGGAGCGATCAGGGGTAGAGGAAAAATCAGCCATTAGGCACTCCAGCGTTGAACCACTAAGCGAATAGAACCATCTTCGTTCTTTTGTTGCTCAGCAACTTGGAATCCTTGCTTAGCAGACTCATTCAATACGGTATGATAAGCATAGCCTTGAGTAACCTGCTTGAGAAACCCTTCAACCGATAAAGGCTGTTGCCAATATTGTAAATCAGCCACTAACTCATACTCATTACCATTCCAGCTAAACCCGATGTCATAGTTATTATCTTGTGAGACAACAACCTCAGCAGTGCGGGTTTGTCCTTGATAACCTCTCACAGAATGAGGCCCTTCTGTCCAATCAACCCCCATATCTTTCAGGGATGCTTTGAGAGAAGTTAGATTACGAATTTGGGTTTTTATCTGACTAAAATGTGACATAAGCCTTATAACTCAAAAAATTAAAGAAGGATTAACAAAACAAAATTACCAGTCTATCAAAGAGGCTTGATTGCTAGTTTTTGCTGATTGGTGAATCGGTTGAGTGTAATAATCATCGGTTTTTTCCTGAGACATCACTCGGCCGAGTTGTGCTTCGATCGCTGCTGTTACCTCTTGACAAGAGGCCCCCACGATGCCTGTCGCTTTCTCTTGAACGCGACCATCAGGAAAAATAATGAACTCTAGGGTTTCCATGCTCATAGGGGGATTTTGGGGGTAAATATGGCAGATGGAAGACGACTATTGCTGCCTTGACTTTAGACAAAAATCTTTAGACAGTTTAGCAATATGAATCAAATTTTAGCAAAAGTTAACATTTAAAACAGTGGCCACTCTAATTTATTGTAATTTTGGCTTAACCATTGAGAAAAAGTCAAGGGAAAATTTGTCTCAATCTTGAGAATGTAACAAAAATATACAAAAATTTCCTTTAATGTCCCTATTCTAAACTGCGCGGATCAAGAGCGTCTCTGAGAGCATCACCAAGTAAATTAAAGGAAAGTACGGTTAAAATGATTAAAAGAGCGGGAGGCCAGATTAACCAAGGTTGCAGTACTAAAATTGAGGCATTAGTGGCCACTGACAATAAATTACCCCAACTAGGATCAGGTTGTTGAATACCTAACCCGATCAGACTTAATACAGATTCAGAGACAATAAATCCAGGAACCGCCAAAGTTGCTGAAATAATGATATAAGTAGCGGTTTGGGGGAGAACATGAAGCAAAATAATGCGCCAAGGAGTGGCCCCCATCGCTCGTGCAGCTTGTACGAACTCTTGTTCTTTGAGAGAGAGAACTTGTCCGCGAATGACCCGGGCCAGTCCTGACCAACCAATAAAAGAAGTAATCAGAACAATCAATAAAAATCGCTGTGCGCTGCTTAAACTAGGGGGTAAAATTGCGGCTAATGCTACTAATAAATAAATGCCAGGAATAGTCATTAAAACTTCGACCAGACGCATCAAAAATCCATCAATCCAACCTCCAAAATAACCAGAAATTCCACCGATAATCATTCCCAAAGGAAAAGAAATTACAATACCGACTAACCCAATAAATAGACTAATTCGACCACCAAATATTATGCGACTAAATTGGTCTCGGCCTTGTTCATCAGTTCCTAATAAATTAAGTTTTCCTGGGCCAACGGTTCCAAAAAGATGACGATCAAATCTAATCCCAGAAAATAGTTCTACTTCCTTAAAGTTCGGAGGTAAAGGGAGACGAATTTGGAATAGTTGATAAGGATCACCTTTAAGGAATAAATGAATGGGGGAAGGTTCAGCAAAATTGATATTTAAAGTACGTTCACCAGTTTTCACATCCGTCGGACTTTGGGTGGTGGGATAGACATGAGGTCCGATAAATTTTCCTTGTGGAGTTTGCCAATAAATGGGAGTTGGGGGTAACAGAGAACCGTCTATTTGGGAAGTATAGGGATCGTAAGGTGCAACGAAATCGGCTGTTATGACAGCTATATAGAAAATTAGCAATAAAATAGCCCCAAAACGGGCTAAGGGATTATTTTTGAGTTTTTGCCACCAGTTCATAAGGCTATATTTGTTGATTATTTACAGTTGGAAGCTAAGGGAAATACTTAAATTATTCCTAGTAAATACAATATAAAGTGTACCAAAAGACTTTTGCTTCTACAGTACACTTACGGTTTTGGGGTACTTATGGGGTACTTTGTGATATAGGGATTCACAAATATAAGCCCGTGACGAGGATTGAACTCGTGACCTCACCCTTACCAAGGGTGTGCTCTACCACTGAGCCACACGGGCAAACTACTCGGCATAAATATCGTGGTGGGCCGAGCTGGATTTGAACCAGCGTAGGCATAGCCAGCGGATTTACAGTCCGCCCCCATTAACCACTCGGGCATCGACCCATTTATCCCACGATTAATAATATTAGCATACCTATTTAGAAAATTCAACCCCCCTGAAAAAAATTGATTGTTAATCTTTTGTTGCTTAGCTGAAATCCGCACCACAATGGGTTTACACTAAGTTTAGAGGCTAAGCGCGAGGGATTATCATGAAAACTATTGTCATCGACCCTGTAACTCGAATTGAAGGCCATGCCAAGATCTCCATTTTCTTAGATGACGCGGGAGTTGTGGAAGATGCTCGTTTTCATGTTGTGGAATATCGAGGCTTTGAAAAGTTTTGTGAAGGTCGTCCTATGTGGGAAATGGCTGGTATTACTGCCCGTATTTGTGGCATTTGTCCCGTTAGTCACCTGTTATGTGCGGCGAAAACGGGAGATAAAATTCTGGCGGTTAAAATTCCTGCTGCGGGTGAAAAGCTACGTCGCTTAATGAATTTAGCTCAAATTACTCAATCTCATGCCCTATCTTTTTTCCATTTAAGTAGTCCTGATTTTCTTTTAGGATGGGATAGTGATCCTGCTAATCGTAACATTTTTGGTTTAATTGCGGCTGATCCTGAATTGGCGAAAAGTGGTATTCGTTTACGACAGTTTGGTCAGAAAATTATTGAGTTATTAGGGGCTAAAAAAATTCATCCTGCTTGGTCAGTTCCAGGAGGAGTCAGATCCCCTTTATCGGAAGAAGGAAGACAGTGGATCAAGGATCGTTTACCTGAGTCTAAAGAGACTCTTTATACGGCTTTAAATCTATTTAAACAACTTTTAGATCGCTTTCAAACTGAGATACAATCTTTTGGTAATTTTCCCTCTCTGTTTATGGGTTTAGTAGGTAAAAATGGGGAATGGGAACATTATGGGGGTCACATTCGCTTTACGGATAGTCAAGGTAATATTGTGGCGGATAATCTCTCTGAAGATGACTATCAAAATTATATTGGGGAATCAGTAGAAAAGTGGTCTTATTTGAAATTTCCTTATTATAAACCTTTGGGATATCCTGATGGAATTTATCGAGTTGGCCCTCTGGCAAGATTAAATATTTGTGAGAATTTTGGCACTCCCGAAGCAGATCAAGAATTAAGAGAATACCGCGATCGCGTTGGGGGTGTAGCCACTTCTTCTTTCTATTATCATTATGCTCGGTTAGTGGAGATTTTAGGGTCTTTGGAACGAATAGAACGGTTAATTGATGATCCTGATATTTTGTCTTCTAGAACTCGTGCTGAAGCGGGAATTAATCAGTTAGAAGGAATTGGAGTGAGTGAAGCCCCAAGAGGTACATTATTTCATCATTATTTAGTAGATGAAAATGGCTTAATTAAGAAAATTAATTTGATTATTGCTACCGGAAATAACAATTTAGCCATGAATAAAACCGTTGCTCAAATTGCTAAACATTATATTCAAGGTTCAGAAATTCCTGAAGGAATGTTAAACCGAGTAGAGGCTGGAATTAGGGCTTATGATCCTTGTTTAAGTTGTTCCACTCATGCGGCTGGACAAATGGCTTTACAAGTTGAATTAATTAGTGCTACAGGTGAGATTTTAGCTCAAGTTTGCCGCAATTAAGTTGAGTAGGCGTATAATATATTTATTAGCCTTAACTTAAGTCAAACTCAAAAAATGTAAGCGACACATCTTTGTAAGGGTCAACGGCTATCATTGGGCTAACTCAGATTGTTGGGTTTCGTTCCTCAACCCAACCTACACAAACTACTTATCTAAACATTTTTCCTTTTAGCTGAATGCCATCCCCCAAAAGAATGAATCCCATTTCATCTGCTATGGGGAGGTGATCATGTAAAAAATCTTGTTTCAATGGAAGTAATTAAAACATTTGTTGTGCAGGAGATTTAAAATGATTTATAGACCTCTAAAATTCATTGTTATTACCGCCACTATTTTGGTTTGGATACGATTGTTGATGGGGACGCTACAAGTCATTAACGACCCCAATCAAAGCTTTAGGGATAATCAAAAATTTGTTAGCCAAAATACACAAATTAAGTAGTATATTCGGCATTAATTTTGACGTAATCGTAACTTAAATCGCAACCCCAAGCAATACCCGTTCCCGAACCATTACCCAGACAAACTGATATTAATACTGTATCTTCTTTAAGATAAGTACCTGCTGCGGCTTGTTTAAGATAATTACTTGCCGCTTGTCGATCAAATGCCAAAGGTTGACCATTTTCCATCATCAGAAAATCCCCTAATTTAATCTGTAAATCTTCTTGATGGAAACTAACTCCAGCCCTTCCTGCTGCTGCTGCAATTCTACCCCAATTAGGATCACGTCCAAAAATCGCTGACTTGACTAAAGATGAACCTGCAATAGTTTTCGCTATGCGTCTGGCCCCTTCATCATCGGAGGCCCCAGAAACTTGCACTTCCACTAAACAGGTGGCCCCTTCTCCATCTCTGGCGATCGCTTTAGCCAAATGTTGACAAACCGCCGTCAACATTCCCTGTAACTTTTGGGCCTCTTTACTATTCATATCCGTAATAGCAGAAGTCCGAGATTGCCCATTAGCTAAAGCGATCAAACTGTCATTGGTACTAGTATCCCCATCTACCGTAATTTGATTAAAACTTTGATTAGCGGCCCGGGTTAACATTTCTTGCCATAAAGCAGTAGAAACCGCCGCGTCACAAGTCACAAAAGCCAGCATAGTCGCCATATTCGGATGAATCATCCCCGAACCCTTAGCAATACCTCCAACACGAACCGGACGGTCTTCGATCACGGTTTCTAAGGCGATAGATTTGGTGACTAAATCTGTTGTAGTAATAGCTTTTGCGGCTGCTTGTCCCCCCGTTTCAGAAAGGGTATTCACTAACTGAGGAATGGCCTTACGTAAGGCATCCATGCGAATACGTTGACCGATGACCCCCGTAGAAGCGAGTAAAATAGCATCAGAGTCAATATTTAAAGCTTCGGCTAACAGTTTGGCACTTTCTATGGCATCTTGTAATCCTAGTTCCCCTGTTGCTGCATTGGCCTGGCCCGCATTACAGAGAATAGCGCGGCTACTGGCTTTATCTTGAAGACGTTGACGACAATAATCAACGCAGGCGGCCCGTACTTGAGAAGTAGTAAAAACTCCAGCCGCGATCGCTTCGGTATCTGAGACGATTAAGGCTAGATCAGGGGCCCCTGACGGTTTGAGTCCGGCGGCCATTCCGGTTGCTAAAAATCCTTTAGGGGCTGTAATGCCGCCTTCTATCTCTTGCCAGTCTGTCATCCTTATTACCTGTTAAGCTAGTCCAAAAGCTGATTATATCAAGAGAATTTCCTGTTAGAAGTTAAATGAAGCTAAACAACTCCTCTACCCCAGAAAAAGGTTGGTCATTAGATGAACGTGACCCCCAGGTGATCGCGTCGTTGATGCCTTATTGGGAATGGCTATATCGTCACTATTTTCGCGTTAAAACGGACGGTTGGCATCACATCCCCTCCCAAGGGCCAATGTTGCTGGTGGGGTCTCATAATGGGGGCTTAGCCTCTCCTGATACGGCAATGATGATGTATGATTGGTTTCGTCGGTTTGGGACTCAACGCCTGACTTATGGTTTGATGCACCCCAATGCTTGGGCTGTTAATCCTAGTTTAGCTCGTTTGGCGGAGCAAACAGGGGCTGTTCGCGCCCATCCTAAAATGGCGATCGCGGCGTTAGAACGGGAGGCCAGTGTTTTAGTCTATCCTGGAGGGGCCCAAGATGTCTTTCGTCCCTATCATGATCGTCATAAAATTGAGTTAGCTGGACGTAAAGGCTTTATTAAGTTAGCTTTACGGCAAGAAGTTCCTATCATTCCCGCGATTTCAGTAGGATCTCACGAAACTTTATTTGTGATTGGTGATTGTTATGAACAAGCTAAACAATTAAATGAATGGGGAATAATGCCTTGGATACATAATGTTGATCCTCAAGTTTTTCCGATTTATTTAGGATTACCTTGGGGGTTGGCTTTTGGCCCTTTGCCCAATATTCCCTTACCTATTCCTATTTATACCCGCATTTGTCCTCCCATTGTGTTTGAAAGATATGGGAGGAAAGCTGCTAATGATCACGCTTATGTGAATGCTTGTTATAATTTAATTGTCACAAAAATGCAGCAAGAATTAGATCAATTGGTATCTGATGCGAAGGACAATAACCCTTTTTAGGGGTTAATTTTTAATGGCGAAATACACTCTGTAGGGACTAACGGCCGTTAGCCCCTACTTTTTACAATTGCTACAATTTAGCCAAGTTTCTTGAGTACAAACAGGGACATTACAGTCAAATTCACAGACTGACAAATTAGGGGGAACTTCTTGTGCAATCTGATTAACGATCCATTGAAGGGCTTGATTTAGCAAACTCTTTGTCATCATAGCCTTGTTCCTCTGTGTTTCTACTTAAGCCCAGTTTAGCCCTAAGTTCATCATTAATTCTTCCCCCATCAGAATCACCCTTTTGGGTGAATTATGAATTATGAATTATGAATTATGAATTATGAATTATAAATTATAAATTATGAATTATGAATTATGAATTATGAATTATGAATTATGAATTATAATGGTTCTATCGGACTTACTATGCTAAATTAATAATTAATAACAGACTCAAGTCTTATCCTATAAAGACTAAGTCCGCCTGCGCGGACAGCCATTCTAGGTTGCGTAGGCAACCTTTGTTTGTATAGCTTAACTCTTAAGAGTTAAGCTATATCATTTGTAATAATTTAGCATAACTTGTCCGGTAGAACCTTTATAATTCATAATTCATAATTCATAATTCATAATTCATAATTCATAATTCATAATTTATAATTCATAATTTATAACAACTTCATCACCTCATCACCACCTCTATCCACCATAAATATCGAGTTGAGAGATAGTTAATAACCGTTCAAGTTTCATTATTTTTTGTTTGCTGAGTCTGTGTTCAGTGAAATAATATTGAAAAGTGGAGAAATCTTCTTGTGAGTCAAAGGGGACATTTATCTTTATGTTAAGATTCATATATTTCTCATAACAATATCTACAATATTTTTCTAAACTTGTCTTTTCCATAGAAATAATAGCCGCATTAATGACTAATGAAAAACGTTCCCTATCCTCAGACTCTTTAGTTTCATTTAAGCGGAATAAATGATTAATATTATTTATCGGGTTAGATAATTGTAAAATTCTTTCTTGTAATTGATAAATCAGTTGATTAGATTCTTGATTATCGGGTCTTTCTAATTTTTCTTCTATCTCTAAGATTTGCTGCCATAAAAATCGATGATTAGATAAACTAAAAACGAGATCTTTTTCTTCTAAATGGTTCAAAATTTCTGAGCGATATTCAGGAAAATGTAGATAAATTCTTAACAAAGTTTCTTCTGCTTCTTTGAGTAAAGTATCTTCAACCTTATTCACGGAAAATTTTTTATTAACTAATTGAGGCTTTTTCAATTGTCTATATAGATTATCAACATAAAAAAGCATTGATCTATCCTTACTTTGACTCAGAATTTCTGCACAATAATTAATATAATAAGTTCTTTGATTACTATCAGATAAATGATTTAATAATTCTATCATTTGTTTAGTCACTTCCTGAAATTCATTAGCTTTTTTTAGATCTTTACCCACTAATAATTGTTGAATTTGCCAATCAAGCCATAAAGGCGCATTATCAATCAATTTTTGATAATTTGTCAGGGAATCAGAATGAGATGTAATAAATTCATCTGCATCTTTTCCATCAGGAAGATTCAGTATTTTTAATTGAACTTGTCCCGAATAAATTAAAGATTCAATCTCTTTAATTGCTCGTTGTGTTGCTTTAATTCCTGCCTTATCAGCATCAAAATTAAAAATAACTTGTTTAGACTCAGTATATCTTAATAGTTGTTTTAATTGGGTTTGACTAAAGGCAGTTCCTAAAGAAGCTACCGTATTCGTAATTCCTACTTCATGAAGCTTAATAACATCAAAATACCCTTCTACAACAACAACTTTATCTAAAGAACGAATTGTATTTTTTGCTATATCTAGACCAAATAAAATACTACCTTTATTAAATAACGGTGTTTCTGGTGAATTAAGATATTTAGGTTCTTCATTCTCTAATGTGCGACTACCAAAAGCAATAATTCGCCCTTGAATATCCCGAATAGGAATCATTAAACGATCTCGAAATTGATCATAATATCCACTGCCATTTTTACGGGGTTTAATTAACCCTGCTTCTTCAACTAAAGTCAGAGGATAACGTTTTTGTTCAACTAAATAATGATATAATGTCTCCCATCCAGACGGGGCATATCCTAATTCAAATTTTTGGATAGTTTCATCTTTTAATTGACGTTTATCTTTTAAATAATTAAGGGCTATTTCTCCTTGAGGTTGATAAAGTGCGTGCTGATAAAAGCTAGAAGTTAAAGAGATAATTTCATAGAGTTGTTCTTTTAAAGACAGTTGACGTTGTAATTCTTGACGTTCTTCTGGTTCGAGAGTTTTAATAGGAATTTGATATCGTTTTGCTAACTCAAAAATAACCTCAGTAAAAGATTGTTTTCCCAGTTCCATGAGAAATTTAATGGCAGTTCCCCCTTCCCCACAACCAAAACAGTGATAAAACTGTTTAGTAGGACTAACACTAAAACTAGGGGTTTTTTCATCATGAAACGGACATAAACCTACATAATCTTTACCTTGTTTTTTAAGCACTACATAATCTGAGATGACATCATAAATATCAACTCTTTGTTTGACTTCTTCTAGAGTATCAGGATGTAATCGAGGAACGTCCATTTGATAATTAACAATAGATAATAGATAGTTTATGGCTATGTTACCTAGTTATATTATAGAATATATTGAGAGAATAGAGGAAAGTTAAGATAATGAGTTTACTATTAACACAAAATCTGAATCAATTAGAAACGCTTCTTAATTTATCTGAATTACAAAACAATGAATCAGAAGAATTATTAATTATTAGTGGAGTGAGTTGGTCAATTTATGAACAATGGTTAAATATTATGGGAGATAAATCTCAATTTAGAGTTACATATCTAGAAGGAATGTTACAAATAATGTCACCGAGTCGCCGTCATGAATCTTATAAAAAATTACTCGGAATGTTATTAGAAGCTTATTTATTTGAAGCAGAGATTCGCTTTTATCCTTTGGGTTCAACTACTTTTCGATCTCAAGAAGCTAGTAAAAGTGTTTCCTCGGACAAGTTATGCTTTATTATTACAAATAAAGGACTTTAACTCGTTCTAGGAAACATCATTTAATTACTATTATTGACATTAATTTGTTTTTCAGCTTCTTGTACACGATCATCAAAATATGTACCCATTTTACGAAATTTAACTGGAGTTTTTGCTTCTCCACCTTTTAAACTCTTATACTCTTGTCGTTCATTTTTCATAAACTTAATAACAGTTGTCTGAATACTATTCCGAGTATTTGCACTAGCGGTACTTAAAGGTTGAGGAAGAAATTTATCTCCCAACAAAATAAATATTAACCCCAAAACTAAAGTAGAATTAAATATATAACTAAGTTTAATAACTATTTTCATGTTATTTCCTCAAAATCACTCAATTAATGGAACTTATACATTAGTTATAACTCCGTTTCTTTGAATTATGATGTGATATTGATCATAGAAATGGATAATAATACCTAACAAAAATACCCTTATAAGGGAAAAAATGTTTTTAACATCTTTCTTACCTGTAATAAGAAGATAAGATGTTGTAAATTAGAGCTTAATTGAGGTGGATAGGCACTTTCTGCTAATTTTTGCTCAATTTGGGCATATTCGGCCGCAGTTACGGGTGTTCCATTTAATGGCGATCGCCCCTCAGTAATAATTTCTGTCCGTAACACTTCTTCAGGAATTTCGTCTGGAGGGGGTAAAGCCACTGCTATCTCTAATCTTAACAGGGATGAGACTAAACTCATGCCTATGACCCCATAAAGTTGCTTTCTGTTGACTGCTAATCTCATTATCGCTCCAACCCCGGAGGTAAAGTTTCTCCACATATGTTATGAATTGTAACAATTCGCTCGAACAACCAGGGATAAGTTTGACGATAAAAAGGAATTAAAGCTAGAGGGCTAAGTAAAGCTGCTGCTGTGATATCAGCTACACTCAGGCGATCGCCAACTAAATAGGGTTGAGTCTTCCAACAAGATAACACATTCATAGCTGTTTCTAATCGTTGGGCAGCTAATTCTACAGACGCAGAAGTAATACCATATTGACGACGGACAACATTAATTACCAGTTGACTTGATAATGATGAATCAATAGATTTTCCTTCCCCTGCTCGATAATTATAATACACAAAACGGGTCGCTGTGCCAATACTTTCATCTAACCAATCTTCTAATAACCAAGCTTGGGTTTGTTGAGTGGTATCAGGTAATAATAAAGGAGGGTCACTTTGATAGGTTTCGAGATACTTAAAAATACGGGTTGAGTCTGCGACTGCTTCGGGTTCTCCTGCTTTTTGGGGTAATAAAACGGGGATGGTTGTTAACCCAGTAAGCGGTTTTAGTTTCAGAATATGTAATCCTGGGGTCAAGTTTTCGACTTGATAGGTAATCTTTTTGTATCCTAATGCTAATCTAGCTTTTCGACAATAATGAGAGGTACTAAATTGTAACAATAACATAATGTATTTTCAGATACTTGATTAGTTTTAACATAACTTTTGATAATTGGTAAAAGATATGGTAGGACGTTTTTCGCCCAAGGGTTGAGATTCATCCCAACTTACTAATTCCCATTCTGTATTGTCTAAGGGGTTATTTACTTCAGTTTCTGCCGCGATCGCTGGATTTATTTGACTTGTATATACCCCAGAAAATGAAGTCAAAATTAGGGAACACAAAATTGTAATTAGCGTCTGATTTTTAATCATTATAGTCATGGGTTAGCGTTAAAAATTGATGATAACAAAAATTGTTACTTAAGAGTAAAGATTTCCCAGTTTTGTTTTCCTTAATTGAGTTGGTAAATTATCCATTTATTGTCTTGGATAAAGATCTTTCCCTTGATATTTGGATGCCATTTTTTTTGAGTTAGGATATAATTAGCACCATAGCTTCTAGCCGCTTTTTCTAAATCGGAAGCACTACGATTTTGATAAAAGGAATCGACATTACGCCAAGATAAGGGAGGATTATTCGTTCCTAAAATTGCCTTAATACGAATAGCCCATTCTTGTAAACCTTGATCACTAAAAGGAAAATTTCTAAAGTCAACAACGACAGAACGTTGAGAATATAGGCGAAATTCCGCTTCGGATGGAGGAACTACAATTAAGGCATCTTGAGGGCTTAAATCCCGAAATTTCAAGGTAATTATTTCCAAGCTATTATTGGACGGAGGTTGTTCTGTAATTGCCAGGTTTTTGAGAAAAAGATTTGCTAAATTTGTTGGTAAAGCTTGAGCTAATCCTAACACAAAAAACACAATAGTTCCTAAAGATAATCCGTAAACTAAGACCTGGATTTTTTGACCATAACCTAGCCATTGTTCTAGAAAAAAGGGAATTAGAAAAATAAACAGTAAAAGAAACTTGAAAAATAAACGATTAATGATCTCAGTTAAAGAACTAGGTAGAGGGTATAAAACCAAAAAGAGAATTGCACCTACTCCAGTTATCCAAGCAGTTAATCTAGACTGAATAATTTGAGTATTATTAGTTAGTTTTAAAATAATGAAAACAAAGGCTAAGAGAAATAATAAGAATGATCCATTGTGAGTTGTTGCTGTGATAATTAAGAATAAAATTAACCCAATGTTCCTTTGTTGATAGTATTCTTGGGCTAATACACTAATAACAATTAACACCATTAGCATAGCGAAGGGAGTAGTTCTGGCTAATTGCATTTTAGCTACCAAAGCTAAGGGATATACTTCAACAAAAATATATCCTAAAAAAAGACAAAAAAATGCAGTTGAAATAACAATAATTATGCTTTTCTTATCGATTAACTCTAATTTATCTGAAATTAATGTCAACAAAATTCCCCCTAGCATAAAATTAATAAAAGTGCGCCAATTTTGAATAGGAAATACAGAAGGAATTATATGATGAGGAACACGAAGATAACCATAGAGATAGACAAATTCTTGATTGCTCATTTTTCCTGTATTAGTAGTTCCTGTTAATTGCATTGGTATATAGATCAAACCAAGAAAAATAGTAAAGATAATTACCGCAGAAATAAAAATACGAAATCGACGATTTTTGAGAGTATTAAGCAATAATAAAGGAGCTAACATAACTCCGCCAAGAAGACCTATTAAAATATGGATTAGGGCTGCTAAGCCAAAAAAGAAATAGCCAAGTATCCAGCGTTGACAAAAACTAAAATAAACGCCCCAAATAGCGAAACCCATTGCTAAAATTGCTGGAATGGGTTCTGTTCTAAAAAGAGAAACATAGCCCACCGTTCCCTCAATGGCCATTAATCCTAGAAAAGCCAGAATTCCAGCAGATAATTGAGAATTACCAAAGTGTTTACCCAAGGCATATAATCCTAAGATAAAAGAGGAAAAAGACATAATGTAGTAAACAAAATGACTCCAGGAAAAATTAAGACCTAAATTAACCAGAAAAGCGATGAGATTTTGATAATAGTACCTTGGGGTAAAGAGAAGATTCTCTTGGACTGTAAAATCCTTAATATAGAGGTTGGGATTAACTTTTGCCATGATTGGCGGGATTTCCAGAATCATTTGAGAGGAAAGATAATTATATCCGTAGATCATTAAGGCACTAATGATAATAAAGCTGTAAAGAGCTAAATTAAATTGCCAAGTTGGTTTAGCAAAATTTTGCTTATTATTATTTTCCATTTTTGAATCCCTAGTAATTATATAAAAATCTATTATAGATCTAGTTTTTTTTTTTTGCAATAGGGATTACGTAATTTCTGCGACATAACGAATTCAATTTATTAAATGTTTATCATTTAATAAATCTATAATTAAACAACCATCCTCAATAAACTAATTAATTTAAGTCAAGAAAAATGTTGAAATCCTTGAAATAAATTCAAATCTCTTTGTCCATTTTCTTTGATTAAAATTACTTGAGGTTCCTCTATAATCTTACCAATAATCGCCGCCCCTTCCTCTAAATTTTTGAGTAATTCGAGGGCCAAATTTTCTGGTAAACACAGAACTAATTCAAAATCTTCTCCCCCATATAAAACCCAGTCTAAGGCTTGTTCTGGAGATACCCATTGTGATAGAATCGGAGAAATAGGAAGCCGCGATCGCTCAATTTTTGCTCCCACCCCACTCATGCGACAAAGTTGAATCACAGCATCTGCTAACCCATCACTACTATCCATCCCCCCTATCTGAGTCGTTCCCATCTTATCCCACAGATAAGGAAGGACATCTAAACGAGGATTAGGACGTTGATGAGCTAAAATTAAGCATTCCTGCTCTGATGGTGTTAGATTATGCCCCAATTTGGGATTTAACAATAATTCTAGACCAGCCCGTGACATTCCATGATATCCTGTAATTAGAATAACTTGCCCAGGCTGAGCAGCACAACGACGAATGACTCGGCTAGGTTCTACTTGGCCAAATGCGGTAATACTAATAGTAGTGACGGAAGAACTACAAATATCTCCACCAACAATAGGGGTATTGTATCTTTGTAGACATTCGGCTAAGCCCTGATAAAGCTGTTCAACCCAATGGACGGACATATCTCCAGGTAAACATAATCCTACCGTAATACCGATAGGAGTGGCTCCCATAGCGGCTAAATCTGATAAATTAGCGGTAGCTGCCCGCCATCCGACTGTATCAGGAGGAGTTGTGCGATCGCTAAAATGGACATTATCGACTAAAACATCTGTAGTGATGACTAATTGTTGTTGAGGATTAATCGATAAAACCGCTCCATCATCTCCTATAATATCACTTGGACAGAAAGATTGAAGCTTTTTTAATAATCCTTGTTCCCCAATATCTTTAATTTTCACTTAATTATCTTTATGAATTATGAATTATGAATTCTAAAAAGTCATCAAGTCCTGTAGAATCGAAAAACAGCTTCTTAAAATATAGCGATCGCAATTGAAATTCCCTGTTGAATTCGTTGTAGAGATTCAGGCAAAATTGCGCCATAGGGACCCTGTTCGAGATAAACTTTGCGAATTGCTGAGATATTGTCACACAAGGCGAGAGAGTCTGTTAAGAGTCCACCTTCTCCCTGTTTTATCAAAATATGGGTTGGGGTTTCTCCACTGGTTAAATCGCTGGTAACGGGAACAACCAAAACACTACTAGAAAGCTGATTTCTGACATTGATAGAAACGACAACGGCGGGACGTTTTTTGGTATCTCCTATGGTTTTAAGGGCGCGAATTAAATAAATCTCTCCTTGGCGGGGATAATTGTCATCTTCCATGTTAGACTCCTTCAGAGTCTAGGATTTCTTCCATTTGGGTTTGAGCGAATTCTCCCCAGTCTTGGTCAAATTGCCGTTCAGTTGGTTTTTGGGCTTGGTAGAAGGCGCGTAACTGGTTTTCTATCTGCTGTCGGTGCCATAGTCGCAATCCTTCTTCGACAGCAGCAGAACGATTGTGTGTCAGTTGGTCAATATCTTGAAGCAATTTAGAATCGACGGTAATAGAGATCCTTTGTTTGCTGCTTGATTGAGTCATGAGTCAAAAAATTATGAATTATGAATTACCAATTTATTTAAGAGAGGGTTTAACGGTGTTTATTGGTCTTAATTTATGGTAAAGTAGCAAAAGACATCTCAACTATTATAGTTGATTATTGATGTTATGAAGCATTTTTCTGTCTTATTATTTGTCGTTAATAGCGTACAGTTCTTACCCAACTACCAAATATTAAACTCTCCTGACCAGTTTCAAAACCATTGGCATTTCTAGGAACGGTCTAAAGTATGGCAGCAATTCTTGACAGAAGTGACATTGATTATCTATAATTATAGATTGTGTGAACTTTAGCTCTTTTACAAAACTCTTGGCTAACGTAATCGTCATCGGCGCACAGTGGGGCGACGAAGGAAAAGGGAAAATTACAGACTTATTGAGCCGTTCAGCCGATGTGGTGGTACGTCCCCAAGGGGGGGTTAATGCGGGCCACACCATTGTAGTGCAGGGGCAAACCTTTAAGCTACATTTAATTCCTTCAGGCATCCTCTATCCTGACACGGAATGTATCATCGGTTCAGGGACGGTAATCGATCCCAAAATTCTACTAGAAGAAGTGGCTCAACTCAAGGCATTAGGGATATCAATAGACAACCTGTTTATTTCCCAGACGGCCCATGTAACGATGCCTTATCATCGTTTGTTGGATAAAGCTTCAGAAGAAAGACGGGGAAAACAGAAGATTGGGACAACGGGACGAGGTATTGGCCCGACTTACGCCGATAAATCAGAACGAACAGGGATTCGAGTGGTCGATTTAATGAATCCTGATGACTTATCAGAGAAACTAGAGTGGACGATCAACTATAAAAATGTCATTTTAGACAAACTGTATAACTTAGAACCCCTTGACCCCCAAGAGGTGATCAGGGAATATCTAGAGTATGCGGAACAGTTGCGACCTCATGTGGTGGATAGTTCTCTCAAGATCTATGATGCCATCCTCAAACGTAAAAATATCCTGTTTGAAGGGGCCCAAGGCACACTCTTAGACCTAGATCACGGAACCTATCCCTATGTTACCTCCTCTAATCCTATTGCGGGAGGAGCTTGTGTTGGGTCAGGTATTGGCCCTACGGTTATTGATCGGGTCATTGGGGTGGCGAAAGCTTATACAACTCGTGTAGGAGAAGGCCCCTTTCCCACGGAATTACATGAAGAAATTGGACAGTTATTAGGCGATCGCGGGGCAGAATTTGGTACTACTACAGGCCGTCGTCGTCGTTGCGGTTGGTTTGATGGGGTCATTGGCCGTTATGCGGTACGAGTCAACGGGTTAGACTGTTTAGCTATTACTAAACTGGATGTCCTCGATGAATTAGCAGAAATTAAAGTCTGTGTGGCCTACGAATTAGATGGTGAAGTCTGTCATCATTTTCCCAGTAATTCCAGTGATTTTGCCCGTTGTACCCCAATTTATGAAACTTTGCCAGGGTGGCAACAATCAACCGAAGATTGTCGAAATCTAGAAGACCTACCCAAAGCTGCTTTGAACTATCTCAAGTTCTTAGCGGAACTAATGGAAGTTTCTATTGCGATCATTTCTTTGGGGGCCAGTCGAGATCAAACAATTATTGTTGAAGATCCCATTCATGGGCCAAAACGAGCATTATTAAATGTTAACGGAGACCCCGTTAAGTTTGTTAACCACGAATCCTAACTTTTTCATCCATTATCGAGGAAAAATCTATGTCTGTTACTATTGAATGTCAAAAAAGACCTGAACACAGTAAACCGAATGCCCTGCGTCGAGATGGACGAATTCCGGCTACTTTGTACGGACATAATGGCACGGAATCTATTTCTTTAACGGTAAATCATAAAGAAGCTCTTCTGCTTTTAAGAGATGTTAAAGCCAATAAAACTGTGATAGAAGTGACTATTCCTGAGCTTTCTTGGACTGGGAATGCTTTAATTAGAGAAATACAAGCTCATCCTTGGAAAAGAAATCTGTTACATCTGAGTTTCTTTTATGTAACTGATAATGAAAGTGTAGCTTCAGAGGCTTAAATTCAGTTATCTTACTGCGATCAGCGATCAGTCTTCAGCCATAAGACAAATATAGGGGTCAACGGCCGTTGACCCCTATATTCTTAAAAGCAGTAGACAAATCTTTTAACTAGACCAAATTGGCATTATTCTTCAATGATGACATCTCCATTCCAGATTTGCTCTTGAAGGTTTCTAAATAATTCAGCTTCTTCTGGTGTTACCTTCTTATCAGAATAAATTGCTGCTTTTATGCTGTCACTTTCGAGAGGAGATAATCTCTTATCGGCTAAAGCACGTTCAATCATTGTTTTAATTTGTTCAAGTTCCATATTTCAACCTCTCAACGTCTTTTTTTAGTTTAAAGTAATTTTATATTAAGGTAACTATTTTACTTTAATCATTGCAACATATTTACCTTCCTTGCGTCTTTCAACTCAATATAGTCCCCATCACAAGGATGATAATAAATTGAAAGCGTTTATAACAACATTGGCGATCTCAACTATATGGGCTGTGAACATCATCCCTACTTTAGCAGCAACTCGCTCTAATTTCTATTTTCCTAATCAAGATTTTTGTGCCACTTATAAAGGAAGTGTAGAGAGTGAAAAGAGATTTGCTCTTTTAATTCAAAACGAAAATCAATTAACCATTCAAGCTAATAAAAACTTAACCGTTGCAGTCACTCACCAGGGCAAATTAGTAACCCCTTATCAAATTAATTCCTTAAGTGATAGAATAAGATCAGAAATTTTTTACCGAACTACCATGCTTGGTGAACATATTATTTCTGTAAAAGGAACAACATCAGACGCAAAAATTACTCTTTGTCTTCGCTAAAATCTTAATAAAATTTGCTTGCGTAAGTATTAAAGAATCAACTTTTTTAAGATAGCCTTTCTATGGTTTACGGGACTTGTTAGGAGTCATGGCGATCGCTGATTTTTAAGAGATAACTATAGCACTAGAGTTTCGTTTATGTTAATATGAAAGCAAGCCGTTTAAATGCTTAATAATTAGTCCTATGGTTTCTCAACTAGAAAGCCTTAATAAACCCGAAATTATTTATCCTGAAAGAGATGGTAATCCTATGTCGGATAATACGGTTCAGTTTCGTTGGATTACAACCATTAAAGCTAATTTAGATTGGTTATTTGCCAAGGATGAACAGGTATTTGTAGCAGGAGATTTACTATGGTATCCTACAGAAAATAATAACAAAAAAAGACAAGCCCCTGATATAATGGTAGTGTTTGGTCGTCCTAAAGGTGACAGAGGCTCTTATCAACAATGGAAGGAAGATAATATTGCACCTCAAGTAGTGTTTGAAATACTTTCTCCAGGAAATACTCAAACAGAAATGAATAGAAAACTGCTATTTTATGAGCATCATGGCGTGGAAGAATATTATATTTATGACCCAGATAAAAATGATTTTAGCGGTTTATTAAGAAATGCTCAAACCTTAGAAGTGATTGAAAAAATTGATCATTGGGTTAGTCCCCGTTTAGGTATAAGGTTTCAATTAGCAGAACCTGAATTAATTATTTCTTATCCTGATGGACAACCCTTTTCGAGTTATACGGAGGAACGTCAACGGGCTGAGAATGAACGTCAACGGGCTGAGAAACTAGCAAAAAAATTAAAGGAATTAGGCATTAATCCAGAGTAAATTTGATAGGATTTAACAGTGTTAAACCCCTACAAAAACCCTGTAGGGGCATAATACTATTATGCCCACAAATCTCAAGAATTTAACAGTGTTAAACCCCTACAAAACCCAGTAGGGGCATAATAGTATTATGCCCACAAACTAACAGGAATTAATCCCGCTTAACTCTAAGCCGCTTTATCTTTCTTTTGAGCTAATTTACGCTTGAAAGCAGTACCAAAACTGATAGCAGCACCTGCACCTAAGATGGTTAGGGGTTCAGGCACAGACTGTGTTACAGAATCTACGGTGATGCTGAAGTCGTAGGTTCGGGTAAATGTTCCTGATGCACCTCCGCTTATGGGCGTACCCACTAACGGTGAATTAGCACCCGAATAACGAATGAAGGCACTGCCATTATTGTAGTTGTATCCTACGGGCATTCTAAATTCACCATTTTGTGCATCCCAATAAAGACCGGCAAACTCAGTGCTATTGGCCGCTAGTGAAAAAGTATTGCTGCCACCGAATGACACACGGCCAAAGCTGGTAGGTCCAGAGAAGACGAGGGTATTGCCGGCGATAGCCGTAAAATTCCCACTTCCTCCAGTTAAGAGAATGGGCGTGATACTGCCTTGAACCCCTGCAGACAATGTGGGGTAATGGCGATCGCTTAGTTTTGGGAGTGTTACTATAGCGCAATAGTTAGAAATATGGGATCTCCTTAATTTCGTTTATGTTAAAATTAAAACAAGCCGTTTAAATGCTTAATAATTAATTCTATGGTTTCTCAACTAGAAAGCCTTAATAAACCAGAAATTATTTATCCTGAAAGAGATGGTAATCCTATGTCGGATAATACGGTTCAGTTTCGTTGGATTACAACAATTAAAGCTAATTTAGATTGGTTATTTGCCAAGGATGAACAGGTATTTGTAGCAGGAGATTTACTATGGTATCCTACAGAAAATAATAACAAAAAAAGACAAGCCCCTGATATAATGGTAGTGTTTGGTCGTCCTAAAGGTGACAGAGGCTCTTATCAACAATGGAAGGAAGATAATATTGCACCTCAAGTAGTGTTTGAAATACTTTCTCCAGGAAATACTCAAACAGAAATGAATAGAAAACTGCTATTTTATGAGCATCATGGCGTGGAAGAATATTATATTTATGACCCAGATAAAAATGATTTTAGCGGTTTATTAAGAAATGCTCAAACCTTAGAAGTGATTGAAAAAATTGATCATTGGGTTAGTCCCCGTTTAGGTATAAGGTTTCAATTAGCAGAACCTGAATTAATTATTTCTTATCCTGATGGACAACCCTTTTCGAGTTATACGGAGGAACGTCAACGGGCTGAGAATGAACGTCAACGGGCTGAGAATGAACGTCAACGGGCGGAAAATGAACGTCAACGGGCTGAGAAACTAGCAACAAAATTAAAGGAGTTAGGCATTAATCTAGAGGATATTTGATTAGCTAATTCTACAAAAACTGGTTCTACCGGACAAGATAGACTTCAACTCGTTCATAGTTAAGCTATACAAACAAAGGTTGCCTACGCAACCTATAATGCCTGTCCGCGCTCGTCGGACTTCGTTTTTATAGGAATATACTGTTTCTTTAGTGTCAAGCTTCTTAAACTCTAAACTTGGATGTGTCGGGTTTTGTTTCCAAAGTTTATAGTTTTTTCGTGCGGTTTGTTTAACTATTTCAGGCAACGCAACGCAAAACATTTTACGAAGTCATCTGTTAATTCTGACTTCATATTTGAGAGTCTTACTATAGCGCAATAGTTACTGATGTGATCCCATTGCTATACTGGGGATGACATTCATAGATATTTATGATTAAATATCTATGAATGGTCATCCCCCGAAGAAGAACATCCCTTGTTCAAATTTGCTGGTATTCTCAGCAATTCAGAAGCAGAAGCCTTAAAAAATACCATTGCCGAGGAATTTAACCAAGTTAATCAAAATGAATGGTAATATTGCTTTTGATTATGTAGAAGATTTGCAGATAGAGCGTTGGTAACTGCTTTCCTTGAGTTAAGATATTTTTTATAATAAATCTTAATCCTTAATCTGCCACTCTGTCACATTCATGAATAGTACATTCCTCAACTACCTAAAAAGTCCCAAACGTCCTGTACTCGTTTTTGACGGTGCAACCGGAACCTCTCTACAAACCCAAAATTTGACCGCAGAAGACTTTGGGGGGCCAGAATATGAAGGATGCAATGAATATCTAGTGCATACCAAACCAGAAGCAGTTGAAAAGGTGCATAGAGGCTTTTTAGAAGTGGGTGCAGATGTCATCGAAACAGACACCTTTGGAGGGACTTCTATAGTCCTGGCAGAATATGATTTAGCAGATCAAGCTTATTATCTCAATAAGCGGGCCACCGAACTTGCTAAACGAATGGCGGATGAGTATTCTACCCCAGAAAAACCCCGTTTTGTGGCGGGTTCTATAGGACCAGGAACTAAATTACCTACATTAGGACATATTGATTTTGATGCCTTAAAAAATGCCTACGTTGAACAAGTAGAAGGGTTATATGATGGTGGGGCAGATTTATTAATCATTGAAACTTGTCAGGATGTATTACAAATTAAAGCAGCTTTAAACGCAGTTGAAGAAGTTTTTGAGAAAAAAGATGAGCGTTTACCTATTATGGTCTCTATTACCATGGAAACAATGGGAACCATGTTAGTCGGGACAGAAATTAGTGCTGCAGTTGCTATTTTAGAACCTTATAATATTGATATTTTGGGGTTAAATTGTGCCACTGGCCCCGAACAAATGAAGGAATATATCAAATATTTATCAGAACATTCTCCTTTTATTGTTTCTTGTATTCCCAATGCGGGACTGCCAGAAAATGTTGGGGGACAAGCGTTTTATCGCTTAAATCCTATAGAATTAAAAATGGCATTAATGCACTTTATTGAAGATTTAGGAGTGCAAATTATTGGCGGATGTTGTGGCACTCGTCCTGATCATATTAAAGCCTTAGCAGAACTTTCTCAAGAGTTAAAACCCAAAGAACGTCATCCTATATATGAACCTTCTGCTGCTTCAATTTATAGCACGCAACCCTATATTCAAGATAATTCATTCTTAATTGTAGGGGAAAGATTAAACGCTAGTGGGTCTAAAAAATGTCGAGACTTACTCAATGCTGAAAACTGGGATAGTTTAGTCTCTTTAGCTAAATCTCAAGTGAAAGAAGGGGCCCACGTTTTAGATGTTAACGTTGATTATGTGGGACGGGATGGGGTGCGAGATATGCACGAATTAGTCTCTCGTCTAGTTAATAATATCAATTTACCGTTGATGCTTGATTCAACTGAATGGCAGAAAATGGAAGCAGGGTTAAAGGTTGCGGGGGGTAAATGTATCCTCAATTCTACTAATTATGAAGATGGGGAGGAACGCTTTTTAAAAGTATTAGAAATAGCTAAGAAATATGGGGCCGGTGTAGTGGTAGGAACCATTGATGAGGAAGGAATGGGACGTACTGCTGATAAGAAATTTGAGATAGCAAAACGGGCCTATTATGCAGCTATAGAATACGGACTTGCTGCTTATGAAATCTTTTTTGATACCTTAGCGTTACCGATTTCTACAGGGATAGAAGAAGACCGAGAAAATGGCAAAGCTACTATTGAATCTATCCGTCGTATTCGGCAAGAATTACCAGATTGTCATATTTTATTAGGAGTTTCTAATATTTCCTTTGGTTTAAATCCGGCAGCACGACAAGTGCTTAATTCTGTGTTTTTATATGAAGCAATGCAAGTCGGTTTAGATGGTGCTATTGTAAGTGCCAGCAAGATTTTACCTTTAGCTAAAATTGAACCAGAATATCAAAAAATCTGTCGAGATTTAATCTATGATTTACGAGAATTTGACGGAGATATTTGTATTTATGATCCTTTAACTAAATTAACAGAATTATTTGCTGGTAAAACCACTAAAAAAGATGCCGCAACAACGGCTAATTTACCCATAGAAGAACGTCTCAAACAACATATTATTGATGGGGAACGGTTAGGGTTAGAAGACGCATTAACACAAGCTTTAAAACAATATCCACCTCTTGATATTATTAACATCTTTTTATTAGATGGAATGAGGGTAGTGGGAGAGTTATTTGGTTCGGGACAAATGCAGTTACCTTTCGTGTTACAATCTGCTCAAACTATGAAAGCTGCGGTTGCTTATTTAGAACCTTTGATGGATAAAGCAGATAGTGATGGCAGTGGAAAAGGGACTTTTATTATTGCGACAGTTAAAGGGGATGTACATGATATTGGCAAAAATTTAGTTGATATTATTCTCTCTAATAATGGCTACAAAGTAGTTAATTTAGGTATTAAACAGCCTGTAGAAAACATTATTCAAGCTTACGAAGAACATAAAGCAGATTGTATCGCCATGAGTGGTTTATTGGTGAAATCAACTGCTTTTATGAAAGATAATTTAGCGGTATTTAATGAGCGAGGAATCACTGTTCCTGTTATTTTAGGAGGGGCAGCATTAACTCCTAAATTTGTTCATGAAGACTGTCAAAATACTTATCAAGGAAAAGTCGTTTATGGTAAAGATGCTTTTTCTGATTTACACTTTATGGACAAATTAATGCCCGCAAAATCCGCTAAAAATTGGGATGATTTACAAGGATTTTTAGGCAAATTTGAAACTAATAATAGTTTATTCCAAGAAGAAAGGGCAGAAAAAGCAGCCGCAAAAGCTGCTCAAGAAAACGGTAAATCTGAAACCTTAGAAACCCCTAAAGTGATCGATACAAAAAGGTCTGAAGCTGTAGAATTAATTGAACCTGCAACTCCTCCTTTCTGGGGAACTCAATTATTAAAACCAGAGGAATTTAATTTAAGTGAACTTTTCTGGTATTTAGATTTACAAGCATTAGTAGCAGGTCAATGGCAATTTCGGAAACCTAAAGAACAATCACGGGAAGAATACGAACAATTTTTAGCTGAAAAAGTTTATCCTATTTTAGAGGAATGGAAACAAAAAGTTATCACAGATAATCTCTTGCATCCTACGGTTATTTATGGTTACTTTCCTTGTCAATCTGAAGGCAATAATTTGTTAATTTATGACCCCGAAATTATCCAAAATTCTGATAATAAAATACCCGAAAATTTAGACCCTATTTGGATATTAGAATTCCCCCGTCAAAAATCAGGTCGTCGTTTATGTATTGCTGACTTTTTTGCCCCCAAAGAATCAGGTTTAACTGATGTATTTCCGATGCAAGCGGTAACAGTAGGGGAAATTGCCACAGAATACGCACAAAAACTCTTTGCGGCTAATGATTACACCAATTATCTTTATTTTCATGGCATGGCAGTTCAAACCGCCGAAGCATTAGCAGAATGGACACACGCCAAAATTCGCCGAGAATTAGGATTTGGGGACAAAGAACCGGATAATATTCGAGAAATGTTACAACAGCATTATCAAGGTTCCCGTTACAGCTTCGGATACCCTGCTTGTCCTAATATTCAAGACCAATATAAACAATTGGAATTATTAGGCTGCGATCGCATTAATATGTATATGGATGAGAGTGAACAAATCTATCCTGAACAGTCTACTACTGCGATTATTACTTATCATCCTGTGGCTAAATATTTTAGTGCTTAGTGTCTAAGTAGGATTAAAGCTAAAATTCTAGTATTACTTAATTATCGGTTTGTTAAGATTGATAATTAAGTGGTGCTATAAATGATTAAATATTCTAGATTAGAGTGTAAAGGCTGTAGTAAAGCGAGATCATTGATTTTGTCAAAATGCTATTATTTTGTTCACTTATTTTGAATCAATATCAAGGTGGTTAAATACTCAGATAATGAAATTGATGACTTAATCAATGAAACTAAAAAATTATCTTTAGATTGGAAGTCTAAAATTAAGCTAAATCTTAGTCAAAAAGGAGCATCTAGAGAAGGAGGATTTGAGATTGTGGGTGAGAATCAAAATAGATTTAGAGTTATTTTACGTCAAAGTCGATTTAATGATTTAGACTTTTCAATTATTCTGGGTGTTTATCCTCAAGGTTCTAATAAACCATTTAGATTAAAACGTTATGACGGGAAATCTCATGAACATACGAATACTATTGAAAGAGAGACGTTTTATGACTTTCATATTCATACAGCAACAGAAAGATATCAAGTCTATGGTAATGGAGAAGAAGACAAGTATGCTCAACCAACCGATAGATTTATTGATTTTAGTGAAGCTTTAAAATGTATGTTAGCAGATTGTGGATTTATTAAGCCAGATAACTCTCAAATGGAGATACAGTTGTTTAGTTAAACGAAAGCGATGATTACAGACACCATTACTCAACAATTTAAAAAACAAGTATGTGATGAAATCCGTCTTTTAGAAGAGGGAAAAAATCGTTTTCGACTATTTACTCCTTTTCGTTTTGATGATGGTGATCATTTAAGTATTGTTCTTAAAAAAGAAAATAATCAATGGATAATTTCTGATGAAGGTCATACTTTTATGCACTTGAGTTATTGGATTGATTCCTCTGACTTGACAAGTGGAACACGCAAAGAATTAATTGATTATGCTTTAAATGAATTTCAAATTCAAGATAGATATGGAGAATTATTCGTTACTATCTACAATAGTGATGAATGTGGAAGTACTTTCTATGGATTTATTCAAGCTTTATTAAAAATATGTGATGTTAATTATTTATCACGAGAAAGAATAAAATCAACTTTTTATGAAGACTTCAAAAAGTTAATTCAACAAAATTTTTCTAAAGAAAGATACACTTTTGATTGGTTTGATCAAGAACGTGACTCAGAGGGAGTTTATGAAGTTGATTGTCGCATAAATAATTTAGAAAGACCACTATATATTTATGCGATTTCTAATGATAATCAAGTTAAGGATACAACTATTTCATTATTTCAATTTGAAAAGTGGAGTCATCAATTTCAACCTGTTACTATTTTTGAAGATGAAAAATTACTTAGTAAAAAAGGCTTAAAAAAGCTTGCAAAAGTTTGTGATCAGCAATTTCCTAGCTTAGTTAATCATGAACAAGAAATTATTCATTACTTAAAGGAAAATGAAAAGCTCAAAAATGGTAGATGAATATAAAATATAAAAAAACACGAACAATATGATATTCGACAAAAAGACTCACCCATTGGTATTGAAACAATTTTATATGAATAAATTATATTTATATCAGGATCAAACAGTTGATGCTATTTTTGCAAGAGCTAATCAAAATTGCAAAGAATAATGATATAATTCGACTTCCTTTCGATAATCTTTCATCATCTTGGGATAAAATGTATAATAAGTTACAATACTTAAGATGGTGGGTTACGACGCGCCTTAAAAGTTATGGGTTTTTCATCAAAATCATAGCCGCGTCTAACCCACCCTACGAATTATAAGCTTTACTTATCACCACAGGTACGGGAGAGCCATCTTTTAGGCTAAGGGCTTGACAAATCCTAAATAAGTAAGGCATAATAATAAATGCGCATAACGGGGATATAACTCAGTTGGTAGAGTGTCACAATGGCATTGTGAAAGTCAGCGGTTCGAGTCCGCTTATCTCCATAAGTTATCTGAGTTGTTTTAGATATCGCTCAATTAATAATATAGCCACAATGTCATCAACAGGACGGGGGGGAACCCTCATACCTGGTGGAACCAGACGAGCGAATCCCTTGGGAGGATACATTTCCCAATAGCGATCGCGGGCTTCTAGTGTACTATTACGCTCATCTATCATAATAACACAAATCCCGGAAGATAACTCAGCGTCTAACTGTTTTTTCCACTGTTTAGATGTAGTCTGGTTTCCCATCACCAAAAGTTCAATCTTAAACTGTTGACAAAGATCATTAATAGTCGTCATTGCTACCTCAGAATTAATAACTTGATGATAAAGTAATTGGTTATTTTTATTGATAACAGCAATACCACATTTATCTCGTCCTGGGTCAAATCCTAATAACATAAATCACCTATAAATAATAATTTAAGTTCCAAAAATAATTTCTCCATTCTTAATACCAATTAAGCGAACTTTTAAGGGGCCAATGGTATAAGTATCATCAAGAGAAATGACTCTAATTTCATCTAAACCATTTTCTGCTTTACTAATTTGTTCAATAAAATTTAGCATAGTTTTCAATCGTCCATCCCCCACTTGAATATTACCAACAACTCCAGCACTACGGGAGCGAAACTGAGTAGCAGCAAGGAGAATATCAAGTCTTTTTTGAATATTTTCTTCCGTTAAATCCAATGATTCCATAGAGACAGTCGCAATAGTTTCATCAGCGTTAAAAATCTTTTGATTAGGGACAACATCTGCAAAAACTCGAACTTCTTTTTCTCCTTTTACATAATTCCCTGCCGAAATTATTCTGACCACATATTCTTTACCATCTTTGAGTTGTTCATTTAACTGATCAACTTGAGATTTAGTAATTTTAACCACCCGATCATTAGGATCAACTTTTTCAGTTCCTACTGATTCAATTGCTGTGCGATTAGCCTGTCTAAGTAGTTCATCAATAGCTTGAATAGCGGCATTAGGATCAACAATGCGAACTCCTCCTATAGATAACACTTGACCTTTAACAAGGGCAATTTGTCGCTCTCGTAAGTCTTGATAATTCTGATAGTATTGTTCTAAAATATCTACTTGTCGTTGCAAATAAATCAATTCTCTTTCGGATTTTTTTAATTGAGATTCTCTATTTTTTACCGCTAAATCTTTTAGGTTAATTGCTTGGTCAAGTTGAACAATTTGCACATCTCTATTATCAATTTCTGTTTGTAATTTACTTTGTTGTTGTTGTAAATTTTGCAAGCGACTTTCAAGCTGTTTCAAACGGCTTTGTCGTTCTTGTAAAACACGATTTTGAGCAGAAATTTTTGTCTTACCTCTTTTAACTTCTGTATCCCGATTACGAATTTCTGATTGTAGTTGGCTAATTTGTTGATCAAGTTGAGTTTTATTGCGAACCAGTTCTTCTCTTTCTTTGAGTAATGTTTGAATATCCTCTCGTAGTTTTTTCCCTTGACTAACAACCGTTTTCAGTTGTTGTTGAGCTTTGGTAAAATTCTGATTAATAGATTCTAATTGTTTTTGAACTGTTTTTTGTTCCGTCTTAGCCGTATATAACTGTTTCTCAATATCTTGTTTATCATTAGCAACCCTTTCTAAATCTCCCTTAGCTGTTCGTAATTGTTTTTGAATTTCATCAAGTTGAAATAACCCTTCTCGTAACGATTTACTCAAGGTAAAAAGAATAATTAGGGTAGAAGCAGAAATTAGGGTTCCCGTCATCACTGTCACTAAAATTGCAGTTTGCTTAGGACGCAAGTTGCCGATACGCATTCTAGCTTTACCGACTTTAGTTCCTAAGCGATCGCCTAATGCTGCAATTAAGCCACCCAAGATTAAAATTGCTGCAATTAAAATATAAGCACTGGTCATGGGTGATTAGTGGTGAACACAGAATATTAAGTAAACTGTTGACTAAGAGCGACAGGGTTATGAACTGTAATCTTTTTCTTATGAATAGAAATCATTTCTTGTTCACGCAAATCCCCCAATAAACGGGTCACGGTCACACGGGTAGAACCAATTGCTTCAGCGATCGCCTGATGAGACAATTTTAAATCAATACGGATACCATCAGTGGTGGGTACGCCAAAATCTCGACATAAAATTAAGAGAAAACTGACCAAACGGGAACCCATATCACGATGGGCCAGGGTTTCAATCATCATTTCTGTTTGTAGAATGCGAGATGATAACCCCTGAAGCATTAAAATTGACAAATCGGGATTATTTTTTAAGGCCAGTTCCACTTGCTCAATAGGAGCAGAAAGTAATTCTACTGGGGTAAAAGCCACCGCATGATAAAAGCGATCAGAACGTTGGCCAGTAATCAGGGATAAAACACCAAATACACTATTTTCCCTCAATAAAGCCACCGTTATTTCTTCTCCTGCTTCATAAACACGAGAAAGCTTGACCGCACCTTTAAGTAAAAAATAGACTCTCTCGGCCGGATCACCCGGAAAAAAGATTGTCTTACCCCGTTCAAACGCTTCGACAACAGGAGGATACGGGCCGCCTCCAATTCGACGAAAGACGGCTGCTAGGGGTTTATCTTGTGGCAGAGATAGTTCCATTAGACTTCACTTAAAGTTAACAGGAGAATGAACCATTGTAACAGCATGAATAACTTAATCGTCAACTATAGACACATCACTTTAGCGTATCTTCAGAGGTTTGTGCTACGTTTTGCTTGACAATGTTTCTATGAGGATAACAAGTACCCTGTTCTGTCAATGATTATAACCATCCATATTTAGAACGGGGTAACTTAATTGACTCAAAATTGTACAATTGCTGAATAAACTATGTTAGATTTAACGGGAAAAAACGCTCTAGTAACAGGAATTGCTAATAATCGCTCGATTGCTTGGGGAATTGCCCAACAACTTCATAAAGCGGGTGCAAACCTCGGTGTTACCTATTTACCGGATGAAAAGGGCCGTTTTGAGAAAAAAGTCCGAGAAGTTGTAGAACCTCTGAATCCTTCTATTTTCGTGCCTTGTAATGTACAAGATGAGGCCCAGATGGAAGAAACATTTAAAGTAGTAGAGGAAACTTGGGGTAAACTCGATATTCTCATCCATTGTCTAGCTTTTGCGGATAAGGAAGGCTTAAGCGGTGATTTTTCGGGAATTTCCAGAGAATCGTTTACTCAGTCCTTAGAAATTAGTACTTTTTCTTTAGGAAATATGGCTAAGTATGCTAAACCTTTAATGAGTGAAGGAGGCAGTATTGTTACTCTTACTTATGTGGGGGGAGTGAAGGTAATTCCTAATTATAATTTAATGGGAGTTGCTAAGGCCGGATTAGAAATGACAGTACGTTATTTAGCGGCTGAATTAGGCCCCCAAAATATTCGAGTTAATGCTATTTCTGCTGGGCCAATTCGCACTTTAGCGGCTTCGGCAGTGGGGGGTATTCTTGATATGATTCATCATGTAGAAGCGGTTGCCCCATTAAGGCGTACAGTGACTCAATTAGAAGTAGGAAATACTGCTACATTTTTATCTAGTGACCTCGCTAGTGGCATCACCGGACAAGTGATTTATGTGGATGCGGGTTACGAAATTATGGGTATGTAAAAATTAAGAATGAGGGTTTATATTTTATGCCCTCATTCTGCTTATTGCTAACTTAGAGCTTCTGTTAAGAACGTGGTGCTAAGCTGTCACGAATCTAAATTGGTAGTTGAGACGGCAAGGGAGCAGGGAGAAAGAGCTTGAGCTTTTGTACTAAAATTCTCTATAACCATTTTAAATGCGTCTTAGCTTAGACTGAAGGCATTAATTGGGCTAAATTGACCTATGACCATTGGGATTCCCTCCGGGACGGCAACGCCGAACGGCCAACAAATACAACAGAAACCGCTTAACTTTGATGAGTTTCTCGCCTGTTATGGTGGTGATAACCGCTATGAACTGATTGATGGAGAAGTATTCGACTTGGAACCAACTGGCCAAAATGAGGAAGTTGCCGCTTTCATTACTACAAAGATCTGTGTCGAGATCGACGGAATAGGTTTACCTTGGTTTGTGCTTCAGAGGGGACTATTGTGCCCTTCTAATACTGATATGACAGCATTTAGACCTGATGTTGCCGTTGTTGATCGAAACTAACTTACTAAAGAACTGCTTTGGTCTGACCAGTCGATCCTAACTCTGGGTAGTTCAATTAAATTTGTCGCGGAAGTTGTGAGTAGCAACTGGCAAAATGATTATGCGCGAAAGGTTGAAGACCCGTATTATTTCTGCAAGAAAAGCGACGAAATATGAAGAACGAACCTACTTCGAGCAACTCTCAAACTGATTGGCAACGATTGGATGCGATGAGTGATGAAGATATTGATTTATCAGATTGTCCAGAGATTACGCCGGAAATGTTTGCTAAGCCTACGAATTATAAGCTTTACTTATCACCACAGGTACGGGAGAGCCAAAATCAATAACAATGTATTGACACATTTATTATTCATTTGCTATACTACATAGTAAGAAACCGCAGATAAGTTGAAATAAAATTTAGGACTTTTCTGTTCCCTATACTTTTTTAAGCCCAAAATTACATCCTAAACAACATTTTTCTGGCGATTACAACAAAACTTGTAAGGGAAAAGAAAAAACCATGCCTAATAATACAGTAAACATTCCTATCCCCTTTTCTACGATCATTATTGGCACTAATGATGGTGAAATTCTAATAGGAACATCAGAACATGATGTTATTGATGGTCGAGGCGGAAATGATAATATTTCGGGACTCATCGGCAACGACGCTATCTCTGGTGATAAAGGAAATGACACCATTGATGGAGGTGAAGGTAACGATCTAATCTTTGGTCATGACGGCTATGATAGTGTCTCTGGTGGCAGTGGACAAGATGTCTTAATAGGAGTTAACCCCACATCAGGATTTGGCACTTTTGAACAAGATATCTTAACAGGAGGAGCGGATCAAGATCTATTTGTTTTAGGGGACAAAAATCATGTTTATTACAATGATAATGATGCCACCACGCCAGGAAGTGGAGACTATGCTTTAATTACTGATTTTACCCCTGGTCAAGATGTTATTGAACTCAATGGGTCAGCCGAACTTTATAGCTTAGATTTCTACACTACAAGTGATGGCACAATTAAAGCAGACATTGTTTATGATTCAGGAGTTGCTGCCAGAGGAGAATTAATTGGTATTTTGGAGAATGTTTCCCCAACTTTACAATTGACAGATTCTTCCTTTATTTATCAACAAAATGATTATGAAAGTCTCTACAATCAGATTTTTACCCCTTTGATAGATTTGCCACCAGGAAACTATAACAATGTAACAGGAGTTATCATAACAACGTTCCCGCCTTTTCCTGTTTATCCGTTTCCTATTCCTGGCCCAGTTATTAATACTCCTCCTAATATCATTAACGGAACCCGAAGAAATGATATTTTAGTTGGTACGGATGGCAGAGATATCATTTACGGTTTCCAAGGGAATGATGATCTTTCGGGCCTCGGTGGTAATGATTCAATTTTTGGCGGACAAGGACATGACACCATCTCTGGTGGAGATGGAGATGATAGTCTAGAAGGAGGTTTAGGTAATGATGTCATTACTGGTGACGCAGGAAATGACTTTATCTCAGGAGATCAGGGTAATGATGACCTCAGTGGTGGTTTAGGCAATGACACCATTTCAGGTGGAGACGGAAGCGACACCCTCTCTGGTGATGAAGGCAATGATGATATTTCAGGTGGAAATGGCAATGATCAGTTGAGTGGTGGTTTAGGTAATGACACCATTTTAGGAGAACAAGGACACGACACCATTTCAGGAGGAGACGGAGACGACAACCTTGACGGTGGTAGTGGTAGTGATGTCATTACTGGTGACGCAGGAAATGATGTTATCTCTGGACAACAAGGAAATGATGTTCTTAGTGGTGGTTTAGGCAATGACACCCTTTTTGGTGGCCAGGGGCAAGATAGCATCGCTGGTGGAGACGGAAACGACAATATTGAAGGTGGTAATGGCCATGATGTCCTTAGTGGAGGTTTAGGCCAAGACACTATTTCTGGTGGCCAGGGACGGGACAAGCTTTTTGGTGACGCAGGAAGTGACCTGCTTTCTGGTGGAGACGGGAATGATACTTTAATTGGGGCTAATATTAGCTTAGGTGGTGCTTTTGAACAAGATACTTTAACAGGAGGTTCTGGTGGCGATCGCTTTATCTTAGGAGATGCCAATAAAGTCTATTATGATGATGGTGATCCGGTTTCTCTGGGTGAATTTGATTATGCTTTGATTACTGATTTCCAAGCTGATCAAGATGTTATTCAATTACATGGCCCCATTGAGTATTATAAGCTTGATTTTTATACAACTTCACAAGGATCAATTAATGCTGCTGTGTTGTACGATCCAGGAGTAACAGCCCGTCGAGAACTCATTGGTATTATTCAGGATGTTTCTGCCAATCTCAACTTAACTGATAGTTCCTTTGTTGTTGTTTAGATAATAAGACTGACAAAGAAGCGTTTCACTGGTACAATGCTTGTGAAACTTTTTTTTTGTGAGAAATTTGATAAACAATAAATTTCCCATTGGACAAACCTTAACCGGAGTCACAGTTATTGAAGACAAAGACTTTGGTGGAAATGAACTCTGTCTAGAACAAGTGAAATTACTTTTTCTAGAACAAACAATTATTCTCTTACCAATATCTGATACAGATGAAATAAAAATCATCAAAGAGAATAAAGTTGATAAGTACATAACAAATAGTCCTTCTTGGTGTGAATCTTTTATCAACAAAAAATTAATGACCGTCTGGGTATGTGATAACGATCAAGGATATCAAGATCAAGTTATTTTTGCTTTTGGTTATCTACGACCTAGTCTTGCTTTTGTTTCTGAAGGTTCAGTGATTAAAGTATTTAACTATGAGCCAATTTACCGTGTTTTGTCTGACACAAAATTACAGTATAATCAAGTTCTTATCAGTTAAATAAAATCAATGTCTACGGTCATGAACGATGAAACCTTACCAGAATTTAATGAAATTTGGCAGCAAACATTAGGATGGCAACCTCATCAACAACAACAAGAACAATACCAAAGATTATATCAAGAAATTCTAGCAGCTAATCGCCAAATTAATCTCACTCGAATTACTGATCCTAATGAGTTTTGGGAAAAACATCTTTGGGATTCTTTAGCAGGTGTTATCGGCATAGATTTAGTTAATCCTAACAATTTATTACAAGTTATTGACATTGGAACCGGAGCCGGATTTCCTGGAATTCCCATTGCGATCGCTTTTCCTAATTGGCAAATTACCTTATTAGATTCAACGCGCAAAAAAGTTAATTTTATTGACTGTCTTTTGCCGATTTTAGAACTTAAAAATTGTCAAACTTTAAACGGAAGATCAGAAGAAATTGGACAAACTAAACACTATCGAGAAAATTATAATATAGCCTTAATTAGAGCAGTAGGAGAACCTTCTATTTGTGCTGAATATGCCTTACCCTTATTAAAAATAGGGGGAATTGCTATATTATATCGAGGACATTGGCAAGAAGAAGAAACCTTAAAACTTGAATTAGCATTAAAACAATTAGGGGGTAAAATGGCTTTAATTAGACCCTTACAAACCCCACTAACTCAAAGTGTCCGTCATTTTATTTATATACAAAAAATTGTTAAAACTCCCCCTCAATTTCCCCGTCAGGTTGGCATTCCTAAACAACATCCTTTATAAACTTTTTATTGTGGCATGGTTTTACATACTAGGTTTGGTATAACCGATTAATTTAATTTTAAAATAGTAACAATGATTATGATAAGGGATGTTTTAATTTAATTATTAATCCTTCTTTGGCTAAGACAGTATTAGGAAATACTGATATTGCTTGTTCTCCAATACGATCTAAACAATCATCATTATGGGCAGGATCATGATGAAAAAGAACTAAGTTTTTAACATTAACAGCTTTGGCTATCTTAACCGCTTCTTGCCAAGTAGAATGACCCCATCCCACTTTACTAGAACCCTTCTGATAGTATTCTTCATCAGTATAAGTAGTATCAATAATTAACACATCAGCATCTTGTGCTAATCTTAAAACATTCTCATCAAGACGATCAGGAAAATGCTCTGTATCCGTAATATAAACGGCTGTTGAACCTTTCCAACTAACACGATACCCTAATGCTTCCCCTGGATGATTTAACTTTCCTGTGGTAATAATAACATCCCCAATTGTAATTTTTCCTTCAGCTTCTATATCATAGAATTCTAAATTTGCTTGCATAATTTGTAAAGGAACTGGAAAATTAGGATGCAACATTTGATCATGAAGACGTTGTTTAATTGTTGCTCCATTGGGGGCCGGTAAACCATAAATATTAAACTTATTTCCCTTAATAAAAGCAGGAATAAAAAAAGGAAATCCTTGAATATGATCCCAATGAGAATGAGTAAAAAATAAATGGGCCATAAGAGGCATTTCTGATAACATTGACTGTCCTAAAATTCGCAGTCCTGTCCCCCCATCAAAAATTAAGCGTTCTTTTCCCACACGCATTTCTACACAAGAGGTATTCCCCCCATAACGGACGGTTTCGGTTCCAGGACAAGGAATACTCCCCCTAACCCCCCAAAATTTTATTTCAAAGCGATCATCAATATTAGACATAAATTTCCTAAACAAGCGGCTAAAGCAAAACCCTTATTTAATCGGACTATTCACTAGGGTATCAATATGTTGGCTCTATCGGTCGGATTTTTTTGGTCAAGTTTCCCATTCACGGAAAAATACTTACCTTATTTATTAGTTAATGACCTTATTTTTAACATAACTTGACATTGTGTTGTAACTCTTAATAAAAAGAAAGCTCAATATTGACCTAGAGGCTGATAAACTATGATACAAGCCGCGTCTAACAAGGCCAAAATAAAGTAACTTTTTGTTGCTGACTCTATCCGATTAAAGAAAAATCCCTTTAAACAAGCTATGGTCAATACCCTTCAAAAACCTGAGTTTGAGGAACTACGCCCAGGTATCAAAGTTCCTGCTAAAGAAACCATTCTCACCCCTCGCTTTTATACCACAGACTTTGACGCGATGGCCAAGATGGACATTTCAGTCAACGAAGAGGAATTACAAGCCATTCTCGAAGAATTTCGCACTGACTACAACCGTCATCACTTCATTCGCAATGAATTGTTTGATCAATCATGGGAACATATTGATGGGGATACCCGTCGCTTGTTTGTGGAATTTTTAGAACGTTCCTGTACGGCGGAGTTTTCGGGGTTCCTTCTCTACAAAGAATTAGGCAGACGTTTAAAAGGAAAAAGTCCTGTCTTAGCTGAGTGTTTTAATCTGATGTCTCGTGACGAAGCCCGTCATGCGGGGTTCCTTAATAAAGCATTGTCAGATTTTAATATGTCTCTAGATTTAGGCTTTTTAACTAAGAGTCGTAAATACACTTTCTTCGCGCCTAAATTCATCTTTTACGCGACCTATTTATCTGAGAAAATTGGTTACTGGCGTTATATTACCATTTATCGTCATTTAGAACAACATCCCGAAAACAGAGTTTATCCCATTTTCCATTTCTTTGAAAATTGGTGTCAGGATGAAAACCGTCACGGCGACTTTTTTGATGCCATTATGAAGGCTAGTCCTGATATTTTAAATGATTGGAAAGCCCGTCTATGGTGTCGTTTCTTCCTGTTGTCTGTATTTGCGACCATGTATCTTAATGATATTCAACGGTCTGATTTTTATGCGTCTCTGGGATTAGATGCACGAAGTTATGATAAATATGTCATTGAGAAAACCAATGAAACTGCTGGAAGAGTTTTCCCTGTGATGTTAGATGTAGAAAATCCTGAATTCTATGGAACCTTGGAAATCTGCATCAAAAATAACGAAAGATTACGGGAAATTGATGCTTCTAATAGTGCTGAACCCATCAAATTCTTGCAAAAATTACCTGCTTTTGTGTCTAATGGAGTGCAATTCTTAAAACTCTATTTCATGAAGCCTATTCGGGTTGATCAATTAATTGGAACTGTCCGTTAATTTACTCTGGTGGTAATTAAATTTAGTGAAAATTGATCAGGCGGGGGTGAGATATATCTTACCCCTATTTTTAGGGTTTTGATACCCTCTTGTAGGTTGGGTTGAGGAACCAAACCCAACAACCTAAGTTTGAGGAACGAAACCCAACAACCTGATATGGAATCGCTAAATGTTTGCTACAAATAAGGTCGGGTGTAGGGGCGGGTTTTTACAACAGTTTATGCTTCTAACCAGGATATTAGATAAACCCGCCCCTAGAGGACTTATGTAGCATTCTTTTTTCCATTTCATATGAGTTAGGAGTTATCGCAGTTTGTAGGTTGGGTTGAGGAACGAAACCCAACCAAACCCCTGTGTTGGGTTTCACTATCGTTCAACCCAACCTACATATGCCCCTACTTGATTAATTTTCGATAATTTGCTTTTTAAAAAGGGATTTATAATGAGTACAAAACTTTACGAAAAAGACTTTAATTTATGGATAGAACAAACCATTGAACAATTAGCAAACCAGGAATTTGAGTCTTTAGATATTGCTAATCTTATTGAGGAATTAAGAGATTTGGGGAAAGCTGAGAAGAATGCGTTAGAAAGTAATTTAATGATTTTGTTGGCACATTTATTAAAATTAAATATTCAAGCAGATGCACCAGAAACCATGAAAAATAGTTGGTATAATTCAGTAATTGAACATCGAAAACGAATCAAAAAGCAACTTTCTAAAACTCCTTCTCTAAAAGCTTATTTACCCACTATTTTACAAGAAGCTTATACCGATGGCCGAGATATTGCTATAAAAGAAGGAAAAAGGACATCTTTTGGTATTCGTATGCCCAATGAATCTGAATATCCGAGTCAATGTCCTTTTACCTTTCAACAAATTTTGGATGATGATTTTTATGGGGAATATTAAGTAGGTTGATAGAATTTAACACATCTCACAGGCAAGATGCGGCGTGCCACTTCTCAAAAATGAGTCAGGACTGTTATATCCTATTACTTCTTACCTTTTTTAGCTTTTTCTTTAGCCCGTTTAGCGGCAGCTTTTGCTTCTTTTTCAGCCCTTATTTGTTCTTCCTCTGCCTTCTGTTTTTCCTCCTCTAATCTATCTAAATAATAATGATAATCTCCTGGATAAACGACTAAATCTCCATCTCGAACTTCTACAATCTTGTTAGCAACTTTTGAGATGAAATAACGATCATGAGACACTAATAATACGGTTCCATCATATTTAGAAAGTGCTTCTTCTAGCATTTCTTTCGCCGGAATATCTAAATGATTGGTCGGTTCATCAAGAATTAGTAAATTAACCGGAGTCAACAACATTTTAGCTAAAGCAAGTCGGGCTTTTTCACCTCCACTTAAGGCTTCTACTTTTTTAAATGCGCTATCCCCCGTAAACAAAAATTGCCCTAATAATGAGCGAACTTCTACATTTTTCCACTGGGGAACTTCATCATGAATGGTATCAATAACTGTTTTAGTTAAATCTAAAGCCTCTGCTTGGTTTTGCTCAAAATAACCAGGAATAACATTATGTTTACCCAATGTTATTAACCCATCTGTAGGCGTTTCCAGATTCATAATTAAACGGAGTAAAGTAGATTTTCCGCAACCATTTGGTCCTAAAAATGCAATGCGATCGCCTCTTTCAATTAATAATGATGCCTCTAAAAAGAGAATATTTTCATCATAAATATGCACTAAATTTTCAATTATAACTACTTCTTGACCACTGCGAAGAGAAGGAGGAAATTGAAAACGTAAACCCCTTAGATCATTGATAGGTGCATCAACCCGTTCCATTTTATCAAGTTGTTTTTCGCGGCTTTTTGCTTGGGTACTACGAGTAGCACTAGCCCGGAAACGGTCAACAAATACCTGTTGTTTTGCGATTTCTTTTTGCTGACTTTCGTAAGTATTTTGTTGAATCTCACGATTGAATGCTTTTTGTTCAAGATAGGTTGAATAATTACCCAGATAAGTGGTAGAAACTCCCCGTTCTGTTTCCACAATTTGGGTACAAAGACGATCTAAAAATTCCCTATCATGAGAGACAATGACCATCGGAGTATTAAGACCTTTGAGGTATTTTTCTAACCATTCAATTGTCTCTAGATCGAGATGATTTGTCGGTTCATCTAATAATAAAATATCAGGTTTTTGCAGGAGAATCTTTCCTAAACTCATTCGCATTTGCCAACCCCCACTAAAGGCACTGACTAAGCGATCGCTATCTTCTATTTTAAACCCCATTTCTGGCAGAATTTTAGCAATTACAGAATCTAATTCATAACCATTTAAAGCTTCAAATTGTCGTTGTAAAGAATCCAATTTATGAATTAGTTTATCTAGTTCTTCTGGAGTTGCCGTTTCCATCGCTTGTTGCACATGAATTAGTGCTTGATGTACCTTATTTGCTTCCGTAAAAACTGTCCAAAATTCTTCTTGTACGGTTCGACTCGGTTCAACTTCAAATTCTTGCGTTAGATAACCAATATGTAAACTAGCAGGCCGAATAATTTCCCCAGAAGTAGGTTCAATATCCCCCATAATGATTTTAAGTTGGGTGGATTTTCCGGCCCCGTTAACCCCAACTAAACCAATGCGATCGCCTGGTTTAACTTCCCAGGTGACATCTTTTAATACCTCTCCGGTAGAGTAAATTTTGCTGATGTGTTCAAGTCGTAACATTGAATTTTCTCTCGTTTGGGGATACTAAAAGTTTCATATATAAGCACTATAGCAGAAGTTAGAAGCAATAACTAATCATTGTTAATTATCCATTATTTTGTCGTCTATGCCAAGCCATAACTAAGCGAATTTCACTATAACTATAATTGTCTCCTAAATAGGTTTTAATGGGGGTTAAAGATGATTCTTGAAGGGTTGTAAGTGCCTCAATAATAATGGCTTGTTTATCGGGTGATACAAATTGATTAATATCTATAGGTTGATTCATTTCAATAAGTTCTGATATATGAGAATAAATTGTGCTTTCTTTCAATCCTCGTCTTTGGGCAATTTCTGTAATACTTAATCCTTGTTGATAGAGTTCAAGGGTAGTCATATTACTGCGAGAAGGCAAAGAAATAGGTAATATTTGCTCTTGACAAAAAGACCTTATTTCTGAAACAAAATTATCTCCATATTGTTCAGCTTTATATTGAGTTACACCAGAAATTTTCTGAAAATCTTCTACGGTTTGAGGTTTAATATGGGACATTAATCTCAGACTTGAATCGGCAAAAATCACATAGGGAGGAACTCGATTAGCATCGGCAATATACTTGCGTAACTGTTTTAAACGTTCTAATAATAAATCACTTTCTGCTGCTCTAGGATTATAATTTTCTAAGGCTTTAGAAGCAGAAGAATCACTAATAGAAATCTCGACTTTGCGCTCATTTCGGAATATTTCCCAACTCTTTTTATTGAGTTTAAGAATGGGATAACCATCTGTGGTTTCATCTACTAATCCTTGATGAATTAAAGAACGTCCTAACATTTTCCATTCGTTAACACTTCTTTCTTTACCAATGCCATAAGTTGAGAGTAAATGATGTCCATATTGTTCTATTTTCTGCTTTTTTGACCCTCTTAAAACATCAATAATATGAATCATACCAAATTTTTGTTGACAACGAGCAACACAAGAGAGAAATTTTTGGGCTTCAATTGTCCAATCTTCTATTGGTTTAGGGTTAAGACAATTATCACAATTACCACAATTACCCGGAAATCTTTCTCCAAAATAACGTAAAACAATGGTGCGTCTACAGTCAGTACCTTCTGCATAATCTATGACTCGACTTAACTGTTGACGAGCAATCTTTTGTTCTGCTGCACTGCTTTTTTGTTCAATTAAAAATTCAATTTTCTTATAATCTGATAAACTAAAAAATAGGGTACATTTTGCTGGTTCTCCGTCTCTACCTGCTCGTCCTGATTCTTGATAATAACTCTCTAAATTACGAGGTAAGTTATAATGAAGAACAAAGCGAACATCTGGCTTATTAATTCCCATACCAAAAGCAATGGTAGCTACCATTATTTGAACATCATCTCGAATAAAACGAGTTTGATTACTACTTCTGGTTTCATCACTTAATCCCGCATGATAAGGTAAAGCTTTAATGTCATTTTCTTGTAAAAGAAAAGCTACTTCATCAACAATTTTACGACTAAAACAATAAATAATTCCTGACCCTTTTTGACGGCGAACATATTTAACTAATTCAAGATAATTATTACCAGATCTAGGAACTACTTCATAATATAAATTAGGTCGATCAAAACTAGCAAGATGAACTCCTGGTTCTCTGAGATTTAATTGTTGTACAATATCTTCTCTAACTCGTTTAGTTGCTGTGGCAGTTAAAGCAAATACAGGAACTTGAGGATATCGTTTACGCAGTTGTCTTAATTGTCGATATTCTGGACGAAAATCATGACCCCATTCTGATACACAATGGGCCTCATCAATGGCAAAAGCAGATAGTCCTATTTTAGAAGCAATAAAATCAAGAAAAGGAAGAAATTTGTCATTTAATAATCTTTCTGGGGCCACATAAAGTAATTTAATTTTACCTTTAATAATAGCTTGTTCTCGTGATTGTAATTGTTCCCAACTTAGGGTACTATTAAGAAAGGTCGCCCCAATTCCATTGTCTAATAAAGAATCTACTTGATCCTGCATTAAGGCAATTAAAGGAGAGACAACTACACTTAATCCTGGTTTCAGAAGGGCCGGCAGTTGGAAACATAAAGACTTGCCTCCTCCTGTGGGCATAATAATTAATAAATCTCTATTTTGTAGAGCTTCTTCGACAATTTTAGCCTGTCCTGGACGAAAAGTATCGTAACCAAAAAAATGTTTTAGGGACTGTTCAAGAGAATCAAAATTAGACATCATTAGATAATGGATAATTGTTTAAGAGAAAAGACAAGCGGTAGGAAACAGGAAATATTCTAAGAAAAAGAGTTTCCAAATAAACTGATAAAATTGAGTAATTTCTCCTTTATTGTCTAAATCAACTCCTTGACTACGCCAAATTATTAACCCTAATAAGCTAAGGTGAGAAGATATTAAAATCCAAGAATTTATACCAGATATCTGAAATATTCCTATCACAATCATGGTCAAATAACAAAAAATAATGATGCCACAAGTTATCTTGAAAATACTAGATTTTCCTAGTAATAAAGTAAAAGTTATGATATTATATTGTTTATCACCTTCGAGATCTGGAACATCTTTAAAAATGGCGATCGCTACAGTAAATACTACAATAAAACCAGTTAAAATCCAAATAGAAGGAAGCAAAAAAGCAGTATTACTGAGACGGCTGGTAAAATACAAAAATAATCCTAGATTAACAATTAAACCCCTTACAGTAAAAATACATAAAGCGGCAAAAAAAGGAAATCTTTTCAGACGAATAGGTGGCAAAGAATAAGCTGTCCCAATGACTAAACTAATGCCAATAGTTGCCAATAACCACCAACCAAAAATAAAACCTAATACTAAGGATAAAATACCTGTAATTGCAACAATTAATATGCCTTGTTTAACCGAAAATTCTCCCGCAGCAATAGGTAAATGAGGTTTATTAATCTGATCAATTTCTCGATCTTCTAATTGATTCAATCCTACAATATAAATATTGCCACATAAACAAGCCATTAAAGCCCCTAATAAATAAACGAAATTACTTAAATTAATAACATTATTAGTAGCTGGCAAAGCAATAAAATATAAACATAAAACACTTAAACTCGTGCCAAAAATGGTATGAGGACGGGAAAACTTCCAAAAACTCCATAATCCAGAAAAAATAGAGGCTGTAAAATTTTTAGGCTTCACCAAAGAAATTTGAGGCATAGAATAACTTTAGTCTTTCTTTTTATGTTGATACTTTATTAAATCATAAAGGGTTTTATAATTAATGTCGCAACCCTAATTAATCTTTTCTCCTCCCCACCTTATAATCATGCTTTGGCCCTACAAAACTCCTGGCATTCCTGACGAACTATTTGAACGTTTACCAGGTATTCCTCTAAGTAAACGCGAAGTACGTCTATTGCTGGTTTCTGCCCTCAGACTTAAATCAAACTCAGTCATCTGGGATATTGGCGCAGGAACTGGAACAATTCCTGTAGAAATAGGTTTACTTTGCCCAGAAAATACCATTATTGCCGTAGAACGGGACGAAGATGTAGTTAAATTAATTCGGCAAAATTGTGATCGCTTTGGAGTCGAGAACGTCAAAATCTTTGAAGGAAAGGCCCCCGACTGTCTAGGGGAACTACAACCCCTACCCGATAGGGTGTGTATCGAAGGAGGTCGTCCCATTAAAGAGATAATACTCAAAGTTTGGCAATATTTAAAGCCAGAAGGACGTTTAGTCGCCACAGCCGGAAATTTAGAAACTTTATATCTCATCTCTGAAGGATTATCCGAATTACAAGCGCGTAACATAGAAGTAGTACAATCAGGCATCAACCGTTTAGAAACGCGAGGGATAAATCAAACTTTTGCGGCCGTTGACCCTATTTTTATCCTAAGTGGAGAGAAATTTTAAGGGAATAAAAATGGGACTACCAAGAATTCAAGGAAATTTATACAATTTAGGTAGCATAATTTGTTAACCTTTCATAAAGAATTCTTAACATCGTGCTTACCTTACTTCCCATTTAACTCTTACGGTTACTTATGCCCTGGACTCGCATTGTCAGTACAATTGTTGCTCTAGCCCTTGCTTTGGCAATGCTTATTATCGGAGGATGGTATTTTACCCTGGGATTTTGTGTCATTGTCTTCCTGGGACAGTTAGAATACTTTCAGTTAGTAAGAGCTAAAGGCATTGCACCAGCAGGGAAAACAACCCTTGTTCTGTCTCAAATATTACTCATTACCTCTGCGGTGGCTTCTTCCCTTACAGATGCCCTATTTCCTTTGACTGGGGCCTTGATTTGTTTTTATCTGTTATTCCAACCAAAATTAGCCACCATTGCTGATATTTCAACCTCTATTTTAGGATTATTTTATGGAGGATATTTGCCGAGTTATTGGGTAAGATTACGAGTAGGATTTACTCATCCTGTCCCTACCATAGACATTGCTAGTAGTAACTTACACTTGATGGGATATTGGCCGGAGTCTTGGACTCATCCTAAATTATTTCCTCCTGCTTTAACCGTTACTTTTTTAGCGTTTGGTTGTATTTGGGCTGCTGATATTGGGGCTTATATTATGGGAAAATGGTTAGGGAAAACTCGCTTATCAGATATTAGTCCGAAAAAAACAGTAGAAGGGGCATTTTTTGGAATATTAGGCAGTGTTATTGTCGCAGAAATTGGGGCTTGGTATCTGGAATGGCCCTATTGGTATATGACAGGAATGTTATTAGGAGTATTAATTGGGATTGTTAGCTTATTAGGGGATTTAACTGAATCGATGATGAAACGAGATGCTGGAGTAAAAGATTCAGGACAGTTAATTCCAGGTCATGGAGGTATTTTAGATAGAACGGATAGTTATGTTTTTACAGCCCCTTTAGTTTACTATTTTGTCACCTTATTTTTACCATTATTACAGTAGAAAGACTTTGGCTTAAAATTTGTTGACTAACTTAAAAAATAGATTAAAAATCCTGTTTTCACAATATTTATATTTTCATTGATTTTTTAACCTATTAATTGTATCCCACATTCCGCACTTCAAAAAAGTAGTATTAAATACTACAGTCTTTTCTAATTTGTTCTAAGTATAATTGCTTAAAGAAGATGAGGCAAAAAGATGAGATAATTGTTTGAGTTATCCACCATAAAGAAAAACGAAAAAGTGTCTTATCTAGAAGAAATAGAAGTTAAAAATATAGACCATTTAGGCATAGTAGCCGGATTAATTGATGAAATAGGAATAGTCAAAATAATCAATAATAAATTAGGAATAGATGTCAGAGAAAAAATCTCAGCAGGCACGGTAGTTAAGTCCATTCTCATCAATGGACTAGGATTTGTCTCAAGACCCCTATATTTATTTAGCCAATTTTTTGAAGATAAAGCCGTCGAAAAATTATTAGGAGAAGGAATAGAACCTAATTATATAAATGATGATAAAATTGGGAGAGTCATGGATGAATTATATAAATATGGACTAAATAATCTCTTTATAGAAGTTATCTTAGAAGTTATAAATAAATTTGAAATAGAGATTAAATATTCCCATTTAGATGCCACATCATTCCATCTAGATGGAGAATATAAAAGTGAAGAAAAATACGAGAAAGAGCAAGAAGAAAAGATTATAAAAGAAAGACCAATTTTTATTAAGAAAGGATACTCTCGTGACCATCGACCAGACTTAAAACAATGCGTTTTAGACTTAATAACAACCCAAGATGGAGACTTACCCTTATTTGTCAGAGTTGGAGATGGAAATGAGGCTGACAAAGCCGTATTTGGAAAAATCTTAGTAGAATTTAAAAAACAAATAGAGTTTGACAGTATCATGGTCTGTGATAGTGCTTTATATAGTCAAGAAAATCTCAAACTAATCCAACATTTAAAATGGATAACTAGGGTTCCAATGACCCTCAAAAAAGCGAAAGAATTAATACAAAATGTAGAAATAGAAGAAATAACAGATGACGAAAAAAAGAAAAGAAGTCACCTACATTTAGAAGGTTATACTTGGAAAGAGGAAATAGTAACTTATGGTGGAATCAAGCAAACTTGGTTAATAGTATCAAGTGAAAAAAGACAAAAAAGTGACTTAGAGAAACTAGAAAAACAACTCAAACAAGAAGAAGATAAATGCCAAAAACTTCTTAAACAATTACAATCTGAAGAATTTGAGCATCCCCAATCTGCTAGATATAAATTAAAAGCCATTAACAAAAAACTGAGATTTTTTGAAATAATAGAAGTTGAACTTATTGAAGCTTGCTCTAAGAAAAATGAAACGATTTATAAAATTGTTGGTCTGGCTCAGAAAAATAATGAAGAGATAGCTAAAAGAACTAAAGAATCAGGGAGATTTATTTTAGCGACTAACTTAGTAGAGGAAAATAAATTAGAGCCGACTGAAATTCTCATAACTTATAAAAATCAGCAATCTTCTGAAAGAGGATTTCGATTCTTGAAAGATCCTTTATTTTTTGCCGATAGTTTTTTTGTCGAGAAACCGGAAAGAATAGAGACAATGTTATTTTTGATGTCTTTCTGTTTGCTCCTGTATAACTTGGGACAAAGAGAACTAAGAAAGTGTTTAAAAAGAGCCAAGGTAGGAGTCAAAAATCAAGTTGGTAAATTAACAGAGCGTCCTACATTGAGATGGATGTTTCAATGTTTCCAAGGGATTCATTTTGTAATTTTAAACGAAGTAAAACAGATTGTTAATTTAACGGAAGAAAGACGTTTTATTTTAAGTTGTTTGCCCGCATCTTGTCAAAAATATTATCTATAATTTTAAGCAAATACAACAAAAAGAATAAATCGATAAGAGTTGAATAATATTCACAGAGGAGGGGAAATACTCCTCTGTTTGTGGTGACTTCTTCTAATTTTCAACGAGTTAAAATATTCTAAATTTGATAAGTTCACCCAAACATCTGATGGATTGAGAATTTTTCTTTATTCCATCTGAATTTTTTGCCTTTTCAAAGCTCTGTATTTTTTAATACTACATTTTGAAGTGCGGAATCTAAGTTGTATAATATCTAGCTAGCATTTTTTCTATTCAAAGTCTTCTTGAATTTCTTATTATATTCTCAGGAAATTATCACGAATTATTCAGATTACTGAAGCTTAATGGCTCATGAATTCGATTTTTTTTAGGGATCAAATATCTATATGAATACTCTCACAATGTCTTTAAAGCTCCGTGCTATGATCACCCTACTCACAGCCGGGTCTTTATTAACTTTTGCCTCTGCTGCCTCTGCTGCCAAGCTGAAAGTTACCATCACTAACCTATCTCCTACCAATGGAACCTTTTTAACTCCTCTATGGGTAGGTTTTCATAACGGTGGCTTTGATATTTATGATCGCGGTGTCTCCTTAAATGCATTTCCTGGTACTGAAGCTCTGATAGAAGATGGAAACACTGGGCCCATCTCTGCCCAGTTTAATGCCGTTGGTGCTGGCACAGTCCAAGGCACTATAACTGCCCCAGGTGGCTTTCCTGCTGCCCCTGTCATTGATCCGGGTGAAACCACAAGTCTTTCCTTTGAAGTCGATCGTACCCTAGCTAGTAGTCGTTACTTCAGCTATGCTTCAATGATTATCCCTAGTAATGATGCTTTTATTGCTAATGGTAATCCCCTAGCTCATCCTATCTTTGATAATTCAGGTAACTTCATCGGTGCTGACTTTATTGTGTTAGGTTCTAGTGTTCTTGATGGGGGTACAGAGGTCAATGATGAAAGCACCACTAATACAGCTTTCTTTGGACAAGCGACCCCTAATACTGGTGTTGACGAGAACGGTATTGTTGCCCTTCATTCTGGGTTTATTCCTGGTGGCCCAATTTTATCAGATCCCCGATTTGCTAATGCAAATTTCCTAGCTCCTGGTTATCAGGTCGCTCGCATTCAGGTAGAATTAGTTCCTGAACCCCTTACCATTTTAGGTTCGGCAATAGCTCTAGGATTTGGTAGTTTCTTTAAACGGAAACTTTCTAAAAAACAAAAATAAGATAATCTCTTAAACTCTAAAGAGTTAAGCTATAAAAACAAAGGTTGCCTACGCAACCGAATCATTTAGTCCGCGAAGGCGGACTTTGTTTTTATGGGATTAGGCTTTAGCCTTTTATTAATTATTAGTTTAGCATAGTAAGTCCGGTAAAATAGGGCAATTCATGAATTGCCCCTAAAGTTAACCTTCAATCTTTTGGAGTTTCCAGGTTCCTCCGTCAAATATTGTTAATAATTGCTGATGGTACTGTAACAGAGTCGGTCTATGTCCCACACTAATATAAGTTGTACCCTGTTGAGATAATTGTTGATAGAGAAATTCTTCATTAGTAACATCTAGCGCGCTGGTGGATTCATCTAAAATCGCATAGCGAGGTTGATTAACTAGAATTCTAGCAAAAGCTACCCGTTGTTGTTCCCCTAAAGATAGGGTATTTTCCCAGTTTTCTTGAGCATCAAATCCCCCAAAACGTTCAACTAAATTTGGTAGATTAACCGTTTCTAAAATTTCTTGTAACTTATTATTATCTATTTTTTCTTTGAGTTTAGGATATAGCAACTGTTCCTTTAATGTTCCTACAATCATGTAAGGACGTTGAGGTAAAAATAACATATCTTCAGGTTTTGGACAGAGAATAATTCCTGTTCCTGATGTCCATAATTGAGCAATTGCTCTTAATAGAGAACTTTTACCTGAACCACTTTCTCCCATAATCAATAAATTATCATGGATATTAATAGTAACCGAAAGGTTTTCTATCAGAGTTCTTACATAATTTGGAGTTTTTAAAGTAACTTGATTAAGCTCTATTTGAGACTTGTATTCATAATCAATATAAGTCACTTCAACTTGGAAATCATCTGTCATTTTTCTGGTACTAGAAGAATCATCTAAAGATTCATAAAATTCTCCTAAACGGGTAATACTAGCAGCAAATTCAGTAATATCTTTCATATTATCCGTAATTAGGGAAAGAGCAGAGAACACTTGTGAAAAAGCAACATCAGCTTGAAGAATTGCTCCAAAATCTAACTTACCTGACAGATACAATGGAGCAACAATAAGATAAGGAATAACGACAGGAATATAAGTATACGCCCTCTGAAATAAAACAAGAATTGATTGCCATATAATTAAGAAATCAAAGTTTTTTATAGCTGCCATCAGTTGCTTAATAACTTGACCTTGTTCTAGTTCTTCTCCTCTATAAAACGCAATAGATTCAGCATTATTTCGTACTCGAACTAAACTATAACGAAAATCAGCTTCAAAACGTAATTGTTCATAATTAATACCAATTAATCGTTTGCCTATCTTAATACCTGCTAGAGTTCCCAATATCCCATAAGCTAATAATGCAAACATTAACTCTGGAGAAATACTGTAAAGAATTGCTGTAAAAGAAAAGAGACTCAGAATGGCTGATAAAATATCTAAAAGGAAATTTAAAGTAACACCTGTAAAAGATTTAATATCTTGACTAATACGTTGATCAGGGTTGTCAATTTCTGGGTTAATCGAATTAGAATCAAGCTCATAATAAGAGCGATTTTTAAAATAACGTTCTAACAAGCTTTTTGTTAACCATTCTCGCCAGAGTAAGCCTAATTTTTCCCTAGTATAACGATAAATAGTAATGATGGGTATGGCAGCCACAAAAATAAGGAAAATGACCATTATATACTGCCAAAAAACAGGCGCATTTTTCTCATTTAGAGCAGTTTGAATTAACCGTAAAGCATAGCTAATAACCACATTTAAGCCATTAACAGCAAACAATAAAAATAACAGAAGTCCCAGAAAAGACCATTGTATCCATTTATTCTCAATTTTTTGTTTCTGAGAAGCAAAACTTATGGCAAAAATTAAAAATGCGCCTAATGAAATATAAAGAATAGGACTATTTAATAAACTGTTGATACCAGTAATTAAATCTTTAGCAAAACTATTAAAAAAAGCAGGAAGAACAGCTTCACCTAAAAAAGTTAATCCAACCGTCAGGAAGAAAGCGAAAGAAATAACCCCTAATAATAAAGTAAAAATCAATCCGAAAAAAAGTCGAGTTTGCCCCGCAGCAACTGGAAAAAAATAAGGTTGTGCTATTTCAATGAAACGTAGCCAAAGTTTCTTATTAAACTCAAAACGAGAAGAATTTGTCATTAAATTATTAGGTATTTAATCTTGAAAATTTCAACAAAATTAAATATAGCCTACAGTAAAAAGTATTAAAAGTCAAGTTGAATTTTGAATTATCCGCAGGGGTAAACGGGCAAGATGCCCATTCCACAAAAGAAGCCCATTGCCTATTCCACACAAGATGCCTATTCCACAAAAATTTTGTCATTTAGTGATATGATAATGATTAGCATCAAAATTCTCAAGGTAAATCTATGTATTGTCTTGGCTTAATGAGTGGCACATCTGTAGATGGAATTGATGCCGCTTTAGTAAAAATCACCGGAACAGAATTAGATTTAAAGATAAATTTTATAGCAGGAATTACTCATTGTTATCCAGAAAAACTCAGGCATCAAATATTAGAAGTATGTGCAGAACAAAAACTTTCTATGACAGAATTTGCTCAATTAGATGAAGCGATAGCCTTCTCTTTTGTCGAAGCAGTTAATCAACTAAAAAATAATAATACTCCTATAGAATTAATTGGTTCCCATGGACAAACTGTCTTTCATCGTCCCCCAGAAAAAGATGAATTAGGCTATAGTTTACAATTAGGCAGAGGGGCAATAATTGCGAATTTAACAAAAATTCCTACGGTTAATAATTTTCGCGTTGCTGATATGGCAGCCGGGGGACAAGGTGCGCCTTTAGTCCCCAAAGTAGATGCCTATATTTTGAGTCATCCTAATCATTATCGTTGTGTGCAAAATATCGGCGGCATTGGCAATGTAACTTATTTACCTCCTCGTCAAGAAATAGACTGGGAAAATAAAGTTATGGGATGGGATACAGGCCCAGGTAACGTATTAATTGATCTGGCAATTCAAAAATTAACAAACGGCCAAAAAACCTACGATAAAAATGGAGAATGGGCAGCCAAAGGAACCCCTAATCAATCTTTAATTAAACAATGGTTAAATCAGGAATTCTTTCAAAAAGAACCTCCAAAATCCACCGGGCGTGAATTATTTAGCGTAGAATTTTTAGAAAAATGTTGGCAAGAATCACTTGCTTATCAATTATCAGAAGAAGACTTTTTAGCAACAATTACCGACTTTACCGCCGCTTCTATTGCTGATAGTTATGGTCAATTTATTAAACAACCTATTAATGAAGTTCTTTTATGTGGAGGAGGAAGTCACAATTTATACTTAAAACAAAGACTAAAACAACACTTACCCCAGGCCAATATTTTAACTACTGATGAAGTCGGTATGAATGCAGATTATAAAGAAGCGATCGCCTTTGCGGTACTTGCTTATTGGCGGTTTGTCAAGGGTGTACCAGGCAATTTACCCAAAGTAACAGGGGCCAAACAACCAATGTTACTCGGTGATGTCCATCTTCCCTTATGAGTATGTAGGGGCGGGTTTATCGGAAGGATTGATTAAAATTAGAGAATTTTAGGCAAAAACCCGCCCCTACAGAAGTGAAACCTCAAATTGAATTTTAAATAACTGTTAGTTTCCTGTAATTTTAGGGAATTATAAATCTAGAAAGAGTTACTCTTTTCCATATAAGGATCTGATGATTATTGTTAGGAGATAAGGAGCAAAACGTTGGCTCATAGCTTTTTGATGGAAGTTGGACGTTGGACAATTGAAGGACATTGGCTCGAACGCAATGAAATGCCCTTACCTGTTAAGGGTCGAACCATTGTCGCCTGGAGTCAAGATAATTGGTTCACGATGGTAACTAAATTGGTCTTTCCTAATAGCGATCGCCCTGAAATTTCCTTTCAATATCGTGGCCGCCTTAATGGAGAAGAACAACAATATACTTATGTACTACAACAAAGTTTATTAGGACAAGTAGAAGGAGAAGGATGGATAGGCCCTGAGTCTATTATTCAACGATACTGGGTCTTAAGCGACCGTCAACGGCGTAGTGGCTTTGAAACCTTCTATCGTCTTGACAACAACACTTACCACCTTTCTAGTGGCATCTTAGCGGGTCATTATCTGACTAGCACGATGGAAGCCGTTTTAGAACGTCAACCCTAACCTTAAACCAGTGAACAGTGAACAGTAAACAGTTACCAAAACTTTTAACTGATAACTGATAACTGATAACTGATAACTGATAATTGATAACTGATAACTGATAACTGATAACTGTTAATTACTCACCTTAGCCATTATTGACAAATTATTATGAGTCGCCCAGGTACAACGAATGATTCTCGCCACCAACGTTTACTGGCTAATCGCTATCAACTCATAGAATTAGTTGGTAGTGGTGCTATGGGCCAAGTATATCGGGGAGAAGATAAATTACTAGGTGGTGTCACTGTCGCCGTTAAATTCCTCTCCCAAGCTTTACTCAATAATCGTATGCGAGAACGATTTGAACGAGAAGCTACTATTTCTGCTTTGTTGGGAGAAAGAAGTAATCATATTGTTCGGGTTAGAGATTATGGAGTTGATGAGAAAGAAATTCCTTTTTATGTCATGGAATATCTTCAAGGAGAAAGTCTTTGCGAAATTATTAAGTTTCGTCCTTTATCCCTATCTCGATTTCTCAAAGTAACCCGACAAATTTGTTTTGGACTCGAATGCGCCCACAAAGGCATTATGTTTGAAGGGGAAATGTGTCCTATTATTCACCGAGATGTTAAACCGAGTAATGTGCTGGTAGTACATGATCCGGCTTTAGGAGAATTGGTTAAAATACTCGACTTTGGTATTGCTAAATTAGTTCAGTCAGGAGAAGCTCAAACTCAGTCGTTTATGGGAACTCTGGCCTATTGTTCCCCTGAGCAAATAGAAGGTAAAGAACTAGATAGTCGCTCAGATATCTACAGTTTAGGCATCATGATGTATGAAATGCTTACCGGAGAAATGCCTATTTTCCCCGAAAACTCATCATTTGGTGGCTGGTATGAAGCCCATCACTATTCTAAACCCAAACCTTTCCCCACTAAGCTTAATCTCCCAGAGGCTTTAGAAAAGCTGATTATGCAATGTTTAGCTAAAGCTTCTAATGACCGTCCTCAAACTATTACCGATTTACTAAACTCTTTAGAAAGTCTAGAACCGAGTCAACCCGAATCATGTCAAGAAACCCTGGTAGCTATGCCTACCATGATTGCTGATACTCCCAATGCTAAAAAATCCTTAGCTAAAGCGGAAGATATCTGTCTAAAAATGGCTTGGCCTCAAGATAAACCTAGACAAAAAATTGTTTTTCCCCATGTGATGCGGGCCTCAGAGGGAACTTTTGCTAGTTTATGGGTGATGCTCGACCAGCAAGATATCCTCAATCGAATGTCGAGTATTCGTTACAATCAATTTGTGTTTATGACCAGTCCCCATCCGATGATACTCTGGCTAACGGTTCTCTATCATCGTGAACATGGCCCCAGATGGCTACCCTGTTATCTCGACTTAAAAACCCCCTCCGGTCAGCGATTTGCTCGTTTATTAGGAGAATTAGGTTCTTATTGGCTTTTATTTTTTCCCGTCGAAGGAACCGACCGTTGTCAGCACGTCCTTACTACGAATATAGCCCCTAACCAGTGCAAAAACCTGCAAGAATGGTCAGATAAAAGTCAACTGATGCGAGGGGGTAAACCACAAATTACCAAAAGAATGTTAAGACAAGAATTTGAGAAGCTCAAACCAACAATTTTAGCTAGACTTGAAGATGTTAATACTAACCCTTCTCGTCCTCAAGATATTGCCACATTCTAAGAATAAATCCGATGCGCGTTACCCCACTATCTATCACAGCAGGAAATGTGGTGTAGGGGCGGGTTTATTTAACTTTTTTGTGAGAATCATTGATTTATGCAAAAAACCCGCCCCTACCGGGAGTGTAGGGAGAAACACCCTTTCTTGATTTTGTAAAATATTAGTTTCAAAAGCATAATTCAAAGCGCGAAACTTTCACGCTTTTCAAACTGGAGATAACCAAAAGATGATCCCCAAACTTGTTGATGAGTATTAACATCCATACCTTGATCAAGACTATTCCAGGTTGTTTGAGTAATCTCTACTTGGCTAACTAAATAAGTTAGACAACCTTTTTTTTCAATTAAACACTTATTTCCAGGTTCTACACTACCGCGAAATAGTTCACCTTCTCGTTTAAAAACCATAGAACAATTATAGCGGCGTTCTAAAGAATCTACTGTAATAGTCTTAAGAATGCTTAATTCTCTGGCTGCTCCAGCATAACGAATGGGATCTTTCAAACCGTAATTTTCAATATAAATTTGCTCTCCTTGATCAATTAAACGATGAACTCCTTGACGATAAGGAGTCCATAAATCGTGATCATAAACCTGTTCAGAATAAAAGCCAATACTATTAAAAAACTCAAAAGGTAAGGGACGAAAAAAGATCCGAATATGAGCAAATTGTTGTGGATTTTCCAACGATTGTTTATAGTTACTAAAGTCACCGGCCATCCACTGAGCCAGAGTTATTAAGTCATTATTTTTAACTTGAGTCATAATTTAAGTGTCTATTTTATTATCCGAAAGTGAGCGAATTTCTGAAGAAAATGATGCTGTTACCACTCCACTTCCCTCACTGGTTTTGATCAGAGAAACTCGAAACCGTAAATTAGGATTAGCAAACCAGATTTTTTCCTCAGCGGCCGCTCGATCATAGCTTGTTAATAAGACAAAAGTTCCATCCTCCGTGATATGATAGTCACCTGCTGCTGCAATGGTTTCGGCATATCCTTGATCTCGTAGCAACTTACCCCGATTGGGTATAATTGGATCGGGTACTGGTACCAAAATACAACTTCCCTTGACCTGAGCGTTATCATCCCAATCTGACTCTCCTTCCCAACTCATGCCAAAAGGAGATACAGCAAGACTTGGAGCGATATCATAAGAGTTACAGAGGTTAATTACCTCCTCATCATCAGGGGAAAGGGGAACAATATCAATGACCGACTGTACAGCCTCAAAGTGACTGAAAATCAAGTGATGCGCGCTGCGTTGCGATCGCCAACGTCCCAGGGAATGTTCGACAAACTGTGTAATATTCATGAGGTTTATTATACTTGAGACTTTACCCCAAGCCCAAAAATGTACTTTTAGTGACAAAAGTAACAAATTATTACTTTGTTTTTAAGGAGTGAGACAAGGGTAACATTCCAAATATATATTCATACCCAGTCAGTCACAAATACTGACCAACTCTGATAGAAAATCATTTTTTGTCCAACGTCTAAAGTTAAGGAGAAATCAATGCTTGATGCTTTTTCAAGAGCTGTAGTTGCGGCCGATGCCAGCACTTCCACCGTTTCTGATATTGCTGCTCTCAGAGCCTTTGTTGCTAGTGGTAACAGACGTTTAGATGCTGTAAATGCAATTGCTAGTAATGCCAGCTGCATGGTTTCCGATGCTGTAGCTGGAATGATCTGCGAAAACCAAGGTTTAATTCAAGCTGGTGGTAACTGCTACCCCAACCGTCGCATGGCTGCTTGCCTGCGTGATGCTGAAATCATTTTGCGTTATGTCACCTACGCTCTTTTAGCTGGTGATGCGTCTGTTTTAGACGATCGTTGCTTAAACGGTTTGAAAGAAACCTATGCAGCTTTAGGTGTACCTACAACTTCAACCGTGCGTGCTGTTCAAATCATGAAAGCTCAAGCTGCGGCTCACATCCAAGACACCCCCAGTGAAGCTTTTGCTGGTGCTAAATTACGCAAAATGGGTTCCATCGTCACCGAAGATCGTTGCGCTACCCTAGTTGCTGAAGCCTCTAGCTATTTTGATCGCATTATCTCTGCTCTTAGCTAAGTAAACGCCGATAGCAACTCGCTATTAGCTAATTTAATTAATCGTCAAAACATCTAATTTTTGGAGAGATCTCAAAACATGAAATCAGTTGTTACCACCGTTATCGCGTCTGCTGATGCAGCAGGTCGTTTTCCTAGCACTTCCGATCTAGAATCCGTACAAGGTTCTATTCAACGGGCTGCTGCTCGTCTAGAAGCTGCTGAAAAACTCGGCAATAATATCGACAGTGTTGCTAAAGAAGCTTATGATGCTTGTATCAAGAAATATCCTTACCTCAATAATGCAGGTGAAGCTAATTCTACCGATACTTTCAAAGCAAAATGTCATCGTGATATCAAACACTATATGCGTTTGATCCAATATAGCTTAATCGTAGGTGGTACAGGTCCTCTTGATGAGTGGGGTATTGCTGGACAACGTGAAGTCTATCGCGCTTTAGGTTTACCTACTGCTCCTTATGTTGAAGCTCTCAGCTTCGCTCGTAATCGCGGTTGTGCTCCCCGTGATTTATCTCCTCAAGCTCTGACTGAGTACAATGCCCTCCTTGATTATGCGATCAACTCTCTGTCCTAGTCAATAGACAGATTTGTGATCTTGTAACAGGATAATATTTTCCAGACAAGTCTGGAGGCTCTTGATTTTTCGCTTGACTAAATGTTAAGTGATGGTTAAGACCCTCTAGGCTTGTTATCGTAGGGTGCGTTCCCTAACGCACCAAGTCGTTATGTTCCCTAACAAGTCGTAGGGTGCGTTCCCTAACGCATCCAGTCGTTATGTTCCCTAACAAGTCGTAGGGTGCGTTCCCTAACGCACCAAGGTTAATTAAATTTACGGTTTTGCTATAATGTTAAATGTTAATAAATTTCCCCAAATTTCCCAATTTTGTTGAAGTGGATGCGTTAGGGAACGCATCCTACTAATTTTATGGATAAACGTTTTTTTTCTTTCTTTAATCTGACAGAAGCTCAAGCGATCGCTATTTTAGATACGCCTCAAGCTCAGATCACTGAGAATGATTCGCGCTACATTGCCGCTTCCCATTTAATTAATTTCCCCACTGAGCAAGCAATAGAGGCTCTAATTCGTGCTGTACAAGAAGATGATCCCATTTTAGATAACCGCATCGTGCGCCGCAAGTCTATAGAAACCTTGGGACGACTACAAGCAGTACAAGCATTACCAGTAATTTATACTTGTCTGGCTGATACGGATTGCTATACCGTAGAAAATGCTGTTTGGGCGATCGGTGAAATTGGTACAAACAATGGAGATGTACTTGAAGAAGTGGCTAAGTTATTAGAGAAGCCAGGACAAACCTATCGGGTGATTATTCACACTCTGACAAAGTTAAATTATCAGCCTGCTATAGAGAGAATTCGTAAATTTGTTGATGATGCTGACGCGCCTACTGCTAGTGCTGCTATTTCTGCTATTTGCCGCTTAACTGGGGATTATTCCCAGATGGATAAGGTGGTGGCCATGTTGCAACATCCGAAGGTATTGGGGCGGCGGTTGTCGATTCAGGATTTGATTGATGCCCATTACTATGATGCTATTCCCCATATTGCCCGATGTCCAGTATCTTTAGTCTTTCGGTTACGGGGCATTAGAATGTTGGCGGAAGTGGGAATACCAGCAGGTGCAATCACTTTTGCGACGATTCAGCCTCATTTAGAGCAAACTTTGCGGGATCATCCAGATTCTCTAGATTTAGTCCATAGTTACGAAGATATACCGGATTTGTCTTTTCTAGTACGAGAATTATACGAAACTGACTTTGGACGTTGTTATCTAGCGACTAAAACGATTCTTGATCATTATTCAGAATCTGCCCCGGCTGCCCTCTTTGCTACTTATGAAGAAGAAGCAAGGAATGATTATGGGGCCCATTTTCATGTTATGAAATTGTTCGGTTGGTTGAAACATTCTCCAGCTTATGATCTTCTGATTGAGGCATTGCATAACAAACAACCTCAGTTTCAGAAATCCCGTGCTGCGGCCGCCATTGCCTTAGGAGAGTTGGGTGATAAACGGGCTATTGGAGATCTTAAAGCTAGTCTAGAGACTAAAATCTGGGATCTCAAATATGCGGCATTGATGGCACTCGAAAAACTTGGTGATGATAGTAAGATTGAAATCGTCACGACTGATGAAGATTGGTTATACTCCGCACGGTTAAAATCTAGTAGGCTGGGTTGAGGCACGAAACCCAGCAAAATCCTTTATCAACTCAGAAGTTCCCAAGTACAAACACCCCTAACCCCTAACCCCTAACCCCTAAACCATGACTACAGATTCTCTTTTTGAACAACTAAAACATCCTAATCCCCATCTACGAGAACGGGCAATGCTAGAAATAGCTGATTCCCGTGACGAAAATACAATTTCTCGGCTGATCAGTATTTTAGATAATGAGGATGTCATCTATCGTCGCGCAGCAGTTAAAGCTTTGGGAGTGATTGGTGCAGATGCTGTACCATCAGTTGTTGAGGCCTTGCTACACAGTGATAATGTAACGGTGCGAGGCAGTGCAGCCAAAGCATTGGCCCAGATTGCAGTTAACTATCGAGATTTGCCTTTCCCAGAAGCAGGTTTACAGGGATTAAAAGCGGCCATTAATGACCCTAATCCAGTGGTACATATTGCCTCGGTGATGGCCTTGGGTGAGATGGGTTCTCCTGCTTTTGATATTTTGGTAGAATCCTTGAATACAACTGATAATGTGGCGGTACAGGTAGCAATTGTTAATGCTCTTGCATCCATCGGGGAAGCGCGCTGTATGGAAGTTCTTACCACTTTTGCTAATAATGAATCCGTAGATTCCTATGTGCGCGAATCTGCTACAAGTTCTTTATCCCGGTTAGATTTGGTAATGAACTATAAAGGGGCAAGATGAGGATTCTTTTAGTCGAAGATGATCTGCCTTTAGCCGAAACTATGGCAGAAGCACTGATGGATCAACGCTACGCGGTTGATATTGCCCCTGATGGCGCGTTAGCTTGGGATTATGCTAAAGCACTCGACTATGATTTACTGCTCTTAGATGTGATGTTACCTGAGCTAGATGGCATTAGTCTCTGTCAACAATTGCGAGCTAATGGCTATCTTATGCCAATTCTTATGGTAACTGCAAGGGATACAGTCACAGATAAGATTACGGGGTTAGATGCGGGTGCAGATGACTATATTATTAAACCTGTTGACTTAGGCGAATTATTTGCTCGTATTCGGGCTTTATTGCGTCGGGGTGGAGTTTGTTGTTTGCCGATTCTTGAATGGGGTCATTTAAAGCTTAATCCTAGTACCTACGAAGTGAGTTATGCTGATCGTCCCTTACAGTTAACGCCTAAAGAATACAGCATTTTAGAATTACTATTGCGCAATGGTAGGCGGGTTTTAAGTCGTAGCGTTATTATTGATAAAATTTGGAATTTAGAAACGTCCCCCGAAGGGGATACTATCAAGGTTCATATTAGAAGTTTACGTCAAAAACTTAAAGCAGCAGGTGCGCCAGAAGATTTTATTGAAACAGTGCATGGTATTGGTTATCGATTAATGCTGTATTAGCAAAATCGGGCGTTGCACAGTTACGGGATGATTTATAATTAAGGAGAAAATTTTATGGCAGCGATCGCGGCTAAAATTAGAAACTTTAAAAATTAGGAAAAAGTTAAATCATCCCGTAGTGATGCAACGCCAAGATGTTAGATGGGGACTGCGCGAAACAATTTTGTTCAAAACTAATTCTGTATTAAAAGGCTTTTATCAATTCGCTGGAGAAAATTGAGTAATTTATCCTTACTAAAATGATGAAATTCTCCCTTCATCAAATGAGACACTTCTAGTTGTGTAATATCAAGAATTTCGCTAATTTCGGGCTGTTTAAGGTTGCGTTGTTTCAGCAAACGTATCACCTTAATTCCTATTTTTCCACTCTCAAAAAGCTCGTCTGCATCCTCCAAACCGAGGTCAGCAAATACATTACCGCTACTTTCTTCAAAAACTTGTTCTTGTGTCATTTTAGTTTCTCCCTTGCTACTGCATCTTTGTAACGTTGTTTAATTAATTCAACGTCAACTTGTGGTGTTTTGATACCTTTTTTTGATTTTTTCTGAAAAGCGTGCAGAACATAGATTGTTTCCCCAATTTTAACAGCATAAACTGCCCTATAAGTATCAGTATCATAGCGTTTAACGATTTCATACACCCCACTTCCAACTCCCTTAAAAGGCTTGGCTTCTAGAGGTGTTTCCCCCGCTTGAACCAATTGTAACCCATAGCCTATCGATACACGAACTCCTTCTGGAAACTCACGGATATTTTTGCGAGAATCTCCCATCCAAACCAAAGGGCGTAAGGGAACGTCTATATTTTCCTTACTGTTAGTCATTTTATTGGAAATTTTTTAACTCCAGAAATCACTATAGCACCATTTTAAACATGAAAAGTGTATAATAGTTATTATTGGTAAGTAGATTGAGGCTTAATTAATGAATACTATTGATTTAGTTACCCAAAAAATGCAATTTTTACCCCTGGACAAACAAGATCAAGTTTTAGATTTTGTAGAATTTTTAATGGTAAAGTATCAACAGGGAAATGCAAAAAAATCAGCCGAACAAAGAGCAATTGAACGTTTAAAAGATGTTGAGGATGCTGATAATCCTAATAAATGGGAAACGATGATAAATATTGATGATGAAATTGATGTTGAATCTAGTTTGGAGAATTTAAGAAAACGTGGATATAAAGTCAAAATATCAAGTCAAAGTTAATAATCTTGTTAGGAAGCAGGATTTACCTGAATTACCCAAAGAATTAAGGAAAGACTTTGAAGATTTTTGTAATTCCATCTTTGTCGAAGATCATTATAATTGTTTTGGTTTAAATAATCATACTCTTAAGGGTGATTTAAGGGGATATCGGGCCTTTAGAAATTCATTGGAATGAAGTGAGTTATCGCTTGGTTTATCGTATTTATGAAAAACCTGCACCGAAACGAGTTATGATTTTGAGTTTTGCTGAACATAATCCAGCTTATGAAAAAGCGAATAAAAGAAAATAATGACTACTTTGAGTAACGATGGAGAGTAACAGTCACCATTGTTCCTACATCAAGAACACTTTTAACGGCAATATTACCTCCATGTAAATCAACACATTTTTTAGTAAAAACTAAGCCTAAACCTGTTCCAGAAATATTGCGTACATTTTTGCCTCGATGAAAAGGTTCAAATAATTGTTTTTGATCTTCAGAAGAAATGCCAATACCTTGATCTGAAATTTGCAAAATAACAGTCTCTAAATCTAACTTCAATGAAACCTTAATTTCTCCACCTTGAGGCGAATATTTAATAGCATTTGAGAGTAAATTAGCGAGAATTGAACGCAATAATTTTTCATCTAAACAAACCTGATTATTATCAGACTCACAAACAAAATTTATGGGATATTGAGAGTCAACACTCAGTTGAATTTCTTCCACAAATTGACGACAAAATTTCTCTATATCCAGCAATTGTGGATTAAATTCTAGTTTTCCTGTTTCCGCACGATTAATCATTAAAATATCATCTAAAAGCTGCACCATGTTTTTAACTGAATCTTGAATACGCCGTAAATTTCTCAAGCGTTTTTCAGTATCATCCCAAGTTGTCAAGGAATTTTCTAGTAATTGTGCCGCCGCTAAAGCCGTACTCAGAGGAGTGCGAAATTCATGGGAAGCCATGGAGAAAAATCGAGTTTTCAAAGTGCTTAATTCTTTTTCTCTTTCTAAAGCAAGACGCACTTCTTCCAGACGTTTACGTTCAGTAATATCGCGGGAATTAACAACAATTCGAGACTCATTTGAATCATCAACAAATCGTTGACTAATGGCTTCTAGAGTGCGCCAAGAACTATCTTGATGCTGATAACGAAATTCAATCGGTTTAGCGACTTCGGGATTTTGGATAGCATTGGTAATACTGTAACTCGTTTGCTCAAAATCATCGGGATGGATATAAGCAAAAAAGTTTTGCCCAATTAATTGAGAAACTGGATAACCTAATACTTTTTCTACGGAAGGACTTTCATAATAAATTGTGCCTTCATAATTAATAATTGTAATAATATCTAAAGCATTTTCAATCAAAGAACGAAAGCGTTCTTCACTTCTTTTTAAGGCTTCTTCTGTACTTTTTCGTTTTGTAATATCTCGCTGTACACCAATCCAGTGAGTATAATAACCTTTTTTATCTGCAACAGGAACAATACTAAATTCCATCCAAAATTCTGAACCATCTTTACGATAATTAATAACTTCAATTGTAATAGATTCCCACTTTTGTAAAGCTTTTTTTACCTTGTCTAATTCGCGGCGGTTAGTTTTTATTCCTTGCAGAATTCGAGGGGTTTTTCCTAACACTTCTTCGGAGGTATAACCAGTCATGCGACTAAAAGCTTCATTGACATAAATAATTGTTGGTCCTGGTTCATTAATTGGTTCCGCTTTCGTAATAACAACCGCATCTTTGGTATTAACAACAACTGACTGAAGTAAGCGAATTTGTTCAGCTTGTCGCTTTTGTTCCGTAATGTCAGCAACAACCGCCACCATACCGTTAATTTTACCTTCACTATCTTGCAAAGGAGCGGCCGAAAAGACAATATCAATCACTGAACCGTCTTTTTTAGGGCGGCATAGTTCTAAACTTGAAGGGGTAATGCCTTGCAAAATTGCTTGTTTAATGGTTTGATAGTCTTCAACCGTTTCCTCAGAAATAATCGGGTTAAGATGATCGATGACTTCACTTTCTTTCCAACCAAACATCCTTTCTGCGGTGGGATTCCAGATTTTAACTTTATCCTCTAAATCGACAGTAAAAATCGCTCGCGGAGAGGCAGCAATAAGGGATTGTAGGGTATAATTTGTGTGACGTAAAGCGGCTTCTGTGCGTTTTCTTTCCACAATTTCATCCCTTAAAGAATCATTAGTTTTTGCCAGTTCTTCTGTCCTTTCTTGCACTCGCTTTTCTAATTCTGTATTCAATTTTTGTAGCTGTTCATGAAGTTCTGATTGTTGAATTGCGATCGCTACTTGAGTTGCCAGTTGTTTCATTAATTCAATTTCCCAAGGTTGCCATTGACGGGAATTATTGCATTGATGGGCAATTAATAATCCCCACAGATGGGGATTATTATCTAGAGAACTCTGAGAATTTTCTCGTATTTGTTGTAAAATTGGCACAACTAATTTGGCTTTTACGTCAAACTGTTTAACAAATTCTACTAAACAAGGTTCAACTTCTTCTTGATCAATATTTGTAATAGTAAGAATTTTTCCTAAACTATAAGTTTGATGATACTCAGTCGGAAAAACTTCTTCGGGAAAGGTTTGTCCTAAAATACTCGGATATTCAGGAGAAACTGTTTCTGTAATTGCGCTACCTGTTCCATCTTCCCAGATACGATAAATCAAGACTCTATCTACTTGTAAAAATTCTTGAACATCGGCAACCGTCGTTACTAAAACTTTTTCTAGATTTAAAGATTGACGGATATGTTGAGCAATTTGGTTAACTAATCTTTCTCTTTCTGTTTGTTGTCTGAGGCTAATTTCTGCTTTTTGACGTTGATTAATTTCTTTTTGAAAGCAGCGATAAATTAGAAAAAACGTAACAACAATTAGCCCAATTATAAGTTGAATAGGACTGATCAAGTGAAATAAATTAATATTAACAGAGAAAACATTCATCAAAATAATTCTAGTTTTAGGCAACAGGCAACAAGTAAAAGAGGATAAATAGAGTGTACCTCATGAGTCCAAAAAATGCTATAAGTAGTCACACAAAATTAATTACATAAAATTCGTAGGGGCGGGTTTTTCTTAACCCGCCCTGGGTTTTTTACATAAATCAATGATTCTCACCAAAAAACTAGATAAACCCGCCCTGTTTTTTTTACCTAAATAATAGACTTTAACTTTTCATAGTAGGGGTTAACCACAGGCAAGATACCTGTACCACAAGACTCCTACCAAACATTATTAATTTAGCATAATAAGTTCCATGCAACCGTTATCCTTTTCTTTTTTCAATTTTGAAAACATCATTGATTGTTTTATTTGCTGTTTTTTCCTCCCATTCGATTGCCACTAAAAATTTTTCTGCTGATTCAGTTTCTACCACATCAACTCCCCATTCTCCAGTTTGGAGAGTATCGGTCGAATCATTTAATGCTGGAGTTGTTTTTACACCTCCTAAAATTAAAATATCGGGAAGATAAGAATCAGTTGTTGTTTGACTTATTCGTTTTTCTAATAAGACTTTACTGCAAAGTGAGCCAATTTCAGAGGGAGAAAAATAATCAGAGGAAAAGACAATTTCAACTATCCAATGGGGATGATTTAATTGACGACATTTAATCTGAGTATAGGCACTTAATCCCTCAGTAAATACCTGAGTAAATTCTTCTCTACTTAATTGAGGAAAGATATCTTCTGAGATATCAAAATTGTGAGAAAGGAACATTCTTCCTGTTTGAAATGTAGTCATAATTGTATTGATTACTTAAATTTAGAAATTGCTAATTTAATTATTAATTGAACGGCTACTTCTGATTCTTTACGAGTTTAGCATAAAACAGGGGAAACCACCTGAGACTCCTTCCCCCGTAAATCGCTGATTGGGGAGAGCAATGTAAATATTTCTTAAATTGTAGCCTTTGATACTTTTGCGAGAGGTAGATGTGAATATTGGCTTTTAATCGCAATTGGGGTTGGGTTAAGCGATAGCGCAATCCATCAGTAAATGGTTAGGATATTATACAACAAATAATCAGTCTCAAATAAAAGTAATTATTTCACAGGAACTCATTCTTTCGGTTAGATTTCGCACTTATTTACAGTTACCTGCGATCACTAAAACGATTAAAAATTAAGGTAAAATTTCACTTAGAAAAAGTTCGTACAGCACTCATCATTTCACCTAGAAATGGTAAGCCAATAAGGGCTGGGAGAAAATATCTTGATGTACATAATAATCCTAATGCTGCTCCTGTTTGTGCATCAAAATAAGGGTGATAAAAAAAGATTAAAGCCGCGTCACGAGTTCCTACACCGGCAAAAGTCAGGGGTAGTAAACCTGCTAAAATAGCTAAAGGAGAAAGGGCTAAATTGATTAAAAATGGGGTTGAAGCTCTCAACGCAAGGATAAATAACCAGATTTGAAACAGATGTAAAAACCAGATAAAAATAGAGGTGCTTGCTATTTTAAATAATTGTTGTTTATCTCCCCAAAAATAATCGTGCATTTCTCCCCAAGAGATTTGCATGTTTTGTAGTTTTTCTTTTAATTTTTTAGGGGCTACTTTTTTAGCTAATTCAAAAAATATTTGAGCAAATTTACGAGAACCAAGTAATAATAAGCCTAGAATTAATCCTCCAGTTACTGCCATTGTCATTGTCCAAAATAAGCCATTTTTTTCGGGATAAAGCATCAACCCAAAGACACACCAAACTAACAACGATAACATATCACAGGATTTTTCAAAGACTACCAAAGAGACAGATAAAGAACCGCTTAAATGTCCTCTATCTCGCATAAAATAAGCTTTAGCAATATCTCCCATTTTAGAAGGGAGTACCATATTTAAAACACTTGCTCCTAAAATTAGACGGTTAGCTTCAATAAATTCTAGACTTGTTCCTTTAGGCATTAATTGTTGTAACCGCCAAGAGGTAAATAAGGTAATTGGTATTACCATACCTAGACTAATTATCAAAACAATAATATTGGAGTTTTGAAAGACTTTAAATAAGCCATTAATATCAAGTTTTGAGTAAATAATTAGTAAAATAGCAACGCTAACAGCAATAGAAATAAATCGTTTCATAGGTAAAAATAATTAGAATATTTAATTCAATTATATCATATTATAAAAATTATTAAATTATAAATTATAAATTATAAATTATAAATTCAAGGTTTAAGGAGTTAAATTAACTTCTACAGACAGACAAACAGACTAAAGTCTGGTACTATAGGAACGAAGCCTCCGAAGGGAGGCTAAATTAAACCCTGATTATAAGGAGTTAAATTAACTGGTTCTACCGGACAAGTTATGCTTTATTATTACAAATAAAGGACTTTAACTCGTTCATCGTAGGGGTCAAGCACAGGAAAGATGCGGCGTTCCACGTTGACCCCTACAAAACAGGCAAGACTTGTACTGAGCGAAGACGAAGTATGCGGCGTTCCACACCTAGAATTTAGTCCACGAAGGTGGACTTTGTTTCCATAGCATAAGGCTTTAGCCTTTTATTCATTATTAATTTAGCATAGTTTGTCCGGTAGAACCGTATCTGCTTAAATTATTTAATATTAAATAAAAATACATCATTCTGGTGATAAATTAACTTATATTTACTATTTTTTTGCAGATCATCAACTAATTTAATTACTAAATATTCTGAATTATCCCAACTGGGATAACGTCTATTTAATAAAATAGAATCAAAGGATTCAATGTTAATAGGTTCTGCTTCTTTAATGGCTAATTTTATCAAAGAACGATGGGTTAAATGAGGGGCAATTTGAGGAGAAGTCAACACTTTTGCTTGCTCAAGTACTAATGTTACTGCTTCTCTCATAGCAGACAATGTATCTAATTGCTCTAAATATTTTGAGCCAAAATAAGTATATTTAGTTAAGATTAAAAACCAAATTAATGACCAAATTATGATCATTTTAGGACGGCGTAACCATCCTTTACCTGCAGCTAAACTGGCAATTACTGATAACAAAAGAAAGGGTAAAATAGGCAAAGAATATTGATGAACTAAATCTTTTTGAGGTTGATAATCTGTTAATAAATTTAATCCTAATGCGGGTAAAGCAGCTACTAATGGGGTTAAATGATTTGGAGATAGTCCCCAAATAACAGGAGCTACTAATAAAATGACATATTCTAAATTAACTTTTGTAAAAATTCTATTTAAAATAATGCCAGGATTAAATAATAAATTTTGTATAATTTCTGTTACTGAATCTCCTAAAAATGAATAACGTCCTACTGCGGCGACTTCATTACCACTAAAACTAGGAATAATTAATTGAGTTGTTATTAGAAACCAAAAACAGCCTAACCCTAATGCTAAACTTCCTTGAAGACGTTTTCTTTCAAATAATAGTAACCAAAATCCCATTGCTGCTACTGTTAAAGAGAGAACCGCTTTACAACTTAAAATAATAATTATAGCTACTAAAAATTTCCAAATATAGCTATTTCTTGCCGCTAAAACTGCCCATAAGAAAGTAGGTAAGGCAATGACTTCTGAATGAAAATCAAATAAATTAATATTGAAAATGAGGGGATAAAGTAAATAAACCTCCGCCATTGTTAAAGATAAATTATCTGATAAATTTGCTTGTTTTGCTAATTGCCATGTGGGTAATGCACCAATAGATAACGCGATCGCTTGAATGGCAAATAACCAATGAACACTAGGATAAATAAGATATAATAAAGCAATAGGATAAAAAATAAAAGCTGCATGATCCCCTAAAATATGATCCTCAGAAAAAGAAACAATAGGGTTTTCTCCTTGACTAATAAGATAAAGTGCTTGATCAAACCAACCTAAATCTAACGCATTTGATTGAAATAACCAGTGTCTTAAACTAGCACAAATAAATAAAATTAAAGCACTAATTACAATTATTAATCCAAGCAAACGAGGTATTTTCATCTTATCGTTTTATTATCCTGAACTGTTCTTAGGTTATAAGTCATTAATAGTAGGGGTCATTTCAGTTAAGTAGGTAGACAAAATTAACTAGTTAACAGTAGAGAATATTCCTTTACTGATAACTGTTTACTGTTCACTGCTTTAAGCAACCCACTGATGTTGAGCAAAGCGAACTGAAAAAATCATCAATAAAAGGGTGAAAAAAATCAATATAGCATATCCCCAACGAGTATATTGAGAAACTAATATTCCTAAAGCTAAACTCAGAGAAATAATACCGTAAGCCAAACGATTTAAAGAAATAGTTCCCCCTGAACTTAATAATAGTCCCAAGGCGCATAACCCGTAAACAAAAGCCACAAAATTCATCTCATAACGCAACTGCCATAATAAACAAATACCGCCTAAAATAAAGAGAGTATTAAGCAAAGGATCTCCAACTAAAAGCCATAATAAGAAGAACAATGTAAAAAAACCATAGTCAAACCAAATTATCCCTAAACGATGACGATAATGCCATAATCCATAGGCTAATATACTAATTAACAAAAATAATAATGGATGTAAAGGATCTTGAAGACTGCCTTGTTCCCAGTTCTTAATTCCTAATGTAATTTCCCCGAACATTTTAGTCCAACCTTCCCAGTCAAAACCTTGTTTTCTTTGCCATTGGGTATGTTGTACAGTAATAAAAGCAATAGGATCATGAAAATTTAACCAACAATAACCACTGTAAAGTAAGACACCTCCACCACTAAATAAACTTCCTAAATAGACACTTATTGGTGAATTTCTACGCCAAGCAGTTAGCAAAAAAGCAGGAATTAAAGCTAGTCCAGTAATACGGGTAGCAGTCGCTAAAATACCCCATCCCGTTGCTTTCTTATAATGTTCCCCATCAAATGCAGATAAGGCTAAGGTACTGAATAATAAAAATAATCCCTCTGTATAGACAACTGTACCAAACAAAGATAAGGGACACCAAGCTAATATGGCTGTTGTCCAACAAGCAGCTTTAATTCCATTAGTTCTTTTAACCCAATAATAGAGAACAAATAAGGTTCCTAATAAGGCACTATTATTAATTAAAATTCCTGCTACTTTAGCAGAAAGTCCTAAACTCATGAACCCCCTAATAATTAAGGGAAAAAGTGGAAAAAAAGCTACATTAGAGCCAGGAGTATTACCAATACCTTCATAACCTGTGGTAGCAATTTGTTCATAAAAATTACTATCCCAAGCAGAAAATACATCCCAACCAAATTGAGCTTGAATGGCTCCAGGGGGGGCAGATAATAAGGGAGCAAGCCCTAATAAGGCTATGAGAATTAACCCACGACTTAATAGCCACATTGCTAAGACAAACCAGAAATCAGACCGCATTTTGTTAGTTAATTTGTTTTAAGTAGTACTAATACTTGTAGGGGTAATTCATGAATTGACTCTATAAAAAATAAACAATTTTTAGAGGCATTGTGTAAGTCTTTTTAAGCAAAAACACAGGAAAGAGTTAAGGCTTTTTCTAATAAAACTTGATAATCTTTATTATTGACTTTATAAGCTCCAAATCTGGCTAAATGGGGATTTTGCATTTGAGCATCAAATAAAACATAACCCCGCGCTTTTAAATGTTCCACTAATTGAACCATGGCCACTTTGGAGCCATCAGGAATACGATAAAACATAGATTCACCAATAAAAGCCCCCCCAATGGCGATACCTAAAATACCGCCAGCTAATTCATCTCCTTGCCAAGTTTCAAAACTATGGGCCCAACCTGCCTGATACAGATGATAGTAGATTTTCATTAATTCTGGAGAAATCCAGGTAGTTTCTCTATCCGCGCAACCTTGACAAACCGCTAAAAAATCCCGATTAATAGCCACAGAAAATCGTTCTTGATTCAAAACACGACGTAATGATTTAGGATAACGAAAACGATGATCAAGGGGAATTAATGCCCGTTGACGACTGGAATACCAACTAAGAATATCCAAATCATCCGCCATTAAAAAATAACCTTGGGCATATCCTTGTATAATAGACTCTATATCTCCGGCAAATTCCATTTTCTCACTGTCCGTAATCAGCAAATTCCCATGACGGTCGAACCCATCCCTCCTATTACTTTACCCCCAATCAGTAATCCCCAACAGGAAGGGGAATGGCTAAGAGTAGCTTTACAAACTTGGCTTGATGAAGAATTTATTCCTGAATTAGTTAATCAGATTATTGCTAAACGGGCGGCTCAAATTTTTGTTCGCCAACGACTTGAAGGAGAAAATGATTTAGGTTCTCTGGTTATTGCGATTGTAACGGAGATGCAAGCTTTTGACTTTCGCCAGAGTTTTTTTAGTGAGTTTGCCGTGGCTAATGCTGTGAGTGATTTAATTCTTGATAGTTTAGGTATTGATCGTTGTTGCGGACAAAGTTAACGCTCATACTGCTTAACAAAAAATAATTATTTATTGTCATTGTGAAGGGGGAATCATTATCCCCCTAAGTAATCCCTAAGCTATTAAGCATTTAAAATGGTTATAGAGGGTTTTGGTCTGACGGGGTGACAGCCTATTATACAAGCATTGGAACTGGAATTGTCAAATGAGGATACAAAGGAAAGCGATCGCACAAAACCTTAACCCGACGTAAACAATCTTGTTTAACCGCTTCATCTTCCCGATTTAAGAGACAATCAGCAATAATATTACCAATTTCCTTAAATTCTTCAGTTCCCATACCCCGTGTAGTCATAGCAGGAGAACCCAACCGTAAACCACTGGTGACAAAGGGAGATTCAGGATCAAAAGGAATGGTATTTTTATTAGCAGTAATATTAACTTCACTGACCAAACGATCAGCTTCTTTACCTGTCATCCCAATAGAACGCAAGTCTACCACCATTAAATGATTATCAGTGCCACCAGAAACAATTTTTAAGCCCCGTTCAGTGAGTTGATGGGCTAGAGCTTGGGAATTAGCAATAACTTGGCCACAATAGGTCTTAAACGATGGTTGGAGATCTTCTCCAAAAGCGACCGCTTTAGCCGCAATAACATGTTCTAAGGGCCCACCTTGACTCCCAGGAAACACCGATTTATCTAATTTTTTGCCTAATTCAGCATCTTTAGTCAGAATTAAGCCACCTCTGGGCCCCCGCAACGTTTTATGAGTAGTCGTTGTTACTACATCACAATAGGGAATCGGGTTAGGATGATGTCCAGTGGCTACTAATCCGGCAATATGAGCGATATCAGCCAATAGATAGGCTCCCACTTCATCGGCGATCGCTCTAAATTTCTCAAAATTAATAATTCTTGAATAAGCAGAATAACCGCAGATAATCAGCTTAGGTCGTTCTTTGCGGGCGATCTCTAAAACTTGATCATAATCGAGTTGTTCTGTCTGGGGGTCAACACCGTAATGACGCGCTTGAAACCATTTCCCAGAAACGTTTACAGGTGAACCATGAGTTAAATGTCCTCCATGGGATAAATCCATGCCCAAAAAGGTATCTCCAGGTTCTAAAAGGGTCAAAAACACCGCAAAATTAGCTTGTGCGCCTGAATGGGGCTGAACATTGGCGTGGGCTGCACCAAAAAGTTGTTTAGCCCGATCAATGGCTAATTGTTCGGCCCGATCAATCTGTTCACAACCGCCATAGTAACGTTTTTTTGGCAGTCCTTCTGCATACTTATTGGTCAAAACCGAACCTTGAGCCGCTAAAACCGCCGCCGAGGTAAAATTTTCACTAGCAATTAACTCCAGATGCTGTCTTTGACGTTGCAGTTCTCCTTGAAGAATTTCTGCGATCGCCGGATCGGTTTTGGCCAAAAAATCTAAATTAGTATCAGTCACGTTTTGTCAATCCTTTTGTGTTGGCTCACAATGTCCCAAATTAAACATTATAGTTAATTTCACTGGCAAGGCCAACTCAATGAACCTCAGCCTCCCAAAATTTGGGTCTAATTTTGAAAATAATTACAATAAATTAAGCTATGTAGCAATTTTTTTGATAAAACCATAATTTTCCTGTTAACGGATTACAATGAAATTCAAGATCATTGGACATTAAGGAGAGGTGTTAGATGTTGGTTGTCTTAACCCGTGAAAATATTTTATCTGTCCAACAAGTTTGTCAGGGCTGTTTATTGGCTGATCGTCAAGGCTTACCCCGTTGGCATCATGGTAAGCTAGATTGTGGTCACTCTGTTGGTACAGTAGGGAATAATCAAGCGGCTGTTTATGAATGTGAAATGGGGTTTCAGGTGGCACAATTAGAAGGTTAACAAGGCTATTAATTAAATGCCGATCACATATTTTCGCCACTCATGATTAAGATTTCCTCTGGTATGTTTAACGAGTTCAAAATGTAGACTACTATAGGGGCGACGGGGTTGCGATCGCAGGATCATATTGGCTTCTTTGGGGGTACGATTCCCTTTTTTGACGTTGCAGCGCACACAAGCAGCAACTAGGTTTTCCCAGGTATCTCCACCACCACGCGATCGCGGAAAAACATGATCGAGAGTTAATTGTTCTCCTTTATAGTGACAGTATTGACAAGCGTGGCGATCTCGTTCGAGAATATTACGCCGGGTTAAAGGTATTTCTTTGTAGGGAACTCTTACATAGTGCCGTAGCCGAATTACAGAAGGAAAGGGAAAATCACGATAGAGAATTTGTCCATTGTCTTCAAGTTGCTCGGCTTTCCCCTTAAGCAACAAGACAACCGCTCTGCGCCAACTCGTGATATTGAGCGGCTCGTAAGAGGCGTTTAGCACCAGAACCTTGCCCATAGGTGATCAAGAAATGGTTGTAAATTTATCCCAGATACTAGCATAATTGGTTGTTTATGTGCTTCGAGATTAACATATTGTAATTAAATAATAAATAATTTCCGTAGGTTGGGGAGACCCCAAGTAGAGGAAGTGGCGTTTGAGGAACGAAACCCAACAGAGGGTCATTTCCGTTTTCAGTAGCATAAAAAAATCACGGTGCTAAACGATGAATTTCCCAATTTTCTTGATCTTTTATTGTATAAGAAAAGCGATCATGTAATCGGTTAGGTCGTCCTTGCCAAAATTCAAAACGTCGAGGAATAATGCGATAACCCCCCCAAAATGAAGGTAAGGGAATGTCTCCTTGATCAAATTTTTGCTTGAGTTCTTCAAACTGCATTTCTAATAGTTGTCGTGAGGTAATAATTGAACTTTGGGAAGAACACCAGGCCCCTAGTTGACTACCTCTAGGACGGGTGACAAAATATTTCAAAGATTCTGCTGTGGTAATTTTAGTGGCTGTTCCTTGAATTTTTACTTGACGTTCTAATGGCAACCACAGAAATAAGATAGCTACTTTTGGATTTTCAGCAATTTGTTGTGCTTTTTTACTTTCATAATTGGTAAAAAAAACAAACCCTTTGTCATCAAAATATTTTAATAAAACCGTTCTTAATGATGGTTCTCCTTGGGACGAAGCAGTCGCTAAACTCATCGCATTCGGTTCAGGTAACTCAGCTTCACAAGCTTGTTGAAACCATTTTTCAAACTGTTTAAAAGGACTAATATTAAGATCTTCACGGGATAATCCGTTGCGGGTGTAGTCTTCTCTTAATGCGCCTAAATCCATTGTTGTTAATGTAAATAAAGTTTTAGTTAGGGTTTTTCCTTAATTATCGATGATTAATAATTGTAGGGGCAAGGCATGAGAAAATTATGATTGTCAACTAAATGTTAATATTGCCTTGCCCCATATTAGGCGATCGCTGTTTTAATTAATAGGACACGGCAATTTATAGATTATGGTTTAAAACAAAAATTGTTAACGTCGTGTCCCTACATTTTTTGCTGTTAGGAGACAGGTTATATGCGCGCAGATTTTCCATTATCTATATAATATCATGTCAAGTCAAGTTTGACAAGGTTTTTTGCATTAATTATCGATGATTAATAATTGTAGGGGCAAGGCATGAGAAAATTATGATTGTCAACTAAATTCTAATATTGCCTTGCCCCATATTAGGCGATCGCTGATTTAATTAATAGGACACGGCAATTTATAGATTATGGTTTTATACGAAGATTGTTAACGTCGTGTCCCTACATTTTTTGCTGTTAGGAGACAGGTTATATGCGCGCAGATTCTCCATTATCTATATAATATCATGTCAAGTCAAGTTTGACAAGGTTTTTTGCATTAATTATCAATGATTAATAATTGTAGGGGCAAGGCATAGGAAAATTATGATTGTCAACTAAATGTTAATATGTCCTTGCCCCATGTGTCCCTACAATTATTTATTATTAATTAGTGATGATGATGTCCATTATGAGCATGATCATGATGATGTTCAGCATTTAATTTTACCCTCGCTAAAGAGGGATTTACAGTTAACGCTTCGGCTGATAATAAATCAGCAATGTGAGAATCTGCCCATTGTGCCACCATTTTACAAAATTCGGGGTGATCATTCACACAAGGCATTTGCACATAGGTAACATCCGAATGTTTATGCTGTAAATGATGAATAATATGCTCCACATCTAAGAGAGTTTCATGATTTTCAGTAGCAAACCCAATAGGCATAAATATTAAAGATTTTGCTCCTAATTCCAACAAGTTTTTAGCTGCTAATTCTGCATTAGGTTGAGTCCATTTAATCAAAGGAGTTTGATGATTTAACCAACCTACAGAAATTAAAGGATAACGATGAATTAATCGCTCTCTGACTAATTCATATAACATTTGACTTTCATCAATACCTGAAGTAAACCCTTTTGCTTCATGGGGACAACCATGATTCATTAAAATGATACCAATTTGAGACGGAAGATATTTATTCCCTAATTCCTCAGTAATTTTATCCTCAACTAATTTGGCCATTAAGTCCAAATATTTAGGTTCATTATAAAAGGAAGGAATATATCTTAAACCCTTGACCCAATGTTCCGTTCCTTCAGTTAATTGTTCAAGAGATTTATTCACTTGTTCAACCGCAATACCACTGGTAAAAATAGAATCTACCACTAACAAAGGATAAATCAGTATTTTCTCAAATCCTTGCGCTTTAATTTCCGTTAAAACTTCATGAGGTAAAAAAGGCTTACAGAAATTAAAAGCTTTGAAAACTTGAACACGGTCGCCCCATTTTTCTTGTAATTGTTGCTCAATACTTTCTCTTTGATGTTCAAAAATATGATTATGAGGAGAAATAAAATGATCGTGTTGATGTTGCCATTCATGTAAATCAAAAATAGCCAATAACTTCGCTATGGGAGGATAAAACCAAGTAGGAACAGGAGCAAATTTAGCCGTCAAAAGATTCAATGCTTGTTCATTATAATTGGCAAAATCTTCATAACTTTCCACTTCACCATAACCCATTAATAACACAGCCACGCGATCGCTGGCCTTTAACCCAGTTATAGACTGTTGATATATTTGTTCGGATGTGGCAACCATGTTCTTACCCTCAACTGCACTTGCTAATTAGTAAATCTACATTTAGGGGTTATCTTGTACAAACCCTCTTATTCTCAGTATAAGATACCCTCCCCTGGGGGGGGATAATTTCAAGATAGATTTAAGTCAGTGTAAGTTAACTCATTGATAAGAGATCCAAAATCCAGCTTTTGCCAACAAAGATTTAAACTTTATTTAATTAAGTTCCTTGAGTCTCCCTGGAGGGTGTGCTGTAATTGTAGATTAAGTTAAATGGTCTCAATTGACTAATCTCTATGTACAAATCTTTGTAAAGAAATGTTACAGCACTTAATAATTCTTAATGTTAAAATCAAAATGCGTACAACCCAGTAATGGAAATGACAGCACTCGTGTTTGGCACCTTACCCTTCCCCAATCAAAGTGGCGATAAAATCGTCAGCAAAGCAGTTAGCGCGGCTATTTCAGCCTTGTTCAAGCGAACAGGTAAAATATCCGCGACTGTACGGGCCGAACCCGTTGCTAAGTTACTCCAAGGCAGTGTAGACGGATTTGACTTCATCGGCAATGGAATGTTGATGTACAATGGCTTACGCATTGAAGACATGGAATTGTATGTCGAAGCAGTTTCTATCGATTTCGGAGCAATTTTCAAAGGGCAGGTACAATTAAGACAACCCACCCAAGCCACCATGAGGGTGATGTTAACGGAAGAAGACTTAACCAACTCATTTAATACTCCCTTTGTAGTAGAAAAATTACAAAAGTTGGAATATGAGGGACAATCTCTCAACTTTCAGAATACCAAAATGAAAGTCAATGATGATAAGTCTTTAGGTATTCAAAGTCAGATTAGTTTAGGGAACCAATCAGAAATCATTGAAGTAGATATTACTGCTCAATTACAAGTTGAGGAGCGACGTAAGTTACAATTTATTGATGTAGTTTATCAAGGAAATGAGCAAGCGATCGCATTAGGAAAAGCGTTGATCGATCATGTAAATGCTTTGCTAGACTTAGATAAATTTGCCTTAGATGGAACCCAATTACGGGTTGATCGGATTCGCATTCGTAATCAACAAATTATCTTTTATGGAATGGCGAAAATCGATCAATTTCCTCAACGTAAGTAATCAAATAATGAGGAACTATGACAAAACTCAGTCTGTGCATGATTGTCAAAAATGAAGAACAGAACCTACCTCAATGTCTAGACAGCGTTAAAAACGTTGTTGATGAGATGATAGTAATGGATACCGGATCAACAGATAGAACGGTAGAAATTGCCAAACAATTTGGGGCGACGGTTCCTTTTTTTGCTTGGTGTAATGATTTTGCGATCGCGCGTAATGTGGCATTAGAATATGTCACAGGAGACTGGGTATTAGTATTAGATGCTGATGAACTTTTAAACAATAAAGTTGTCGAACAACTCAAAGAAGCTATCGAAAATCCAGATAGTTTAGTAGTTAATTTAGTCCGTCATGAAATTGGCGCGTCTCAGTCTCCTTATTCTTTAGTTTCTCGGTTATTTCGTAAACATCCAGAGATTAAATTTTCTCGTCCTTATCATGCCATGATTGATGATAGTGTGACGGAATTATTAAAGAAAGAAAATCACTGGAAAATTGCTGAACTTCCTGCTGTTTCTATGTTTCATTATGGTTATACACCAGGGGCGATCGCGTCTTTAGATAAGTATACCAGGGCGCAAAAAGCCATGGAAGGATTTTTAGAGAAACATCCAACTGATGCTTATACTTGTAGTAAATTGGGGGCCCTTTATTTACAAGTTGAGCAAGAGAAAAAAGGCATAAAATTACTGAAACAGGGGTTAAAATCTAATCTAGCAGATACTCATGTTTTGTTTGAATTACATTATCATTTAGCTAATGCTTATACTCGCCAACAAAATTACGAAAACGCGATTAAACATTATCAAAAAGCAATTGAACAGAAAATTATGGGGCCTTTAAAATTAGGGGCTTATAACAATTTAGGAGTAGTATTACAGGGTATTGGTGACTTAAAAAAAGCAGCAGAAGTGTATGGAATTACCATACAAATTGACGCAGGATTTGTTACAGGCTATTATAATTTAGCCATGACCTACAGTCAAATGGGACGATTTGGAGACTCGGTTAATGTTTATGAGAAATTATTATCTTTGAGTCCTACTTATGCCCCTGCCCATCAAAATTTAGGGGTAGTATTATTTAAGTTAGGGAAATTAGCAGAAAGTTCTCAAGCATTTAAAGAAGCAATTAATCTTTATGAAGCACAAGATTGTCATAAAGAAGCACAAAAATTACGAGAATCCTTAAAAGAATTAGGAATTTGGGAAGAATAATTCTCACCCTAATTATAGTAGGTTGGGGAACCACTCCGGTCTTGGGGTTTCCCCAAGTAGAGGAAGTGGTGTTTGAGGCACGAAACCCAACACCCAACTACAATTATTAAATAGCTTAATGTACAAACCTTATTAATTTTTAAACTTTGTGCTATCTTTACTTAATTCCCTCGAAAATTCAAGCTTAACTGCAGGTGGAATCAACCCCGAATTTTTTGACCCCAAAGAAGTGTGGTATCCTGTCCATTATGTTGAAGATTTAGACAAAACTAAACCCACTCCTTTTACCCTATTAGACATTAATTTAGTCATCTGGTGGGACGAAAAACTAAACACTTGGCAGGTATTTGAAGATAAATGTCCTCATCGTTTAGCCCCCCTATCCCAAGGCAGAATTAATGAACAAGGATGTTTAGAATGTCCTTATCATGGTTGGGCTTTTTCAGGAACCGGCCAATGTCAAATTATTCCTCAACAACTCCCAGGAAGTCAAGCGGAAACCTCCGTCAGAGCATCTGTAAGGGCATTTCCTATCATAGTACGTCAAGGACTTTTATTTGTCTATGGAGGTAATCCCGAAAATGCGGTAAAAACAGCCGTTCCTGTGGTTGATATCTTAGAAAAAGAGCCTGAAGGTTGGATTTGTCTGAATACCTTCCGAGACCTACCCTATGATGCTTTTACCTTAATGGAAAATGTCCTAGATTCGAGTCACCTTCCCTATACTCATCATCTTAGCGTAGGCAACCGCAAAAATGCCGCCCCTGTAGAATTAGAGGTGATAGAATCGGGAAAATGGGGATTTAAAGGAGTTTGGGAAGAAGGCCCCCGTAAAGGAACATTAGGACGACAAGAAACGACTTTTATTGCACCTGGACTGATGTGGCATGATTTAACTTCTAAACAGTTTGGCCGAACTTTAACGGTTGTTTATGCTACTCCTATTCGTAAAGGAGAGTGTCGAATTTTTGCTCGTTTTCCTTTTAAATTCGCGGCAAAATTACCTGGAATATTTATTAAGTTAACCCCTCGTTGGTACTCCCATTTAGGGCAAAATGGAGTACTTGAAGATGATCAAATTTTCTTACATTATCAAGAACGTTATCTCGAAGAATTAGGAGGTAGTGCTAATTTTAATAAGGCATTTTATTTACCCACAAAAGCAGATTTATTTGTTTCTCAATTGCGTCTTTGGGTGAATCAATATCAGGCTGAACCTTTTCCTAATGTTTCTTTATCTCTCCCCCTTTCTACTGATAGTTTACTAGAAAGATATCATTCTCATACAAAAAAATGTGCTAGTTGTCGTACGGCTTTAGCTAATTTAAAAAGAGTTAAATTAGGACTGATAATACTTGCTACTTTAATCTTTAGTTTGCTACCTTTATTAATATTAATATTAGGTCAAGAAGCAACAATTTGGGTGAGTTTATTAACTTTAATCATACTAATTATGATAGGATTTTGGTGGAGATTAGGTAAATTAGAACGACAATTTTATCAAGGACGAGAAATACCGCCTCGGAATTTATAGCAATTCTCATAAGCTAAGACGCATTTAAACTATATATTGGCAAAGCGCGGAAACAAACCGTCAGTAATCATTCTCTAGAAATATTGTTGCTATTTTATCGGAAAATTCTTTAACTCTTGCTCTAAATATTCTTTAAAAAGTCGGGGATAAATCATTAAAAAATACCCCCACCAAACAACAATTAAAACAGATAAAATAACAGTAAGCAAAAGAATCCTGGTGATAAACCAACCTCCACTAACAATGATGATTCCAGTTAGCAAAATTGACCAAGGTTGACACCACCAAGGCTTATAATCCCAAATATTTAAGGATTTAGGGTCTGAAATTTCATCCATTTTTGACTCTACTATACTGACCGCTAAAATGTTGTAATAGACCTAGAGATTGCTTCGGGGGTATAACGAAAAGTTAATTAAATTAATACTTCTATTGCCCCCTCGCACCTGTGACAGTTAATGAACTATTTGAGGTGTGTTAATCTACTACCTATATTTACCTTCCGTTTCTGGACTTTCAATTTTAGGTAGCCCCATACTATAATTCAAAACCCGGCTATTAAGATTGTAGCTAATTTCTCCATTTTGTAAGAGAGAACGGACAAAATGTTCTAAATCTGAGCCAATACGACGTAAATTATAATCAGTTAAATCCTCTCCACTGCAGGATTCTACTAACTCGTCGAATTTACTGTAAACCCGTTGTAAGGCATCGTCATTCCAATTAAACTCATTATCCGGGTCTACATCAAGGGTTAAGACATTGTCACTGGGGATGAGTTCACTTTGTTTGATTTCAGCCGTATAGACCCGAATATGACGAGTTGTAGACTTTAACAGCATAGTTGTTGCAGGTAAAATAATTAATACTATTGTGATGATATTACTTTCTTCTAGAAAAGGGCAATAAAATCATTGATTGCTTCAGGGGTTATCATCCCCAAGAATCCTGTAGGGGTCAACGGCCGTTGACCCCTACTTAAACTTTTTCAGTAATGCTATAGTAGAAATCTACCCCTTCGCAATGACATTAAAAAATGCTATTTACTCGCCGCTTTAATACATTGTTCCACTAGGGGAAGTACAGCATCTACATCTTTCCAACCTAAAATTTCCGTGACTTTCTTTTCCAAATTTTTGTAAGTACGGAAAAATTCGGCAATTTCGTCTAAACGATGGGGAGCAACATCTTTGAGGGATTTTACGTGAGTATAGCGAGGATCTTTATCGGGAACACACAGAACTTTTTCATCCCGATCGCCCCCATCAATCATCTCTAACATACCAATAGGACGAGCCGCAATGACACAACCAGGGAAAGTGGGTTGATCCATTAATACCATGCCATCGAGGGGATCACCATCATCAGCTAAAGTATTAGGAACAAAGCCATAATCATAGGGATATTGCACAGACGCATAGAGTACCCGATCTAAGGCAAAAGCATTAAGATCTTTGTCAAACTCATATTTATTTTTACTACCTGCGGGAATCTCAATCAAAACATTGATTAAACCAGGTTTAGGCTGAGCAGGAATGAGGGATAAATCCACGAACTCTCTCCGAATGCTTAATAAGGTGATTATTCAAAGAAGCTTAGAGAAAATCTCTAAATATAGCACTACACATTGACGTTAGGACATGGATAAAATCAGCACACCCCATTGTAGGGGTCAAGGGCCGTTGACCCCTACTTTTGCCTTGGCCAGTAGCGATAGAAGCTTCTTGAACCTCCACTGCCGTGCATGCGAGTGGATTCCCATATAGACTCTTAACTAGACTGCAACAGTCCACGCCAGAACGCCATTACTGGGCTGTTTGTTTAACGTTAACGGGCGCACCGACCGCAAACGGATCTAAATTTTATTTATTTGTTGGCCCATGTTTTCAAACTTCAACCTACTAGCCGCGTCACCATTACATTTTCTAGGGCGATATTTGTTCCGACGTTCTAAAGTTGGGGAAGCTACTCCGGAGTGATTGTTTGTGCGCTTTACCGCTAACTACATGCTAAAACAAATTAATTTGTTTTAGCATGTAAAATTCACAAAACTTAATATAAAGCCACCCTAAAACGGCGGGGTTTTAAACCCAATTTTCCAATAATATAAAGCCCCGTCCTTATAGGACGGGGCTTTAAACTCATTTTTCTGGTAAACTATAATAGAAAAATCTATGTCTTCCTCATACGGAGGGATAATCTATTGTCTCAGCCCATTAATGTCGCTATACTAGGGGCAACAGGAGCCGTTGGCACTGAGTTACTCGAACTCTTAGACAGCCGCAATTTTCCCCTTGCTGGTCTCAAACTCCTGGCCTCTCCTCGCTCAGCAGGTAGTATCCTCACATTTAAGGGGGAAAAGCTTAAGGTTGAAACAGTAGAAGCTAGTTCGTTTAAAGGAGTTGACTTAGTATTAGCGTCTGCAGGTGGCTCTACCTCTAAAGCTTGGGCTAACACCATCACTCAAGCAGGGGCCGTGATGATAGATAATTCTAGTGCCTTCCGTATGAACCCAGATGTGCCGTTAGTGGTTCCCGAAATTAACCCAGAAGCTACCGCTCATCATCGGGGTATCATTGCTAACCCCAACTGCACAACGATTTTAATGGGACTGGCAATTTATCCCTTACATCAGGTACAATCCATTAAAAGGGTTGTCGTGGCAACTTATCAGTCTGCTAGTGGTGCAGGTGCTAGAGCGATGGAAGAGGTAAAAATTCAATCTCAAGCCATTTTAAAGGGAGAAAACCCTCAAGCCGAAGTTTTACCCTATCCCTTGGCCTTTAATCTGTTTCCTCATAATTCTCCCTTAACTGATAGGGGATATTGTGAAGAAGAGATGAAAATGGTCAACGAAACCCGTAAAATATTTAATGCACCCACTCTGGGCATTACCGCTACTTGTGTACGGGTTCCCGTATTGCGGGCCCACTCAGAAGCGGTTAATCTAGAGTTTGATGCTCCTTTTCCCGTAGAGAAGGCCAGAGCAATTTTAGCGCAAGCTCCAGGGATAAAATTAGTTGAAGATTGGCAGAAAAATTATTTTCCCATGCCAATTGATGCCTCTGGAAAAGATGAAGTTTTGGTCGGACGAATTCGTCAAGATATCTCTCATCATTGTGGTTTAGAATTATGGCTTTGTGGGGATCAAATTCGCAAGGGAGCCGCACTTAATGCGATACAAATTGCTGAATTGTTAATGGAAAAAAATTGGCTTAAATTAACTGGTTCTCCCCTCACTGTTTAAGCTGAAAAATCTCTTAAAAATACTGACTAAACCCATCATAATTAATAACAAGACGCATGAGTGATCACGGTTTTGGACGGGTAATTACAGCAATGGTAACTCCCTTCGATGAACAAGGAAATATTAATTACGCTGTCGCTGAAGAATTAGCTAACCATCTGGTTGAACAAGGCAGCGATGGGTTGGTCATTTGTGGTACAACGGGAGAATCACCCACATTAAGTTGGGAAGAAGAATATCAGTTATTCCAAGTAGTTAAAAAAGCCGTTGGTAATAAAGCTAAAATTATTGGGGGAACGGGATCAAATTCCACAAAAACAGCCATAGAGGCGACAAAAAAACTTGCTGACTTAGGGTTAGATGGTTCCCTACAAGTGGTTCCTTACTATAATAAACCACCCCAAGAAGGACTTTATAAACATTTTCAAGAAATTGCCCAAAGTGTACCCGATTTGCCCATAATGTTGTATAATATACCTGGGCGGACTGGCCAAAATCTTCTTCCTGAAACCGTGGCTAAATTAGCAGAAATTAGCAATATTATTGGGATTAAAGAAGCAAGTGGCAGTTTAGAACAAGCCTGTAAAATTCGCTGTCTGACCGATACTTCTTTTGTGATTTATGCAGGTGATGATTTTTTAACCTTAGCTTTATTAACAGTAGGCGGGGTAGGGGTTGTGAGTGTTGCCAGCCATTTAGTGGGTCAGCAAATACAAACGATGATAAAAGCCTTTGAAACTAATCAAACAAAGCAGGCCATAGAGATTAATTTGAAACTTTTTCCTTTATTCAAAGTCTTATTTTGTACAACAAATCCCATTCCTATTAAAGCTGCTCTCAGGTTACAAGGATGGAAAGTGGGAAGTGTAAGACCGCCTTTAGTCGAGCTTTCAACTGAATTAGAGAAAGAATTAAAATTAGTTTTACAGGATTTATCTCTGATATAATGCTGACTATTATATGACAATCTAATCTATCACACAACCAGTAGACTTAACCTTAATTATAATTAAGGATTTATATTAATTGCTATTAAAGCAACGATTGTTTGATCACAAATTCACGTAACTTACGATTTAATTTCTAGGAGGCCAATGACTCAAACTACAACTAAACCTACTCTCAAAATTATTCCCTTGGGAGGATTACATGAAATCGGAAAAAATACCTGTATTTTTGAATATGAAGAGGAAATTATCCTCGTAGATGCGGGTTTAGCCTTTCCTACCAGTGAAATGCACGGTATTAATATTGTTTTACCCGATATGACCTATTTACGGGAAAATCGGCATAAAATTAAAGGGATGATTGCCACCCATGGTCATGAAGATCATATTGGGGGTATTCCTTATCATCTCAAACAGTTTGATATTCCTATTATTTACGGTCCCAGATTAGCGATCGCTCTGTTACGAGATAAATTAGAGGAAGCGGGACTTTCAGACCGTACGACTTTGAAAACGGTTGGCCCCAGAGACATAGTAAAAATGAGTGAGTCTTTCTCAGTGGAGTTTATCAGAAATACCCACTCAATGGCTGATAGTTTCACCATAGCCATTCATACACCTTTAGGGGTGGTGATTCACACTGGCGACTTTAAGATTGATCATACGCCTATTGACGGGGAATATTTCGATCTGCAAAAATTAGCCGAACATGGAGAAAAAGGGGTTCTGTGTTTACTCAGTGACTCCACTAATTCGGAAGTTCCGGGGATGACTCCTTCGGAACGTTCGGTTTATCCTAATTTAGATCGCATTATCGCCCAAGCAGAAGGTCGGTTAATGATTACCACCTTTGCATCTTCGGTGCATCGGGTAAATATTATTTTACAATTAGCCCAAAAACATAACCGCAAAGTTGCTGTGGTAGGGCGTTCCATGTTGAACGTTATCGCTCATGCACGGGAGTTAGGCTATATTAAATGTCCCGATGATGTTTTTATTCCCTTCAAAGCAACTCGAAATTTACCCGATGAGAAACTTTTAATTCTGACAACGGGTTCTCAAGGGGAAACCTTAGCGGCCTTAACTCGTATTTCTAATGGAGAACATTCCCATATTAAAGTACGTCCAGGAGATACGATTGTTTTCTCTGCTAATCCTATCCCTGGTAATACTATTGCGGTGGTCAATACCATTGATCGATTGATGATACAAGGGGCCAAGGTGATTTATGGTCGAAATCAAGGTATTCACGTTTCTGGTCATGGGGCCCAAGAAGAACAGAAATTGATGTTAGCGTTGACCCGTCCTAAATTCTTCATTCCCGTTCATGGAGAACACCGGATGTTGGTAAAACACGCTCAAACGGCTCAAAGTGTGGGGGTTCCTGCGGAAAATATGGTCATTATCAGAAATGGGGATATTGTTGAGTTATCGGCTGATAGTATTGGAATAGGCGGTCAAGTTTCTTCTGGTATTGAATTAGTTGATCAGGCTGGAATTGTTCATGAACACGTGATGCTCGAACGTCAACAGTTAGCAGAAGAAGGTGTGGTCACAGTTGCGACTGCCATTAACTGGGAGGGTAAATTGTTAACTCCACCAGAAATTCATCTGCGAGGAGTAGTAACCAAAGTTGAGCGTTCTCTGTTACGACAATTGATTATCCGAGCGATTGAACGGTTGTTAGAGGAACGATGGTGTGATTTTGCCCGCGCTAATAATAGCCAGGGATTAACGGTTGATTGGGGGTTCTTACAAGAGGAAATTGAGAGTACCTTACAACGACTAATTCGCCGTGAATTACGGACTAATCCCTTAGTGGTATTGTTATTACAAATTCCTGAACAACCGATTGGACAGGATGCTGCACCGATTAAAACCTATCGTCGTCGTCGTTCAACGGCATCGGTCACTTCTTAAACCAGTGAACAGTTATCAGTTATCAGTTATCAAAACTTTTTACTGATAACTGTTAAAAAATGCAGAAGGGAGGAGGTAGAATTTTAGTATGTGCCAAAAGTTAGAGAATCCTGGTTTTATTACTAAAATTTTGCTTTCTGTCTTCTGCCTTCTTCTATAAGTGATGAAAAATCCGAAATTATTGATTATTGGTTGGCGTGAATGGCTGGATTTGCCGGACTTGGGGATTCAAGAAATTAAGGCTAAAATTGATACAGGGGCCCGTTCTTCAGCTTTACACGCTTTTCATATTGAACCCTTTAAACAAGAGGGAAAGGATATGGTACATTTTTCCGTACATCCTTGCCAGCGAGATAGTCATTATACGGTGGCCACGAAAGCGGAATTAATAGAATGGCGACAGGTGAGAAGTTCGGGGGGACACGCTCAGGTTAGGCCAGTGATTGTTACTATGGTGGAATTAGGGGGTCAGAGTTGGCCGATAGAATTAACTCTAACCAATCGGGATGTGATGGGCTTTAGGATGTTATTAGGACGCGAAGCGGTGCGTAAACGATTTTTGGTGAATCCTGATCAGTCTTTTTTGCTGTCTCCCCTAAAGATTGCAAGATTAAAAGAAAAGTAAAAGGTAAGCTGTATCGAAGAACCTAATCCACTTCATGATTATGTCAATCAATTTACCCCTACTTTATCAGCAAAAAATTATAGGAACTCGTATTGATGGAACTAGTTATCAAGATGCTTGCGATCGCATTGAAAAATGGGTATTAACTCAAACAGCTTGTTATATTGTTGCTGCTAATGTTCATGTCGTTATGATGGGATATTGGCAGAAAAATTATCAACAAATCATTAATAATGCAACATTAGTTACCCCTGATGGAATGCCTTTAGTTTGGGGTTTACGATTGTTAGGTTTTAAGAGACAATCAAGAGTATATGGCCCAGATTTAATGTTAGCTTGGTGTGAGCGAGCAGAGCAAGTAGGTATTCCTATTTTTCTGTATGGAGGTACTTCTACCATGCTTAATAAACTACAAATAAATCTTAGCCAACAGTTTCCTAATTTAATAATTGCGGGTGTTTATTCTCCTCCTTTTCGTCCCCTAACAACAGAAGAAGAAGAAAGCGATCGCCAAATGATTATTAATTCTGGGGCCAAAGTTGTCTTTGTTGGGTTAGGATGTCCCAAACAGGAAGAATGGATGTCGAACCAGGTAGAAAAATTACCCCTAGTGATGATAGGAGTGGGGGCCGCATTTAGCTTTCATAGTGGAGAAGTTTCTCAGTCTCCCCGATGGATGATGAATTTAGGATTAGAATGGTTATATCGCTTGTCTGCGGAACCTAAACGGTTATGGCAACGATATTTAATTAATAATCCCTGTTTTGTGCTGCTTTTTGCCTATCAGTTAGGGAAACACTGGTTAAATTGGCAGAAAACACGGGTTTGACTCCTATTTCTTGTCAAAAAATCAACCGAAAACTCAATTTTGGAAAAATTAAGGCAAAAGTGAGGGAAACAGCGCGGGTCACGCAGGATGTCAAAAGGATAAATCCAGTCTCAATGACAGGATTTGAACTGGAAACTTTTAATGAAGTAAGCCAGCTTGATTAAGCTGGCTTTTTCTTATGGGAGGTTGGGAACAAGACGGAAAACCAAAGTTAATAAAGCGGTTGATACAGCTACGACAATAGGAACAATCAGGGAACGGAAACCTTGCAAGTCGGAAATAGCCTTAACCATAGTGGCTTGCTCACCTTCCACCTTTTCGAGTCGCTTGTCCATACCGATTACTTTCTCACTTAATTTTGCTATCTCTACCTCAATGGTGTTGAGCTTGTCTAGTTTGGTGTTTATGTCTTTAATGTCTTGCTTAAGCTCTTTTAGCACTTCTTCTAACGGGTAAGTGACAGTTATGGGTGTTTGGCTCATGGGTTAAACTCCTACTAGAGAATGTTTTCTGTTGTCCCCTAGTTACCGCTAGGGGACTAATTTTATTATGAGCTACCACACGGCTTGGAAAAGGAGAATCTGAATTCCTTATAGAACCCATTTGGGATCTTTTTAGCCAAGGTTAGACACTTACTGCGATCGCCATCTAGTTGACTCTTCAATTGTCTCTAAATAGTCTTGTAAGTAGTCGGACATAAATAAACAATACTATGTTAAGAAATGTAACTAGGTTGTAACCCCTCTCCGGCGCTCCGGCGCTCCCCTGCTCACTTCACCGTAACGTTTATTTTTGTTCAGTTACTTATCGCTTCTTTGATATTTTCAATGGCTATTGAAACTGGTTTCATCTCAAACAATTATTATTTTAACTATTTTGAGTTAGTGAAAGATGAAGTTCACGTAGCATTTGACTAGTTCCTTTTTCAAAAGCTTGTTGTACAAGTTTAGGGATAATTTGCACGATATTGATATCAGGAAAAATTAGGCTGTTTGCTGTTTCCACATAGCCTTCTTCCTGCAAAAGATGAATTTTCAGGCAATTATTGTCATAAATCCAAACCTCTGGTACTCCAATCACTTGATAGGCTTCCATGGTCGTCTTTGAGGTAACATCAGATTCAATGGCTAAATCGGGCGGTGGATCGATCGCCATATCCATCCGAAAAAGGCTACGAACTTGTGGCGCATTATCAATATAAAAGCAGGTATCGGGTTCTAGACCTGCTTTTTTAGGTTTTTTAAAGGTGGTTGAACCAAAATCCTCCCAATTTCTATTTTGGGCATCTAAAAAGGCTTTTACTATATCTGAAATGATACGATGCGGACGTTCATGGGCGGGTAACGGGGACATGAGTTCTAGGGTTTCATGACAGTAATTAACACGAGGAATACGGCGATCGCCCCCCAATTCCTCTAATAATGCTTCATAGTCGTCCCAACTAACCTGTTCAATGAGGACATGACTGCCAGGGGATAAATTTAGGGTGCTGATGGAGAATGTTACAGGGGAAGCAACCATATTAGTGACATAGAGATATTATTATCATATTCTAGGCGGAATATTTCGCCTCATGAGTCTAGTCTAACTCTCCTTCCATCACTGCGGAAATAGCAGCCCTAGCATTATCTTTAAATTCTCTCACATCTACCCTTCCTAATAACCAAATTGCCCCTAACATTCCCATCGCTTGCAGAGCAAAAACTAACCCATAAGCTAACATGGGACTAGAAAAGAGCATTTTGCCAAAATTTAAGAAAACACCCCCTAAAACTGTCGAAATTCCTCTGGCCATGGATTGGGCTAACCCCCAAGCTCCAATAAAGGTTCCAGCCGTTTCTGCTGCAGTTAAATCTAACATTAAACTGGTGGCCCCTGCTGTAATCATTCCTGATGCTAACCCAAATAACAATAACCCTGACTTGAGCAAACTCGGACTATTCATTACCCCGGCCAAAATAATGACACTAAAACAGGCCGACGCTAAAATACAGCCAATTCTCGTGGTTTTTTGCTTGCCTAAACGGGGTAATACTAAAAATCCTGTGGAAGCGATACCAAAAAGGGTTCCTGAACCATAAAAGGCGTTTAACTGGGTAGTTTCAGAAATACACATCCCAAACACTTCACCTCCATAAGGTTCCATCACCGCATCTTGCATAAATAAACTGAGGGTAAGTATTAACAAAAAGCTGAAAAATCGCCCAGTTTGACGATTCGCGGTTAATACTCCTAATGCTTTTCCCAAGGTAATTTGATCTTCTCTTTCAACTAAGGTAGAACGAAAACGAAAACGAGAATAACGAGACTCTACACCCCAAGTGGCCAAGAAACATAAACTTAAGACCACCCCAGGCATGATAATAAATACAGGATTAACGATCGCTTGCAGTTTGGCAATATCAACAATTTTGCTGGTTTGGGTGGGGTCATAAGATAAAATGGCAGTCCCGCAAATTTCAGGAGTATTGAGCAATTTTGAGCTAATAATGGCCCCAACCACAATACCCACCATCAACATTGACCAGACAATACCCACCAGTTGCGAGCGGTTATCCTCATCGGAAACATCCACCAGCAAGGCGGCAAAGGGCGTAGAACTCGCGCTGAGGCCTAATCCATAGAGAGCAAACACTAACCCTAATATACCCGCCCAACCATAGGTAATGCCAGTCCAACCGTTTGTTTGCACACTTGTCCCTAACTGCCACACTACTTGCAGGGCCACAAATGCCAAAACAGTAAACAGCATTGCACCTATCCAGACATAACCAGTACGATGATATTTGCCAATAGTTTTACTATCGGACATTTGCCCAAACCAAATCCGTAGGGGGCTGACGAATTGATACATGGCGATCGCAGCCGCAGCTATCCCAGGGAGAATGGTCAATTCATCAATCATAATGCGGTTGATGACTCCCAGTGTTAACAAGGACATAATTCCTAACCCCATTTGGAATAGTCCTAAACGGAACATGGTCAATAAGTTAAGTTTTGGCAGTGGTTTTTGGGAACTTGAGAAGGAAGTCTTAGAAAAATCAGGGGTTGTCATTTTGAGTTATTACAGTTTATCTAGGGTGTTTAGGCTAACGCACTCAATTTTAAAATAGAATTATGTCAATTTTGCGCCATTTATGGTATGATCAAAATAATTAAGATAATTTTTGATAAATGTGTTAGAAATTTTTTTTTGGGGATTACTAGAAATAAGCCCATTGTAAGACTTAGTAGGAGACAATATGGATTTAGTTGACAGACTCAAAGGGATCGCGCAGCAGGTTGATAAGCTACAGTCCCAAATTCAAAATGAGCAAGCCACGAAGACAGCTTTTATTATGCCTTTTATCCAAGCATGGGGGTATGATGTCTTTAATCCCATAGAAGTTCATCCTGAATATACAGCAGATTTACCAGGATTAAAAGGAGAAAAAGTTGACTATGCTATTTGTTTAAACGATAAACCCATCATCTTAATTGAGTGTAAATGGTGTGGGGATAATCTTGAGAATCCTAAACATAATTCCCAACTTCATCGATATTTTCATTCAACAGAAGCGAAGTTTGGTGTCTTAACTAATGGTATTATCTATCGGTTTTATACTGATACAGATAAAGACAATATAATGGATGATAAACCGTTCTTTGAATTTAATGTTTTAAATTTTGATGAATCTTCACTCAATGAACTCAAGCGGTTTTCTAAGTCTAACTTTAATCTTGATGATCTTGAAAATGTTGCTAGAAACCTTTTATATACCAAAGAAATTAAACGGGTAATTTCTGAGCAATTATCTAATCCTTGCACTGATTTTGTTAAATTTTTTGTTACTCATGTTTACTCTGGAAGAATGACATCTGGCGTGATCGAGAAGTTCACAGAAATTACTCAGCGTTCTCTTAAAGAATATATTAATGAACGGATTAAAGAACGTTTGGAATCTGCCATTAACAATGATAGTTCTTCTAGCTTTATACAAGACTTATCCCCCATTGATAATTTAGAAGAAATAATAACCGATCAATCTGATTCTGAAGATAACGGAATTGTGACAACAGCAGAAGAATTAGAAGGATTTTATATGATTAAGTCAATACTGAGAGAAGTCGTTGACACCTCTCGAATTCAGTATAAAGACACGAAAGCTTATTTTGGGATTAACTTGGATGGAAAAGTAAGACAAACAGTTTGTCGTCTGCGGTTTAATGAAAGAACTGGCCATAAAACTATTTCTATTCTTGATAATACTGATTTCAAGAAAGAAGCAACAACAACTATCGAAAATTTAGATCAGATTTATGGTGTTGCTGAATTTATCAAAGCAAGAGTTAAGTATCTCACAAAAGATAGCTATGCAAATCAACCAGAAAAAGTATAAGTTTTATAGCTTAAGCTCTATTTTATCCCAAAGCTAGGTTAAATAGAGTTATTATGTAGGGGTCAACGACCGTTGACCTCTACTTTTGAATTTTATTATGAATCCTAGTCTATTCAGTTTACAAGCTCCTTTTCAACCTACCGGAGATCAACCCCAAGCTATCAGTCAATTAGTTAACTATCTCCAAGGAGAAAACCGTTTTCAAACTTTATTAGGAGCTACTGGAACAGGTAAAACCTTTTCTATTGCTGCCGTGATTGAAAAAATTGGAAAACCGACGTTAGTTTTAGCTCATAATAAAACCCTCGCTGCTCAATTGTGTAACGAGTTACGACAATTTTTTCCCGATAACGCAGTTGAATATTTTATTAGTTATTACGATTATTATCAACCTGAAGCTTATCTACCTGTGAGTGATACATATATTGAAAAAAGTTCATCTATAAACGATGAAATCGATATGTTAAGACACTCAGCTACTCGTTCTTTGTTTGAGCGAAAAGATGTCATTGTAGTTGCCTCTATTAGTTGTATTTATGGTTTAGGAATGCCGGCCGAATATCTTAAAGCGGCCGTTCCCTTACAAGTTGGTAAAGAAATTGATCAACGTCAGTTATTACGGGATTTAGTGACTATTCAATATTCCCGTAATGATCTGGAATTACAACGGGGAAGTTTTCGGGTAAAAGGAGATGTTTTAGAATTAGTTCCTGCTTATGAAGATCGAGTCATTCGAGTTGAATTTTTTGGGGACGAAATTGATGCTATTCGTTATCTTGATCCCGTCAGTGGGGAAATTCTTCATAGTCTGAACAGTCTTAATATTTATCCTGCTCGTCACTTTGTTACTCCTGATGAACAATTAGAAACAGCTTGTGAAGCTATTAAACTGGAATTAAAACAACAGATTGAGACATTAGAAAAAGCTGGTAAATTATTAGAAGCACAACGAATTGATCAACGAACTCGTTATGATTTAGAGTTATTAACAGAGGTGGGATATTGTAACGGAGTCGAAAATTATTCTCGTTATTTAGCGGGAAAAAATGCAGGGGAACCTCCAGAATGTCTAATTGATTATTTTCCTAAAGATTGGTTATTAGTCATCGATGAATCTCATGTAACCGTTCCCCAAATTAGGGGAATGTATAACGGCGATCGCGCTCGTAAACAAGTGTTAATTGATCATGGTTTTCGCTTACCTAGTGCTGCTGATAACCGTCCTTTAAAAGCTGAGGAATTTTGGCAAAAAGTCAATCAATGTATTTTTGTGTCTGCCACTCCGGGAAATTGGGAAATTGAACAATCAGAAGATAGAATAGCTGAACAAATTATCCGTCCAACTGGGGTATTAGATCCCCTGATTTTTGTTCGTCCGACTGAAGGACAAGTAGATGATATATTAGGAGAAATTAAAGATAGAGTTAAGTTACAAGAAAGAGTTTTAATTACGACGTTAACTAAACGCATGGCCGAAGATTTAACCGAGTATTTTCATAATAGAGGAATTAAAGTACAATATCTTCACTCAGAGATTAAGTCCCTGGAACGTATTGAAATATTACAAGGTCTGAGAAATGGAGAATTTGATGTCTTAATTGGGGTGAATTTATTAAGGGAAGGTTTAGACTTACCCGAAGTGTCTTTAGTGATTATTTTAGATGCAGATAAAGAAGGATTTTTACGAGCAGAAAGATCCTTAATTCAAACCATTGGTAGAGCAGCACGTCATATTAATGGACAAGCTATTTTATATGCTGATAATTTAACCGATAGCATGATTAAAGCTATTGAAGAAACAGAAAGAAGACGAGGAATTCAAATGGCTCATAATAAGATAAATAATATTACCCCTCAATCGATTATTAAAGGGTCAGGTAACTCTATTTTATCATTTTTAGACATTTCTCGTCGTTTAAATTCTCAACAATTAGAAGAAGTTTATCAAAAATCAGATGATTTACCCTTAGAAAAAGTACCCCAATTAATTGAACAATTAGAAGCACAAATGAAAGAAGCAGCTAAACAATTAGAGTTTGAAGAAGCAGCTAAATATCGGGATAGAATTAAACATCTGCGAGATAAATTATTAGGCAATAAATAAGATTTATTTACTTATCACCCATTCCTAAAACCCCACTCAATAGCATTAACATTCCACCAATTAAGATGGTAAGGGCTAAACTTCCTAAAATCCAATCCAGTATGGTGTTAGTTTCCATAACTCTATCAACTTTCTCGATTTGTCATTTATCTAGGCATATTAGCATAATATGTACTTATTTTTTAGATAACAATTTTCTCTGACTTCATACAGATCTTAGTGGTGGCATCTACTTCTATCCACACCGTTGCACCACTGCAATGCTTTGTATTTCCTGGTCGGTAAACAATTTGGCATTTTCCTTCAAAAGAGACTTCGGAACAATAAGTTACTTTTGAGCCTTTTCTTACAGCAATGACCGGATCTTTAATGTCCTTATGGCGATTAGCCCCAATGATGTTTTTATTCACATGAATAATGGTCGGTTTGATGCGACGCTTGACTCGCCATGTCCCTTGAACGCCTCTTTTGCCTCTGATAATCCGAGGCATACCCCCATAGAGGGGAATTTGCCAACCCTGCTTAGTTTTATACGCTCCTTTGACCCGGTTAGCATAAATGAGTTGCTGTATGCGTTGACGACTTATTTCCAGTAAACGAGACGCTTCAACAATACCAACTGATTCCATAGTACGTAAATATCTTTTAAAAGATTTAACTGTACTATAGCATAAAAAGAAAGCTTATTTTTCGATACTCAAGCTGCTGTTTATTAGAACCTAAGAACTCAAAAAACTTTTTTTGTTCTATTATAAACGACCTTTATATTTCAGATCTTGCGAATATTTCAAATAAAGGATATACTCGAAATGAAAAGTAAAAGCCCATAGCACAATATAAATGATCTTAGCGAAGCAGTTGATCGTGTATCATCAGCCCTTCTATTAACGTCTAGAGAGTTTTTATTGTCCTGACAATAACAGGAGTTTGTCATGTCTACCACTCGTCTAATTAAACATTCAAAAAGTTTCCCGAAAGTTAATCTAAAAGGGGATAGTGGTTTATCTTCAAAAGATACTGACTATTCTCTGTTAGTCAAAGGACACAAAATTCCCCTATCGGAACATGAATATGAAACTATCTCGAATATACTAACAGCTTTGCGGCAAGGCAAATCTGTCACTGTTGTTCCTGATGAAACTTACATGACTACTCAACAAGCTGCTGAAGTTCTCAATGTTTCACGACCTTACTTAGTGAAACTTCTGGAAAATCATGAAATACCTTTTACTAAAGTTGGCAACCGTAGAAAAGTATTAGTGAAGGATTTACTGGCATACAAAGAACAAAGGGATACAGAACGTCGTCAAGTTCTTCGTGAATTTTCAGCGAGTATTTACGAGGACGGATTAGATGAGTTAGACTATGAATCAGTTAGTCAAATCATTAATGAAGATTAATTCTTTCAGTGGAAAAACCCATTGTCGTTCTTGATGCTTGTGTCCTCATTCCTATGCCGCTATGTGATACCCTTCTCAGAGCGGCTGATCAAGATATGTATAAGTTTTACACTTCTCCCAAAATTTTAGAGGAAACGACAAGAAATCTAGCAAAGCTTCTAAAAAAAACACAGAATTTAGATTCAAGCATAGCCGATCAAAAAGCTAAAAAACGAGTAGAGCAAATACAGAAAGCATTTCCAGAAGCCTTAGTTTATCCATCAGAGAGTCTAATTTCAACCCTCGATAATGATCCTAAAGATCGCCATGTTTTAGCAGCAGCTATAGAAGCTCAAAAAATTTTGACTGATGATGGATTTCATCATTTAGTTATCATAGTTACTCATAATCTCAAAGATTTTCCTAATGATATCTTATCTAAGTACCATGTGATCGCTATTTCTCCTGATGAATTTTTGCTAAAGTTAATCAAAATCTATGATTCCCCTTTATTATTTAACCTTTTACAAAAACAAGCAGAAGTTCATAAACATAAAGTTATTGATTTATTAGGAAGATTAGAGAAAGGAAATGTTAGTAAGTTTGTAATAGTAATTCTTAATAATTACTATTCTGATGAAATTATAGAAATAATAAAAAGGATTGAAAATATTATTAATAGATTTGGATGGACAAATAATGAAAATAATAAATTTCTCGTTGGCAAATTTTATAAATTAGTTGCAACCAATCAAGCAGTGATAGTTAATCACCATACAGAAGGGATAATCATTGAGTCAACTTGCAATTCAATTTCTATAAGCAATCTTTCTTGTCAACATCTTAAAAACCTCGGATCTTTTGTTAACCAGGCTTACGAGATAACTTGTTCTAATGCTAATTAAATTCATAGTATAGATTAAAGAGGTAGGGTGGGCATTGCCCACCCTACAAGTTACTCAGCCCCTTCTATGGGTGCAAACCCTTGACGCTGAATATTTTCAGTCACATGACGAGGTTCTAAGAACTGTAATAAATAGTCCGGCCCCCCTGCTTTAGAACCCACACCCGACAACTTGAAACCGCCAAAAGGTTGACGGGAAACAATAGCCCCGGTAATGGTGCGGTTAATATACAGGTTTCCCACTTCAAACTCTTTCTGGGCCCGTTCAATATGTTCGGGACTACGGGAATATAACCCCCCAGTCAAAGCGTAGTCCGTCCCATTAGCCACCGCTAACGCCTCATCAAAGTCCTTAACCCGCATCACTGCCACCACTGGCCCAAAAATCTCCTCTTGGGCGATAGTATGGGTCGGCAACACATCCCCAAAAATGGTCGGCCCCACATAATACCCATTCTCCGGGGACTCCATCTCTAGGGCAAGGGTTGACTCTTGTTTGGCGATCGCAATATACTCTCGTATGCGTTTCTGGGCCGTTGCATCAATAACGGGCCCCACTTGAGTAGAAGGTTCATCCGTTGGCCCAATATTCAGCGATCGCGTGGCTTCGACAAACCGTTCTAAAAAGGCATCATAAACCGGGTTTAAAACGATAATACGGGACGCGGCCGAACATTTTTGACCAGAGTAGCCAAAAGCAGAAAATACCGCCCCTGCCACCGCTTGATCGAGGTCAGAACTTTCATCAACAATAATGGCATTTTTGCCCCCCATCTCTGCAATAACCCGCTTAAGATGTTTTTGCCCTGGTTGTAAAATAGCAGCATCGGCATAGATACGACATCCTACTTCCCGCGACCCCGTAAAAGCGATCACATGGACATCAGGATGATTCACCATATAGGCCCCCACTTGAGAACCTTTTCCTGGCACAAGTTGAAAGACTCCTTTAGGAATGCCCGCATCGACCAATATTTCGGCAATTTTCGCCGCGATCACTGTAGATGTTTCCGCAGGTTTCAATAAGGTACAATTTCCAGTTACTAATGCTGCCACTGTCATTCCAGTTGCGATCGCAAAGGGGAAGTTCCAAGGAGAGATCACTAAAGCGATGCCTCTGGGTTGATAATGATAGCGGTTGGTTTCCCCTGCCACATCATAGCTATAACCCTTATCTAACCGTTCCATCTCACTGGCATAATAACGGCAAAAGTCTATCGCTTCGGACACTTCTGCGTCTGCTTGTTGTAAGATTTTACCCACTTCTACACATATCCAAGCGGATAACTCATGACGGCGTTCTTCCATTAAATCCCCAGCTTTGCGGAGTATTCTCGCTCTTTCACTAGCAGGGGTCTTTTTCCAAGCATTAAAAGCTGCTTTTGCTGCATTTAATGCCTGTTCTGCTTGTTCAACGGAAATTAAACCAATTTGTCCGACAAGTTCGGAAGACTTGGAAGGATTCACCGAGTCAATAATAACCTCAGTTTGTACATATTCGCCGTTAATAAGGGGGAAATAGGTCTTACCGAGAGAATCTTTAACTTTTGCTAGGGCTTGCTGTGCTTTTTCCCGTAAGACTTTCCGAGAATAATCTGTGTCAGGAGCATTGACAAATTTGTCTTTATCTGGTGAAGGTAGGTTTTCCATGGCAACTTGAGGAGGTGCGATTAACTGCTCGATGGGTCTTTCTTCTAAATTTTGCCGTAAGAAGGAACTATTAGCCGTATTTTCCAATAAACGGCGAATTAAATAGGCCATACCTGGTAATAAGTTACCGTATGGCGCATAGACCCGAACCCGATAACCCGTTTTAACCAAGGCTTTGGCTAGTTGATCCCCCATACCATACAATACCTGCATCTCGAAGCGACGGGGGGGTATATTAAGGGTTTGGGCAATGGCAATGGCCCTTGCTTGCGATCGCACATTATGGGAACCGATAGCCGCATATAAATATTCGTGATTTTCCAGCAATAACTGGGTCATTTGTTCATAATTGACATCGGTGGCTGATTTTTGGTTAAAGACGGGTTGAGGCCAATGATTTTGTAAAGATTTGATGGTTTCTTGATCCCAATAGGCCCCTTTAACTAAACGTATTGTAATAGGATAACCCCGTTTTTTTGCCCAAGCAATCAAGTCATGTAAATCTTGTTGAGAGTCTTTTAAATATGCTTGTAGAGTGACACCGATATCAGTTCTGGTAAGAAATTCATCTTCTAACAATAGTTCTTTTAAGATCCCTAAAGTGAGATCTTTATAAACATATTGTTCCATATCAAAATGGACGGCTACTCCTAATTCTTGGGCGCGACGTAGTAGAATCCGAATCAGGTCACAAACTTTGGTTTTGCTGCCTTCTGGGTCAATCGGGTCAAATTGGGAGTAGAATGCGGTTAATTTAACTGATACTTGAACCTGGGGTAATTTTTCCCCTGATGCTTCATCAATTTCTTTAACTATTGACCATTTTTTCGACTCAGTAAATAATTGTTCCATTAAGTCAAGATAGCTTTGTAAATAAGCTTTAGCCTCGGTTTCTGTAATAACAGCTTCTCCTAATAAGTCAATAGTAAAACCCATTTTCTCTTTTCTGAGACGTTCAATGGTTTTGATGACTTGTGGCACAGTTTCGCCAGCAATATATTTAAAAGCGAGAGTTTCTACTGCTTTACTAATAGTAGCGGCTGCTAATTGAGCCGGGGGAGAATTATAATCTGTAAAGTTAAGAATGCCTTTTAATGCACTAGGCAACTCTACCGATTCATCCCCTAAATATTGTTGCAAATGATGAGCGATTTCGGCATTACTTTGTAATGCGGGTAAAGCATCAATAAAATGGAATAATTGCACCCGTAAACCGGGGTTACTCATGGCAAAGCCTAAGAGTTTATCATCCCAGCGCATTTGATCCCCTAATTTCGTCCAAAGAGAACGTTTTTCGCGGGTTTGGGCAATTAACTCTCTGGCGATTTCCTGGGTTTTATTTTCGTAGGTTTTTGAATCGATTTGTGTTACCAAAGTTTAATACTCTCCTATTAGTGTGAGGCGTTCGCAATTTGTCATAAAATTATAGTATATTATTATGAGTTAATGAACATTAAAGAGTTAGATAATTTACAGGAGTAAATCAATGAACTATCAATACAGTATTGTTATTCATAGTATTATTAAAGTATTGAAGATAATGTAATTATAAATTATATGTCTTATCTCCAGAAATTAACCAATATAATCATCATTGAGGGGGCAAAGGTAGAATAATATAGCTCACCACCGTTCCTAATAATGCCGTTCCCAAAATACCAATTAACGTCCATATTTGGGCTTTCTGAGAACCTTTTAATTCTTTTGTGTCTTCTTTTACACTTTCAATATCTTTTTCTAAACTATCAACTTTTTCCTCTAATCTAGCTTGTCCAACTTCTAAGTTAGTAAGACGATTATCAATTTTTTCTAACTTTTGCTCCAGTCTGTCAAATCTTTGGTCAAACTTACCGAGATATTCTTTAAGGTCTTGTTCAATCGTAACTGACATTTTTTTATTCACCTCAAAATAACTGTTATTTTCAATTATATACTGCATCTCACCAAAATTACAGTAAGGATTGGCTATAAAATTAACAATTATCAGTTAAAAGTTTTGATAACTGTTCCGGCGTTCATGGGTATAAGTCCCCTACTATACACCTGATAACTGATAACTGTTTACTGTTAACTGATTTAATAGCCAACCCTTAATTTATTACCCCTTAAACTTATTCCTTGGGAACGAATTTTAAAGAAACTCCATTCATACAATATCGTTGTCCCGTTGGTTGTGGCCCATCAGAAAAAACATGACCTAAATGTCCCCCACAATGACTACAATGCACCTCAACACGAGTCATAAATAAAGAACGATCAATTGATGTTTCAATCCCTCCTTCAAGGGGCGCATAAAAACTTGGCCAACCTGTCCCACTATTATATTTTGTATCAGAAGTAAATAAGGGATGTCCACAACCGGAACACTCATATATTCCCTCACTATATTCTTTATCTAAGGGACTGGTTCCCGCTCTTTCTGTTCCATGTTTTCTTAATACATTAAACTGTTCAGGACTTAAAATTTCTTTCCACTCTTTGTCTGTTTTAGTAACTTCAAATTGCTCTTTTTCTGTTTTCATGAGACTTACCTAGCTAAATTGTTGATCAAAAAATAAACAGCTTTTTCGCTTATGATGGTTGATGGTTTATGAATCATAACTAAAACATAATTTACCATCAACCAATGACTCTAATCAATATTGATTGTTGTCGGAGAACCCTCTGTTTGACTCCTCTTACCAAGAGGTTTACGATACTCCATATATAAGCGATCGCGCCACAGGAAAAAGCTATCATAAGTCATATTATCCGCTAACCCAGGTATTCCTTTACCCTTAAGAGTATCAGGAATATCTAAATAATCCCCAGGGGGTAGCTTTAAAATGATACTTAATCCCGCAACCGCTAAATCAGCTAAAGTCGGTTCATCCCCCACTAAATAGGGACGGTGTTGTAAAATAAGACTCAAAGCTTCTAAATCTTGTTTGAGAGCTTTATTGGCTTCCTTAACTGCATCTTTGCCAAAACCGACACCAGTTCCTAATACACTTAATAAATCACCAGGAACCGCTCCTACTAAAGTCTTTAGAAAGTCAGGTACTTCTTTTGGTAGCACAGAAGTCCGAAAATTAGGGTTTTGATTTAATGCCCCAATAAAGGCAGTTCTACCTTTTAATCCAATAGATTCATCAGCCCATTCTTCAATTAATAAACATTGGCCTCGTAAAACAGGATCATTCGGAATAATAGGCTTTTCTGGATATTTTCTATCTAAATAAAAAGCAATTTCCGTTGAATCTGAAACAATAGTATCTCCATCTTTTAACACCGGAACTTGTGTTTGTCCCGACATCTTATAAAGATCAATTTGTCCAATTCCTGGTGTTACTTCGATTTTACGGTACTCTAATCCTTTATAATCAAGAATTAATCGGACTTTTTCAGAATACTGAGAAACTTCAAATTGATATAACTCCAGCATAGGGCTTCCTCTTCCCAAACAATAATGATTCTAATTATTTACTGTAACGTTTTTTTAAATTTTTGCCACTAATTATTTTAAATCCACCATAATTTAAAATAATATGCTATAATCCCAGGACAGACTAATTTATAGATTAACTTCTTACAGTTTAAGTTAATTGAAATTTTCATATCTTATAAAAATAAATAATTCTACCAGACAAGTTATGCTAAATTATTACAAATGATAGACCTTAACTCGCTCAGAGTTAAGCTATACAAACAAAGGTTGCCTACGCAACCTAAGAATTTAGTCCGCGCAGGCGGACTTAGTCTTTATAGGATCAGACTTAAGTCTGTCATTAATTATCAATTTAGCATAGTAAATCCGATAGAACCAAATAAATTAATTAAAATGGACTAGAATTGTGATTATGAGGTCAGCCGGTCTAGACTTCCATGATTTTAATCAAGTTTATCGTCACCTGATGAAATTGAGAAATTTTTGCGGTCAATTCTTGCTAAAATAAGCAAAGCTTAAAATTAAGGAAGGATGCCACCAAAACGATGGCTATAGCTTATATTATTGGATTGGGAAGATCGGGCATTGCGGCCGCCAAACTCCTTAAACGGGAGGGATGGGACGTGATATTAAGCGATCGCGCTGACTCCCCTAATTTATACCCAACGCAACAAAAATTAGCAGATGAAGGCATTAGCGTTAAATTAGGTCATACCCCTATTCTAACCTCTGATAATTTACCTAATTTAATTGTCGTTAGTCCAGGAGTTCCTTGGGATATTCCCTTATTAGTAGAAGCCCGTGATCTAGGCATTGATACTATTGGAGAATTAGAATTAGCTTGGCGATATCTTAACTCATCTCCTTGGGTTGCCATTACAGGAACCAATGGAAAAACAACCACAACTGCTTTAGTTTCTGCCATGTTTCAAGGAGCAAAATTAAATGCCCCTGCTTGTGGTAATATTGGTTATGCCGCTTGTGAATTAGCTTTATCTCAACAAAAAAAAGATAACGCTCAACCTTATGATTTTATTATAGCAGAAATTAGTAGTTATCAGATAGAATCATCTCAAAAAATTGCGCCTAAAATTTGCATTTGGACAACTTTTACTCCCGATCATTTAAGTCGTCATAAAACCCTAGATAACTATTACTCTATTAAATCCTCTTTGTTACATCGTTGTCGTCATCAAATATTTAATGGTGATGATCCTTATTTACGTCAAGTAGGTTTAGAACAGTGGCCAGATGCTTATTGGACAAGTGTAAAAGGCAAAGATAATTTACTTTGTGATCCGGCGAAAGGGGTCTATTTACAAGATAATTGGGTGGTAGCTTTTGGTGAATTAATTATACCAATTAATTTGTTTAAAATGGTGGGTTCTCATAATCAACAAAATTTATTAATGGCTGTAGCTGCCGCCAGATTAGCCGGAATAGAAAAAACGGCAATCGCTCAAGCGATTGCTACCTTTACTGGGGTTCCTCATCGCTTAGAATTAATTTGTAATGTCCAAGGAATTGACTTTATTAATGATAGTAAAGCCACTAATTATGATGCCGCAGAAGTTGGATTAAAGTCCGTAGAATCTCCCGTTATTTTAATTGCAGGAGGAGAAGCAAAAGAGGGAGATGATACCCGTTGGCTTGAAGAAATTAAAGCAAAAGCAGCAACCGTATTATTAATTGGTGATGCAGCCCCAACCTTTGCTAAACGGTTAAAAGAATGTAATTATAATAATTATGAAATTGTTAAGACAATGGATAAAGCAGTAAAAAAAGGGTTAGAATTAGGGCAACAATATCAAGCTAAAACTGTCTTATTATCTCCTGCTTGTGCCAGTTTTGATCAATATCAAAGCTTTGAGCATCGAGGGGATGATTTTCGTGATTTATGTCAGAAACTATAACTTAGATTGTAGGTTGGGTTGAGGTACGAAACCCAACTTAATATAGCAAGGGGTCTACCATTATACAGATGTTAACATCAGTGGGAATTGCGACCAATTGATAAACCGACCGTAGGGAGTGTCAAAAACCTAATCTAAGTGTTGGGTTTCACTATCGTTCAACCCAACCTACTCAGTTTCTTATTCTTTTAATCACTGATTTGTAGTATAATGGGGTTGATCCGCTCATGGGTGCTTAATAATGCCTTTGAATGGGAGTGTTTTCAACCCGAAATTCAATTAAATGGCTAGTTAACGTCAAGAACCAAGACGTGAAAAACGGGGGAAATATTGTGCTTTCAAGTTTTTTGGAAGCTTTGAGGGATACCTCCTTTTAGGTGATTAAACCTAAATGCTATTGCCGTATAGTGCTTCTTTGTGTCGCATTCTACCGCATAAATGTATCATAAACTTCTAGAAGCAATTCTTCAAGCCCACGTTATGTCCCTTGGAGTAAATGTGGGTAATGTCACTTGCTGATTTTTAATGGAAGTGGGTCAAACCCCGCTTTTTTTATTGTTTGAGTAACCATGACTCATCCTCTGATTCCCAAAATTATTGAATTAGCCACCCCCATCGCCCAAAATTTGGGGTTAGAAGTGGTTGACGTGATATTTCACACCAACAAACGGCCCCCCGTGTTGCGAGTGGATATTCGTAACCCTCTGGGGGATACCAGCTTAGACGACTGTGAACAAATCAGTCGAGAGTTAGAACTGACCCTTGATGAAGCCCAAATTCTTGAAGGAGCATACGTTTTAGAGATATCAAGTCCCGGAATTTCTCGACAATTAACGAGCGATCGCGAATTTATGACCTTTAAAGGGTTTCCTGTACTGATAACAACCTACGCCCCTTACTTAGAGCAGAAAGAATGGCGCGGTCAACTTCTGCGAAGGGATGAAGATACCGTTTATATCAACCAAAAAGGACGAGCGATCGCCATTAAACGCGAATTAATAGCCAAAGTTCAATTAGACACTCACCGTTAAAAATATGAATAATTATCGTCAAGGAGGTTTATAAATGTCCCTTGTCAGTTTACCTGGTCTGATAGAGATGATCGAAGAAATTAGCCAACGACACAATTTACCCAAGTCGTCGGTACAAGAAGCCTTAAGGGAAGCCTTATTAAAGGGTTATGAACGTTATCGCCGTTCTCAAAGCATCGGACAACAATTTCATGAAGATTATTTTAATAACTTTGAAGTAGAATTAGACACCGAAGAAGAAGGATTTCGCATTCTTTCCACCAAAAAGATTGTGGAAACCATTGATAATACGGATCATCATATTTCTCTCCAAGAAGTACAAGAAGTAGCCTCCGAAGCCCAATTAGGAGACGAAGTGGTATTAGATGTGACCCCCGCACAACGAGACTTTGGCCGCATGGCAGCCATTCAAACCAAACAAGTCTTATTACAAAAACTGCGAGATCAACAACGGAAATTAATTCAAGAAGAATTTAACGAACTTGAAGGAACCGTTCTCAATGGGAGAATCTTACGTTTTGAACGACAAGATGTATTAATTGCCGTCCAAAGCAATTTTGGACAACCCGAAGTCGAAGCGGCTTTACCTAAACGAGAACAATTACCTAACGACAATTATCGGGCTAATGCTACCTTTAAAGTGTTGTTAAAAAAAGTTAGAGAAGGCTCCCATCGAGGGCCACAGCTAATTGTTTCTAGAGCGGCCGCCGGATTAGTAGTAGACTTATTTAGTGTCGAAGTTCCCGAAATTGAAGAAGAAATCGTGCGTATTGTCGCCGTTTCTAGGGAAGCCAACCCCCCCTCCCGTCATGTGGGCCCCCGCACGAAAATCGCCGTTGATACATTAGAAAGAGATGTAGACCCCGTAGGAGCTTGTATTGGAGCGAGGGGATCTCGTATTCAAGCCGTCGTCAACGAACTAAGAGGGGAAAAAATCGATGTTATTCGTTGGTCGCCCGATCCTTCCACCTACATCGCTAACGCCCTCAGTCCCGCAAGAGTTGATCAAGTAGTATTAATCAATCCTGATGAGCGACACGCCTTAGTATTAGTAGCCGAAGATCAACTAAGTTTAGCCATCGGTAAAGAAGGACAAAACGTCAGATTAGCCGCCCGTTTAACCGGATGGAAAATCGACATTAAAGATTCCGCTACCTATAAACCAGAGGAATACAAACAACAACTATCCATCAAAAAATCACAATTGAATCTTGATGAAAAACAAGAAGCGATCGCCCCTGAATCTTCAGCTTCGGAGAGTGAATAACCCTAAATCCAGATGAAACCGAATTACCGCCGTTGTTTGAGTTGTCGTTGCCTAGCCCCTAAAGAGGCATTTTGGCGCATTGTGCGAGTCTCTCCCTCCCGACAGGTACAATTAGATCAGGGAATGGGAAGATCGGCTTATGTGTGTCCTCAAAAAAGTTGCTTACGCACGGCCACTCAAAAAAATCGGCTCGGAAAAATTCTCAAAGCCCCTGTACCTGATAGTATCTATGAAAGTCTCTGGGAGCGTTTAGAACATTTCAGCACCCAGGGCCAGTCTCATGAGAAAACTCCTTAATGGCAAAAAATACTCATTGAGACGTTTAACCGTTAGCATAGGAGTGAGGATTGTTTTCTTTCATCATGATCATTACCGTTAAATGGAACTGCTCAAAACCAGAGCTTACCCGTTTCTTGAACATGGGGAGCTTAAGCCATTAAAACAACACAAACCAAGTCAGGGGGATAGTGGATGAACAACGCACAAAAAGTCAGAATTTACGATTTATCAAAAGAATTGAATTTAGAGAACAAAGACATCTTGGAAATTTGCGCCCAACTTAGCATTACAGTTAAAAGCCACAGTAGCACCATTAGCGAATCTCAAGCTGAACGGATCAAAGCCATGGCCGATAAGTATGTAGCCAACCAAACTAGCGGTCATGGTAGTGAACCATCCCTCAAGGGAGAACGGAAACAGGAAATTTTAGCTATTCACCATAAACAAACCCATCGCAGATCAAGTTCAGATTCCCCCAATAGTTCTCAAGACAGTTCCCCAACTCTAGTGGCCCCTCCCAGACCTCCTATTAAACCCCAAGCCCCCGTTGGCGTTACCCTCTCCCAAAAGCCTACCCCGGTGATACCGGCCCCAAATCAAGGGGTAACACCACCTGAAAAGTCCCAAATGCCTATTAAGACAGAGCAGGCTCCTAAAAAAGTCAAAGAGCCTGAAGCCACTCTGATGGGGGCCCCACAACGGGTTAAACCGACCGTTAAGTCCTTAGACAAATCTAGCATAGAAAAACTAGAGGTTAAGCCGACCCTCAAGTCGGAAATCCCCATGCCCAAAAAGCCAGGGGTCGTTTCTCCTCCTAGTCCAAAACCAGCACTACCTCAACCCCAGATAGGAGTTAAAAAACAAGTTCAAGGAAAAGTTAAGCCAGAACTTAATCGGCCTCTGTCTCCCAAGTCTGATCTTGATGACATACCTGAACTAATCGCTCCCTCGGTTAAACCTCTTTCTGACCTAACAGATGATGGGGCAATAGATGAAGAAACCATAGAAACCCCGATTGGTGAAAAACCCAAACTAAAACGTCCCTCTCCCCCACGCCCTTCATCAAAACGGCAAAAATGGGAAGAAGAAGAAGAAGAAGAAAGCAAAGCTAAAGCCAGCAAAGTAGCCCCTAAAGCTAAACGTCGCGCTAATCATCTTGAAGATGATGAGGACGACTTAGATGCGAACTTGGACAGCAATCCTATTCCCCTAAGCGTTAGTCTCTCCATCGCTCGTCCCCCTAAACCTAAATCTCAAAATAAATCCCCTGTTGCTGCAAATAAACCGAAAAAACCTACTCTTAAGCCTGATGGCACAACGGTACGGGCTAAATCGGATCGTCGTGAACAACCAGAAGTTAATCAGCGGCCGGAGTACATTATTCTCGATAGTAATTTAACCGTTAGAGAATTGGCTGAACGGCTCAATATCGCCGAAACTGAAATTATTAAAAGTCTTTTCTCGAAAGGCATTGCTGTTAACATTACCCAAACCCTTGATTTAGAAACGGCAAGGCTCGTTACTGAAGAATTAGGGGTACTCATTGAAGTCCCCGAAGTGATCGCGGCGGCGACTAAACAGACTGAGATGTTAGATGCAAAAGATCTAGAACATCTCCAGCGTCGTCCTCCAGTGGTAACAATTATGGGCCACGTGGATCATGGAAAAACTACCCTACTTGACTCTATTCGTAAAACAAAAGTAGCTCAAGGAGAAGCTGGAGGCATTACTCAACATATTGGGGCCTACCATGTAGATGTAGAACACAATGGGGTGTCTCAACAAATTGTCTTCTTAGATACTCCTGGTCACGAAGCCTTTACCGCTATGCGTGCGCGTGGGGCCAGGGTAACGGATATGGCTATCTTAGTGGTAGCAGCCGATGATGGGGTTCAACCTCAAACCAGAGAAGCTTTTAGTCATGCTAAAGCTGCTGGAGTTCCAGTTGTGGTGGCCATCAACAAAATTGATAAGCCTGATGCTAACCCCGATCGCATTAAACAAGAACTCTCGGAATTAGGATTAGTTCCTGAAGAATGGGGCGGTGAAACTATTATGGTTCCTGTGAGCGCGCTTAAGGGAGAAAACCTTGATACTCTCTTAGAAATGCTACTCCTGGTATCGGAAGTAGAAGAACTGGTCGCTAACCCCAATCGCCTTGGTAAAGGAACAGTCATTGAAGCTAATCTAGATCGGGCTAGAGGCCCTGTGGCCACCCTACTTGTCCAAAATGGAACCCTACGAGTGGGAGATGCCATTGTGGCCGGCGGGGTCTTTGGTAAAATTCGCGCCATGATCGATGATCGCGGCCAAAAAGTAGAAGCGGCTTCCCCTTCCTTTGCTGTTGAAATCCTCGGACTTAATAACGTTCCCTCGGCAGGGGATGAATTTGAAGTCTATCCTACTGAAAAAGAAGCTCGTCTGATCGCAGAAAAAACGGCTGAGACTCAGCGTAATTCTCGTTTACAATTGGCAATGTCTTCTCGTCGGGTCACTTTAACCACTCTGTCGGCTCAAGCTCAAGAGGGAGAACTCAAAGAACTCAATCTCATCCTGAAAGCGGATGTTCAAGGGTCGGTAGAAGCACTTCTCGGCGCGTTGACACAATTACCACAAAATGAGGTACAAATCCGCGTTCTTTTAGCTGCTCCAGGGGAAATTACCGAAACTGACGTAGATTTGGCCGCAGCCAGTGGCGCGGTGGTAGTCGGGTTTAATACAACCCTTGCTAGTGGGGCCCGAGCTTCGGCTGACCACGAAGGGGTTGATATCCGCGAATATGACATCATCTATAAACTTCTCGATGACATCCAAGGGGCAATGGAAGGCTTACTTGAACCTGAAGAAATAGAATCTTCTTTAGGACAAGCTCAAGTCAGAGCCGTCTTCCCTGTAGGCCGAGGAGCCGTAGCTGGTTGTTATGTTCAGTCAGGTAAGGTCGTCCGTAACCGTTTAGTTCGTATCCGTCGCGGTAATGAGGTTGTTTACCAAGGTAGTCTAGATTCCCTCAAACGGATGAAGGAAGACTCACGGGAAGTCAATGCAGGCTACGAATGCGGGGTCGGCATCGATAAGTTCAATGACTGGAAAGAAGGTGACATCATCGAAGCTTATGAAATGACGATGAAACGCCGTACTCTGGCTGGAAAATAAGAACAAGAGGGGAAAGGGTGGAAAGAGGGGGAAGATAGGGAAGATAAAAAGCAGATAATCGGTTCATTCTCCCTATACCTCCCACACCTCCCACACCTCCCGTAGGGGCGGGTTTTGACAAAATTTTAAGGTTCTAACAAGTATGTTATATGGAATCGTTAAATGTTTGCTACAAATAAGGTCGGGCGTAGGGGCGGGTTTTTACAACAGTTTATGCTTCTAACCAGGATATTAGATAAACCCGCCCCGACAGGACTTAGGGACTTGTGGTTAAATAAAGTACCAATTGATCCCCCCTAACCCCCCTTAAAAAGGGGGAATTATTCCTAAACGGGTACATGATTTTTTTGCATATCCCTTGTGTAGCATTCTTTTTTCCATTTCAACACTATTTAGTTATGAATTATGAATAATTTTCGTACTGAACCGTTTTTGTGGATTCATTTGGCAGGAATCGCCGTTGCCCCTCTATTGTTACAATTAGTTTGGTTAGGACTGGCAGTGGGTGATCCTTTACCTTTATTTTGGTTAGAGTTATTGTTCGTGGGCAGTATCGGAATTATTCCTATACTCTGGATGCAGTGGACTCGTCCTTTTGATTTTTTTAGTATTTTATTAGTTTGCTTAAAACCTGAGAGTGTGACTGAACAACAACGGAAAATTTTAAGCTTATTAAAAACCCGAAATCTAAAAATTTTATCCGGGATCACCTCCGTAATTTTAGGGGCGATCGCCTGGCAACTCTATCAATGGGCCCCTATCGCTTCTATGACTGTAACTATCCTTCCTCACTGGCGTTTATTAGGCTTAATGATCGCCGGCGTTGCCTTTTTGTTGAGTAATTTATTTATTCAAATTCCTGTGAGTGTTTTGGGGGTTTTATTAACCTCTAATCAACAATGGTCAAATACCCAACCCTATTCAACAGAGAAAATTCTCTCAGATTTTACTGTCTTTGGTTTTCGCGTCAATAAAATATTTTTCATTCCTTTATCAGAGGACAATTCATAATTTCTTTAGATTTTTGACACTCTGCGCGCTAAAGCGACGCAGATTCTGGCACAGCCTTAGACCAAAATCTAATTCTGATGAGCATTGTCAAGATGCCTCTACCCGCTCAAGCCCGCTATCTTGCGATACGGGAATTGCGTATACTTCTTCTGTTCGCTTTCCGAGTCCACCACAAAGCCAGATAGGTACGCTCATCATCCTGCCGTTACTCGCTCGTCTAGTCGTTTCGCTATTGCGTTCGGTTCTTCGTAGCCGGGGTCACTCCGTCCTAGGAATGAATCATCACGTAGATGGTTATTCTTACTCACGGGTTGATTATACCACTTTCACGGCGGCTGAAGCCGCTCGCGTCGCTTTTCCGCCCCGTGTTGAAACGACGGGGCGGAAAAGCTCCCGTCTTTTTTCGTGTCATAGATATCAGCAGGGTCAAAAGTATCTGAGTTATGCTAGTAGACGATGATCTTGATTACTGAGTAAAAAATGAATGGCAAGCTCAACTCTTTCTGTTAATCACCCCTTCGAGGGTGATCACGAAGTTTGGGATAATCTCAAACAGGCGATCACAAGCTGTTCTGGGTTTAAACAATGGCAAAAGCGACAAAAAACCGACAGTCAATCTTTACCCCTCGATCAACAAGTTCGTTGCTATCTTCGGGAAACCTTAGAAACTTTGGCTTATTAATACATTGAGGCAGGACTATCCCCATTCTCGAACAAGCTTTTATTACAGGCAAGATGCGGCGTGTTTTTTGCTTGCTGAACTAGCTATATCTATCAAACAAGAGAAGAATTGTTAGTTGTCCATTATCCATTGTTAATTTTTAATTGTCCATTATTGAATGACTATGTTAGCAAAACGAATTTTACCTTGTTTGGATGTGAATGGGGGGCGTGTTGTTAAGGGGGTAAATTTTGTTAACCTTCAAGATGCCGGAGATCCTGTAGAATTAGCCAAGGTTTATAATGATGCCGGGGCCGATGAATTAGTGTTTCTCGATATTACGGCTACTCATGAGAAACGAGACACTATTATAGACGTGGTTTATCGCACGGCTGAGGCTGTTTTTATTCCCCTAACAGTTGGTGGGGGCATTCAAACCTTAGATAATATTAAACATTTGTTACGCGCTGGAGCCGATAAAGTTAGTATTAATTCTTCGGCAGTAGGAGATCCTGAATTTATTGATCGCGCTAGTGATCGCTTTGGTAAACAGTGTATTGTGGTGGCTATTGATGCCAGACGACGGAAAGATCCTCACCATCCGGGGTGGGATGTTTATGTACGAGGAGGAAGGGAAAATACCGGACTTGATGCCATTGAATGGGCCAAAGAAGTAGAAAAACGAGGGGCCGGCGAATTATTAGTTACCAGTATGGATGCAGATGGAACCCAGGCCGGATATGATTTAGACCTCACTCGTCTTATTGCCGAACAGGTAGAGATTCCGGTGATCGCCTCTGGAGGGGCGGGAAATTGTGAACATATTTATCAATCTCTCACAGAAGGAAAAGCTGAGGCTGCGTTATTAGCTTCTTTACTTCATTATGGACAATTAAGCATTGAGCAAATTAAGGGTTATTTACGCGATCGCCAAGTTCCGGTGAGACAAATTTAAGTGCTTAGCTCGAAAGATACCCCATGATAAAACTTTTTAAGTGTAGAGAATGGATAGGGGTTTTTACATGCGATAAAGTTCAATCTATAGAGATAAAGTACAATTAAGAAGTGGCAAACTTATCATTAATACTAACCGTACAACAATAAAGCCTTATGTTTGATGCTCTCGCCGAACGCTTAGAAGATGCTTGGAAAAAATTAAGGGGTCAAGACAAAATTACCCCATCCAATATACAAGATGCCCTACAAGAAGTCAGACGGGCCTTATTATCAGCAGATGTTAACCTACAAGTTGTTAAGAATTTTATCGCAGATGTAGAAAAAGCGGCCGTCGGTGCTGAAGTGATTTCCGGCGTTAACCCTGGTCAACAATTTATCAAAATAGTTTATGACGAATTAGTCAAAGTCATGGGGGAAAGTAATGTTCCCTTGGCCCAAGCTAAAACAGTCCCTACTGTTATTTTAATGGCCGGGTTACAAGGCACAGGGAAAACTACGGCAACAGCTAAATTAGCCCTATATTTACGCAAAGAAAACCGTAGTTGTTTGATGGTAGCGACGGATGTCTACCGTCCTGCTGCTATTGACCAATTAATCACCCTGGGAAAACAAATTGAGGTTCCAGTTTTTGAATTAGGGAGTCAAGCAAACCCGGTAGATATTGCCACTCAAGGGTTAGCAAAAGCGAAAGAAATGGGCATGGATACGGTCATTATTGATACGGCCGGACGACTGCAAATAGATGAAGAAATGATGGTGGAGTTGGCCCGTATTAAAAAGGCGGTCAACCCTAATGATACCCTCTTAGTCGTAGATGCGATGACGGGTCAAGAGGCTGCTAATTTAAGCCGTACCTTTCATGAGCAAATTGGCATTACTGGGGCAATTTTAACGAAATTAGACGGTGATACCAGAGGAGGGGCCGCCTTATCGGTGCGTCAAATATCGGGTCAACCGATTAAATTTATTGGGGTTGGGGAAAAAGTCGAGGCTTTACAACCATTTTATCCCGAACGCATGGCTTCCCGTATTCTCAATATGGGGGATGTACTTACATTAGTCGAAAAGGCCCAAGAAGAAATTGACATCGCTGATGTCGAGAAGATGCAGTCAAAAATTATGACTGCTCAATTTGATTTTAATGACTTCCTCAAACAAATGCGTCTGATGAAGAATATGGGGTCATTTGGCAGCATTCTCAAGATGATTCCAGGGATGAATAAACTTAGTAATCTAGACATCGAAAAGGGAGAAACGGAACTTAAAAAAACTGAGGCAATGATTAGTTCTATGACATTAGAAGAACGGCAAAACCCCGATTTATTAGCTAAGTCTCCCAGTCGTCGCCGTCGTATTGCTAAAGGGTCTGGCCATGTAGAAACGGAGGTCGGTAAGTTAGTGACTAATTTTACCCGTATGCGTGGCATGATGCAGCAAATGGGACAAGGAAATATGCCGGGTATGGGGGGTATGCCAGGTATGGGTGGTATGCCAGGTATGGGCGGTATGTTTGGTCAGGGGCCACAGCCAGGATTTCGAGGATATGCAGGAGGAACGAAGAAAAAAGCGAAAAAAGCGAAGAAAAAGAAAGGTTTTGGTAATCTTTGAATTAATTAAAACCGTAGGAGCGAATGACCATATAAAAAAAGTACAATATTGATAGCCGATTTTCTCCATCTCATGACCCCATTACCTCCCCATCCCCTCACTGTGTTCTTAATTCGATAGAATATTGTCAGCGAGGCATATATCAAGGTAAACTCTCGATACGAAGACGACCCAACACTTAATTGGAGTAGCTGGAGACAAGAACACGCATGGGAAAAGTAGTCGGCATTGACCTGGGGACAACAAACTCCGTCGTAGCCGTCATGGAAGGCGGAAAGCCAGTGGTAATTGCGAATTCAGAAGGAATGCGTACCACTCCTTCTGTGGTAGGTTTTAATAAAGATGGGGAATTAGTCGTCGGACAAATGGCCAGACGACAGGCAGTTCTCAATCCCCAAAATACCTTTTATGGGGTAAAACGATTCATGGGTCGTCAATACGCCGAACTTACCCCCGAATCAAAACAAGTCCCCTATACCATTCGCCGGGATGACAACGGCAATATCAAAATAAAATGTCCCCGTCTCAAAAAAGAATTTGCCCCCGAAGAAGTCTCGGCCATGATTTTGCGTAAACTCGCACAAGAAGCGGAACGATATCTAGGAGAACCCGTCACAGGGGCAATTATCACCGTTCCCGCCTATTTTAACGATTCTCAAAGACAAGCTACCAAAGATGCGGGGAAAATCGCCGGATTAGACGTTTTACGCATTCTCAATGAACCAACAGCCGCCGCCTTAGCTTATGGTCTTGAACAAAAAAGATCGGAAAAACTCCTAGTATTTGACTTAGGAGGAGGAACCTTTGATGTATCCGTCTTAGAAGTGGGAGATGGTGTATTTGAAGTTAAAGCTACCAGTGGAGATACTCAACTCGGAGGTAACGACTTTGATAAACGTATTGTGGATTGGTTAGCCAATCAATTTTTGGAACAAGAAGGGATAGACTTACGCAAAGATAGACAAGCCCTACAACGTCTTACTGAAGCTGCCGAAAAAGCTAAAATTGAACTATCGGGGGTTAGTGTCACCGACGTTAACCTACCGTTCATTACAGCCACCGAAGATGGCCCCAAACACATCGAAACCCGTCTCAGTCGAGCCCAATTTGAGGAACTTTGCGCAGATCTCGTTAGTCGTTTACGTCGTCCCTTAAAACGGGCCCTTAATGATGCTAGACTAACTCCCGTTCAAATTGATGAAGTAGTCTTAGTGGGAGGGGGAACTCGAATGCCCATGATTAAAGAATTAGTCCGTAGCTTTATCGATAAAGAACCCAATGAAAACGTCAACCCCGATGAAGTAGTCGCAGTTGGGGCAGCCATCCAAGCCGGAATTTTATCAGGACAAATCAAAGATATTTTATTGTTAGATGTGACTCCCCTCTCCTTAGGTTTAGAAACCATTGGGGGAGTGATGAAAAAATTAATCCCCCGTAATACCACTATTCCTGTCCGACGTTCGGATATCTTCTCCACGGCTGAAAATAACCAAACAATGGTGGAAGTTCACGCCTTGCAAGGGGAACGGGAAATGGCCAGCGATAATAAATCCTTGGGACGGTTTAAACTGACGGGTATTCCCCCGGCCCCCAGAGGCATTCCTCAAGTACAAGTCGCCTTTGATATCGACGCTAACGGTATTTTACAAGTCACTGCTAGGGATAAAACCACTGGACGAGAACAAAGCGTCACCATTCAAGGGGCCTCAACCCTCAGTGAAGGAGAGGTTAACCGTATGATTCGAGAAGCAGATCAATTTGCCGAAGAAGACCGACAACGACGGGAACGGGTAGACAAACGCAACCGGGGTAAAGCTTTAACTGATCAGGCCCAACGAAGATTAAAAGAAGTTACCCTAGATTTTGGTACTCAATTTACCAGTTCCTATCGTCGTCAAATAGAATCCCTTAATGCAGAAATTCTTGATAGTTTAGAACAAGATGACGAACGTCGTTTAGACCGGGCCCAGGCAGATTTACAAGATGTCTTATACGAACTTAATAGAGAAGTTCGTCTCCAATATGACGATGGAGAAGATGAAGGGTTCTTTGAGTCTATTCGTCGCACTTTTACCGGAGAACCAGAAGAAGATTTACCCTATACTCCCCGTCGTCCTAGTTACCGCGATGATTATCGTCAAAATGACTATCGGGCCCCTCGCTATGAAGAACCTCAAGATTATCGTTCCCCTAAACCTAAATATCAAAATTATGACGATAATTACGATGATTGGGGGCAAGATAATTCCCCGCGATCGCCAAATCGTCGTTCTCCCTCAAACACAGACCGGTCCTCTAATTATGACTCTGATCGATACTCTAAAGGCGATCAATACTCTAAAGGTGGTCGTACTCGTCGTATTCCGGCACAAAATCAATGGGATGAAGATGATGACGATTGGTTCTAATGCAATAAAATCTCAAATCAGGAATAATTAATCAGTGAGAATCGATAACTGAATCTATGCAGCAAGTCCGTAACTATTATGTAATTTTAGGGGTTTCTCAAGATGCCACCAATGAAGAGATAAAAAAATCTTTTCGTAAATTGGCCAGACAGTATCATCCTGACGTAAATCCAGGAGATAAAACCGTAGAAGAAAAGTTTAAGGATATTAACGAAGCTTATGATATCCTCTCAGACGAAACAAAACGGGCTGATTATGATTCACAGTTGTTAGGTAAGGGAAAACGTCGCCCTAACCGTATTTCTCGTAATGGGACTCCTAACAGCGATAATAGTTATCGTCAGGATTCTGATTTCTGGAAATTTAAAGATTTTACCCCCGCTACCACTAAACGGGCTAAAGTGGTTACACCCTCTCGTTCTTCCCGTCGGGATGTAGAAGCTAAACTCATTATTCCCCTAGAAAAAGCTTATCAAGGGGGACGAGAACGCATTCGTCTCGAAGACGGGCGATCGCTGGAAGTAGAAATGCCCCCCGGTATGATCAGTGGCCAAAAAATCCGACTTAAAGGACAAGGCCTTGATGGAGGAGATCTCTATCTCAAAATAACTATCGCTACTCATTCGATTTTTGAGTTACAAGGCACTGATATTTACTGTCAAGTTCCCTTAACCCCCAGTGAAGCTATTTTAGGAGGGGCCGTAGAAATTCCAACTATTGATGGGTTGGTGAAAATGACCGTTCCTAAAGGAGTACGGCCAGGACAAAGGTTACGCTTAGCCAATAAAGGCTATCCAGATGCTTCAGGAAATCGAGGAGATCAACTCGTCGAAATTCAGATTGTTATCCCACCTGAACCTTCTGAGGAAGAATTGGAACTCTATCAGAAAATTCGTGACAAGGAAAAGTTTAACCCTCGTCAGTATTTATTGGGGAACTAAACGAATTCGGCCAGCATCCATTTCATCCATGAGCAACTCTAAGGCTTCATAGTCCACATCGGAGATATACCCTAAGCGTGTTAACTCATGACTGATTCCATTTTCGATTTCAGGAGTCAGTTGTCTGAGGTAAATCGCCTTTTCTACTAATTGACGAATCAAAGGGGGTGATTTCACTGCTTTTCTCAATACTCTCTTGACATAAAGGGATTTTCGTTTAAAGTGGTGACTGTTAAAGTTAATTTATTTCTACCATAGCAGATCACGTATCCGGTTTACTATCTTGTAAAATTGCCTAATCAAATTACAATTTGGGTAAGTTTTGGTAGCTTGCTTAACTTTTATTTACAAAATCTTGAGTATAATGTTAAACTATCATCTACACTTGTGGGCAATCTAAGATAGTTAAAGACTGGTTAAGGTCTGTATAGGAACAGATTTCTTGATTAATGAATGATTTGTGTTCTCCTCTAACCATCTAACAAAGTTGGTTCAAAAATCCTGACATAAGTTAACCAATTGTTAACTCAGCCTTAAACTGTGATTGAAAATTGTATCTTCAACAGGTTATTAAAGGATCATCAAGATAAAACTCAATTATAATTGAAGTCAACATTAGAGAAATTGCTTAGAAAAGAGGATCAATGAAAATGATAATGAGTAATTTAATGCAAGAAAAGTTAGCCATTGTTGAACCTATTGGCTATGTTACGGCTGCTAATGTTAGCCAATTTCAGGAAGAATTAACCACACTTGTCACGAATAAGAACTATTACAGTTTTTTAGTGGATATGGATAGAGTGGAATTTATGGATAGTGCTGGACTCATGGCCTTAGTAGCCGCATTTCGGTTAGCTCAAACTTTAGGAAAACGGTTTAGTTTATGTTCTCTGGCACCCTCAGTACGAATTATTTTTGAACTAACTCAATTAGATAGAGCTTTTGACATTTTTGTAGATCGTCAACAATTTGAAGGTTCATTACGACAAAAGGTTGCTGCTTAAACAATGGACAATGGAAAATTAACAATTGCTTAACTCCCACACAGTTTCGATATAGTATAATAGCCCATCTGAGTTCGACATAAGGTAATTGGTGAAAACCTCGCCATAAGCAGGAGTCTGGCAACCCTTATTCTCTCGTTGAAAAAATTATCCACGATGGACTCCAAACTCAGTTTAGCCCGATTTCAACCAAGTTGTCGGGAAAAATACCCACCTAAAAATACTATAAAATAGATATATTTTAGGTGGGTGAGGGATGGCCTGTTTAAGTCTTGTCAATTAGCCAAATTTATTGATTCACGTTATTAATTATAAATCTAAAGTTGTTTGTATTCCTTGGTTTTCTCGTTGTTTTTCGGCTAATTTAAGCACTTCAAACATCAAAAGAATATCAATCCGTAAAAATAACATCTAATATAATTTTCAAATAATGACTGGCAGAAGGATCACAATATAAATAAAAACTACCTATTGGTTTTAAAACCCGATGAGTTTCTGCTACTCTTAAAGTCATACTGACTAAATAAGGCAATAAACTCCCTTACGATGGAGACTAAGCACAAAAGCGACAACATTATCTTCCACATAAATACCAATGCGATAATCACCAAATTCTAAACCAATAATAATTCAAACAATCCCAATAATTTGTTTAAGTAACAGATATTGACAACAATAATCAAGGGTCACTTTAATGGTAAAATGCGATCTAAGTAGTCGGACATAAATAAACAATACTATGTTAAGAAATGTAACTAGGTTGTAACCCCTCTCCGGCGCTCCGGTGCTCCCCTGCTCACTTCACCGTAACGTTTATTTTTGTCCAGTTACTTAGCATCACATCTTATGTTGTCCTGATCATGCTTAACAGGACTTTTTAACGCTTTGATATAACTTTTAATTGGGAAGGTCGCTCCATGATTCACGATATTTTCATGCCTGCTTTAAGTTCTACCATGACCGAAGGAAAAATAGTCTCTTGGGTCAAATCTCCCGGAGATAAGGTCGAAAAAGGCGAAACAGTGGTGGTAGTAGAATCTGACAAAGCGGATATGGATGTAGAATCCTTCTATGAAGGCTATTTAGCAATTATTTTAGTCGAAGCTGGACAAGAAGCACCCGTCGGAAACGCGATCGCTTTAATTGCTGAAACTCAAGAAGAAATTACACAAGCTCAACAAAAAGCTCCTTCTAACCCTCCAAAATCACCAGAACCTAGCACAACCCATACACCGGAAATTAAAGCCGATACGACACCAAAAGTCGCTGTTACAACAACAGTTTCTCCGTCTCCTAATGGTCGGAATGGTCGCATTGTCGCTTCTCCCAGAGCCAAAAAATTAGCCCAAGAATTAAAAGTTAATCTCCATAGCCTGCAAGGTAGTGGCCCCTACGGTAGAATTGTCGCTGAAGATGTAGAACTCGCAGCAGGTAAAACCCCAACCTCAACAGTTACCTTTACTCCTCCTACCACCCCAGTTACCACAGTTAAGCCTATACCCCCTACTCCTACCCCAGTAACAGCAGGAGAAACAGTACCTTTAACTACTTTCCAAAAAGCCTTGGTACAAAACATGGTGGCTACCCTTGGGGTTCCTACTTTTCATGTGGGTTATACCATCACTACTGACGGGTTAGATAAGCTTTACAAACAGATTAAATCTAAAGGAGTTACCATGACTGCTTTACTTGCTAAAGCGGTGGCTGTTACCTTACAAAAACATCCTTTAGTTAATGCTAATTACACTGACCAAGGTATTCAATATCCCCAATCAATTAATATTGCAATCGCGGTGGCAATGCCTGATGGTGGTTTAATTACTCCTGTCTTACAAAATGCGGATCAAGTCGATATTTATTCCTTATCTCGTATATGGAAAGAGTTGGTTGAGCGAGCAAGGGCTAAACAATTACAACCTCAAGAATATAATAGCGGAACCTTTACTCTTTCTAATTTGGGAATGTTTGGAGTTGATCGTTTTGATGCTATCTTACCTCCAGGACAAGGATCAATTTTAGCGATCGGTGCTTCTCGTCCTCAAGTTGTAGCTACATCTGAAGGGTTATTTGGAATACAACGTCAAATGGCAGTTAATATTACTTGTGATCATCGGGTTATTTATGGTTCTCATGCTGCTGCTTTTTTACAAGATTTAGCTAAGTTAATTGAAACCAATGCTCAATCTTTGACTATGTAATTTAGCTATAAATTGTAGGGGTCAACGGCCGTTGACCCCTACAACAATTAATTAATAGTTTTAAGGTACTTTAGGCAGTGAAGGTTCAAAACTCCACTCCCGCATATTCGGGAAAATATATTTATTGATCATAGACTATGATAAAATACAAATACAAATGTTTATTGTATCGAAATAAAAAAAGTCAAAATTAACATATTTATGAAGTTGACTAATTCTCAAAAACTGATTCCCCAGGGAACTTATGCGAAAAAATTGCGCCCCTTTCTTCCAGATGAAGCGTTTCTTCGAGATCCGATGAAGTTAGTCATCCTGTTCATTAATTTGACAATTTTGCTTTTGGGTTGGATGATAGGCAGTCACTTAGATTCTTGGCCAATACATCTTTTATGGCTTTATTTACCTATAGCTATCATCATGGGCAATAGCGTGATTGTCTTACTATTTAGCTCCCACGATCTCATGCATGGTAGCGTCATTAGAAATGCACGATTAACCCAATTTATTAGCTTGTTAGGACTAAGTATGTTATGGATGCCACCAACTTTGTGGAAATCAATTCATAATCGAGTGCATCATAATCAAACAAATGCCTTAGGTGATCCAGATCGCAATTATTTATACGAGCAACCTAAAACCTGGGGGAAATGGATTCATAATGTAGTTGTACCTTCTGTCGAAGTTAATCCTCTATGGTTAACTGTGGGAATGTCAACAGCATGGGGAGTGCATCTTTTTCGCAATTTGACTTCCGTGCTGTTATTTAACAGGGAAAATGTCGATTATGTGCCTTCTGCTTTTACTGTCAGTGCCAAAGATCGTCGGGTGATCTTTGGTGAATTTTTGGTAATTTTTCTGCTTCATCTGAGCATATTAGCCTATCTACAATTTAATCCCGTCAAGCTCATTTTTAGCTACTTCTTACCCATTTGGATGGGCTATGCCGGATTAATGTTTTATATTTATACAAATCATCTGATTTGTCCAATGACCAAGGTTAACGATCCACTTCTCAATAGTGTTTCTATTCGAGTTCCTAAAATATTTGATCGACTGCATTTGAATTTTTCTTATCATACCGAACATCATCTATTTCCAGGAATGAATTCTGACTATTATCCTCTAGTTCAAGAGTTGTTAAAAATTCACTATCCCGAAAGCTTTAATTTATTAGATGCAGGGGAAGCCTGGCATTTGCTACTAACTACTCCTCGGCATTACAAAGATGAAAATACCTTGATAGATTGGTCAGGAGAAAATTCTGTTCCTTGTCCTCTTAATAACCTCATTGATAAGGAAGCTGTCAAAACAGCAAGATAAAACCTACTCAATATAGTAAGATGTAGTGAATTATCCCTAACTATATTGAGTCTTGCCCTAACTCCCAGACGAAACAGTCAAAATAATTAAGGTATCTTTTCTCCAAGAAGAAGTAATATTGTTCTAAGAACATTTTTAAGCATAGACACGCCTGGGATTATCATTTTTAATCTTATCATAAGTGCCTCAAATGGCGCAACTACGTAACTAAATTTTTCTTGATTTTGCCTCCCACAAGAGAAATTGAACAATTTTTAGGCATATTAGTAATTTAAAATAAAATCAATCAAATTATTAAAAATACTTATGCGATGAAAGGAATTAAGTATGGGGACGGTTAAGAAGCTAACATCAAGAGAATCGATTCAAATAACTAGAGGCTAAGAGTGTCCAGGTTAGAAGTAGAGAAAGATCCCTGGTTAGCAGTTAATTTATCAATGTTTTTTCCTGGTATTGGCCAATTTTATGGGGAATATATACTAAAGGGAATCATATTTTTTAGTGGGCAGTTGACTCTATTAATTATGACATTTTTGCATATTTTTGCGGCTGATGGGAACACGGTAACTGGATTAATTTGTTTAGGAATGGCGATTATTATCTACTTAGTAAATATTTTAGATGCTCATCTTGGTATTTACAATAAGAGACGGGATAAACTATTAGAAAAAATTCCCCGTAAACATAAAAATCCTTGGTTTTCCCTCTTTGCTTCACGAATTTTACCCGGATTAGGTCATCTTTATTTACAAAAACCCCGAATCGGTCTAACCTTATTAGTAGGGAGTATTATTTTATTTAGTTTAGATGATTTTATTCCTAAATTATTGATAATTACTCCGATGATAACAGCGATCGCTACTTATGATAGTTATGGAATTTTTCCAGGTTATCAAAGTCGTTGGCAACGATCTTTAGTAACAATAATGGCTGTCTTAATCTTTTTCATAGGATTAATGGGTAATTATTTCCCTCAATGGCTAGGAGAAAGGTTTGAAAGGTTTATAATTCCCAGTGAATCAATGAAACCCACCCTCAAAGTAGGTGATATAGTTTTTGTCAGTAAATCCCCTGATTATGTACCTCAACGGGGTGATATTGTGGTGTTTACTGCTCCAGAAAACCTCAAAGCGCGTGATCCAAACGTATCAGATTATTATATTAAGAGAATTATTGGGACTCCGGGAAATGAGGTTCGTATTGTGCAGGGAACAGTTTATATTAATAATCAACCCCTGGAAGAAACTTATATTGCTCAAGCTCCTCAATATCAATTAAACTCTCAATTAATTAAAGACAACACCTATTTAGTTTTAGGAGATAATCGCAATGATAGCTTTGACTCCCATATTTGGGGAACATTACCCAAAGACTTTATTGTAGGGAAAGCTTATAAAATTGGTTGGCCACCTCATCGTATTCAATCTTTAGAAGTTAAGTAATAAGTAATGAACCCAGATGCTCTGTATGTGCTTCTCCAAAAAATTGCTAACGGAGAAATTCAACCGGAAACGGCCTTAGAAAAACTTAAACATTTGAGTTTTGAAGCTGTTGAAGATTTTGCCAAAATTGATCATCATCGTCATTTAAGAACTGGATTTCCTGAAGTGATTTGGGGGCCAGGTAAAACTCCTGATCAAATTGCCCAAATTATGACCGTCATGGCTGGGCGATCGCCTGTTGTCATGGCCACTCGAATCGAGTCAATTGTAGCCGAACAATTACAAGCTCAAGTACCCCATTTAATTTACTATCCTATGGCTCGAATTTGCGCCCTCCAGACCGGAGAAATAGAACGTCAGGGTATAGGAGTCATTTCGATTATTACTGCGGGAACAGCCGATTTACCAGTCGCTGAGGAAGCAGCCATAACAGCCCAATTGTGTGGTTTTTCGGTGCAAAGGTTATGGGATGTAGGAGTAGCCGGAATTCACCGTTTATTGAGCCATCGTGAGTTAATTGGACAAGCAGATGTGTTAATTGTGGTAGCCGGGATGGAAGGAGCGTTACCGAGTGTAGTAGCGGGAATGGCTAATTGTCCTGTTATTGCTGTCCCTACCAGTGTGGGTTATGGGGTCAGTTTTGGTGGGGTGGCCCCTTTATTAACTATGCTTAATTCTTGTGCTACTGGGATAGGGGTTGTTAATATTGATAATGGGTTTGGGGCCGCTATTTTAGCCGGAAAAATTCTCAGGACAGCACAAAAAATTATGAATTATGAACTATGAATTATGAATTATGAATTATGAATTATGAATTATGAATTATGAATTATGAATTATGAATTATGAATTATGAATTATGAATATGGATAATTTATAAGTAGGTGACTTTAATTATGACCACCTACTTAATTTATAATTCATAATTCATAATTTATAATTTATAATTAGGTAACTTAGCCAAATTTTGACTAAAAATTTCAATGTCTAGGTTTTCATCCTCTCGAACAGCAAGCGATCGCTTAACTTGTCCCAGATAGAGAGGTTCAGTCATACCGGGTTGAGGATGAAGAATAGTGCGTAGTCGAATAGTTAATTGAGAATTTTGAGGACCGACTCTACCATAGGAAAAATAATCATTAGCCGCTTGTTTGAGGGTAGGTTCGACTTCATCAGGGGTAATAGAGGGAGGAACGACAATAACCACTTGATTTCCCCCATTATCATAAACACGAGAAAAATGAACGGCTCCAGGAATTTGAGTCCGAGTAAATAACCCTAACCCCAAACCAAATAATCCTACCGTGAGTACAACCATAAAGCTAGTTATTCCCACCAAACGAAAACGAAAGCCCCAACCCACAAAAAAGGCGACAATTGTTAACAATAAGAAAACAAGGCTTAAAATTCCTAACCATTGAATATAGTTGCTAAAGTTAAGATTTGTTAGTATGTCCATGCTAAAGTTTAATGAGGTGTTAGATTAAGCATAATATCACGATTACCTTGTTAGAAATCTTGATAATTTAATTATTTAACTGGGAAGGTTGTTACATGACACGACAAACGGAGACTAGATTAATTCATCTTCTCGAAGAAGTAAAAGAATCAGATTGAAAATATTCAACCCCTCGCGCATAGTTCCTCAAACCGCTAAAATGATAAACAGATAATGACTCTCTACAAGTATTACTTACATGAGCAAAGGAACCTTATTTGACAAAGTTTGGGAAGCCCACACTGTTAAAATTTTACCATCAGGCCAAACCCAACTATTCATCGGACTACATTTAATTCACGAAGTCACCAGTCCTCAAGCATTTGCTATGCTACGAGAAAGAGGACTCAAAGTATTGTATCCTGAGCGGACTGTGGCCACCGTTGATCATATTGTCCCCACAGAAAATCAGACCCGTCCTTTTGTTGATTATCTGGCCGAAGAAATGATGCAGGCCTTAGAAAACAATGCCCAAGATAACGGTATTCGTTTCTATAATATTGGATCAGGTAATCAAGGCATTGTTCATGTGATTGCCCCTGAACAAGGTTTAACCCAACCCGGAATGACTATTGCTTGTGGAGACTCCCATACATCTACCCATGGGGCCTTTGGTGCGATCGCATTTGGTATTGGCACTTCTCAAGTTAGAGATATTTTAGCTTCCCAAACCCTGGCTTTATCTAAACTAAAAGTCCGTAAAATTGAAGTAAATGGCACTTTACCCCCAGGAGTATATGCAAAAGATGTCATCCTGTATATCATCCGTCAATTAGGGGTTAAAGGAGGGGTAGGCTATGCTTATGAATATGCTGGCACTACCTTTGAAGCCATGTCTATGGAAGAACGGATGACTGTCTGTAATATGGCTATTGAAGGGGGGGCCCGGTGTGGCTATATTAACCCCGATGAGGTGACTTTTGAATATCTCAAAGGACGAGATTTTGCCCCTACAGGAAAAGACTGGGAGCAAGCGGTTACTTGGTGGCGTAGTATGAGATCAGATGCTGATGCTCAATATGATGATATCGTCACCTTTGAAGCAAGTGAGATTGAACCCACTATAACTTGGGGTATTACTCCCGGCCAAGGCCTTGGAGTCAGCGAAAATATTCCTACTCCTGATAGTTTACCCGAAGGAGAAAGAGCGATCGCTAAAGAAGCTTACGATTATATGCAGTTGTCCCCAGGAACCCCCATTAAAGGCACAAAAATTGATGTTTGTTTTATTGGGAGTTGTACAAATGGACGTATTAGCGATTTACGGGAAGCGGCCAAGTTTGCTCAAGGACATCGAGTAGCTTCTGGGGTCAAAGCATTTGTGGTTCCAGGTTCAGAACGGGTCAAAGAACAAGCAGAAGCGGAAGGACTCGATAAAATCTTTGTGGAGGCTGGGTTTGAATGGCGTGAGGCCGGTTGTTCAATGTGTTTAGCCATGAACCCCGATAAGTTACAAGGGGATCAAATTAGTGCATCTTCTTCTAACCGTAATTTTAAGGGTCGTCAGGGATCATCGACTGGACGTACTTTGTTAATGAGTCCCGCGATGGTTGTAGCAGCGGCCGTTAAAGGTCAAGTCTCAGATGTACGAGAGTTAATTGTTAATAAAATATAGCAGTCCTAGATCAAATAGAATCGCTATATTTCTATTTTATATTAACTATTGATCACATTTAAACCATGAAAAATAACGAAAATGAGGAGCAAAATTATCAAACTTCTCTAAAATTACAACAGGGACATTATCAAAATAGAATTAATGCTTTACCACCTCCAGGAAAAGCACCTTATGGATATCGTCGCGGTAAAGATAGATACATTATTGATCGTAGTACCGCCCCAGTAATTAAAGATTTTTTTGAGCAGTTTTTATTATTTGGTTCCCTTCGAGGTGCGGTTAAATATTTAGACAAAAGATATGGTAAAAAAATTTCTGTTTCGACTGGTCATCGTTGGTTAAATCATCCTGTTTATCGAGGAGATTTAATATATCAAAATCAAGACATTATTCCTGATACTCACATTGCCATTATTTCACGGGAAGAAGCGGCACAAATTGATCGTTTACTACGTCGTAATCAAAAATTACCTCCTAGAACTGCCAGTGCGCCTCGTTCTTTAGCTGGATTAGTAATGTGTCAAAAATGTCAATCTTCTATGAGCGTTAGTTGTACAAAAATCAAAAATAAACGACAACAATATCTCTATCTTCGGCCTAATAATTGTCTCTTAAATCCGCCATGTAATCTGCTTAATTATGAGACAATTTTACAACAAATAATCGAAAAAATATGTAAATATTTACCAGAAACTGTTGCTAAATTAAATCTTCCTAATCCCGAAATAATTAGAAATAATATCCAAGAAAAAATTAATAATAAACAAGCAATTATTAATCAATTACCAAATTTAATAAAATCAGAAATATTAGACTCTGAAACTGCGGCATTAAGACGGTATAAATTACAAACAGAAATCGCTCAATTAAGTGCTAAAATCGAACAATTACCGCCAGGAAATTTAAAAATTATTGCTCAAGCTGTTTCTTTACCTCAATTTTGGCAAGATTTATCAGAAGCAGAACGACGCTTTTATTTTCGAGAGTTTATTCAACAGGTTCAACTTATTCCTATTTCTGCGAAAAATTGGGATCTCAAATTAGTGTTTGTTTTCTAATAAAGGAGTTAGTTGTATCTCACTTATTGCGAAAAACGCTATAATAAACTATGTAAAACAAAAACTATGATATAGTTAATAACATTCAGGAGAAGAAGGGGCATTTATGAAATTGGTTAATTTTATTGTCATTGGTGCAGTGAAGTCAGGAACATCATCTGTTTATTCCTATTTAAAGGAACACCCACAAGTTTATATGAGTTCAATAAAAGAACCAAAGTTTTTTCAATGGGATGGAGAAAATAGACGTTTCTCGACGAAACTTGATGACAAGATTTATCAAAATGCAATTAAAACTTTTGATGAATACAAAGCATTATTTTCAGAGGTAAAAGATGAAACAGCTATTGGAGAAGCAAGTGTTAGCTATTTATATAATAAAGAAGCTCCAGGGAGAATGCATCGGCGATTTCCTGACCTTAAGTTAATAGCAATTTTAAGACACCCTGCGGATCGAGCTTTTTCTCACTATTTACATACTAAATGGTTAGGTCATGAACCCTTAAGTTTTTCTGAAGCATTAGCACAAGAAAACCAAAGAATTGAAGCTAACTGGGGACCGAGTTGGCACTATAGAAAACAGGGATTTTATTACGAACAAATTAATCGATATAAATCCCTATTTGATGAGAGTCAATTCAAAATATATTTATATGACGACTTAGGAAAAGATTCCCTCAATGTAATGCAAAATATGTATCAATACCTGGGCATTGATACAACTTTTATCCCCGATATCAGTAAACAGTATAATGTCCGTTCGTTTCCTAAAAATCAAATATTAGACCAGATCATAAATAAACCGAATGTGTTCAAGGATAAGTTAAAAAATCTTCTTCCCAATGATTGGCGCAAAAACTGGGTAACTTCAATGAAAAGAAAAAATAGTTGGAAACCGAAACTAGATCCTCAGTTGCGTCAGGAATTAACAGAAGGATATAAAGAAGATATAATAAAGCTTCAAGATTTAATTGATAAAGATTTATCTTTGTGGATTTCTTGACTTTTGACGGGATCTCGATTTGCGGGTAGCATTCGTCTATTTTATTGAATAAAATGCTAGAAATTATCACCCCTAGACTAATCTTAAGAAGATGGCAAACAGAAGATCAACAAACTTTCTCTCAAATTAATGCTGATCCCAGAGTTATGGAATTTTTACCTAAACCTCTTTCCTTTGATGAAAGTAACAGTTTCATTGAGAGAATAGAGACTCATTTTGAAGAAAATGGCTTTGGTTTATGGGCTACACAATTACAAGATTCTCCTAGTTTAATCGGATTTATCGGATTATCAATTCCTCGTTTTCAAGCTTCCTTTACCCCTTGTGTAGAAATAGGCTGGAGACTTGGATATGATTATTGGGGCAAAGGATACGCCACCGAAGGAGCAAAAGCCGCTTTAGAATTTGCCTTTACTCAACTTAATCTTCCAGAAGTCCTATCCTTTACCGTCCCGAAAAATTGGCGATCGCGGCGAGTCATGGAACGAATTGACATGAAATTTAGTCAAGAATTTGACCATCCTGATTTACCAGAAGGAAACCCCCTAAGAAAGCACATTTTATACAAAACAACCAACCCTCATCAATTTTAGGGAAGTATTCCCTGACTGACCATTTACGGATAAGATGAAGAATGCTAACTGAAGTCTGACTATGACATCAACCTAAGAAATGGTATCATCCGCCCCATTTCCCCTCGTTATGGACTCTCCGACGAGGTATCTAGCGGTATATATAAGGATTTATGAGCCAAGACATCTTTGATCGCGTTAAGACAATTATTAAAAACAACCTAGAAGTTGATGACGAAAGCAAAATCGTACCAGAGGCCTCTTTTACAGAGGATTTAGGGGCAGACTCCCTAGATATTGTTGAATTCGTGATGGCCCTAGAAGAAGAATTTGAGATTGAGATTCCTGACGAGGACGCTGAAAAAATTACTACAGTGCAAGAGGTGGTGGACTACATCATAAAGAAGTAAGTCACTGCTTAATTAACAAGATCGTTATTCCTCATACCAAATTCGCCCAACTCCAGACTGGGTAGATTAGGCCTTAATATGTAAGCAAAGATCATGACCAATCAAAAATTAAAGCGCGTTGTCGTAACAGGGCTAGGTGCGATCACCCCTATAGGAAATACCTTGGCCGAATACTGGGAAGGATTGATGAGTGGGCGCAATGGCATTAGTACAATTACCCGTTTCGACCCTTCTCAACACTTCTGTCGCATCGCAGGTGAAATCAAAGGATTTGACCCTCACGACTACTTCACTCGTAAAGAAGCTAAACACATGGATCGCTTTGCTCAATTAGGGGTGTCTGCCAGTCTACAAGCTTTAGCTCATTCTGAGTTAATCATTAATGACCTGAATGCTGAACAAGTGGGGGTCATTGTTGGGTCAGGCATAGGGGGAATTAAGGTTCTCGAAGATCAACAAGAAATTTATCTCGATCGCGGTCCTAGTCGTTGTAGTCCTTTTATGATTCCGATGATGATTGCTAATATGGCCTCTGGACTGACGGCGATTCATACAGGGGCTAAAGGGCCAAATAATTGTACGGTAACAGCTTGTGCGGCCGGTTCTCATGCCATTGGTGATGCTTTTCGTCTGATTCAACGGGGTTACGCTAAAGCCATGATTTGTGGGGGAACAGAAGCCTCTATTACTCCTCTGTCTCTGGCAGGTTTTGGGGCAGCCCGGGCCCTATCTACTCGTAATGATGATCCTTATACGGCTAGTCGTCCGTTTGATCGCGATCGAGATGGTTTTGTCATGGGAGAAGGATCAGGGATTTTACTCTTAGAAGAATTGGAACAGGCCCTCAACCGAGGAGCCACAATTTATGCTGAGATGGTAGGTTATGGCATGACCTGTGATGCCTATCATATGACGGCCCCTGTTCCTGATGGTCGTGGGGCAACTCGTGCCATGGAACTAGCCATAATCGATGGCGGATTAATTCCTGAGCAAATTAGTTATATTAATGCTCATGGAACCAGTACCTCGGCTAATGATGTGACGGAAACTAAGGCAATTAAAAAGGCTTTGGGACAACAAGCTTACAAAATTCCTATCAGTTCTACTAAGTCCATGACAGGGCATTTATTGGGTGGTTCGGGTGGTATTGAGGCAATAGCTGCTGTTATGGCCATCGCTAATGATCGTGTTCCCCCAACTATTAATTTAGCTAATCCTGACCCTGAATGTGATCTCGATTATGTCCGAGATCACAGTCGCGCTGTGACGGTGGACGTTGCCTTATCTAACTCTTTCGGGTTTGGTGGTCATAATGTGACCTTAGTTTTTAAAAAATATCGTTGAGTTTTAAATTCCTTCAGCCTTCAGCCTAAAGGCTGAGGCTACATATACGAAGCCTGCCGACGCAGGCTTTTCGTGTAATATGTAATATTTAACAATACCTAACCCGCGAAGGCGGGTTTTGTTTTAATAGCTACACCTTTCAAGGTGTTAGCTTTAAAATGGGTAAATAATTTAGGAATATTGTTGAGTCCTTCAGCCTAAAGGCTGAGGCTACAGATACAAAGCCTGCCGACGCAGGCTTTTCGTGTAATATGTAATATTTAACAATACCTAACCCGCGAAGGCGGGTTTTGTTTTAATAGCTACACCTTTCAAGGTGTCAGCTTGACAATTTTTTGACGTAATTTATTCCAGACTTTCTGGGTGAATAATTTAGCCATTCTTGGTTTAGTTAACCCCTGAATATTACCTGAATACTCACATTGATGATCAAAAAAATCGTTAATTTCTTTTAATATGACATCTAATCTTTTAAGAATATTCTCAGTTCTATATTCAGCTAAAACTTGATTTGATAAAGTTAATAAATCTAAAGATTTAAGAACTTTTAGTATTCTTTCTACATCATATTCTGTTGAATATCCAGCAATTTTATAACTATTAAAACCAGGATCTAAATAATCAGATAATGCCCCATTAACACTAGAAAATACTTGACAACCACAAGCTAAAGCTTCCATAGGTGGTAGTCCAAAACCCTCGCTAACCCCTTGTTGCGCCCAATATTCGGCCGAGTCATATAAATAGACTTTTGCTCGATTAAATAATTGAGCTAGATCTTCAACAAAATTATTAATGACTAGCACATTAGAGCGTTTTTGTAAAGTAGGAATTAACTGTTTTACTAAATAATCTGATGACTTTCTTGCTTGAACTAAAACATCAATATCCCGGTCTAAATGTAAGTTAGTAAACTCATCAGAAATTTGATTAGGTAAATAGTAAATTAAAGAATTAGGAGATTTTTGACCCCAATAACCCATCGTATTACGACTAACGGTTATAATAGGAATAGTTGAGGGTAATTGAAATCCATAACCTGCACTATGTGCATGATAAATAACCTGATAAGATTTTAATTTATGAGCAAGTTTAGGGACATCAAACCCCCAACTAATGACAAAAATAACATCATCTAAGTCTTTTTGTTTTAAAATATCATCTATGAAAAGATTATCCGGTTCTCGTTGACGATAAGTAACAACTTGAGAAGGACAAATTTGACTAGCTAAATTAAAAGCTTTTAATTCGGCAAACAGTCCCCCACAAACAAATTTACCTCCTGTCCCTGGTAATAAAAAATAAAGTTTTCTCATCCTTTCTAAAAGTAATTATTGAATCAAGCAATTGACAATTGACAATTAATAATTGACAATTAAGGTTTAAATAATTGTTCCTTGTTGAACAAAAAAAACAAGTCTAAAACTATTTAACTGGCCAAATCAGGGAAAAAACTATGATAATTTGGGTTAATGAACAAATCGATCCCTGTGGGATTATTTATTCTTGTATTGCTTGCTATGACGAAAAAGCCGCGAAAGACTGTCATCAAACTTGGCTTAATAACTTAAGCCAAGGGCAAAAACAAGAAGGTTGGGTAGCCCGTTTGAGAACTGTAGAATCTTGGGATGAAGTCCCCGTTAATGCCCTTAAACTGAGTGTTTAGTCAAAAATTGGTAAGGTGGGCAATGCCCACCCCAAGTTTACGAATTTATTAATCAAGAAATCCCATTAATAATTCCGGATCATCGATCTCATTAGAAGCAACGGGACGATCTCCCATGACATTATAAGTTTCACTAATATGTAAGTGACTGGCCATAATGGGCCGTTCTCCGGAAATTGTCAAGGTTCCTGATACTTCCATTCCACTCGCAACAACAGGACGAGTTGTACCAAGAGAGCCATAGGTACTAACAATATTTAGGTGACTCGCTTCAATGGGACGATTTCCCGGAAGATAACTCGGTTCCGTTAGTAATTGTAAACCGTGGGAACCTTTAGCTGACTTTTCCTTAACAGATAAAGCACTTGCTTGTTTGTCTTCTTGCAGTTTTTGGCTTCTGGTGACAGTTTTAGTCGCTGCTGCTACTTTTTCGGGTTCTTTGGCTTGAGTGCCGTTAATGTCTACTTTTTCAGTGGTCATGTTATTTATCTCCTGGTGTTACTATCATCGTTAACGGGATAGACGGAAAGCACTACTTTAAATCTTGTTTATAGTATATTCCTTTAATTAATCATAAACCCCTCGATCCACTTAGCCTAGTGGTTATGTTACGGTTTCTTACAGATTTCTTTGATTAGTGGTTAACTATAGCATTTTAAAGGCTTTTATTACTAATTTCTTGCTTAACAGTCCTATTAAGGTTTCTTATTGGTCTTCCTTCAGGGTTTTAACTTCAGTTTAAAAAATAACTTCATCGACAATAAAACATCAGAATTTTAAACTGAATTAATTAATTATGAATTATGAATTATGAATTATGAATTGTTAATTGTACATTGATCATTGATCATTCATCATTCATCATTCATTTTTTGTAAGTATCGTATAAACCTAATGAAAAAAAAGCATGGTCATCACCCTTTTGGATGAGCTTATAGCAGGAAGATAATATATAATACCGCGTTTTATAATAAAAGTCATAACAAATCTCAATGTTCTAGATAAATGTAATCGACTCAGGTGAAGACCTAGTTATCATTTCAAGATTCTCGGAAAATTGAGAGTTATGTTATTGCTATTTTTTATACTATTAACCTTGCAGTAATTCCCATGAAAAATCTAATCCTTGGTGGCTTATCCATTGTTTTGCTTTCAAGTTTTGCTACTCCTGCTTTCTCCTCTGAAGAATTAGCGGCGGTTACGGTTAATAATCGTCAAACAACTATTAATTATTTACCCCCAGTTACATTGGTACAATTAGCTTATCAAGGGTATTTTACTGATTTAGGTATTCCTAGTCATGGCGGTTTCAAAAGTGCGTTAATCTCTAAACAAGTGACTGCTGATACCTTAATTAGAAGTGCGATCGCTAAAGGAAGATTATCTGAGAATGTCTTCAACGATCAAAACTACCTCGATGTTCTCGACACTCAGTTAGAAGGTGTTATATTTGACTAATTAGACAGGTCAAGAAGATATTAGGGGTTGAAAGATTAAGTCTAGCGATTTATTTTAACTCCTAATTTTTTCTGTTTTTTTAAGATACTTATCGTAATAAAAAGAAAATCGTTTGTAATATCCCTACCATAAATCCTAATACTCCTCCAAGATTAACAATCGCTTGTAATTCACTCTTAACAATTCCTTGGATAGCTAATTCCAAATTTTGGGGAGAAGTAGCATTTACTCGGTCAATAATTACTTGATCAATAGATAAAATAGGAATAGCTTGAGAAACTATTTTTTCTAAATCTTCTTCTAAATATTTTTCTAATACTAAGGCTAATTCTTGACTAATTGTTTCTAAGGAAGTGATAACAGCAGTAGATGCTTGTAAACGATTAACAATTAAGACTGAAAGTTGCTCCCACTCTATAGTACGCCCCAAATCTTCTATCCATTGTGGCCCACTTTCTTGAATATATATTTTGACTGTTTCTCGGATTGTTGTTCTTAATTCTCTTACTGTTGATACTGGTAAATTTTGTAAAGATAAACTTAGTAACCCTTGTCGTAGACGACTCCTAATCTCTAACGACAATAATAATTCTTTGAGTCGTGTATTAGCCATTTCTTTCTCTTCAATACAAAAACTCCGTAACCGACTTAAGGTATTACGAAGACCAAATAAATTAGCTACTACCCAATAAGTTCCACTGGTTTTTTCCCTAAACCCTTCATCAATGACTTGTATATTCCGTTCGGAGAGAAAATCTATTAAGGTTTGTCTCAACATTTCTGGAGGGACAACCGTTTCTAATAACCAGTCAGCAAACTGTCTTGCTTGAATATCACTTAACCGTAAATCTAATAAAATCTGATCGAAAATTTGATTAATTTGATTGTCTAAAAAGTCTTGACGACGGGTCAAAGTTTTAATAAGTCTGGGTAAAGATTCACTAAATAAATCTCTGAGGATATCCGCTAAAATCTTGGCTGTTTTTTGTTCTTTATCCGCTTTAAATTGCTTCATGGATAAATTTAATAGCCACAAAATCGCCGCTTGTACCCGTTCCGTTTTTAGTAATCTTCGGGCTAATTTTTGCAGTTCTTCTGGGGTGAGTAATGACCCCATAATTGTATCAGAAACTTTTTTGGCCAGTCGTTCTTGGTTACGAGGAATTAAACCTGGGGTAAAGGGAAGACGCTGTTTACCGATATAAATGGCTTCATAAGGGCGAAATAGCATATTGATGGCGATATCATTGGTAAAATAACCAATAATTGCCCCTGCTATCGGAGGAACAACTAAGGTAGAGATTAAGGCGAAATCTAGAGAGGAAAAGTCCAAGGTCTTTGAGGGTTGATAGATGAAGGCACTTTCTACTATATTGACATAATTAATGGGTCGATCACAAGCTTATAATTAAGATATTAGGTTAGGAGTTAGGGAAAAATTCCCCACAAAAAACTCTTTTAAATGTTTTTATTAGGAGAAATGATACAATGAGTCCAATCTCAGAGTTATATGATCAGGATTTTCAGGTATGGCTTGCAGAAACAATTAGTCAGTTAGAACAAGCTAATTTTCAAGCTTTAGATGTTCATCATTTGATTGAGGAGTTAAGAGATTTGGGTAAGTCCGAAAAAAATTCCTTAGAGGGAAATTTAATGATTTTACTAGCTCATTTACTCAAATTAAGGGTGCAGTCTGTTGTTCCTGATACAATGAAATCGAGTTGGTATCGCTCAATTATTGAACATCGTGAACGAGTTATTCTGCTATTAGAAAATACACCTTCTCTAAAATATTATTTAACAATTGCTGTTAATAAAGCTTATCCTAAAGGGCGAAAAATTGCTGTTAAGGAAGGGCAATTAGCTAGTTTTGGAATCCCCATTCCCAAGGAAGAAGATTATCCTTTGGGTTGTCCTTTCTCTTTAGAAGAAATTCTTGATGAAGATTTTTATGGTTTAAGTTAAGTAAGTGGTCATAAATAAATTCAAAAAACAATCTAATTACTTAACTTCAGATTTATAATTTTAGTCAGTTGATGGTATTTCAGATTTATAATTTTAGTCAGTTGATGGTATTTCTCCTATTGATAAATGCCTTAAAATAGCAACGATTTCTGCTTGCATTTCTGCTTGTTTTTCTTCGATTTTTAACTGTTTCTCCTCAATGTTTAACTGTCTTTCTTCAAATTTAGTCTGTTTTTCTGACAAAGTAGCTAATTGATGATAGTAATCAGATTGAATTTCATAAAAGTTTGACTGTGCTGCGGCAATTCTCCCTAAGTATTGATACAGTTGACTTCTTTCTTCTTGTCTTTCTTGTCTATCTGTCGCCATAGAATTTGCTAAAGCTTGAATTGTTTTTGCATTAGAGGCAACTAATTGTTTAATTTCATTGTCAGTCATGATTGATTTGTGGATTAGTAAATTTACTTTTATTATAACTTAATTATAGTGAAACAGGTTAATTATTTTTTCATTTTCAACTCGTCTGTTATTAGAAAATACCCCACCTCTCAAATCTTATTTAACAATTGCTAATTTTTGTCCAGGCAAAATCTTATTAACGCCATGCCCAAATGTCTTTAATATTTGTAGGGGCATGGCATCAGTAACTTATGATTTTACCATCATCTCATTAACGCCATGCCCAAATCTATTTAAAATAATCAATAAGTAGTCGGACATAAATAAACAATACTATGTTAAGAAATGTAACTAGGTTGTAACCCCTCTCCCTGCTCCGGTGCTCCCCTGCTCACTTCACCGTAACGTTTATTTTTGTCCAGTTACTTAGGGCATGGCATTATTCAAATTTTTGTCCAGGCAAAATCTTATTAGTGCCATGCCCCTACAGTTCATAATTATAGACGATTAATTAATACTTGTTTAAAATTTAGTAGCAACTAAAACCCCCATCATTCCCCCCGCAATCGCATAATGAACTACCTGACTAAACCCCGCATCATAAGCTAATTTAACTTGCTCGTTTCCTGTAGGAAATCGGTCTAAACTAGGATTAATATAAGCATATTCGTCAGTTAAACCAAAACGTTGCGCCGTAGAAACAACCAAAGTGTCTAAATACCATTGTTGAAAGCGACCCATCCAAGGTTGAGAAGGACGATTAAAATCTAAAATAGCGACCTTAGAATTTGGTTTCAAGACACGATATAATTCTTTTAAACAAGCAGGAATATCCGTCACATTTCGCAGACCATAACCCATTGTGGCACAATTAAAAGTCTGATCCTCAAAAGGCAACTTTAACGCATCTCCTTCTACCCAATCTAAACAAAGAGAAGGATAATAATATTGGGCCCGTTGACGAGCGATCGCTAATTGTTGTGACGAAAAATCCAAACCTACCACCCGGCCAGTTTTTCCCACTTTACGGGCTAATAATTGGGCTAAATCACCACTACCACAGCATACATCTAAGCCCATATGCCCAGGTTGCGGATCACTCCATTTTACAGTCATTAGCTTCCAAATGCGATGCTGTCCTAAACTTAACCAAGTATTCATTTGATCATAAACCGGGGCAATGCGATCAAAAATACCTTGAATTTCGGCCGCTGAATGCCAACTTGAGTCAGTCATGTGATAATGATCCCTAAAAAAATACGGAATTTAATCTTCAAGAGGTTCCATTCGTGAGATCCTAGATAAATGATCTCCCCAAGTGGATTATAATCCGTGTTGGCCCTTAGCTTTGAATACCCCCATGGAACCGCGCCCCATACCCCGTCGAACTAAAATTGTTGCGACTATCGGCCCAGCTACCCAAAATAAAGAAGTTTTGCGTCAATTAATTTTAGCGGGCGCAACCACTCTCCGTCTCAACTTTTCCCACGGTGATCACGATTATCATCAACATAGCATTCGTCTCATCCGTCAAATGGCCTTTGAACTCAATCAACCTGTAGGCATTTTACAAGATTTACAAGGGCCTAAAATTCGGGTAGGTAAATTTGCGATGGAGTCTGTTATCCTCAAAAATGGTGATCCCTTCATTCTCACCAGTCGCAAGGTAGAGTGTAATCAAAATATTAGTTCTATTAGTTACGCTTACCTCACTGATGAGGTTCCTAACTATTCGCGCATTCTTCTCGATGATGGGAAGTTGGAAATGCGGGTAGAAAAAATCGATCATGATCGCAAAGAATTACACTGTCGGGTAGTGGTTGGGGGAGTTCTTTCTAGTAATAAAGGAGTCAATTTTCCAGGGGTTTATCTCTCAGTTAAGGCCTTAACTGATAAAGATAAAGAAGATTTAATGTTCGGACTTGATCAAGGGGTTGATTGGGTGGCCCTGAGTTTTGTCCGTAATCCTCAAGATATCTTAGAAATTAAAGAATTGATCGCCAATGCTGGAAAATCTGTTCCTGTAATCGCTAAAATTGAAAAACATGAAGCGATCGAAGCTATGGAAGATATTCTTTGCTTATGTAACGGTGTAATGGTGGCCCGAGGGGACTTAGGAGTAGAATTACCGGCCGAAGATGTTCCTATCCTACAAAAACGGTTAATTGCTACTGCTAATAAGTTGGGCATACCTGTCATCACCGCGACTCAGATGCTTGATAGTATGGTCAGTAACCCCCGTCCTACTCGGGCCGAAGTTTCAGATGTGGCTAATGCGATTTTAGACGGAACAGATGCGGTAATGTTGTCTAATGAAACTGCTGTGGGCAAATTTCCGGTTGAGGCCGTCGCCACCATGGCCTCCATTGCCGAACGCATCGAAAAAGAACCCACTGCCCTTAAATATTCTTCCCAACCAAAACAAACTATTACTAATTCTATATCGGCCGCGGTGAGTCAAATTGCCCAACAATTAAATGCGGCTGCTATTATGTCCCTCACAAAAACGGGAAGTACGGCCCGCAATGTGTCAAAATTTCGTCCTCAAATTCCCATTTTAGCTGTTACCCCTCATGTGGATGTAGCCAGACAATTACAGTTAGTTTGGGGAGTTAAACCTTTATTAGTTTTAGACTTACCTTCTCCTAGTCAAACGTTTAAATCTGCTATTAATGTGGCCCAAGAAAATAATTTACTCCAAGATGGAGATTTAGTGGTTATGACGGCCGGAAGTCTTCAAGGGGTGGCTGGTTCGACAGATTTAATTAAAGTGGAAATGGTTAAGGCGATCTTAGGTAAGGGAATTGGTATTGGTCAAGGATCTGCCAGTGGCCGCGCCAGAGTTGCCCAACAAGCTAGACAATTGGGAGATTTTGAGACCGGAGACATTTTAGTGGTTCCTTCGACCAATGCGGAGTTTGTCGAGATGATGCGTAAGTCAGCCGGAATTATTACCAATGAGTCGAGTTTAACGAGTCATGCGGCAGTCATTGGAATGCGTTTAGGAATTCCTGTAATTGTAGCGTTTAAAGAAGCAACTAATATGATTCGTGATGGGGCAATTATTACTATAGATGCTCAAAAAGGATTTGTCTATTCCGGGACAATGGGGGGAAGTCATGATGATGGTTCATTCTAAATAATATTGAGGGAAAAAATGAAAATCAAAGCTATTATTCATCCCGCAGAAGAAGGTGGTTACTGGGCGGAAGTTCCTGCTTTCCCTGGTTGCATTACTGAAGGAGATACGATGGAAGAAGTCACTAAAAACCTTCAAGATGCCATTCAAGGATGGTTAGAGGTAGCTGGTGAAAGTCAACCGACAGACTCCACTGCACAAATTGTTGAAATACCAGTATAAAATCTGTAAATTAATTTATAAAAATGTCATGTAAATTTATCCTAGTTTAGTCACTATTCTCATTTTGGATTTTCTGGCGTTTTACAGTTCAATTAATTTGATACAATAAATTGTACCTGACCCATAATACCATAAATTAGGATAGAATATATATGCTTTATTTTTATAGTCTAGAAGTTCTATGTCCTCATTAATTGACACGATAACGACCCTTGATAATGAACTTTCAAAACGTCACATTGATCTTGATCCGGGGGGATATTTTATTATCTATCTTGATCGAGATAACAGCTTAATTTGTGCTAAACATTTTACTAATATTATTAATGAAAAAGGATTAGCAGTTGATCCTGAAACTGGTAAAGTTATTCCCGCAAAAGGCAAAGTTAACAGAGTTTCTGAAACCTTATTTACAGGACGGACAGCTAAAGAATTATGTGTCAAAGTTATTGAAGAAAATTCTGATTGTCCTATTACTATGTTAAACCATGCTGCCTATTTAGGACGAGAATTTATTAGGGCTGAAATTGCTTTAATTCAAAACATAGAATACATTCAAGATTAGCTAGTCGTCCGTTAGATAACATTTAGCTTATACTATTAGTAGTCAACATTAATTCATTCATTAAACTGTTATGGAAATTTATCCTAGTTTAGTCACCGTACTCACTTTATTTCTCTACTTTATTCTAACCATAAATGTCGGTCGTGCGAGATCTAAATATAATGTTTCTCCCCCTGCAACAACAGGAAATCCTAACTTTGAAAGAGTTTTAAGGGTTCAACAAAATACCATAGAACAGATGGTTTTATTTTTCCCGTTACTTTGGATTTTCTCCTTATATGTTAGCCCAATTTGGGGGGCTGGTATTGGTGGATTTTGGATACTTGGTCGTATTGTTTATGCTTGGGGATACTATCAAGCAGCCGAAAAAAGAATACTAGGTTTTGCTATTGCTAGTTTAAGTAGTTTAGTGTTATTAATTGGATCATTAGTTGGCATAATTTTGACATTTTTAAAATAAGAAAGTATAGCCATAAACAGTAAATGTAGGTTGGGTTGAACGATAGTGAAACCCAACCTACGAAAATTTATAGTATTGCGTTAACCCTACAGTTAGATTAATTTAATATCATAAATTTTGATTAAATTTTAGTAAATATGAAACCTTTATTTATCGTTTTAGAAGGAATTGACAAAGCAGGAAAATCAACTCAAGCAGAATTATTAAAAAGCTATTTTATTAATCAAGGAAATGCCGCAATTATTAGTTCTGAACCTACAGATGGCCCCATCGGTAAGTTAATTCGTAATGCGATGCAAAATCAAATAATTACTATTCAAGATAAAGCAAAATTTGATGAACAGATGGCTTATTTATTTACGGCTGATAGATATTATCATTTATACAATGATATCGATGGTGTTTATCAATTAATTAAACATCAGAAAACTCATGTTATTGCCACTCGTTATTATTTTTCATCTCTTGCTTATAATTGTAATAATCAAGAAGAATTTGACTTTGTTTATGGTTTAAATAAACGTTTTCCCAATCCAGATTTAGTTATTTATATCGATATTTCTTTAGAATTAGCTTTATCTCGTATTAGTAATTATTCCTTAAAAGAAGTTTATGAAACTCAAGAAAAATTAAATAAAGTTAGAGAAAATTATTCTAAGGTTTTTCAAAGTTATGAGGGAAATATATTAAGATTAGAAGGAGAACAAACTGTTGATAATATTCATAAAAAAATCATTAATTACCTTGAAAAAAAGGTTTTTTAAGCCATTATTCGCTATATCCTCATCAAATTATCAATTTATTGACACTCCAGCAAATCTATTTATTTCTCGTTATAAACAAAAAATTATTATGCTACAATCAATATAATATTACATGGAAGACAATGAAGATGAAGGCAGTTAAAATACTATATGAGACAGACTTCAATCTCTGGTTACAGGAAACAGTTAAATTACTTAAACAAAAAAAGTTAGATCAATTAGATATTGATAACTTAATCGAAGAAATCGAAGCAATGGGAAGAAGTGAAAAAAAAGGATTACGCAGTAATTTAGAACAATTATTAATGCACTTGCTAAAATGGAAATATCAGCCAAATAAACGTACAGGAAGTTGGGAAAAATCTATCTTAGAACATCGTAATAGGATTTTAGAAGATTTAGAAGATAGTCCTAGTTTTAATCCTTATTTTGATGAGATTTTTGATAAGTGTTATCAAAATGCTAGAAAATATGCTAAAGCAGAAACTCATTTACCTCTTAATATTTTTCCTGAAGTTTGTTCCTTTACTAAAACTGAAATTTTAACCTCTGATTATCTTCCTGAAGATGACATTTAACAATGGATAATGGATAATTACCTCTCCCTAAAAGGGAAGATGATTGAAAGAAATTAATTTTTACTACACATTAAAATTATTGTAAGTACCGAAGCAAAATTAATTGCAAAGCCAGGGCGGGTTTTGATATAGTTGTAATGGTTGAGTAACAAAGGCAGTAGGGGTGGGTTTATTTAATTTTTTGTGAGAATCATTGATTTATGTAAAAAACCCGCCCCTACAAAAACCTGCCCCTACAAATTTTGTGTAATTAATTTTTTCTACCTACTTATAAACTATTGACAAACTATGACTATTACCTCATCTAATTATCAATTTACTTATACTCCTCATTATAAACCTAATCAATTAATTTGTGGTTATGGACAAACAGCAATTATTACTGGATGGACAGTTAAACAGTCAGTTGCTAAACATTTAAACCCTGAAGATTATGCAGTTATTGGTAATTTATATAGTCCAACCAGAGGAATAAGTCCTTTAATTCGTAATTTATTAGCTAATCCTCATGTGAGGTTTTTAGTCATTTTACAAGCGACAAAAGAAGATAAAAATGCTGGTGGATGTCAATGTTTACTAGACTTTTTACAACATGGATTTACTCAAGGGAAGAGTGATACAGGTCGAGATACATGGGTTATTAATTCTGAGATTACTGGATATATTGACATTGAAATTGATGCTGATGCGTTAGAAAATTTGCGTCAATATTTGGACTATAAAGAAGCAAAATCTATTAGGGAAGCAGTTGATTATATTAAAGAATTTGCCGATCAAAATAATAAGCAACCTTGGGGAAATCCTTTGATTTTTCCTCAATTAGAAACTACTCTAACCGTTTTACCTGGCCCAAGATATGGCCATCGTATTGAAGGAAAAACTATTGCAGAAACTTGGGTTAAAATATTACATAGAATTAAAACAACCGGAACTATTAGACCGACAGGTTATGATGGAAAATGGCAAGAATTAATTGATTTAACAGCAGTCATTACTAATGAACCTGCTGAGGTTTATTTTCCTGATCCTAATTATTTACCTATTGATCGTTCTTTCCTTAAAGAATATATCCCACAAATTTTAGATGATGCACCTTATACTGAAGGAGTAAAATATACTTATGGTCAGCGTTTAAGGTCTTGGTTTAAAAAAGATCAAATTAAACAAGTTATTAATAAATTGATTGGTGAAATTGATGCAGCAAGCGGGGTAATGTCTCTCTGGGATGTTAATGATCATGATAAAGGAGGAAGTCCTTGTTTAAATCATATTTGGATAAGAGTTGTGGAGAATGAATTGTCTTTAACTGCTACTTTACGCAGTAATGATATGTTCGCTGCTTGGCCTGCAAATGCAATGGGTTTAAGAGCATTACAACAACATATTCGTGATGAAATTGCTAAGCGTTCAGACTATAATTTACAGATGGGGCCATTAATTACTATTAGTCAAAGCGCACATATTTATGATGATACTTGGGAAAATGTTGATAAATTAATCACTAATCAATATGCTAAAATTATTAATAATCGAGACTATTTTGATCCATCAGGTAACTTTTTAATTGAAGTGGAAGATGGACAAATTATGGTTAAGCAAACTACTCCAGGAAGTGGAGAAATTGTTGCTTGTTATTCTGGGAAAAATTCGGGCAAGTTAATTCGAGAAATTTGCGCTGCTTCTCCTGCAATACAACCTGATCATATTGGATATTTAGGAATTGAGTTACAGAAAGCTTATCAATGTCTTAAAATGGGCCAACAGTATATTCAAGATCAGTAATTTTGTCGTTGATTAAATTGAGTCAATATTGTTAATAACAAAATCTAGAAAAGTCTCGACTCTAAAGATTAGTAATTCAGCATCAGCCTCACTGAGATTGGGGTCAATGTTATAATCCCCTCGATTACGCTGTGCTTGGGCATCAATAAGATAACGGTGGTAATTTTGGGGAATACGATTAGTTCTGGCAAATCGCTCACCTAAAGCAGAAATAACAGCCGAATGTTTTGAAAAAGATAACCCTTCTCCTTCTAACAAAGCTTCTGCCAGATAAAACATGGCATAATAAGCACGGGAAACGGCAAACTCTGTAAATCCTTCTACTTTTAAAGTTTTTGCCGCGTCCAAACTCCTTTGGGCTTTATTAAGAAGACCTTGTTGAGAAGGAGTCATAACAAAATTCCCTCATTATTAATATTACGAATAAAGGAACTATTTTCTGAAGTCAAGCGTAGGCTGTCGATAAAAGAGCGAGAAATAAGGGTATTATATTTAAGAGATAAATCAGCGATTAAGTGGCTAGTTCGTTCAATTTCTTGGGAATAATCAAAAGATTTATTAAGGACAATTAAAATATCAATATCGGAATCAGGTTGAGCTTCCCCTCTTGCTTGGGAACCATAAAGAATAAGTTGGAATAGTTGCTCACCATAAATATTCCTCAAACTTTGTTTTAATTCATCTAAGATAGTTGTTAGTTTAGTGTTAAGTAATTTTGGCATATTACTAATCTAGAATGTTAACTACATAACTTAATTATAAGAGAAAAAATATCCTGGTTTTCCTAAATTTAACTTTCTTTACCCTATCGATGATGCGTTAATTCAATTACGAGAAATCTTAATCAAGTTGCCACTTGTCCCATTAACAGATAATAATGAAGTATTGAATAGACAAAAAGCCCAATAATTTCTTACTTAAACCCCTTCATGATTTCTTTAGAAGAACAAAGACCCACTTGGGACGAATACTTTATCATGATAGCTAAATTAGCCGCCACCAGGTCAACTTGTTTAGCCTTTCCTGTGGGTGCTGTTATCGTTAAAGATAGACAAGTATTAGCAACAGGATACAACGGTTCACCATCAGGTTCAGCCCATTGTACAGCCCAAGGATTCTGCTATCCTGGATTAAGTAGTTGTGATGCTTCTAGTAGTTTACCTTCCCGTGCAGTTCATGCAGAAGCTAACGCGATCGCACAAGCAGCAAAACACGGAATTTCGACTAATGGAGCATTTATTTATGTTACTTTAGAACCCTGTATTTCTTGTTTAAAATTAATCATTTCTGCGGGAATAAAACAAGTTTTTTATGAGACAGAATTTAATAAAGGAGATAAAGTATTAGTCAGAGATTCTTTCCTTAAAGATGGGTTAGTAACTTTAACTAAAATTAAATTATCAGAAAAGACCGCAAAAAATGCAGGCTTATTTCTCTTAAACCCGACATCAGTTGCTAGAGACAAATTAGAAACAACAGAAATTTTTTAAAAACTAAATGGGTAATCTTTGAATATCTTTATTGTTACCAATGACTACCATTACTAAGTCTTTATTCAGTTTTTCTTTCGGTTCAGGATTAATGTTAAATTTGTCTTCCCTTCCAATAGCTAAAATGCTAATACGGTAACGAGTACGTAATTTTAATTCTTCGATAGTTTTACCGTGAAATTCTTCAGGAATACGAGTTTCTATGATACTATGATCGGGATCAAGATCGAATCTTTCTAAGATAGCAGGTTTAGTCAAAGTATAGGCTAATTCACGACCAGAATCATATTCAGGAAATACTACCTTATCTGCTCCTACCCGTTTTAATAGTTTACCATGAATATCAGAAGATGCTTTAGCAATAACATATTTTACCCCTCCTTCTTTAGCATTTAGGGTGGTAATAATACTTTCTTCTAAATAGTTTCCAATGGCAACAATAACGGTATCAAATTCAAAAATACCTGCTTCTTTTAACGCATTGGGTTTGGTTGAATCTAATTCAATTACACTAGAAGCTATTTTTTCTGCTAAAGCTTGTGCGACTAAAGATTCATTAATATCTGTCCCTAAGACTTCATACCCCAATTTATGTAAAGTTTGACAAACTGCTCGTCCAAAACGCCCTAAACCAATCACAGCAAATTGGCGATTTTCTGAACGTATACCATTCAAAAATTTCAAAGATTTCAACTTAATAACCCATCCCTATTTTGGTTAAATAATATTGATATACATGATTTTTATGATTGTAGCTTATTAGAGCTAATTTTTATCAATTTTTTTAAGTTAATGATTATCCTACTAATAAGGTTTCTTCCGGGTATTGAACGACTCTAGGACGAGTATCCCCTACAATCGCAGCCATTAACAGCAGAACGCCTACCCTTCCAGTATACATGGTGATGACTAATAAAATTTGGGACATAGATGATAAACTAGCAGTAATTCCTGTTGATAATCCTACCGTAGCAAAAGCAGAAATAACCTCAAATAATACTTGAAGTGAATTAAATTTTTCATCAAAGAAAATAGGATTTAAACTAACTTCAATAAAGGAGATAGAAAAGGTCATAAAAATTACTAAATTTGCGGAACCAAACACCACAGCAACCGCTTTTAAAACTAAAGGAATAGGCACTTGTCGACCATAAAGAACTACTTCGTTATTACCCCGTAAAACTGAGCGAGTACAGTCACTTAGAATCCTTAATGTTGTTGTTTTAATTCCTCCTCCAGTTCCACCAGGACTCGCACCAATAAACATTAATCCCATGGTAGTAAATAATCCAGCAATTGTCATCTGACCAATGTCAATTGTGTTAAATCCTGCGGTTCTACTGGTGACTGATTGAAACCAAGCTGCTAATATTTTATCTTTTAAATTAAGCGGTGTAAAGGTATCGGGGTTATTAAATTCAACTAAAAAAAAGATAGCAGTTCCTCCTAATAATAATAATAAGGTGGTGCTAGTAGCAACCTTGAAATTCAGAGAGAAAACAATTCTTTCTTGTCTTTTGTTTATTTTATGTAATAAAAATAAATACATTTCAATAATAACTTGATAGCCAATACCACCAAAAATAATTAACATGGTAATGGCAAAATTAATACTCCATGAACCGGTAAAACTCATTAAATTATCTTTTAACAAGCCAAATCCTGCATTATTCCAAGCACTAACACTATGAAATATCGCCAACCAAAGTCCCTCTAAGGTTCCATATTTACTAGAAAATACATTCAGCATTATTAACACGCCAGCAAGTTCAAAAAGTAAGGTAGTAGCGATAATGGACTGAATAATATTTTGACTATTTCCTTGAAGAAATGGACGATCAAATGATTCTTTAATAGCTAATTTTTGTCTTAAATTAAAGCGTCTTCCTACTAATAATATCAAAAAAGTAGTAGTAGTCATATAACCTAAACCCCCTACTTGAATTAATAACATGATTATTAATTGTCCCCAAAAGGAAAAATAAGTTCCCGTATCAACTACTACTAAACCAGTTACACAAACTGCTGAAGTTGATGTAAATAGGGCAATAATGGGATTATTCCAACTACCATCTTGGGTGGAAAAAGGAAGAATTAATAACAGAGTTCCGATAGCAATTACAGCAACAAAACCTAAACAAATTGTTCTAGCAATAGTCATGACTATAAATTATGAATTATGAATTATGAATTATGAATTATGAATTATGAATTATGAATTATGAATTATGAATTATGAATTATGAATTATGAATTATGAATTATGAATTATGAATTATGAATTATGAATTATGAATTATGAATTATGAATTATGAATTATGAATTATGAATTATGAATTATCCATAATAAAATGTCTATTATCCATTATCCATTATCCATTATCCATCATCAATTATCCATTATCCATTATCCATTATCCATTGTCAATTGACTCAGGAGGATAACGTAATGTATCTACCATAATTTTAATGACACTAGCTAAAGGAACCGCAATTAATAATCCTAATACTCCCGCTAATTTTCCCCCAATAAATAAGGAAATAATAATCCAAACCGGATTTAATCCGATCATTCCTCCCATTAATCTTGGGGAGATAATATTATCATTAATTTGTCCCACAATAACAGTTGCAATTAAAGCCTTTAGACCTAATTCAAAGTCTTGAAACATCAATAAAATACTAATTACAATAATCGTAATAGAACTAGCAAAAGGAATCAAAGTAGTGATACCGATAGTAAAACCAAATAATACAGCATAAGGAACTTGAAGAACTAAAAAGACAATAGTTTGTGCCACACTTAAAAGACCAGCTAAAATAGCTTGAGTGGCAAAATATCTCTGAAAAGTATTTCTTAAAGATTCTCTAATTATCAGATTCCAAGGAGTAGGAACCCAACTAAATATACCAGTCCAAATACTTTCTCCTGTTAACACTAAAAAAACAGTTAATACCAAAATAATGAGAGTATTAAATATAGTTCCAATTGTTCCTCCGATTAAATTTAAAAATTGGTTGCCAACAGATTCTAATACTTCTGATATTTTTCTTGCAAATTGTGTTATGATCCCAGAAAAGTCTATTGAAGAAAGTCTTTGAGAAATGGCCCGTTGTTTTAACTCTTCTAATTGTTGATTAGCTGATGCAAGTAATTGAGGTAAACCCGCCAATAATTCGCTGAGTTGATTGACAATTAAAGGAATTAAAATAAAAGCTATTAAAGTAATAATAATCAAAGCTAATAACAGAACAATACTAACTGCCCATCCCCTTTTCATGCCTCTTTGTTGTAAAAAACGAATGGGTAAATCCAATAAAAAAGCCAGTAAAGTGGCTGTAGTTAACATTGTTACTAATGGTTCTAGATAACCAATTAACTTAAACAATAACCATCCATTGAGAAAAGCCAGAGGAAAAATAATACTTAACCGTAACCAACGAGGCAGTTTATAAAAAGAATTTAGCATAAAAATATCTCAAATAAACTGACATAATTTTTCGTCAATAGAATAAATAAATATTAAAAACATAACCCTTGAGCATCTTAACTTAAAATCATTATTTGTCACCATTAATTATACCTTAGTCTTAACTATCCTAAAATTTCTGACAAAGAGAAAAAGAACAGGGAACTTTTTTGCTCTAATCTAATTCAAACTAATCTGATGCAAATCCATAGACAATTATAGGGTGGTTTGTTGTGGTTGAGGTAAAACATGGCAAATAGTGTTGAAAGAGTGTCTACAGGTTCTGGTTTTAAATCTAAATCAGCCCCGCGAAAAAAGCAAAAACCAGGCCCTGATAGTGTCTCGAAATCCTCTGTTACCCATCAACAAGTTAAGAAAAAAAAAATTTCCCCATTATATCGAGGACTTTTGTGGGGGATGACCTTCAGTTGTACCGCCGCATTATCAGCTACTGTGGGGGCAGGTTTAACCCTCATGAGTCCCCTATCTAATAATGTACTGCCCTTTATTCAACAGGTCAAACTCCCTTGGCAAACTGCCTTTAACCCCAAAACCGCCCCGAATGCGGCCCCAAGCATGGGAACTAATTTGCTGTTACCCTATCGTTTATCTCGCCCCGTCAATGTGTTAGTGTTGGGTATTGATCGGGTATTAGATGCCCCCCCTGGTAGTTTAGAAGGATTTGGCGGACGTAGTGATACAATATTGCTATTGCGTTTTGATCCCGAAACCCAATCAGTCAAAATGTTGTCTGTCCCTAGAGATAGTCGTGTGGACATTCCAGAGGTAGGCTACAGTAAAATCAATGATGCTAACGTTCATGGCGGCCCCGCTTTAACTGCTAGGGTTCTGAGTAAGACCTTGAATGATCTCCCCATTGACCGTTATGTTCGCGTCACTACCGATGCGTTTAAAGAATTAGTAAATTTAGTGGGAGGAGTGGAAGTATATGTCCCTCACGCTATGCAATACGAAGATAAAACCCAGAAATTAACAATTAATTTAGAAGAAGGTCAACAAACCCTCAATGGGGAACAAGCAGAACAATTTGCCCGTTTTCGTAAAGATGGTTATGGGGATATTGGACGGGTACAAAGACAACAAGTTTTACTGAAATCCTTACGTCAAAAACTAACTAATCCGACCATTATACCCCGTATTCCCCAAGCTATCAGCCTATTAGAAAAGCATATTGATACTAATATGACTTGGGAAGAAATGTTAGCTTTAGTCAATTTTGGCCGACAATTAGAGCGGGATAAAGTACAAATGGTCATGTTACCAGGCCGTTTTAGTCAAGAAGAAGAATTTGATGCCCGTAGTTATTGGGTGCTTTCCTCAGAGGGACGAGACAGGGTGATGCAGGAATATTTTGGCATTTCGGGAGAAACTCAGTCTGAACACTCTCCTAATAGGGTTAGAATCGCTTTACAGAATGGGGCTGATGACCCAGCCTTAAGTCAACAAGTGATTGAATATTTGGCTAAAGAAGGATTCCACAACGTTTATACTATTGGGGATGCTCCTGAACTGTTACGAGAAAGCGAAATCATAGTACAAAAAGGAGATTTAGAAGCGGCTCAACTCTTGCAAACCGCTTTAGGAATCGGTAGAGTAGAAGCATCATCCACCGGAGATTTAGATTCTCAACTCACCCTAAGAATTGGTCTTGATGCGAAAAATTTGGTCTTAGGGGAAGACTTTCTCAAACAGCCAGACAATTAGGAGATGGGAGGCAATGAAATTAATTAAAAGTTTAATTTTGCGTTTTTTGGGGTTAATATTCCTATTACTATTAGCCGTATTTTTGGTATTATTAGATGCCCATCCTGCCTTGGCCCAAGATAAATCGGTTAACTATACTTATGCTGATTTGCAACATCAAGATTTCTCTCATAAAGATTTAGAAAGGGCTGTTTTTGCGGCGGCAAATATGCGAGAAACTTCTTTTGAGGGGTCTAACTTATCCTACTCGATTATGACAGAAGGAGTCTTATTAAAAGCTAATCTCAAAGATGCTAATCTAACTGCGTCTTTACTTGACCGTGTGACCTTAGATTTTGCTAATCTTACTAATGCCATTTTAGTAGACGCGATCGCTACTCGTACCCGTTTTTATGACAGTATTATTACGGGGGCTGATTTTACGGATGCTGTAATTGATCGTTATCAAGTATCTTTAATGTGTGAGAGGGCTGAAGGTATTAATCCTGTTACGGGAGTATCTACTAGAGATAGTTTAGGCTGCTTTTGATCAGCAATTTTAGATTTGGAAAATTGATATTACAATTAGTGCCTAACCCGATTTAATATATAAGTATACAATTGATTAATAAACTAACAAGTAATTGGAATCACCCATGACTAAAACTTTAATTCCTGTTATTCTAGCTGGTGGTAAAGGGGAACGGTTTTGGCCCCTAAGTCGTCGTCATCGTCCCAAACAATTTCTGTGTCTTGATGGAACTGGTGATAGTTTATTACAATCAACCGCCAATCGTTTGCTTCCTTTGGCCCAAAAGTGGGAAAATTTGTGGGTAATTACAGCGGCCCCCATTGCCGATGGAGTCAGGGAACAATTACCCCAATTACCAGAGACGAATCTATTAGTAGAACCCCAAGGAAAAGATACAGCACCGGCCGTTGCTTGGGCAACTTTAGAAATAGCCAAACATTATGGAAAAGATGCCGTAATTGGCTTTTTTCCGGCGGATCATTGGATTGGAGATAATGACGCATTTCAACAGACTTTAAAAGCCGCTAGTGAGGTTGCTTTAACTGAAAATGCTATCGTAACATTAGGCATTAAACCGGCCTATCCTTCTACGGGTTATGGTTATATTGAACAGGGGAAACATTACGGTGAATTTAATAATTTACTCGTCTATTCTGTTAGTCGCTTTACGGAAAAACCCAATCGAGAAACCGCAGAATTATTTATAGAAACGGGTAAATTTAGTTGGAATAGTGGGATGTTTATTTTTCGTGCAGGGGTTGTCTTAGAAGAATTAAAAAAATATGCCCCTCAGATGGTTCAATTGTTACAAGATAAAGGCCAAGAGGCCTATGAGAATTTAGAAAAGAAAAGTATTGATTATGTTTTGATGGAAAAAACTCAATTAGCTTATGTTTTACCTGCTAATTTTGGTTGGGATGATTTAGGAGATTGGAATTCTTTGGAACGCTTAATTGAGAGTAAAGGTCAGAATGTCGAATTAGCAAATCATGTTGGACTTGATACTCAAGGAGCGATTATTTATGCTAGTAATGATGATGAAGTTATTGTCACCATTGGCTTAGAAAATGTCGTCATTGTTCGAGATCAAAATGTCACCCTTGTTGTTAATAAAGAACGAACTCAAGACATTAAAAAAGTGCTTCAATTATTAAGTAAAAACTCTCAATTAGAAAAACTTCTTTAAGGAATTAGAGGCATAAAAAATGAAAAAAGTTGAATACAAAAGACACGAGTATGTTTGAATGTAAGAACTTAATACCAAGTAAGTACAAAAAATAATTCCCCAAAATTTTGTAGGGGCGGGTTTTTTACATAAAGCAATGATTTTCACAAAAAAGTTAAATAAACCCGCCCTGGGTTTTTTACATAAAGCAATGATTTTCACAAAAAAGTTAAATAAGCTGTTGTGCATTTAAACTGCTTATTGGTTAAATGCAAGAAAAAAGCTACAATCCTCTTCCATGAAAGCCTTTTGCTTTTTGCCTTTTGCCTTGCTAAAACGCATTGTAAATGCGTTTTAGCTTAAACCCGCCCTGGGTGGCTCTCCCGTACCTGTGGTGATAAGTAAAGCTTATAATTCGTAGGGTGGGTTAGATGCGGCTATAATTTTGATGAAAAACCCATAACTTTGAAGGCGCGTCGTAACCCACCATATTAAGTATTGTAGCTGATTATACATTTTATACCAAGATGTCGGGAGAGGCACTTTTCTATGGTGACTTTAATTATAACCACCTTTGTAAAAGTTTCAATTATTAACTTTAAAAACTATGTTTTCTTTAACTAAAACCAGTGCGCGTCAAAGAGAAATTATTGAAGTTGTATTTAGTAATGGTTGGGATTATATGAAAGGACTTTTAACCGTTGGGAAAGCAGATAATCCTCAGATTCCCACTCCCGAAGTTTTGCGTAATATATTAGTAGAACTAGGGCCATTTTATGTTAAATTAGGTCAACTTATGAGTACCAGACCTGATATTCTTCCACCTAATTATATTAATGCTTTAACAGATTTACAAGCTAATGTTCCTCCGGTTGCTTGGACAGAAATTGAAACACTACTTCGTCAACAATTAAAACAACCTTTAGAGACTATTTTTCTTCAAGTTAATCCTAATCCTATTGCCGCCGGATCAATTGGACAAATTCATCGCGCAACTTTAACTGATGGTCAACAAGTTGCAATTAAAGTTCAACGACCAGGAATTGACAGTATTGTAGATCAAGATATCATCTTAATTAAAGGTATTGCTGAGCTAGTTTCATTAACTGAATTTGGACAAAATTATGATATTGTAAATTTAGCCGATGAATTTGCTCAAGCAATTACAAAAGAATTAGATTTTACTCAAGAGGGACGTTATACTGATAAACTGCGTCAGAATTTATCTAAGAGTAGTTGGTTTAATCCTAAAGACTTACTAGTTCCTCAAGTTTATTGGGAAATGACTACAGAAAAAATATTAGTATTAGAATGGTTAAATGGGCAACCAATTTTACAAGCTGATCTCAATATTCCTACTACTGAAATATCCATTGAACAACGCAAAAAACAAGTAACGACCTTATTATTTAGAGCATTTTTTCAACAACTTTATATTGATGGTTTTTTTCATGCCGATCCCCATCCAGGTAATATTTTTTATCTCGAAGATGGTCGAGTTGCTATTATTGATTGTGGTATGGTAGGTCGTCTTGATCCACGAACACAACAAATTTTAACCCAACTATTACTTGCGATTTTTGATTTAGATGCAAGAGGATGTACTCAATTAACAATTGAGTTATCAGAATCAGGTCAACCTGTTAGTTTAGAACGATTACAAGGAGACTATGAGAAAATCTTACGCAAGTATTATGATTTAAGTGTTGGTCAATTTAATTTTAGTGAAGTAGTTTATGAAATATTACAAATTGCTCGAAAAAATAAACTAAAAGTACCGGGAAATCTGGGATTATATGCTAAATGTTTAGCCAATTTAGAAGGTGCGGCCCGTCAATTTAATCCCTCGGTTAATCTTTTTGATGAAATTAAACCCTTAATGACAGATTTATTTCGTCGTCAATTGATTGGTGATACCCCCTTACAAACTAGCTTAAGAACAGTTTTAGATCTCAAATCTATTTACTTAAAAACACCCCGACAAATTGAGGTATTATTAGATCGTTTATCTTCAGAAACTTTGCAATGGAATTTACGAATTAAGGAATTAGAACCCTTACGACGTAGTGTTGATTCTTCAGCCAATAGATTATCATTTAGTATTGTTTTGGGTTCATTAATTATGGGGGCTGCTATTATTTCTACGGGTTCCCAGACTCAACAATTATCCGTCATTAGTAATGTGTTATTTGCCGCAGCAAGTTTATTAGGAATGTGGTTAATTATTAGTATTTTGAGGTCAGGAAGATTAAAATAAATGGTTCTACGACCTTCATGAACAAGTAGGGGTCAACGGCCGTTGACACCTACTAAGTACCTGGACAAAAATAAATGTTACGGTGAAGTCAGCAGGGGAGCGGGGAGCGGGGAGCAGGGAGAGGGGTTACAACCTAGTTACATTTCTCAACATAGTATTGTTTATTTATGTCCGACTACTTACTTATCATCTATTAATTTGTAATTAAACAAAGCTAAATGCTTTACTTTCAAGACTCATAGAATTAACGTCTGAAACAATACCAATCAGTTCTTGATTATCTTGATTGTTGTTAAAAATTCCTGTTCCTTTAAAATCTCCAATGCCATAAATATTAGCATCAAAAGATGACATTAATTTATACATAGAAGCATCACCATGCAGTTGAATAGTATCACCTTCTTGAAAATCTTTAATGACAGCTAAATCATCAAACCCTCTCTGAGCATAATAAACTGATTTACTATCTCCTAAAGTAAACAAATCTTTTTTGTTAGTTCCTGTTAAAATATCCACCTTATCAGTCGAAGCTAAAACCGTAGCTGAGGGTAGTATTTTACGACGGTTTGCTGTTTTTGTTGCCCCAGTAATAACATCATCATTTGTAATGGTTCCTATTCCTTGTCCATCGGCAATAGTAGCATTAGTCGGATTAGTTAAATTGACAAAAAATTGTTCATTAACTTCACTAATAGAATCCCGGTTTACAGTAACACTAATGGTTTTGCTAGTTTGTAATGGGCTAAACGTCAGTATTCCACTATTACTCAGATAATCTGATGTACTCCCCGCGATTGCTGTGCCATTTGCTGTTGCATAATTAACACTTATACTTTGGCTACTAGCATTAGAAAGACTAACTGTAAACTGGAAAGTTGTTTTGTTTATACTTCCCGAAACATTCCCTTCTAATTTAGTAACATCATTAATAGAAATGGTTGGTTTACTATCATTATCTATAATGGTAACAACTCCTTGATTATTGCTGATAGTAGCATTTTTTGCATTGGTTAGATTAACAAAAAACTTTTCGGCAGTGGGTTCATAAACTGTGTCATTTATTAGACTAATCGTAATGAATTGTTGAGTTACCCCTGCATTAAATGTTAGTGTCCCCGTCTGAGCCGTATAATCTGAATCTGACAGCGCGGTACCATTAGCAGTGCTGTAGTCTACACTAACTGTTGTACCTGCTGCACCGGAAAGATTAACAGCTAAAGTTGCCGTACCATTTTCATTAACAGTAACATCAGTAATAGATAATTTTGATGGCACATCATCATCGATAATAGTTCCCAAACCTTGAGAGTCTAGCAGATAAATATAGCCAGGAATATTGCTATTTTTCAACAGTTGTAATGTCAGATTTTCATTGCCGTCATAAACTAGATCACCATTAACTTGTACTTCAATAGTTTTATGAGTTTCACCCACTAAAAAATTAAGACTTCCATTAGTTATTGAAGCATAATCAATTCCTCCCTTTGCGGTTCCATCAACGGTATTATAATTAAGGGTAAATGCTTCAGTGGCAGCACCAGAAAGATTAACGGTGAATAATAACTTAGTTATACCACTATTACCTTCGATAACTTGAGCATCACTAATAGAAATCCCTAAGCTATCAAGATAATTAACATTGATTTGATTGGTAAGATTAAGGTAATAATCTTTTAAAGTAATCGAGCCTTTCGTGCCTAATCCTAGCACTAAATCATTGACAGTTTGGGTACGAGTAACTGCAGAAAACTTGTAATCTAATTGTACAATATCTTGACTCGTTCCATTGTAAATGATATCGTTACCTGTCTCTATTGTGGAATTATAACCACTTACTTTATTAGCTATAGCATTGAGGTAAATATTGTCACTACTCTTAGAATTAATGAGATTTTCAATGAAGGTATCATAAGCAATTTGTGTTCCTGAAGCAGTGGTTTGATAAGCAATACCATTGATGGTATAAGTCTTTGCCTGATAAACATTATTTTGAGTAATAAATCCCCCAGGATTTAAGTCAACTCGATATCCGGCAGTATTAGCAGCAACAAGGGATAAATCAATCGTATCATTGCCGTCTCCATCCCAAATTGTTTGTTTGACAACATTAGGACTATTAGTATTTAATCCCGATTGACCATTGACGGTAAATTTATCAATGGTTTTAAATAGATAAGTATCATTAGTAGTAGTGACTCTAGCCCCATAAAGTGATTGTAAAGCGGCAATATCTAGGGGTGCAAATGTTGAGGCGGCACTGACATCTCCATATTTAAAATTATAACCCATCACGGTATTATTAGAGTTATCTAAAGAGGGATCTAAACCTCCATCAAAAGAATGTCTTAATCCTAAAGCATGACCAATTTCGTGAATAAGAGACATAAAACCATGTTTACCTCCTGGATTTTGAAACCCATTAGTAGTGCTAGTATTATCATAGCTTCCTTTAAGATGTACCTCTCCTCCCATAGTACCTGTTGAAGGATAATAAGCATAAGCATAATTAGGATTATCAGATATCATGAATCGCATCTGTCCATAGGTACTTTTATTAGTTTCTTGGACTTCAAGGAAGTTGATATTAATAGTATTTTGAACCCAATTTAAAATAGATCTAACATTGGTTTTGACCCCTTCACTAACTTCTCTAACTCCTGTTTCAACACCATAATATGAACCAGCAAAGATAGTGTCTTCATAAAAACTGTAGGTAAGTGTAGGACTGGAAGTGGAAGTAGCAGTAGTATTGGTCGATGGAAAAGTCCACTTATTTCCAGACAAAAGAGCATTTATGGGAAGATTAGTAGTTGTTCCTTCAGGAGACAGAGAAGTTGTTTTGCCACTAACAATATTTTGGGAGGTAGTATTATTTAATAATATTGGGTTTGTGCAATTAGGACAAGAACAAGATAAATTAGGAGTAGAGAATTTATCGTCTGAGTTATTACCTACCCATCCAATTTGTCGCTCTAGTAAATTATTAGTGGTAAAATGAGAAATAAATGACCCTAAATTTGAATTTAATTGGTCATTTATTTCTCCTAGTATTTGATTATTGTTGGTTAATTCATGTCCTAGTTTTCCTTGATCTAGTCCAGCTATTTTGTCTAAGATTTTTTTTGTAATCTGCTCTCGTAAAAGAGTTTGAGATTGTTTTGGCAAATTGATGTTATCAAAAATCTTATTTAAACGTTCTTCTAAATTACTAAATTTTTCTAAGCTTTGATTAACATCTGAATGATTAAATGTTATCGGTGAATTTACTGGATTTATGCTATTAACAGATAACCCTAACTCCTTACTATGTTCAATAATAAAATCGCTAGTTTTTTTTATCAAAGATACGTAATCTGTTGCATCAGAAGGATTAATAATCGAATGCAAAGCATCTAGAATCAATTTAATATCCATAATTACTTCTTTTTCCGCCTCTTAAATAAAGTTGTCTCAGTTATTTAATCTTTTTTCAAATTTAACTGATGCTTTTTGGCAATGCCCACAGAGTAATCTCGGAAGATTTGATTTTTATCAGATATTATTAGTGACTATACTAAATTATAAAATTATTAATTATAAACACTTAGTTATCTATGTAGCATCACTGTTAAATGATTACTTATTTTTTAAAGTTTTGATTAAAATTAGGTATTTATTGATAGCTTAATTGAGGAAATATTAAAGTTTAGTATAAATGTGTAAGTAAAATTAATGATAAATATTCTTTTTTAATTAAGTAAATTTCCTGTTAAGACAAAAAAGATAGTCGTTTTTTTGTATGTAAATACTATTTCTATTAGTGGCGGATTACCCATCCGCCAAAAAGCCGTTCTCAGAACCGATTTTCCCAATACCGGCTCTCCCGACATCTTGGTATAAAATGTATAATCAGCTACAATACTTTATATGGTGGGTTACGACGCGCCTTAAAAATTATTAGTTTTTCATCAAAATCATAGCCGCGTCTAACCCACCCTACGAATTATAAGCTTTACTTATCACCACAGGTACGGGAGATCCTGAATTGGATTTCATATTAGTTGTTAGGGATAAATTGATTTTCCATAACAACTAATTAATCGTGATTACACAAAGCTAAATGCTTTACTTTCAAGACTCATAGAATTAAGGTCTGAAACAATACTGATCAGTTCTTGATTATCCTGATTGTTGTAGAAATTTTCTGTTCCTTTGACATCTTTACTGCTATTAATATCATCTTCAAAAGATGATATTAATCGATACATTAGTTGAATAGTATCATTTTGTTGTTCTTGAAAATTTTTAAGGATAGGCAAATCGTCAAAACCTATCTCATTAAAATAAGCAGATTTACTATTTCCTAAACTAAATAAATCTGCTTGTGTAGTTCCAGTTAGAATATCAATCTTATCAGTCGAATTTAACAATGTAGCAGAGGGTCGTGTAATGCTTGCTACTTTTGTTACCGTAGTGATAGCATCATCAGTTAGAATAGTTCCTATTCCTTGTCGATCGGCAATAGTAGCATTAGTTGGATTACTTAAATTGACAAAAAATTGTTCATTAGCTTCACTATTAGAATCCGCATTCACTGTAACACTAATGGTTTTTCTAGTTTGTAGTGGGTTAAACGTCAGTATTCCACTCTTACCTATATAATCAGACCCCGCAACCGCCGTTCTATTAAGGGTATTATAATTGACGCTTATACTTTGACTACTAGCATTAGAAAGACTAACTGTAAACCAGAAAGTTGTTGTTGTTCCCGAAATATTCCTTTCTAATTTAGTAACATCATTAATAGAAATAGTAGGTTTACTATCATTATCTGTAATGGTAACAACTCCTTGATTATCACTGATAGTAGCATTTTTCGCATTAGTAAGATTCACAAAAAACTTTTCGGCAGTAGGTTCATAAACAGTGTTATTCATTAGGTTAATCGTAATGAATTGTTGAGTTACCCCTGCATTAAATGTTATTGTCCCCGTCTGATCCGTATAATCTTGTCCAGCGATCGCACTACTATTAGTAGTATTGTAATCTACACTGACTACATTATCAAGAGACTTAGAGAGATTAACCCTTAAAGTTGCTGTACCATTTTTTTCATTAACAGTAACATCAGTAATAGATAATCTTGCTTGTACATCATCATCGATAATATTTCCCAAACCTTGAGAGTTTAGCAAAGAAATAGATGCAGGAGTAGTGCTATTTTTAAACAGTTGTAAGATAAAATTTTCATTGTCTTCATCAGTTAGATCACCATTAACTTGTACTTCAATAGTTTTCTGAGTTTCACCCACTAAGAAATTAAGACTTCCATTAGTTATTGAAGCATAATCAATTCCTCCCGTTGCTGTTCCATCAATGGTGTTATAATTAAGGGTAAATGCTTCAGTGGCAGCATCAGAAAGATTAACGGTGAATAATAACTTAGTTAAACCACTATTACCTTCGATAACTTGAGCATCACTAATAGAAACCCTTAAGATATCAGCATATTGAATATTGATTTGATCGGTAAGATTAAGGTAATAATCTTTTAAGGTAATCGAACCATTTGTTCCTAATCCTAGCACTAAGTCATTAAGATTTTGGGTATGAGTAACCTCAGAGAAATTATAATCTAGTTGTAAAATATCTTGACTGGTTCCATTGTAAATGATATCGTTACCTGTCTCTATTGTGGAATTATAACCACTTACTTTATTAGCTATAGCATTGAGGTAAATATTGTCACTACTCTTAGAATTAATGAGATTTTCAATGAAGGTATCATAAGCAATTTGTGTTCCTGAAGCAGTGGTTTGATAAGCAATACCATTGATGGTATAAGTCTTTGCCTGATAAACATTATTTTGAGTAATAAATCCCCCAGGATTTAAGTCAACTCGATATCCGGCAGTATTAGCAGCAACAAGGGATAAATCAATCGTATCATTGCCGTCTCCATCCCAAATTGTTTGTTTGACAACATTAGGACTATTAGTATTTAATCCCGATTGACCATTGACGGTAAATTTATCAATGGTTTTAAATAAATAAGTATCATTAGTAGTAGTGACTCTGGCCCCATAAAGTGATTGTAAAGCGGCAATATCTAGGGGTGCAAATGTTGAGGCGGTACTGACATCTCCATATTTGAAATTATAACCCATCACGGTATTATTAGAGTTATCTAAAGAGGGATCTAAACCTCCATCAAAAGAATGTTGTAATCCTAAAGCATGACCAATTTCGTGAATAAGAGACATAAAACCATGTTTACCTCCTGGATTTTGAAACCCATTAGTATTGGCAGCATTATCATAGGTTCCCTTAAGGTATACATCTCCTGCTAAATCATCTATGAAAGGATAATAAGTATAAGCATAATTAGGGCTATCAGATAGCATAAATCTCATCTGCCCATAAGTACTGGTATCAGTTTCTTGAACTTCAAGGAAGTTGACATTAATGATACTTTGAACCCAATTTAAAATAGATCTAACATTGCTTTTGATACCTTCACTAACTTCTCTAATTCCTGTTTGAAAACCATAATATGAACCAGCAAAGATAGTATCTTCATAAAAACTGTAGGTAACAGTCTTATTTGTTGATGTCAAATACCACTGAGTTCCAGACAAAATGGCATCTATAGGAAGGTTAGTCGTTGTGTCTTGAGGAGAGAGAGAAGTGGTTCCGCTACTAACCGTATTTTGGGGAGTAATATTATCTAATAATATTGGATTTGTACAACTAGAACAAGAACAAGATAAATTGGAATTGCAAAACACATGACCTAATTTATTACCTACCCATCCAGTTTGTTGATCTAGTAAATTATTAATACTCAAATTATCTCCTAGTTTACCTTGATCTAGGATAGGGTTTTCCATGGAAGATAGGGGATTTGCTGAATCAGGAGTATTAATAATCGACTGTAAAGTATCTAGAATAACGTTCATATGACCTCTTTAGGGAATCTGAGAAATCAATAATATTGATCTACTCAAATATTTATATCCTGAAAAGGTAAAGAAAAAGGTTAACTTTGGGTAGAATTAACCCGATAAGTTCTAGACTTTTGGGTAAGTTCTGGCTTTCTACGGCACTAATGTATTTAACTGGATTGAGCAATGTTAAGTATTAATTGGTACTTTATTCAATAGCAAGTCCCTTAAAAACCCATAGCCTCAGCAACAATTGATAAATCAGGTTTAACCCCTGATTTCACTTGATTGTTACTATGTTTAATAGCACAATCAGGATCTTTAAGTCCATTTCCTGTTAAGACGCAAACAATTGTTATCTCATGGGGAATTTTATCTTTTACCTTTAATAAACCGGCTACAGATGCGGCACTAGCTGGTTCACAAAATATCCCTTCTTGAGATGCTAAAATACCATAAGCGTCTAATATTTCTTCATCAGTAACAGCATTAAATTCTCCTAAACTGGCTTCTTTTGCTGCCCAAGCTTTATCCCAACTAGCAGGGTTGCCAATACGAATAGCAGTAGCTAATGTTTGAGGATTAGAAATAGGTTTACCAAGAATAAAAGGTGCAGCACCCGCAGCTTGAAACCCCATCATTTTAGGTAATTTATCGCTCTTTCCTAAACTATGATATTGACAAAAACCCATCCAATAAGCACTAATATTTCCCGCATTTCCTACTGGAATACATAACCAGTCAGGGGCATTTCCTAAGACATCAACTATTTCAAAAGCGGCAGTTTTTTGTCCTTCTAAACGATAAGGGTTGACAGAATTAACTAATTTAACGGGATAAGTTTCTGCTATGTTGCGAACTACATTTAAAGCCTCATCAAAATTCCCTTCAATGGCGATGACTTCTGCCCCATATAATAAAGCTTGGGCAAGTTTACCAAGTGCTACATACCCATCAGGAATAATAACAAAAGCCCGCATTCCGGCCCGTCTTGCGTAGGCGGCCGCAGCAGCAGAAGTGTTTCCGGTACTAGCACAAATAACAGCTTTAGCCCCTTCTTCTTTGGCTTTAGAGATGGCCATGGTCATCCCCCTATCTTTAAAGCTTCCTGTGGGGTTTAAACCGTCGTATTTGACAAATACTTTGACTCCTCGTCCTATTTGTTGAGAGATGTAGGGAACAGGAATAAGAGGAGTGTTACCTTCGAGAAGGGTGATAACTGGTGTCGCTTCGGTGACAGGAAGATAGGGACGATAAGTTTCTATTAACCCCCGCCAAGGTTTGAAGTCTGAAGCAGGTGAGGTTACGGCTGATGTGGCGTTCGCTTGTGGAAAGGGAGAGGTTAAAGGTTGAACAGTCATAAAATTAAAGGTTTCAGACTTCTGTTTCTTGGGCAGGATATATTTATCCCTAAACTTCTATTCTATCTAATTTCGTCCGAATTCTCTATCATTCTTTAGGATGGAATGTTTGATAAGCTTTTTCTACTTTAGCCAAGTTCCACTAGAAAAACCACTGTTTCTTACATAGCAGCAGGTTGATAATAATCATGACTTAAAAATGGCACAGCTATTAATTCTCCTGTTGCTTCTCCTATTATAACTCTTAATCCTTCTCCTCCTGCTTTAGTTTTAACATAAGTTAATCCCCAAAATTCTTGATTTATTTCTGTGCAACTGGTTAAAATTCCTACTTTTTTCTCATCAAGAGTAACTGGAGTTCCCTGTTCAACTAATTGACTTAATTTTAGCCCCCAAAGACGTTGTTTAACACCTTGATAAGTATTTAATCTGGCAATTGTTTCTTGTCCAATATAACAACCTTTATCAAAGGAAATGGTTGACCATAAACCGGCTTCTAGTGGGTTATAATCTTCGGTTAATTCATTATCAGGAAATGGTCGCCCTTGTTTAATTCTTAGTTTTCCCCAAACATTATCCCCTGCAGGAATAGCCCCTAATTCTATTAATTTTGTCCAAACTTCTGCTACTTGGTTAATAGGAATACTTAAGGTATAACCAGGAATAGCTAAGCCATTTCCTACACCAACTCTAATCACATTATTGTCAACTGTCACTAAATGATGACTATTTTGAGGTTGTCCCAAAATATCATTAATTCCCCATTGTTTGATAATATTATCACTTTCAGGGCCGATTAAACTAAAAATTGCATTCTCATCAGAAATATCGGTTATTTCTACTTTATCCAGGGGAAAAAGATACTTATCCATCCATTCTAATAAGAATTGACGACGGTTAGGAGAAATTAACAGAAGAATGGCTTCATCTGTCACATAAACTGTAGCAAGTTCTAAAGTTCGTCCAGTGGAATTAACAAAAACTGTCTGACATCCTTGACCAGATTTTATAGAATTGATATTATTTGTAGTTTGATTATGAAGAAAACGAGCGCGATCATTGCCTGTTAATTTTAACAGTCCCCAGTGACAATTATGCCATAAAATTACTTGATTATAAGCCGCTTGATAAGCTTGAGAGTCATTGCCAAAAGTAGTGATAGCTGTTTCGGTTTCGTTTAAAATTCCTTCTAGTTGTAGTTGCCGTTCTCGTAATTGTTCTAGCATATTAATCAACCTTAAAGATTTCGGGTTTAATGGATAGGTAAATTAGCAAATATTTCTTGGATTTTTTGTTTTGCTTTATCATCTAAGCAGGGCCAATTAATATTTCCTGTTTTGTCAATCAAGTTAGTATCTATTGATACAATTTGTGTTTCTGATGGAGAAGTTTCATCTTGGTCTAAATAAGGATTATAATCAATAAAACACACTTGAAAACAAATATCCCATATATTTATTTTAATTAAATATTCTTGATGAGTCAAACAGAGTTGATATCCGGGTAATGGAGTTTGCACATCTTCATAAGTGCCTATCCAAGTTGACGTTTCTAATTTTTGACGCAAGTGATCAAGAACACGAATGAAAGTAGGCTGCATTAATAATTGAGCTTGTTCCCAGTCTAGGGTATTCTTAAATTTAGGCTTCATAGACATAAAGGAGATGAACTAAAATGAATAATAATCATTATTGACGAATTAGGCAAGGGTTAAAACAATAAAAATATTTATTATTTTCTGATATAATTAATAAAATTTTAGTCTAAGTTGATGAAAAACGCCAAAAATTACTATACAATTCTACAAATTTCTCGTCAAGCAACTGTGGCACAAATAAAAGAAGCTTATCGTCGCTTAGCTCGTCAATATCATCCTGATTTACATCCTAATGATCCTATTTCTGAAGACAAATTTAAAGAAGTTTGTGAGGCTTATGAAATTTTGATAAATCCTGATAAACGCATACAATATGATCGTAATCTTCCAGAAGACTTTGAGACAAAAAAAAAGGATTCTTCTTCAGCCAAGTCTTTGTATATTCAAGGAATTAATAAGGCCTTGGATAAAAATTATCAAGGAGCTATTAAAGATTATAATCAAGCAATTAAACTTAAACATAATTTTTTAGAAGCTTATGTTAAGCGTTGTGAGGCTTATTTTAACTTGAATCAAGATCATCAAGTCTTAGCAGATTGTCAATCAATTATTAGAATTGATTCTCATTGTTTTGAAGGTTATTATTATTTGGGTCGGTCTCGACAAAGATTAGGATATTTAAACGGAGCAATTGAAGCTTATACTCAAGCAATTGATATTAAAAATGATTCCGCTTACTCTTATTATTATCGAGCCTTATCTTATGACGAATTAGATGATAAAATTAAGGCTTTAAATGATTTACATAAAGCAGCTAATATTTTTGAAATAAAAGGAGATTTTAGGGGTTTACAATTAGCACAAAATAAAATTAATTATATCAACAAAAAAATTAACCCTATAGAGCAATTATTCAATCGTGATTTTTCTACTCCCAAAACTTCTATTATTAAACTGATTTTTACAACATCTTTTAATATTATAATTGATCCAGGAGGAAGAATTCTGTCTTCTTGGTCAAAGTTAACCCCAAAACAAGCATTAATAATTGGTTGTTTTTATGGCCTGTTAGGGAATATTATAAATGTGTTAAATATTTACATAAATAAACAAGATATGTTATCTCAAACTTATTTAATAAATTTATTTATATTAGGACTTTTTCCTTTTATATCTTTAACTATTTTAAGCTTAATTTTTTATTTAATTAATCACAGAATACCTAATTTAGCATCTATTATATTTGTTGTTGGAGCATCTTTATTGCCTGCTACACTGATCATTATGACTAATTTTCTTAATCTTCCTAATTTTGTGAAATTAATCTTGATGATTTTTGCCTTATGTTATACTATTCTGATTTTATATAATGGTTGTCTACAAATTTTTAATTTTTCGGAAAAAAATTCAGCTTTTGTCAGTTCGACTATGATAACTATCATAAGTTTAAATATTTGGCTATTTAGTTAAATTTAATCCATCGGTTATAATTAAACTATCCAAAAATAATTTTTAAGCAAATGTTAAACCAGAAAAATAATGCTAAATGGAAAACTTTATTGATAGTGATAGGAACTGGTTTACTCTTTTTTAAGATAACTACTCCTGCCATGAGTCAGTCTACACCACCGAATACTTTTAATAATAATTCATCAGAGGAGACAATTGACTTATCCCCTGAAATTTTAAAAGATAGTCCAGTCTTACAACAATGGTTAAAAGAAGTTCCTAATGTGTTAGAAGATATTGATAATGATCCAAGTTTTCGGACTCGTATACGAATGGGATATGCTGAGTTTCCTTCTACTAGACATCGAGGAGGAATTAATATTGGTGCAGAAGATATTTTTATCGGTAAAACCGGATTAACTATTAGTGGAGATTATCAAACTTCTTTTGGAAATCGTGAAGCAGGAGGAGCAGATTTACACTATTATGTCTTACCATTAGGCAGTTATATTAACATGGCTCCCTTGGTAGGATATCGTTATATTAGAACTAATAATTATTCTGAAGATGGGGTTAATGTTGGGGGTAAAATCATTCTTCCTTTATCTCGTACAGGTGCATCTGATATCTCATTTTCTCAAAGTTTTATCTCTCCAGGGGATAGTAATGAAGTAGGAATTACAACAGTATCATTTGGATATGCACTTACTAGAAATATTCGTATCTCTACCGAAATCGAAAAACAAAATTCTAGAGCAAAAAAAGATAGTCAATTTAGTATTTTATTCGAGTTTATGCCGTAATTATTAATAAATATTATGATCTAAGTAAAATCTAAAGATATTCATTCCACTAGCACTATTAATGCTAATATTAAAATGTCAGTGAGCTTGCCTGTTAGTAACTGACAGCTTGATTGAGTAAAATAAATGATAAGGTGTAGATCAATTTTGTTTTAATTGTGCTAACACAAGATGAGTTTGAAGGTTTAATTAATGATAAAAGTAAAATGTATAAAGATAAACAAGCTTATGTTCCTCCAGACATAACAGCTTCCGTTGATGAACCTACAACAGTTTGGCAACAATTCTGCATTGAGTCTAATATTACTCATAATGGTTTAATGAATGATCCACCACTATCGCAATTAGATATATTTCCATAATGTCTGAAATATACCAAATTATTTCATTAACTATCGGTAGACAGTTTTCTTGTTCGACCATTGATGGTTTTGTCCGTATTCGTACTCCCTATCTCTATCCAGATGGGGACTTTATTGATTTGTACTTAAAACAGAAGGAAGAAGGCTACATTTTAACAGATTTAGGAGAAACAATACGTTGGTTAAAGATGCAAAGTATATCTCAAAAAATGTCAGAAAAGCAAGAATAATTGCTCAAAGATACCCTTTTAACCTTTGGAGTTGAAAAATATAAAGGAATGCTAATTATTAAAATAAAAAAATTAGAAGAAATAGCTGCTGCTGTTACAGATTTAGCACAAACTGCATTAAGAATTTCGGATATTTGGTTTACTTTTAGAACTAGAGATTTAAAATCTATATTAGACCAGGTTTCAGAATTTTTAGATCGGCAAAAAATATGCTTTGAGAAAAACAAAAAATTTAAGGGTCGTTCAGGAAGAAATAGAAAAGTAGATTTTTATATTAAGAATCCATACAATGTTATTGAGTAGTAATTAAAAGATAATGAAAACTTATTTTAAAGTTTTGAAACTATTTTGGATAACGGCGATCGCGGCCGAATTAGAATATCGTTTAAACTTTTTGATTGCCATGCTTAGTAGTTTAGCTAATTTAATTGGCAGTCTATTTAGCTTATTTCTTTTTTATAGAACTGGCTATACTTTTGAGGGATGGACTTGGCAAGAAGCGATGATAGTAATGGGAATCTTCACCATATTACAAGGAGTTTCAAGTATATTTTTAGTTCCGAATCTTAATCGAATTGTAGAACAAGTTCAAAAAGGAACCTTAGATTTTATTTTATTAAAACCTATTAGTAGTCAATTTTGGTTATCTGCGAGAATCATTTCTCCTTGGGGAATTCCTGATATAATTTTTGGAATAAGTATCATTATTTATGCTGGATGTCAACTAAAGATAACAATATTAGATTATTTAATAAGTAGTCTAATTCTTGGATTAGGTATTATCATTTTATATAGTATTTGGTTTATGTTAGGAGCAACCAGTATTTGGTTTGTTAAAATCTATAATGTAACAGAAGTATTGAGAGGATTATTAGAAGCGGGAAGATTTCCCATAGTCGCTTATCCGGTTGCCTATCGATTTTTCTTTACCTTTGTGGTTCCGGTAACTTTTTTAACGACAGTTCCCGCAGAAACCTTGTTAGGAAGATATAATCTTTCTTGGATGTTAGGGTCAGGATTACTGGCAATATTATTATTAATCTTATCTCACTATTTTTGGAAATTTGCGTTAGGATTTTATACCAGTGCGTCTAGTTAAGACTGATTAAATAGTTGGATAATAGGTTGATTCTAAGTTGTAAAAATGCACCATAACCCAGTATTAATTGAAAATCTCAGCCATACTTATGCTGATGGTACTTCATCTCTTAATGATATCAACTTATCAATTAAAGCCAATGAAAGAGTAGCTTTAATAGGAGCAAATGGCTCAGGAAAATCCACTTTACAACTTCATCTTAATGGAATTTTTTTACCTCAAACTGGAAAAATAAAAATAGGACAATGGTTAGTTAATTCTCAAAATTTAGCCCTTATTCGTAATTTTGTTGGGTTAGTATTTCAAAATCCCGATGATCAATTATTTATGCCTACGGTTTGGGAAGATGTGGCCTTTGGCCCTATGAATGGGGGAGTCAAAGGAAAAGAACTAGAACTCAGAGTCCTAGAAGCGATGGAAACCGTTAATCTTAACCCTCAAGTGTATGGCCATCGGAACCCGGATAACCTTTCCGGTGGGGAAAAAAAACGAGTGGCGATCGCAGGGGTCTTGGCCATGCAGCCCCAAGTGTTAGTCTTAGATGAACCCTCAGCCCAACTAGATCCGCGATCGCGCCGTCAATTGATTAATTTATTACAAACCCTACCCCTGACGCAATTAATCGCCACCCATGATTTAGATTTAGCTTGGGACTTATGCGATCGCACAATTATTTTGAGTCAAGGGAAAATTGTCTATGATGGAGACACAGACAAGGTGATGAGTGATGCTGATTTTTTAGCGAAACACGCCTTAGAACCGCCTTTAAGCTATAGTCGCCCTTATTGTAACTTAGGGGATTTCCCCCAACTGACCCAGGGGTGGTAAGGTAGGGTCAGAAGAATTATGAGACAAGATGTGTCAAATTGTAAATTTTTTGCTAATAATAGTCTAAGGACGGCTAAACACAAGCCTCTCCTAATATCCCAGACTTGATCAGGGATTGGGGTGAGATTGTGCTAGTTTAAGAAATATTAATGATCCACTCATTAAGTCCCTAGAGGAGTGAAAACGGCTCAAAAAGCCAATTTTACCAGCCTACTCAGTCAAGCTGAAAAGCTTTATCTCGGTCGCCTCCTAATAAGAAAATGGGACGATAATGACCTAAACTAGATAACACTCCCGTTAAGAAATCTTGCCATCGAGTTGCTAGAGGATTAAGACCCTATGACCATTGCAGTCGGACGCGCACCAGAAAGAGGATGGTTTGATATCCTCGATGACTGGCTTAAGCGCGATCGCTTTGTCTTCGTTGGTTGGTCTGGTTTACTACTATTCCCCTGTGCCTATCTGGCTTTAGGCGGCTGGTTAACCGGAACCACCTTTGTTAGTTCTTGGTACACTCACGGATTGGCTAGTTCCTACCTCGAAGGTTGTAACTTCCTGACCGTTGCTGTATCTTCCCCTGCTAACGCCTTCGGACACTCCATCTTATTCCTTTGGGGCCCTGAAGCTCAAGGTGTATTTACCCGTTGGTGTCAAATCGGTGGTTTATGGACATTTACCGCCCTTCACGGTGCTTTCGCTCTGATTGGCTTCATGCTACGTCAGTTTGAAATTTCCCGTCTAGTAGGTATTCGTCCTTACAACGCCATCGCTTTTTCTGCTCCTATTGCGGTTTTCGTCAGCGTATTCCTGATGTACCCCTTGGGACAATCTAGCTGGTTCTTTGCTCCTAGTTTCGGAGTAGCCGGAATTTTCCGTTTCATCCTCTTTTTACAAGGTTTCCACAACTGGACACTTAATCCCTTCCACATGATGGGAGTAGCGGGTGTTCTCGGTGGTGCGCTACTTTGTGCTATTCATGGTGCTACAGTAGAAAATACCCTGTTTGAAGATAGTGATCAAGCGAACACTTTCCGGGCGTTTGAACCAACCCAAGCAGAAGAAACCTACTCAATGGTGACAGCTAACCGTTTCTGGTCACAGATTTTCGGTATTGCTTTCTCCAACAAACGTTGGTTACACTTCTTCATGTTATTTGTCCCGGTAACGGGTCTGTGGATGAGTTCCATTGGTATTGTAGGCTTGGCCCTCAACCTACGGGCTTATGATTTTGTCTCCCAAGAATTACGGGCTGCTGAAGACCCTGAATTTGAGACATTCTACACCAAAAATATTTTATTAAACGAAGGTCTACGAGCTTGGATGGCTCCCCAAGACCAACCCCATCAAAACTTTATCTTCCCTGAAGAGGTACTTCCCCGTGGTAACGCTCTCTAATATGCCTGCTACCAGTGGACGTGACCTAGAATCTACTGGATTTGCTTGGTGGTCGGGAAATGCCCGTCTAATCAACCTTTCCGGTAAACTTCTAGGGGCCCATGTCGCCCACGCTGGTTTAATCGTTTTCTGGGCAGGGGCTATGACCCTGTTTGAAACTGCTCATCTTATCCCTGAAAAGCCCATGTACGAACAGGGCTTCATTCTTCTGCCTCACATTGCTACTCTAGGTTGGGGTGTAGGGCCGGCCGGTGAAATTACTGATACTTTCCCCTTCTTTGTCGTTGGGGTGTTACACATTATTTCTTCGGCGGTTCTCGGTTTCGGTGGTATTTACCATGCTCTACGGGGCCCTGAAACCTTAGAAGAATATTCCAGTTTCTTTGGTTATGACTGGAAAGATAAGAACCAAATGACCAATATCATCGGTTATCACCTCATTCTTTTGGGATGTGGTGCGTTGTTATTGGTTTTCAAAGCCATGTTCTTTGGCGGTGTCTATGACACTTGGGCCCCTGGTGGCGGAGATGTGCGTGTGATAACTAATCCTACTCTCAATCCGGCGGTAATCTTTGGCTATTTAGTCAAAGCCCCCTTCGGTGGTGAAGGTTGGATTATTAGTGTTAACAACATGGAAGACATTATCGGTGGTCATATTTGGATTGGCCTGATTTGTATCTTCGGTGGTATTTGGCACATCTTAACTAAACCTTTTGCTTGGGCCCGTCGCGCGTTTATCTGGTCTGGTGAGGCTTATCTCTCCTACAGTTTAGGCGCGTTGTCCATGATGGGTTTCATTGCCTCTGTGTTTGTTTGGTTTAATAACACTGCTTATCCCAGTGAGTTCTATGGCCCAACTGGCATGGAAGCTTCTCAATCTCAAGCCTTCACCTTCTTAGTGCGTGACCAACGTATGGGAGCAAATATCGGTTCTGCTCAAGGCCCCACAGGTCTAGGTAAATACCTGATGCGCTCTCCTACTGGTGAAATCATCTTTGGTGGTGAAACCATGCGTTTCTGGGACTTCCGTGGCCCTTGGTTAGAGCCTCTACGTGGTCCTAACGGTTTAGATTTAGACAAGTTAAGAAATGATGTTCAGCCTTGGCAAGTTCGCCGTGCTGCTGAATATATGACCCATGCTCCTCTAGGTTCTTTGAACTCTGTGGGTGGGGTTATCACCGATGTTAACGCTTTCAACTATGTATCTCCTCGTGCGTGGTTAGCGACATCTCACTTTACCCTTGGTTTCTTCTTCCTGGTTGGTCATCTGTGGCACGCTGGACGTGCGCGGGCGGCTGCTGCTGGATTTGAGAAAGGGATTGATCGTGAGACTGAACCCGTACTCGCTATGCCTGATCTTGACTAAGATTTAGGTCAAAATATTTAAGGACTCCTGCTTTTAACGGCGGGAGTTTTTTTTACTAGTTTATTTCCCTAAAGAGCGATAAACATCGATGGTTTGACTAACGGTTTTTTCCCAACTAAATAACTTAGTTCTTTCCTTTCCCTTTTGGATGAAATTATCCCGTTCAATTGGGTTTTTTAAGAGGAATCTTAATGATTCAATAAGATCATCAATCGACTCAGGATTAAATAATAAAGCAGCCTCTCCCACTACTTCAGGAATACTAGAACAATTGGACGCAATAACAGCCGTTTCACAAGCCATAGCTTCTAAGGGAGGAATGCCAAACCCTTCATAAAGTGAGGGATAAACCAAGGCAATACTATTACGATAAAGTTTAGCTAGATGAGTATCTGTGACATAGCCATAATTTTCAAGACGATTATCTAATTTTAAGTCATCAATCATTTTGAGTTCTTGTTTATTAAATGGTGCGCCAATAACACAAAGTTTTAAGTCTGACTCAACATCACAAACTTGAGCAAATGCAGAGAGTAAACGATCAAAGTTTTTATATTTAGAACGACTGCCAATAAACACATAATAAGGAGCTTGAGGAATAGTTTCAGAACTATAGGAAAGACTAATATCGATTTCGGGAGCTAAATAAGTCACCCAAATTTTTTCTTCTGGAACAGCATATAGATTGATTAAATCTTGCTTTGTATTTTCAGAAATACAAATGATTGCTTGTGCTGCCATAATAGCCTTACGTTTGATGGGAATTGTAAAACGACTATCCGGTAGATTATTAGCAAAAAGTTCATGAATCATATCATAAACTGTAATTGCCATTGGCAATCGATAAGATTCAATACTTTGTCGATTAACTAATGAATAATAGGTCGGATGGACAATATCAAAATTATTAAATCTGTTAATTGCTTCAGCATATAACTTATCAACCAGAATACGAACACGCTCAGGACGAAATTTTTGATGCCATCTGATGATTTTTAAATTGGGGTGTTCAGGGTAATTTAAATCACGATTATTTTCCGTTAATAAAGTTGGGTAATAATTATTAGAAAGTCCTTTAATTATATTAGAAAAGTAACGATTAATTCCGCCAGTTACCTGATACTTATATATTTGACCATCGTAAAGAATTCGCATAATTTTAATATTGAATCTAACTAATAATTAATAATAATTTTTCCGTCAAAAGTTCTCTAGAAAAATTAGCTGCAATCGTTTCTTGAGCAGCTTTTCCTAACTTACGACATAAGGTACGATCTTGCCAAAGTTGTTTCACATAATCAGCAAATTCCTCAGCATTATTAGCTATAAATCCATTAATACCATGATTGATAGGCGAATTTTCAGCCCTTTGTTTAAGCGCAATAACAGGAAGTCCATGAGCCATAGCTTCAACAATTTTTACCTGTTGACCAGTTCCACCAATCACAGGAGAAATAACAAAGCTTGATAATTCATACACCTTTTTTAAATCGGGAACAAATCCTCTGATTATAACTCTTTCTTCCGGTTTAGGAATTAACTTAAATTGGAAATTTCCTGTAACTTGCCATGAAAAAGAGGGAATCTCTTGTAAAATTTGAGGTAAAACTTTTTGAGTAAAGTAAAAATAACCTTGTATATTAAAAAGATTAGGCCCTATGGGAAATAAGGCTGAATCTTGATACTGATTAGATAAATAACAAGGTTCTTGTGTCATGGGAAGTAAAATAACTTTCGTTTTATTTGTATTTTGTTCAATCAGATTTTTTTCTGTCGAAGAAATAGCAATTGTTGTTTGATATTGATCATAAATTTTATACTCTTCCTCATCTGTTTGTAAATTCAAAACTTCAAAAAAATTCTCTTTCAATAATTCATCATCTATTCTATTAGCTTTAATAAATTTATTTGATAAATAGGGACTAATTATATCTCGCATTTTTGTATTTATAGTTACCAGATCATGAGTTTCAATCACTCTCCTTATAGATTGAAATTCCCGATGATTTATTAACTTATCCCAATAGCAATAGTTCATGAAGATAATATCAGGAACAATTTCTCTAATAATCTTACTGCTCCATAGACAGATACCAATTGGACTATTTATACCGGAATTTAAAGGAGGATTTATTTTAAGAAAAGTATAGAATTTTTGGTTTAATTTTATCGAGTAACTATCCCATTTATTAGGATGATATATTAACACATCTTTAACAAACTTTTTTTTCAAGGCATCAATACTTGATTCTTTCCATTGATTTTCAGAAGAAAGTGTTGAACTCAATAAAAAAATTTCACAGTCTATTTCTTTTAACCCAGAAATTATCTCAAGACAACGTTTGTGAGCGCCGCTTTTGGGAGGCCAAGGATTATGAGGAAAAAATAAAACAACTTTTTTATATGTCATCAGTTGAAAACTGCTTAAGTAAGTTAACAATTCCAGTTATTCTTTAATAGAACGAACCCATGAAGGACAATCTCCAAATCTACGTTGTATATAGTCCCTAAAAGCAGCTAAACTAACTTTGCATTTTGCTTTTTTGTTAGGACTTGAATTAGAACTTAAATAACCTCGCATACTTTCATAAATTTCTGGTAATATTATTCGTTTATACACTGATATTATCTGATTCAATTGTAAATGTTTTTCCATCCATAATAATCGGTTTCTTTCCATAAAATATTGCTGATGAAATTTACCTGCACCCCCAACAAAAGAGGCAGAAATTTTATGCCAAACTTTAGCACTAGGCACGATCAAAGATTGATATCCTAGTTTTTTAGCTCTGTAACACCAATCGAGTTCTTCCCAGGTTAGAAAAAATCTTGATTCAAGCAAACCAATCTTTTGGATCACTTCACTCTTTATTAATAAAGCACATCCACAAGCATAGTCAACTTCTTTAACATCATTCCAAAACCCTGAATCGTCAATTTCATTACCTCCAATATGCTCAGATTTAGCTTTTTCTAGTTGCCAAGTTCCACCCGCAAACCAAATTTTATTAGGGGTATCAAAATAGTAGATTTTAGCTCCAAAAATACCTGCTTTGGGATAATTTTCACTGGCTTTTATAAAGTTTGTCAAAAGATTTTTATCAACAATAGTATCATTATTTAGCAATAATATATAATCTGTATTTTCTGAGAGCGCATAGCGAATTCCTACATTATTACCTTCTGCATACCCTAAATTAGCATTATTTTCAATTATTTTTATGTGAGAATATTTTTCTCTTATAGATTTTACAGAATCATCTGTAGAACCATTATCAACAACGACAATCTCATAATTATCATAATCAATTTTTGTACTTGATTCTAAACACTCTAAAGTATCTTTTTTTCCATTCCAATTTAAGATAATAATTAATATTTTAGGATTCATCTTCTCTTAAACTCCTTAAATTATGAGATTATGACATACTTTTATTCAACTTATAACCGCAGAATATTTAACTAATCCTTTTTCTATTAATAAACTGTCACGATTACAACTATACACGATATTCCCAGTTCCGTCAAGATTTTTAAGCATAAAATCGAATTTATCAAAAATTGTAGTTCCCTGATAGGGAATGGCACTAAAATGAGTCTTTTTTTCTTGAGTGATAGAGGTTGTCCAGTCTTTCCAGACGAAATTGAGTTTTTCAAGCTCATCTTGAAAAAAGTAACGAGGAGAATTAAAATCAACACCAATTAACTTAATAGTTCTTTGAGGATATTTGATAGAAACATAATTTAAAACGGTACTTAGGCTGCCTCTATAATGAAAAAGTGGCTTTTGTAAACTATCACCCCAAATATTCCCTTCTAACCAATGTTGATGAGAAATTAATTCAAATTTACAATTTTCTGGAATTAAGAATAAGTTGGTATTCGCTTTTTCCCCATGAAACAATTTGTTATGAATTTCGTTTTCAATTTCTAAGTATTTCTTTTTTAAGATAAAAGCAATTCTTTTTGAACAAAATCTTTGACCAGTCATGGGATGTTCTAGGATTGTCTTAGAAATAATAAAAGTCAATCCTTCTAACTTATTTTTTCTACACACATTAAAAATATGTTGTAAAAAATTAACATTGGAAAGATCGTAGGCATCAACAAAGTAAATATGATTAGGAAGAATTTGACTTTTTTGATAAAAAGCCATAAATTTATTGATTGCTATGATTACTTCACATTGATTTATATAGTTAATTTCCTCAGATGATAAGTCTAAAATTGATAAACCACTGCCTAAAATAATAACATCCTTATTGCTCATATTTATAGATAATAATTATGTTCCCTAAAACATTATTATACCAGTCCAGAACGCAAAGCAATAACGGCCGCTTGTACTCGATCATCAACGGCTAATTTATTCATAATCCCTCTGACATGAGTTTTAATTGTATTGGTACTAAGATATAAATGTTCAGCAATTTCATTATTACTTTTTCCTTCCACAATTAACTTTAAAACCTCTAATTCTCGTTCAGAAAGTAAGCTAATATTTTGATTAACTTCTGGGCTAGGTGGTTTAAGATTATCTAATACTAATCGAGCAATTTGGGGATCAAGATAAGTTGCCCCATCTTTAGCTGCTTCAATAGCTGCTAATAATCGTTCTAAACTCGCCCCTTTGATACAATAAGCATCAGCCCCACTCGATAAAGCTGCTACTACCTCTGTCTGTGAGGTATGAGAAGTAAGCATCACCACATGAATATTGGGTGATTTTTCCTTAATCTGCTTAGTAGCAGCAATTCCGTCCAAACGAGGTAAACCAATATCCATTACAATTAAATCAGGCTTAAGTTCTAATGCCTTTTGTACTCCGGCATAACCATCTTCAGCTTGTCCGATGATTTCAAAGTCAGGATATTCACTTAAGGCTTGCTCTAATCCCAACTGCATTAGGGGATCATCTTCGACAATTAAAATTCGCATTTTACCTGATTTAAGATTATCTTTTAGTCTAGCACAAACCTTGATTCATTTGAGAAAATAAATAATTGAGAAAAACTAGCTGCTCGATTTTCAGTCGAGCAAAACCATTGGGACTTAGATATAATAGTAAGTAAATGTCAAACAAAACACTTAATTTAAGGTTTATGCAATTAACGTGGCTTGATAGTAATTCCTGGTTAATAGAAATTGCCCGAAAAAGAATCCTTATTGACCCTTGGTTAGTTGGTTCCCTTGTTTTTGGTAATCTAGACTGGCTTTTTAAGGGAATTAAGTCTATTACCTATACCATTGATCAACCCATAGATTTAATTATTTTATCTCAAGGACTTGAAGATCATACCCATATTCCAACCCTCACAGAATTAGACCATAATATTCCTGTGGTTGCTTCACCTAATGCAGCTAAAATCGTTAAAGAATTAGGTTATAAACAAGTCACAGAATTAGCCCATGGACAAAGTTATACTTTAGATAATAGTATTACAATTAAAGCTGTCCCTGGCTCGCCTCTTGGCCCTCAATTAACTGAAAATGGTTATATCATTACGGATTTAATTGAACAACAAAAAATTTATTATGAACCTCATGGTTATCATTCTTCGACATTAACAGAAGAAGGAAAAATTAATGTAGTTATTACTCCCATTGTTGGTCTAAGTATACTTCATTTAGTACCCATTCTTAAAGGAGAAAAAACCACTTTAGAACTTTGCCAAACTCTTAAACCACAGGTTATTTTACCAACAGCAGGATCAGGAAAAGTAGACTATGAAGGATTTCTAAGTAGTGTAATACGAGAAGAAGGAACTATTGCAGGTTTTCGTCAAATGTTAGCTAAATACAATCTTGTAACCTCTGTATTAACTCCTCAACCTGGACAAACTGTTCAGGTTACATTGGCCTCAGTTTAAGCAGAAAAAGATACCTTTTGTAGGTGTCTAATATCATTTATTACTGTCAACTTAACGCTCTAAAACCTTAGCTTGCAAGGAACGTAAGTTCCTTCCTAATACACAAAGTAATCTTTAGATGACTAATATTAAATCTAAATTCTTAGTCTATTTTTTCCTGGTAATATTAGCTGAACATACCTCTAACGCTTCTAAAACAGCATCAGGATGTTTTGACATAAAAAATGCTTCAACTTCATAGGGTAAATCTTCAGATTCATAAAGATTCAAATCCTTCCAGTCTGAAGACTTTAAACTGCTTATTGATGCTCGAAATCTAGAGGAATTTGAGTTAAAAATAGGAGCAACACGCTCATTATTTAAACCCGTAGCACAATCTTGAACTACGTGCCAACTTTCATGAGCAAGAGTTTCGATATATAAAGAAAAGTCTCTGCGATTATTTTGACAAATTGTTAACCGATTATAGAAAGGTTTATAATGACCCATTAATCCAGGTTCACAGCTTTCATAACTCAAGACAATACCAATTTTTTTTAAAGCCTTGAAAAATTTTTCTTCATACCCATTATATCGAGTAATATTCGGTTCATGTAAATCAATACACTTTCCCTGATTATTAACCCAATAGTGACTGTAATTACAACTATTAATATTATAGGGGTTATGACGAGAAACTTGCTGAGCTTGTAAGGGCAAAGCCATCATTAAACTACTCGACACTAAAGAAGCAAGGATAACTGACTGAGTTCTCATGTGGCACTAACTCTCATGATTCTGCTATCGTTAGTGTTCCCGAAGTTGTTGCAAAAATTACCTTAACAATGATGATTTTAATCACTTATTAAGTGTGATCAAGATCACTGACATTAAGTTAAGATTATGTTTATTTCTTATTAACTAAGAGTTGTTATAGAATGAGACAAAGCTAATTAACTTGGAATAAGTCAATTTATTGCAGAGACTTTTTATGTTAATTTCGGCTAATACTTGGGGAATATTAAGATTGAAAACTTTTAACGGATTGATTAATTTGTCATGATGATTAAGAAAACGATTATTGCTGTAGTTGCCTTTGCTGGTATTGCTTTTGCTCCTAATATTACCACAATTAAAGCTCAGCAACCTTGTTTTTTACAGGGAAGTAATGGTCAACTTATTGATCTTAGTCATTTATGTGGCAATCCAACTTCTCCACCTTCGCAAGAGACTGTTTCTCCTAAGAGTGGAATGTTTAAATTGCCTATTAAACGTCGAGTGTCTGGAATTCCAGTAGTTGATGTTACTTTTAATGGAAAATATACAGTTGAAATGTTGTTTGATACAGGGGCGAGTGGTATTACAATTGGGACTGATATGGCATCTGCAATGGGAATAAAAGCTCATGACAGTGCTTATTCTCAAACCGCAGGTGGTATGGTTCCCATTGGTATTGGCCGAGTTTATTCTGTAAAAGCTGGAGAACTTATGGCTAAAAATTTGGAAGTTTCTATTAATCCTTCTTTGTCTAAAATTGGACTTTTAGGTCAAAATTTTTATGGTAGCTATGATGTAACAATTAAACAAAATCAGATTGAATTACGAGCTAGATCATAAGCTAAAATCTAGTTTATTTAGGCTTAAATTTAGCCATAAATTGTCGATCAATATAGTCTTTCCAAGTCCATAACCAGGAAGATTCCCATCCGAAACAACCCCAAGATGCGATCGCTTTTTTATCACCAGTTCCGATTAAACTTAAATAATACTTCTGAGGAATATAACTTTTTAATGGTTTGTCTAAAATAATTCGCTGTAAATTATTAAATAAAGGTTGACCTTGACGAACGGCAAAAACCCCCGCTTTAGGACGAGGATAATGTTCTATTGTGGCAATATCTCCTGTGGCAAAAATATGAGGATGAGAAAGAGATTGTAAGTAATTATTGACTAAAATAAATCCTTTTTCATCGGTCATTAATCCTGACTCTTTGATCCAATTAGGTGCAGATGCTTGAGTCACCCAAAAAATAGGATTAGATGGAATTATTAACCCAGATTGACATATTATTTGATAATTATTGTCTATTTTAGGAGCAATTTTTGTTACTTTTTCGTTTAAATAAATTTGGATTTTTCTTTCCTTTAATATTTGCTGAAATCGTTTACTGACCCAATCATTATGACCTGTCAAAAGAGTTGAACCTTGATGCAATAAATGAATAGTTAAATTATCTAACGGTTGATGAGAATTTTGTAAAATATTCTGGAGACGAGTTTGCATATTTAAGGCTAATTCAACTCCCCCTGCACCACCACCAACAATACTCACAGAATAAGTATTTTGTGGGGTATTAATAACTTGATTAATTAATTGATTCCAAGCTTCTAAAAATTGAGGTACAGGTTTAGCTCGAATCGCATATGTAGAAGCACCAGGAACCTGATCAGTTTTCGGTGTACTGCCAATATCAATAGATAAATAATCAAAAGAAATAGGCGGATAATTCTGACAAATTACTTGATTATTAATTAAATCCAATCCTATCACTTGCTCTAAACAAAATTGAGCTTGAGAAAATTGGGATAGATACCGTAAATCTAAGTGAATTTCTTCAAACTTATAGAAACCTGCCACATGACCTGGTAACATACCCGAATAAGGGGTATAGCAGGTATTAGTAATAAGAGTTAGACGCACCCCAGGAATAGGATTAATTCCCCATAATTTTAAAGCGATCGCGTGGCTATGTCCTCCACCAATTAAGACTAAATTCGGTAGAACCATAATGTTAAACTTATAATTAGTAATTTGAATTATTTACTATATTTTTTGTTTATTGACTATGGTGATTCAATCCCAACTTAACACCGAACCCACATGGTTAACCATTATTCGTCTGCTACGATGGGATAAACCGGCCGGACGGTTCATTTTGATGATTCCCGCATTATGGGCTATTTTTTTAGCTGCGCGGGGTATTCCTCCCTTACCCTTAGTCGGGGTTATTATTTTAGGAACCCTAGCCACAAGTGCCATGGGATGTGTTATTAATGATTTGTGGGACAGAAATATTGACCCCCAAGTGGAACGAACCCGCACCCGTCCCTTAGCTTCCCGTGCGCTATCCGTTAAAGTGGGCATAGGAATCGCCGCGATCGCATTAGGATGTGCAGCTATTCTAGCATTTTATCTCAATTCCCTGAGTTTTTGGCTATGTGTGGCGGCGGTTCCCGTGATTGTGGGTTATCCTTTAGCTAAGCGAATTTTTCCCATTCCTCAATTGGTGTTATCCTTGGCCTGGGGATTTGCCGTTTTGATTAGTTGGACGGCAGTAACGGGCAATATAGAGGGTGCTACTTGGGTATTATGGGGAGCAACCATCTTTTGGACATTGGGGTTTGATACAGTTTACGCCATGTCTGATCGAGAAGATGATCAAAAAATTGGCATTAATTCTAGTGCCTTATTTTTCGGGAAATATGCCGCCGAAGCAGTGGGGGTCTTTTTTGCCACTACAGCCGGATTATTCGCTTATTTGGGGGTAATAATGCCTCTCAGTGTGGGATATTGGATCGCTTGGGGAATCGCTTTAGTGGGATGGGTGATACAATATATTCGTTTGAGTTCTCCTGAAATTCCTATGTCTACCTATGGCGAGATTTTTGGTCAAAATGTTTGGCAGGGGTTTGTTCTATTAGGAGGAATTATTTTATCAAAGATTTGGGTTTAAAACCCTGTCGTGCAAATAAGATTCATCTACATACAAAAAACGTTCAAAAAGTTTAAGGAAAACTTCCATGTTCCATTATCAAGGCAAGACCGCGTTAATCACTGGAGCATCCTCTGGAATCGGTGAAGTATTTGCAAAAAATCTGGCTAAACGAGGTATGAACCTTATTTTGGTCGCCCGCAGTGAAGAAAAACTCCGAATGTTAGCTAGAGATCTTCATGAACTTTATAATGTCAGCACTGAAGTTATTGTTGCTGATCTCAGTCGTGAAAATGTTGCTTTCGATATTTTTAAGACTGTCGAACAAATGCAGCTAACAGTGGATATGCTAATTAATAATGCCGGGTTTCTTAATTATGATCCCTTTGAGCAAATTGGAATTCAACAAGATCACAACCAGATAATGGTCAACGTTACAGCTTTAGTTGATTTAACTCATCTATTTATTCCTGGAATGCTTGCCAAAGGAGATGGATCTATAATCAACCTTTCTTCTAGTGGTGCTTTTCAGCCTATGCCTTATATGGCAGTTTATGGCGCAACTAAAGCATTTGTTCTCTCATTTAGTGAAGCTCTTTGGGCAGAGTATCAAAATCGAGGATTACGAGTGTTAGCCCTTTGTCCTGGACCGACTTCCACGGGAGCATTAGTCAAAATATTTGACGATGGAGGGGCCACTCCACCATTGCAAGTGGTGACAGAAGCGTTAAAAGCTTTAGAAGCAGGGCGCAGTTATGTTATTCCAGGACTAAAAAATTATTTTTTGGCCAATGTTATTCCTCGTCTGTTACCCCGCAGTATGATGGTACAACTTTTAAAACGAATTACTCACCCTCGAAAGTTACTCGATTAAAAGCTCACGATAGATCGCTGATTAAACATTTTATTATGTAGCAACACCAACTTTGAAGGAAGTAATTTCAATTACCAAGAACCAAAATGAAATCTCCAATCCTTGCTAAACCCGAACAGTGGACTACTACCCTTATGATTACTATCGCCGCCATAGGGGCAAGTTCAATCGCTACTTATACCATGCTACGATACCAATCTGAAGCAAAAACGATCACTCCTGCTGTCTCTCCCACGGAAAAAGCACCGCCCAAAGTGGCGGCTTTGGGGTATTTAGAGCCGAAAGACGAAGTGATTAAAATTTCTGCTCCAGCTTTTGCGGAAGGGGCCAGAATTGAGCGATTGCTGGTCAAACGCGGCGATCTCCTCAAAACCGGACAAATCATTGCCATTCTTGACAGTCATCCTCGGTTAGAGGCAGCTTTAAAACAGGCTCAATCCCAACTCATTAGTGCAAATGCTCGCTTAGCTCAAGTTAAAGCAGGTGCCAAAATTGGAGATATTCAAGCACAAGATGCCAAATTTCAACAATCTCAAGCAGAATTGACCGGACAAATCATCACACAAAAAGCCACTATTGCCAGTTTGGTGGCTCAGTTACAAGGAGAAAAAGGGGCGCAACAAGCCACAATTGAGCGGCTTAAAGCTGAGTTAAACAACGCTCAGACCGATTGTAACCGCTATGGTCTATTATATGAGAATGGGGCAGTGTCCGAGCAAGAACGGGATAATAATTGTTTACTGGCCAAAACAACCCAAGAAACTCTCAGGGAAGGACAAGCGAACTTAAGTCGCATTGAAATGACCTTACACGAAAAGATCAACGAAGCTCAAGCTAACCTCAATCGGATCGTTTCTACCCAAAAAAGACAGATTGAACAAGCTAGTGCTACTCTTGATGCGGTTGAGGAAGTACGTCCAGTCGATGTCGAAGTGGCTCAAGCTGATGTTATTACAGCCCAAGCCGCAATTCAAAAAGCTGAAGCGGATTTAAACTTATCTTATGTGCGATCGCCCAAAACGGGACAAATTTTAAAGATTCATACTTGGCCTGGGGAGTTAGTCAAAGATCAAGGCATTGTTGATCTTGGTCAAACAAGTCAAATGTATGTAACCGCAGAAGTTTATGAAACCGACATTGGTCGTGTTCAAATTGGACAACCAGCAACAATTAAAATTGATCGTTCCTTGGGTGAATTGCAAGGAATCGTAGATGAAATTGGGTTACAAATTGGGACAAAAAATATTTTGGGAACTGATCCGGTGGCTGATGTGGATGCGAGAGTTGTAGAAGTGAAAATACGCCTGAATCCTGAAGATAGTAGAAAAGTCTCAGAATTGACTAATTTACAAGTCAAAGTATTAATTAATACCACTAAAGCAATTCAAAAATGAGCCTAAATCATTAAATTCTTAGACTGATTATGATGAGAAAAATTCCCACGGCTTGGTTACAGCTAGTCCACCAAAAAACTCGGTTAATTGTTGCTTTGTCCGGGGTTGTTTTTGCTGTGGTCATCATTTTTATGCAATTAGGTATTCGTGATGCTTTATTTGATAGTGCTGTTCATTTACACAAAGGGTTACAAGGAGACGTTTTTTTAATTAGTCCTCGTTCCACTTCTTTAATTGCGATGGAAACTTTCCCAGAACGTCGTCTTCTTCAAGCGTTATCTTTTGATGAAGTCGAGTTTGTCAATCCTATTTATTTAGATTTTGCTCAGTGGAAAAATCCCTTAACTAAAAACTATTGGCGCAATATATTTGTTATTGGAGTAGATCTCAGATATCCTAATTTTGATTTACCAGGAATTTTGGAAAATCTAGATAAATTAAAATTGCCTAATGTGGTTCTTTTTGATAAAAATTCTCGCGCTGAATTTGGTACTATTGTGAAGAATTTTGAGCAAGCAGGAACGGTAACAACTGAAGTAAGTAATAATGCTGGAGATAATCGTAAAATTGAGGTTGTGGGTTTATTTGAATTAGGAACGTCTTTTGGATCTGATGGTAATTTATTTACTAGCTATCTTAATTTTTTAAGAATTTTCAAAACTAGAGATAAAGGATTTATTGATATTGGTTTAATTAAATTAAAATCGTCTACCGATACCCCAATGTTTATGGAAAAACTCAAAAATTATCTTCCCCAAGATATTAAAATTTTATCCAAGGAAGAGTTAATTAAGTTTGAAAAAAACTATTGGCAGTCGAGTACAGCGATCGGGTTTATTTTCAACTTGGGAGTTTTCTTAGGAATTCTAGTGGGAGTAGTGGTTGTTTATCAGATTCTCTATACTGCGGTTTCTGAGCATTTATCAGAATATGCTACCCTTAAAGCAATCGGATATAGACATCGATATCTGTTATCTATGACCTTAAAACAATCTTTGCTAATCGCTATTTTAGGGTATTTGCCAGGATTTGTCTTTTCTATGGTTCAATATCATTTTGCTAAACAATCTACCTTGTTGCCCATTGAAATGACGGTTAACAGAGCCGTTTGGGTTTTAGTCTTAACTATAGTTATGTGTTTTGTTTCTGGTGCTACTGCTGTGAGAAAGCTACAAGCAGCCGATCCAGCCGATATCTTTTAACGGTTAAGGTAAATTATGGAAGTTCTCTCAATTAGTAATCTTAATCACTATTTCGGTAAAACTAGTTTGAAAAAACAAGTTTTATTTGATATAAATATCAGTATATATGCCGGAGAAATTGTTATTTTAACTGGGCCTTCTGGTTCAGGGAAAACTACTTTATTGTCATTAATTGGAGCATTACGAACAGTTCAAGAAGGGAGTTTAAGAAATTTAGGAGAAGAGTTAAAGGGAGCAAATGAAGACAAGTTAGTGCAAATTCGTCGTCGAATTGGTTATATTTTCCAAGCACATAATTTGTTACCTTTTCTCACCGCTAGACAAAATGTACAAATGTCAATGGAGTTACACGATAAGATTAATTATCGGGAAGCTCAAGATAAATCTGAAGCTATTCTTAAAGAAGTTGGGTTAGAACACCGTGTCAATTATTATCCTGATAGTCTCTCAGGGGGACAAAAACAACGAGTTGCGATCGCTCGTGCTTTAGTTAGTCATCCTAAGATGATTTTAGCAGATGAACCGACTGCTGCTTTAGATAGTCAAACGGGTCGAGATGTGGTTGATATCATGCAACGTTTAGCGAAAAATAATGGATGTACCATTTTGCTAGTCACTCATGACAATCGTATTTTAGATGTGGCTGATCGTATTATTTATATGGAAGATGGAAAATTAACTAATCGATCATAACTGTTTTTCTTGACTATTTTTACGAATTCTTGTGCCAAATATTTTAGGATCAACTCCGTAATATTGGGATGCTTGAGACAGATTAAAACTGAGATATTTTTGCTCATTTTCTAAATAATAAATAGCATTAGATTTAAGAGGATTAATATCAAGAATTTTAATGATTTCTTCAGCAACAGCTTTTGCTAATAAAGGAGGAACTGAATTACCAATTTGACGAAATCCATGCCATTTAGTCACATGAAATCTAAACCAATCAGGATAAGAATGGAGTCTAGCTGCTTCTCTTACAGTGATACATCTAGGGGTAAAAGGATGAATTGGACGGGGTGAAGTATGGGCCCCTCGGTTACTCGGTGTACCTGCTCTTAAAGTATTACATAAACCATCAGGATGCAACTTATAAAAGCGACTCACTGGCTCAATTTTTCCTTGAGGAGTCTTAGCAAATCTGTAAATTGATGTCTGGTTATGATTTGTCCTAAGACTACCCGTAAGTAGTTTAAAGTCATAGTCTCTTTTATAGGAATAGTCATCATCAATCTTAGATAAATTTCTTAGTTTTTTTCCATAATTACTAGCTTCTCCATAATCAGTTATTACCCAATCTTGATAATTAAGTTCAGGATAATTGTTAGCCTCTGGTAAGTCTTGAATTGCTTCTAAAACGGTAGGTGTTTTGAGAATATTAATATTTGTTTCATTGACTTTATTATTTTTGAATTCTGTGATAATTTGAGGATAATTAGGTAAAGGTAATCCTAACTGACTACCTATTAAAAATAGTCTTTCTCGATTTTGGGGTACGCCATAATTAGCTGCATTTAAAATACGATAATTAGGATGAACTTGATAACCAATCTCTCTAAACTCATCAAAAATTTCTTCTAAAAACTTCTGGTGTTTTCCGATTGCCATTCCTGGCACATTTTCTATAACAAAATATTTGGGTTGTAATTCTAAAACTAAGCGGATAAAATGCTTAATCAGAGCATTTCGCTCATCTTCTAAACATCGTTTACCTATAAGAGAAAATCCTTGACAGGGAGGGCCACCAAATACTACATCAATTGTCTGATTTCCTATTTTAGATAATGCCCTGATTTCTCTTGCTGATACATTCTCTAAACTCCGACAAATTACTGTACAAAAGGGGAAATTATACTCATGAATTATACAATGAATAGGATCAATTTCTACTGAAGCTAAGACATCAAACCCTGCTTGTTCAAAGCCTAATGTCATTCCTCCTGCGCCAGCAAATAAATCAACGGCAATCGGTCTTTTTTGATTCATTATTAAGCTTAAAATTCAACAATAACGGGAGTATGATCACTAGGTTTTATTAATTTTCTTGGTGCTATATCTATTATACAACTAATTGCTTTTTCGTACAATTTATCCGTCAAATAATGATGATCAATACGCCAACCTCGGTTACGTTCAAATCCCCCTGTTCGATAATCCCACCAGCTAAAATGTCCTCCTTCATCGTTAAATTTACGAAACCCATCTTTTAAGCCAATTGTTAATATATCTCTTAACGCTTCTCTTTCTAATGGGGATGCCATAATATGATTCTCTTTCCGTTTAGAATCATAAATATCTTTATCTTCTAAGGCTACATTAAAATCACCACAAACACATAATTCTTGAGTAGATTCTTCTAATATTTTTTTCAAGTATTCTTTAAGAACTTTAAACCATCGTAATTTATAATGGTATTTTTCGCTACCTACTTCTGAACCATTAGGAACATATAAATTAACAATTCTTACCCCTTGAAAAATACCTGTAATAACCCGTTTTTGCTCATCAAATTCTTGAGTTAAACTTTCTCCAACAATAGAAGTAAATCCCATTGTTACATCTTCCATTGGTTGTTGACTAAAAATAGCTACACCATTGTAAGCTTTTTGTCCAAATATATAGAGATGATAACCTAATTCTTCAAAAGGAAGTCGAGGAAAATCTTGATCAATGACTTTAGTTTCTTGTAAACAAAGTACCTCAACTGGATTATTTTTTAACCAGTCTATAACCTGAGATTGTCGAGTACGAATTGAGTTAACATTCCAACTAGCAACTTTCATAAAATATGTATTGATATTTTTTATTGTAGGTTGGGAAGCCACTCCGATCTTGGGGTTTCCCCAAGTAAGCTGTCACGCATTTAATTGACCTGTTGTGACTGCATGGGAGCAGGGAGCTTCGGAGCAGGGAGAGGGGGTTTTAACGTCTGTACCAAAGTTCAAAATAAGCGGTTTAAATGCACAACAGCTTAGAGGAAGTGGCGTTTGAGGCACGAAACCCAACAACATGAGTTCAGTGTTAGGAGTTCGGTGTTAGGAGTTCGGAGTTCGTCGTGGATAATTCGAGAAAATAAGGGTTGCCAGACTCCTGCTTATGGCGAGTTTTCCACAAATTACCTTATGTCGAACTGAGGTCAACAAACCCAAATTATAATAAACTAAATTAGTTGTGCCAGTTCACTATATTTATTTATAAACACCTATTTACAAACATATTATTTCACTACCTCCACATCATCTATTTTAGAAGCATCAGCTAATACAGTATTAGCTATTAACGCCTTAATAGCAGCTTGATATTGTACATCAACTTCAGTGCCAATTTCCTGATAAGTAATAGGTTCTTGAGTAACCACTTCATTAGGAATAATTCCTAATTTATGAATATCTTTATGACTAGGAGTCTCATATTTAGCTACTGTAATTGCTAAACCTGCCCCATCAGGTAACTCAAATAAAGATTGAATTAAACCCTTGCCAAAAGTTTTTTCTCCTATTAATAAAGCCCGTCCATTATCTTGTAATGCACCCGCTAAAATTTCACTCGCACTAGCTGTTCCTTGATTCACTAAAATAACTAAAGGATCTTCAGTTAAAGCAGGGCCATTAGCCACAAAACTATCTTGAATTCCTTGACGATTAACAGTATAAACTACCGTTCCTTTATCTAACCAAAGACGGGCAATTTCTATCCCTGCTTGTAACAGTCCCCCAGGATTATTTCTCAGATCCAAAATATAAGCTTTAGCCCCTTCTTTTTCTAAATCATTCACTGCTTTAGTCATATCTTGGGCTGCATTAGCACTAAATTGATTCAAGCGAATATAACCAATAGGAATATGATTAGTTTGATTATCTAAATTAGCAACAACAGGACTTAAAGCAATTCGTTGCCGTACAATTTCTAATTCACGAATTTTGCTATTATTTTCGTGAGATTGAACAGTTAAAGACACTTTAGTTCCACTGGGGCCACGCATTTTAGTCGCAGCTTCATCAAGAGTTAGAGTAATAGTATCAACTCCATCAATTTGAAGAATGCGATCATGGGGTTGAATGCCAGCATTTTCGGCTGGAGATCCCGCCAAAGGAGAGACAACCTCCAAATTTCCCGTCTCAGAATTAATATTAATTTGTAACCCAACTCCCGATAAAGAACCTGCGGTTGTTACTTGTAGATTATGATATTGTTCAGGGCGTAATAATCGGGTAAAAGGTTCATCAAGAGTGGCTAACATTTCATCAATAGCCTGGTAAGTTTCCTTGCTATCATGTAAAGGACGTTTGAGGAAATCTTGCCGCAATGCCCACCAATTTTGATGGTTAAAAGTATCATCTAAATAAGATTGATTAACCAGTCTCCAAGACTGTAAAACAAGTTTTTGTTGTTCAGTAAATGCTACTGCATTGGGAGTCCAAACAAAATAATTAAATACAAGGGAAAAACAAACTAGAATAGTCACCAAAAAAGCACTTTTTCTCATGAGGCAGATTAATAATTAAGGTTTCGTCACTACCATCATTTTACGCTAAATAGCATAACACAAAATTAGAGAATATGGACGCTTACTTGGGCTAAGCTCAGTACAAGTCGCGGTTTATCGAGAAATTGGGTTTAAAACCCCGCCGGGCGGCTTTATATTAAGTTTTGTGTATTTTACATACTAAAACAAATTAATTTGTGTTACTATATGCCTAGGGGTTAAGCGCACAAACAAAATAGGGTTGACAACTAGCTACCATTTTGCTAACATTAACTAACAAACGCTAACAAATCAGCGAATGTTTGTTCCATTACGAAAAGCTGTTGAAATTTTGGGTTTTCATCCCAATACATTAAGAAAATATGCCGACGAAGGAAAAATCAAAAGCATTAAAAATGAAGCTGGACAACGATTGTACGATGTCCAATCCTACATTAATGGTGTAACTAGAACTTCCCTTGTTTGCTATTGCCGAGTCAGTTCAACAAAGCAACGAGACGACCTTGACCGACAAGTTAACTTCATGTACTCATTCTATCCAGAAGCAGAAATCATCAAAGATATTGGAAGTGGGCTTAACTTCAAACGAAAAGGGCTTAAAACCATACTGGACAGATTATTGCAAGGAGATAAGCTCACACTTGTTGTTGCCCATAGAGACAGATTATGTCGATTCGGATTCGAGCTTATACAATACATGGTTGAGCGAAACGGTGGACAAATCATGGTTCTCGACCAAACTGTACACAGTCCCGAATCTGAGCTTACCGCCGATTTACTCTCAATACTTCACATCTTCTCTTGTCGAATGCACGGACTTAGAAAATACTCTAAGAAAATCAAAGAAGATAAGAATTTACCTCACAACGGAGCAGAAGAAAACCATTAAACACTGGTTTGGGGTTTCTCGTTTTGTTTTCAATAAAACTGTTAAATATTTGCAGGAACCAGAAACAAAGGCTAACTGGAAAGCAATTAAAACAGGTATTATAAACGATCTTCCAGAATGGGCTAAAGAAGTTCCTTATCAAATAAAAAGTATTGCTATCAAAGATGCTTGTACTGCGGTTAAAAATGCAAAGCAAAAGTATATAAAAACAAAAGAAATTCAACGAGTTAAATTTCGTTCCCGCAAAGATAAACAACAATCTTGTTATATCCCTAAATCGGCTATTTCAGATAAAGGAATATACCATACAATATTAGGGGCAATTCGCTACACTGAAATATTGCCTGTTAAGCTTGGGGATAGTCGATTAGTAGCCAGGAATGGTGAATACTATTTAACTGTCCCCTATGAAGTGCAACGATACGAATCCGATAACCAAGGACGTATCGTTGCCTTAGATCCTGGTGTTAGAAGTTTTCTAACATTATTTTCTCCCAATAGTTTCGGTTGGATTGGTAATCGGGACATAGGAAAGATTCAACGTTTATGCTATCAATTAGATAATTTAATTTCCCGTTCTACCAAAGTTAATGCCAAAACCAGAAAACGTTATCGAAAAGCGTGTGATAGGTTAAGAACAAGAATCAGGAATTTGATTGATGAACTTCATCATAAAATTGCCCGTTTTTTGGTCGATAACTATGATGTTATTCTTTTGCCTACTTTTGAAGTATCAGAAATGGTTCTTAAAAATAGCAGAAAAATTCGCACAAAATCAGTTAGACAAATGCTTAGTTGGTCGCATTATCGATTTTCTGAATTTCTTAAGCATAAAGCTTTTGAAACAGGTAAATTGGTAATAGATTGTTGTGAAGCTTATACGTCTAAAACTGTTAGCTGGACTGGTGAATTAATACATAACTTGGGTGGTAGAAAAGTAATTAAATCTAAAATTGACGGGCAAAAAATGGACAGGGATCTAAATGGCGCACGGGGGATTTTCCTTCGTGCTTTGGTAGATACACCCTCAATCAAAGACTCTTTGATTGTGCATTGTTAACCCATTAATAGAAATGTTAGTGAATGTTAGTGAAAAAGTATCGGACTATTAATATTCGCTACAACAACGTAACCAGCTATTCCCGATAAAAGTTGTTGAGCAGTTAAATAATCACAACCTAAACTAGCCATAGTTCCGGCCTGAGTTGCCTTTGCCCTCATTAATTTTCCTCTCATGGCGGCAAATCCTAGTAATGCTTTTTCGTCATAAGCACCGGCAATATGGAAAGCAACCAGTTCTCCGAGACTGTGACCAGCGACAGCAACCGGTTTAATGCCCAAACGTTCAAGATAACGGTTCCAAAGTAAGGAAACAAAACAAATGGCACTGGGAGCTATTTGAGTTAATTCTTGAAACCAGTTCTGGACTTGTTCGGCGTTGACTGCCCGATCTAGTGGACGGTAAATATAGTCACTAATGGGTGAAAATCCCATTTCTTCGAGCCAGCGATCGCTCTGTTGTAAAAATTCTCGGGCCCAAGAATAACGCTCTACTAAAGTCCGAGCCATGTTTAACCGTTGTGAACCTTGCCCTGGGAACAAAAAGGCTACGCGATCGCGTTTGACTTGATTAGAAATCCAAATATCCCGTTGCTGACTGACTTTGATTTCCTGGGGAGCAGGAGGGGTATCGTTAAGCATTTGCTCTAACTGTCCCAACCGTTCTAATAACTCTTTGGGTGTACCTGCGACTATGGCTGCTCGTAAGGGAAACTGAGAATTAACTTGGCTCGAAAGTTCTGCGGCTAAATCAACTAATTCCGCTAAACTCATGCCTTGAGCTTGTTGTTTTATGATCTGAGTCCGTTCCAATAAGGAACTTACTGAAGCCCCAGTCAACACAAATACTTCTGTATCTTGATGAGAAACCAATAACGCTCTTTCGTCTAGGGTCGATTTTAACGACGGTGCGGGAGCATCTCCCGAAGATAGAGTCACATGGGAATTAATCCCACCAAAACCCATTGCAGAAACCCCCCCGTAGATGATTTCTGTGGGGGGATAAACTTCTCCTTGTACAATCGGATAGAGTCCCTGGGCTACACCATCAAACAAGGCGTTGGGTTCTTGACAGTTGACTGTTGGGGGCAAAATTCTTTGATTGACCGCCATGACGGCTTTAATAAATCCACCAATCCCTGCGGCGGCTTTGGTATGTCCCACAAGGGATTTAAAAGAAGTCATACCACAAGAGCGCGGTTTAATGGCTCCATCGGCACTGAGAGCTAATGCCACTCCTTCGATTTCTGTGCGATCGCCGACGGGGGTTCCTGTACCGTGTCCTTCTACAAAATGAAGTTGTTGAGGACTATATCCAGCTTTCTCATAAGCGCGACGCAAGGCTTTAGCTTGTCCAGTTTTTGAGGGAGCGGTGATACCTCCTTTGCCATCAGATGAGATTCCCCAACCATTAAGAACGGCGTAAACGTAGTCTCCATCTGCGCGTGCATCTTCAAGACGTTTGAGAACAGCAAAACCACAGCCTTCTCCTGGGATAAAACCGCTAGCACGACGGTCATAAACGGTCATATCTTGGGCGGTTAAGGCGCCAGTTTTCGCAAAGCCAATCAGTTCAAAAGTGTCTAAGCTAATATCAACCCCACCGGCCAAGGCCAGATCTAAGTCCCCAGTTGCTAAAGCTGTCGCGGCTGTTGTGACGGCGATTAGAGAAGAAGAACAAGCACCATCTACTGTGTATCCTCCCCCATCAAAATTAAAGAAATTACAAATTCTGCCACCGATAGTATTAGAAAGTCCCCCTGCTAAAGTGTCTTCCGTAATGGTTGCAAACACAGATTTATAGAATTGTTCCATTGTTTGGCTCAATTCTTCGATCACTTGATTAGGTAAGCCTTTGGCTGCTCCTGCGGCCTGCAAAGACCGTTTGACAAAAGGCCAACGCAAACGCATGGTCTGAGCGCGGGTATGTTCCCCTGTCAAGGAGTTGCCTAAGATGACCCCGGATTTTTGGGTAGGTACATTTTCACGGCTGTAACCTGCATTTTCTATGGCTTTTAAGGCAACTTCTAAGGCTAACCAATGAACAATATCTGTGGAGTCAAGGGCGGATTTAGGAACCCGTCGTTTGACCCAATCAAACTCAAACCCGTCAAGGACGGCTGCCCGACTGCCATAGGTTTTATCGGGTGCGTTGCGATCAGCATCGTAATAGTCTGCCAAGGGCAAGCGTTGGTCTGGAATTTGTCGAAATTGGCATCGTCTAGTTAATATATTTTCCCAAAGCATTGATAATTCACTAGCTCCAGGATAATAGCAGCCCATACCAACAACAGCAATTGGAGTCACTATTTTTGGCTTTTGTATACTCGTAGTTGTGTTTGTCATAAAAACTGTTCTCGAATAACCAGATGATTAAAGTATTGATTCAGCAAGAATTTACATTTTTCGTATAATGTTACAAAACTTTAAATAACAACTATTTATATTCGTATATATTGCTTATATATATCGCGTTAGCCTAATAGTATAAAAATATTTAAGTAATATTACTTGAAAAAGTCGTTATTTGTACTTATATAAATTAATTATATTTTTTTCTCCCTAATCTTAAAACAATAAAATTTGAGCAATATATGAGTTAATAATGAAAGAAAAATGAAAGTTTTTCCTGAATAAATTAGCTATGCTTTAGAAAGAGCTAAATTAAAAATAAATGGAATTACTCAATACAACTTTTTTATCAATTGGGTTAGCGGCGGATGCTTTTGCTGTTTCTGTAACCAGTGGCTGTCTAATTCAACATATTAAGATTAATAAGGCGTTAAAAATTGCTTTATTCTTTGGTGTATTTCAAGGTGTTATGCCTTTAATTGGTTGGATAACTGGACTGACTTTTAGAAATCTTTTATCTAATTTTGATCACTGGATAGCCTTTATTTTATTATCTTTTATTGGCGGAAAAATGATTTATGAAGCTTTTCAATTAGAAGATGATAAAAAGTTTAATCCTCTTGATAATTATACTTTATTTGCTTTAGCGATCGCTACGAGTATTGATGCTTTAGCTACAGGGTTTAGTCTATCTTTATTAGAGTCTTCTATTTTTTTTGCTTGTACTTTAATTGGATTAATTACTTTTTCTTTATCGTTTATTGGTGTATTTATTGGTCACAAGTTTGGCAGTATTTTTAATCAAAAAATAGAAATTATAGGTGGACTAACCTTGATTGCTATTGGCAGTAAAATATTGATAGAAGATTTAATGCAAATTAGTTAAGTTACCACATAAAATTAATTACACAAAAACTGTAGGGTTAGCATTAAAGTATTCATATTCCATGAGAAGATATGTTAGTAACTTCAGCTTTTAAAGTATTTTGACCAATCGATATAAAAGCAAGGTGGAAACCGACCAGTGATCGTAAAATAGAAGAAGGATTAACCTCTCAAAAGTAGCAGATTATGGCACAGGCAAACCTTACTCAAATCTTGAGGCAACTTGAGACTCTTGAACTAGAAGAACTTCGGCAGCTTAATCAGACAATTCAACAGCATCTTATTGATAAAGAGAAAGCTGATAAACCATCGGCATTTCATCAATCTCTGCTCGATACTGGCTTAGTAAAACAGATTAAACGTCGTTCCTCTGAACCGATAATTGAGCAAAAACTGATTCAAGTAGAGGGAAAACCCGTTTCTGAAACGATTATTGAGGAACGCCGTTAGATGACACTTTACTTCTTAGATAGTAGCGCATTGGTTAAGCGTTATATTAGCGAAACTGGATCAGCTTGGGTATTAGGATTATTCGATCCTACTTTAAATAATGAAATATTCATTGCAGCAATTGCTAAGGTAGAGATTGTGGCTGCTGTTACGCGGCGATCGCGCATTGGAAGTATTAGTTTTACAGATGCAACAGCAATAAGTCACCAATTTAGAAAGGATTCCCATAAAGATTATCAAGTCATCGAAATTACTGAGAGTATAATTAATTCTGGAATGACATTAGCAGAAACTTATGGTTTAAGAGGCTATGATGCGATCCAATTAGCAGTAGGTTGTGCTGTTAATACACTTTGTCTGGCCAGTGGTTTACCTTCTATCACCTTTGTCTCGGCAGATAATGAGTTGAATGTCGCTGTGGTAAGTGAGGGATTGCTGATAGAAAATCCCAATAATCATCCGTTTTAAGTAAGTGATAAACTGTGAAATCTGAAATTTTTGGAGTTTAGAAATACAGACAAAAAAACAAATCCCCTTAACCAACTAAAGTAAGGGGAATTTATCCTATTTTTAACAAGCAAATTAGCTTACTTTTTCAGTGGATTTAGAGGGTTTTAGTTTGCGTTTAAAGAATGCACCAAATCCCATAGCCGTAGCTGAACCTAGTATGGTTAGGGGTTCGGGAACAACCTTCCAACTAAGACCATCACTGGCAAGTTTTCCGTTAAAATAAGCACCCATCGATGTGACATAACTGCCAGGACTAAGTGGACCTGCGATATCATCAACATTAAGTACTCCCGATCCTACGGGAACTAAGTTTAGACCAGAAGCGTATGTATATTGAGTTGTAAATGATTTTACTGGTTTATTAGCATGTTGCAAGGAGTAGCTAAAAAGTAGTGTAATAGGCTCCTTTTCATCAAGAGTGCTTATTGTACCTGTCCACGAAGCAATACCTGTTCCGGCAACAGTACTTCCGTTAGGAAATATTTGACCTTGAGTAGGCGAGGTAATTTGAACGTTTACCTGCAAATTGTTTAAGGTGAAAGCTTTAGCTTCTGTATTTAGAAAAAAAATACTAACCACAGAAGAAAGTGAACTAAAGAGTATCAAGCGTGTGAAAAGATTCATAGTTTATATTTCCTAATTGAAAATTAATGATCATCCCAAAAAGCATACACAACGCAAAATTTTCTTTCAAGATCCAAAAAGTTATATAAAAGTATATAAGGTAATATTTACAAAAATTAACTAAATTTTAAAAAATATAAAGACAAATTAAGTCGTATTAAGTTATATTATGTGATATAAAAACACAATCTACCATTTGGAAAGATAACCCATGACTAAATTAATCCAAGAAACCTTTGAGCAAATTTCACGGCTTTCTGAAGATCAACAAAATACTCTTGCAATCTATCTACAAAAACATCTAGACGAATTTTTACAACAAGCTGAAAAAGAAAAACGAATTGAAGAAGGAACTTATACAATCAATGATTTCAACGAAGAAACACAACAAGCTATTAAGAATGTCGAAGAAAAAAATAACTTAACCACTTGTCAAAATAATAATGAACTTTATCATGAATTAGGAATTTAATGTTATCACCCATTTTTGACAATCGCTTTAAGGAAGACATTAAACGGCTACAAAAACGGGGTAAAGATATGATATGGTATAAAAAATCATAATTATCCAATATACCCCATGGACACATTTGATGTGCGATCGCTGATAGTAACAGTGGATGATCTGATATTCTCCCATCGAGGAGAACATTTAGATGATATTGAACAAGCTATCTTAAAAGGAGTATTTGACCATGAAAAATATGCAGAAATCGCTAAACATACTAAGCGTTCTGAGAAGTATATTAAATATGTGGCGGGTAGGTTATGGCAATCATTATCAAGCACATTAGGTGAAGAAGTTAGTAAGTCTAATGTTAAATCAAGTTTGCAGAGGTATTATTCTAATTTTTCTCATTCTAATATTATCAACAGTATAAAAATTAATAAGGGTAATATTTGCACAGGTTTATCAGAAAATGAATTAAAACAATCAAACCCTGAGCAACAAGCTAAAATAGAAATTGCAACTGAACTGATGAAAGAAGGTTTAAGTATTGAACAAATTGCCAGAGTATTGAAACTACCTTTAGAATTAGTAAAAGAGCAAATCCAAAAATAAAAAATATCTATGAATAATTATCCTACCTTTCAGGAAGCTATAGATACAGTAGAATCACTTCCACCTGATCAACAATTAATGTTAATTGAACTTATTGAAAATCGACTTAGAGAACGTAAGCGAAATGAATTATTACAAAATATAGTACAGTCTGAACAAGACTATGATCAAGGTAACATTCGTCGGGGTTCAGTGGCTGATTTGATGGCGGAGTTAGATGAATGACAGCATTAGTCTGGAGTCCAGCTTTTAAACGTCAACTTAAACGATTATTGCGTCAAAATCCGCAGATAAGAGAAGTTGTTGCACAAACCCTACAACAATTAACGGACGATCCCTTTTATCCTAGCTTACGCACTCACAAACTCAAAGGACAACTTGAGGGGAAATGGTCATGTTCAATTGATTATAGCTATCGTATTGTTTTTAAGTTTGTTGAAAATTCTGATTTAAAAACCGAAGATATTTTACTATTAGCAATTGGTTCTCATGATGAGGTTTACTGATTCGGATATTGTATCTGATATTCAATAATTCTTTAATCAACTCGTTCTAATCCAGGAATTTTACGATAGATATTCTCAATTTCACCACAATAATTCACACTTTTAAATTCTACCTTATCTCCTTTTTCATAAATTTTTTCTGTCCAAATTCCTGATTTATCACGTCGAAAACATTCAACTTTTTGTTGGTTTTGGTGAACGAGAACATATTCTTTTAAAGTCGGACAAGTTTGATAATCAGTGAATTTATCTCCTCTATCAAATGCTTGTGTAGATTTTGATAATACTTCAATTATAAGGACAGGATAAAGAATAAAATCATCGGTATTATTAATTTCCATTTCATCGCAAACAACTGCAATATCAGGATAATAATAACAATTTGCTTCTTCTAATCTGACCTTAATATCTGAAGTTAGAACCAGACAGGGACTATTTGCAAGATGAATATTTAACAAGGTTGCTAAATTTGTTCCTAAAACAATATGAGATTTTTTCGCACCCACCATTGCATAAACCTCTCCTCGTCGATATTCATGCTTAATAGGACTGACTCTCTCCCCTTCTAGATATATTTCTGGAGATATATAAAAAAATTGACGATTAGTTACCATAATTAATGTTTTTTTTGCTTATTTATACTCCTATAGATTAATTATACTTTATTCCTAGCTAAACTAATCATTAATAAAAGGCTAAAGCCTTATCCTATAAAAACAAAGTCCACCTTCGTGGACTAAATCATAGGTGGCATAGGCAACCTTTGTTTGTATAGCTTAACTATGAACGAGTTAAAGTCCCTTGTTTGTAATAATAAAGCATAATTTGGATTCTACCGGACAAATTATGCTAAACTAATCATTAATAGTATTTTCGTTTTTGTTTCATATAACATAGGGTTTTCCTTTGAAATATAAAGATTTGTGGAATAGGCATCTTGCCTGTTCTATATTTATTAAACATGTGATAAATTATGTTGTAATTGGTAGAGTAAACCAAAAATTAGCCCCGAAATTTTGTTGACTTAACACACCAATTTTTCCGCCGTGAGCTTCAATAATTTGACGACATAAGTATAAGCCTAAACCTAATCCTAAAGTTCTTTTTGCGACCTCCCCTCGATGATAACGTTCAAATAAAGTTTCTGCTTGTTGAGGACTCATTCCTATGCCATTATCCCCTAAAGTACAACGAATCATTGATAAAGATTCTTCTGTAGTTATGACTTCTGCATTAAGGGTTAATTGAATACCCTGAGAATTGTGTTTAAGAGCATTAGCCATAAGATTTTCAAACACTCGCCATAAGCGATCGCTATCCCCATTAATTAATGGTAAATCAGCAGAAATGTTATTAATTAAAATTGCTTGATGTTCCTTTAATATTAATTCCCATTCAGAGGCTAATTGTTGAGTCAAAGAAAATAAATTAAGAGATTGACAGTTAAGAGAAACTCCCCCCATTTCAAACTGTTGAGTTTCCACTAAAGAATTAATCAAATTAAGTTGACGATCGCAACTAGACACCATTTGTTCTAAAATTGTCTCAGGAATTTCTATCAGTTGTTTTTGTAGTTCTTTATTCTTTTTAAGGAAATTTTTTAACACCATGGACATTCCTAAAACGGGGTTACGCAAATCATGAGAAACTGCATGAAGATAAATGCGTAACGTTTCTTCCGTTTTTTGTCGTTCCTTAACTTCCTGTTGTAGTTGCTTTTTTTGCCGTTGAATAGTTAATTGATTTTCAATACGAGCGATAACTTCTTCAGTCTGAAACGGTTTAGTAATATAATCTACTCCTCCCATTTTAAAGGCTTTCACCTTATCCAAAACATCATCAAGCGCACTAATAAAAATAACTGGAATTTCTTGAGTTTTCTCATTACTTTTCAGATTTTGACAAACATCATAACCATTCATTTGAGGCATATTAATATCCAACAAAATCAGATCAGGAGGAACCTGATAAATTGTATTTAAAGCCATTTGTCCATTAAGTGCTTTACGAACCTTATATCCTTGTTCAGAAAGCATAGCTGATAAGAGACGTAAATTGTCTGGAGTATCATCAACAACAAGTAAATTACCTTGATAAGAATTTATCGGAGACATGAGCAATAAATTAGGATTTTTGGTCACAAGATTCAGTCAATTTTATAACACTATCAAACTGAAAATTCTGGGCCCAATCTTGAAGCGCGATCGCTAAAAGTTGATGATCTGGGGGAATTTGAGTAATCAGTTCTAGTATGCCATCATCACTACATTCGAGAGCAGCTTGATGAAGATCACGAATCCATTGACGAGACATTTGTGACAAACAATGATGAACAATAACAGATGTTGACTCTGGTGGATAGTTTTGATCCTTAGATTTGTGCTTATCGAGTTTGGTTTCCTCATAAATATAGCGAACTCCCAGATGTTGAGCAATTTTCTCCCACAGTACCTCCTCTCGAAAAGGTTTACGCATAAAATCATCACATCCGGCCGATAAAACCACATTTCTCTCCTCTTCAAAAGCACTTGCAGTTAAAGCAATAATCACAGTTGCTTGACCTTTTGTCGTTGCTTTAATGCGTTGAGTCGCCTTATATCCATCAATTACAGGCATTCGCATATCCATCCAAATTAAATGAGGTTCCCAACTTTCCCAAATCTCTAAAGCTTCTTGTCCATTACTTGCTTGACGAACATGAAATCCCAGGGAAGATAACAGCTTAACCAATAAAATACGACTTTCTAAACGATCATCTACTGCTAGGATACGATATTGCGGCTGGCCAGGAGCTAAACCAATCACTTTACGCACAGGTTTAATTATTTTAACCTCACTTGCTTGAGCTAACTTACCCTCAATACTAAAGGCAAATAAACTGCCACGGCCCAAAATACTACTAACCGTAATATCTCCTCCCATTAGTTTGATAAACTTTTGACTAATGGGCAATCCTAACCCTGTTCCTTCCTGAGAATTTCGGCCTGTTTCAGTTTGTCCAAAAGCTTCAAATAATTGCTCTATTTCTTCAGGTGCAATACCTGGCCCCGTATCCTCTATTTCAAAGCTTAAACTAATTTTATGCCCCTCCCCTTTAACTCCTGATTTAACTCGTAAAATAACCCCTCCTTCTTCCGTAAACTTGATGGCATTTCCTAACAAATTGATCAAAACTTGACGTAGTTTTCCTTCATCAGTGTGGACATATTGGGGAACCTCTTGAATCCGCTCAAAAATTAATTGTATGCCCTTAGCTTCAGTTTTAACCCGTAACATCGTCTCTAAATTATCTAAAAGACGATACAAATCAAAACTATTATCATTAAAGGTGGTACGTCCCGCCTCAATTTTAGACATCTCTAGAATGTCATTAATTAACTCTAATAAATGTTCTCCACTACGGGAAATAATGGTTAAATTTTGCATCTGTTCTTCCGTTAGACTCATATCTCTTTGCATCACCTGAGTAAAACCGAGAATAGCATTGAGAGGAGTGCGTAATTCATGGCTCATACTAGCGAGAAATTCGCTTTTAGCACGGTTAGCAGCGTCGGCCGCTTCTTTAGCTTCTTTAAGAGCTTCTTCGGCTTTTTGACGCTCTGTAATGTCCCTAATAATAGCCGTAAAAATGGTACGTCCCCTCAATTTAATTTTAGAAATAGATACTTCTGCTAAAAATTCTGTACCGTTTTTATGTTGGCCAAAAACAGGACGACGGCCTCCCATTTGTCGGGCAGTTTCAGGTGCGTCACAAAAATGATTAACATAGTTTTGATGGGTAGCATCAAAGCGATTAGGAATTAGTAAATCAAAGGGTTTTCCTAATATTTCATCGGCCCGATAACCAAAAGTTTTTTCAGCCACATGATTAAATAGGGTAATATGTTGTTTTTCGTCAATAGAAATAATGGCCTCATTAGCATTATCTAAAATTCCCGCAAACCTTGCTTGAGACTCTTTTTGCGCTTCTTCAGCCGCAGAACGGCCCCCCGCGATGGCCATTAATTCTCCCACTAATTTTAGGAGATTAACGTCTTCTCTGGTCCAGATTTTATAGAGATTCGCTTCTAAACCCAGATAACCGACAGTTTGGCCGGCTGTTACCATGGGAACTACCACCACCGTAGGACTCAGACTATTTTCAAAAGCTTCTCTTTCGGCGATCGCATCTTGAGGAAGATCCTTGAGACGGTTGACACGGATCGGTTTTCCTTTAAGTAGTTGAGCAGAAAACCAGGGAAAGACTTCTAAGCATATGTTTTGCGAATTGTCAATATTAGAAGGAATATTAATATTACACCATTCGTGGGTCATACTCCAACATCGTTGCTTCGGATTGTAATGAATGATATAACTGCGATCGCATTCGGTAAATTTTCCTAATGCTTGTAGGGTAAAATTAATGGCAGTATTAAAATCTTGGTCAATGAGTTGTCGTGCAATATTGCTCAGTAAACCATCTCGATCCGCTTGTTTTTTGATCGCTTCTTCTCGTTGTTTGCGTTCTGTAATATCCCGACTAATACCAATAGATCCCATTAAGTTACCATCGGCACAGCAAAAGGGCGTTTTCAGCGTATCTAACAGACGACGACTCCCATCAGGATAAGTAACCCATTCTTCGTTACGACGGGACTGTTTCTGCTCGATCATAATCTGATCTTGTTGCCGAAAAAATAGGGCATCTTCCGGGGAAAATAGTTCAAAATCTGTCTTACCAATAATCTCGTTGCGATCATGTCCGACGAAACTTTCAAAAGCATTATTACACATTTTATAGACCCCTTGAGGATCTTTACAAAATACTAAATCTGGGATACAATCTAATAAGGAACGTAATAATATCTGTTCTTCTTTACGTTCACTAATATCTGCATGAGAACCGGCTATCCTGATGGGTTTACCTGCTTCATCCCATAAAGCTTGACCCCGCGAAAGAATCCATTTATAACTACCATCAACACAACGTAACCGAAAGGAGACACTGTAATGAGAAGTTTTACCCTCAAGATGATCTTGTAACACTTTCATCACCCGTTGCTGATCGTTAGGATGAAGTAATTTTTTCCAGGTATCAATATGATTGGGTAAGTCTTCGTCTTGATAACCTAACATCTCTTTCCAACGTTGGGAAAAAAACATTTCATTGCTTTTCAGGTTCCAATCCCAAATACCATCATTAGTCCCTTGTAATACTAATTGCCAGCGTTCTTCACTTTCTCTTAAGTTTTTTTGCTCAGCTTTTAATGCGGCAATTTCTGCTTGCAGTTGTTCAATAATTTTAACTGATTCTGATGCTTGTTGGGGAACTACCATAATCTTTTAAATATAACTAAAGGTACGGCAAGGCAGTGATTTAATTAGGAAATTGCGATCGCAATTTTTCCCAGGGCTAAATCATCGAATTTGACTAATTCATCCCCATCTCCCACCAATAAGAGTTTGTCTCCTTCGCAGAAGGTCGTTTGACTATCGGGATAATCGAGCTTTTCCCCACTAGAACGCTTGACCGTCACCAAGATTGCACCTGTGAGACGACGGGGTTGGACTTCTTCAAGAGATTTGCCCACCAGAGGCGAATTAAGGGGTAAAGAATACCATTTTCTGCTCATTGTCTTGGTAGCTTCCATTAACTCCCTGGAAACCTCCTCTTTAGATCGTCCCGGCCGCAGAGTAAGATAGTGAGAAGCTCTGATCTGTCGGATGTCTTGTTGCACTTCAGACAAAGGCAGTCCTAGTCCAACACAAAGATGAGTCGAAAGTTCTAAACTGGCCTCAAATTCGGGCTGTACCACTTCTTTGGCCCCCAATTGATAAAACAGTTCGATGTCTTCATTTTGATTCGCTCGCACTACGAGATCAAGCTCCGGATTAATTTTTAGGGCCCGTTTCAAACATAAACGACTACTGATGGGATCAGGTAAGGCGATCGCCATTCCCTTGGCTTGACTGATGCTGGCTTTTTCAAGAACATGGACACTGGCAGCATTGCCATAAATATAGGGAATATTATTATTGCGCAGCATTTCAATTTGTTGTTGGGACTGTTCGATGACTAAAACCCGATAGTTGCGATCGCTTAACAATTTGACAATATTACTACCCACTCGTCCATAACCACAAACGACCACATGATCCTCAAAGGGTAAATCTTCTGCCACTTCTAAAGGAGCATCTGCCTTCGCTAACCAAGACTTTAACCAGGGTAAAGACTCACCTCTGGCCAAGAAACCAGGTAACAGTCGTAGAACAAAGGGAGTAACGATCAAAGTCATAGCCGTTGTTCCTAAGATTAGCATATAAACTTGTTCGGTGACTAAGCCAAATTCCTGGCCTTTTTCGGCCAAGACAAAGGAAAATTCGCCTATTTGTGCCAGTCCCAAACCGGAAATAATGGCTGTTTTAATTGGATAGCGAAACAGGACGACTAAGGGAGTTACAATCACAAATTTAGCGATAATAACAAAGGCCACTAAGCCCAAGATCAGGGGTAAATTATCCCAAAGAAAGAACGGATCAATTAATACCCCAATAGCCGCAAAAAAGGCAGCGACACAAATATCTCGTAAGGACTCTACTGCATCTAGAGTTTGGTCAACATACTCTACCTCAGAAATCATTAGCCCAGCCACAAATGCCCCCATTTCAGTCGATAGTCCGATTTCACCTGTGAACATGGCAATAAGCAGACATAGGGTCACAACCCCTAACAAAAACAGTTCTTTACTTTCTGTTTTAGCCAATAATTGTAATAAGGGAGGAATTAACCATTTTCCTACGGCGATCGCCCCTAAAGCAAATAATAGAAGTTTGAGTAAGGCAATGGCGATGGCTATCCCAAGTTCTTCGACGGGTTGATTCAAAGCAGGTAATACGGCTAACATTAATCCCAAGGCTAAGTCTTGGACAATGAGTATTCCTAACATGACTTGTCCGTGAGCGGTGGCGGTTTCGTTTTGCTCCATCAAAGCTTTGAGGACGACGGCCGTAGAAGACAGAGAGATGATTTCTCCTAAAAAGATGCCTTGTGGTACAGATGTTACCCATCCCAAAGTCAGGGAAACCAGAAGCGTTAAGGAGATAGTCAGGAATATTTGCAGACCCCCTCCTCCTAAACTAATTCGCTGAACTTTTTTCAATTCAGCAAAGGAAAATTCTACACCAATAGTAAACAGTAAAAAGGTTACTCCTAATTCTGCTACTGTCTCTACCTGAGCATAATCTTTAATTATGCCCAACTCAAATGGCCCTGCAATAATTCCTGCGAGTAAATACCCTAAAATAATGGGTTGTCCTAATAATGAGGCCAGTAAACCGCCCACTGCTGCTGCGGCAAAGACGGATATTAAATCGATCATTTATTCACATCCAACATTCTATTAAATTTGGTTGATTACCTTTTCATATTTGTTATTTTACCAGAAATTTGGGTTTAAGCTAATACCAATCTCAATTTTGGCTTTCCCGTACCTGTGGTGATAAGTAAAGCTTATAATTCGTAGGGTGGGTTAGACGGGGCTATGATTTTGATGAAAAATGCATAACTTTTAAGGCGCGTCGTAACCCACCATATTAAGTATTGTAGCTGATTATACATTTTATACCAAGATGTCGGGAGAGCCTCCTTGAAAGTCGTTTTCGTTTTAGCTTAAAGCCACCTGATCTAATTGAGTAAGTTTTTAATCAGTTGCTGCAAACTATCAGCATTTAAAATCAGTTTCACTTCTAATTTTTTCTGTTTATCTCGTAAAACTAAAATATAATCACTGCCTACGGCGGTACCAGCTATCAGGGGATTTTTAATTTCTACTGTTTCATAAACCGGAAGTTTACTAACACGAATAATTAATTTAGATTGAGATTTTGGATAAATATCAAGATATCCCTGAGTCTCATCTAATTCTAATTTTTTAGGAGTAATACTATGTTCATTATTATCCCCCAATTTATGCCAATATAATGTTATGCCACGAACTTGAGGCTTTTGTAACAGCAATTTTTCATCAAATCCTTGACGTTCCCAATTAAGATCTTTCACCTGACTATTATCAGGAATTAATCGCTGTTGCCAAAAATTTTCTTGATCTTTGAGAGATTCCCACCACTGACTAATCAGGGATAAATTATATCCCTTGTCAGGATCGTTACTCTCTTCTTGCCAGATAATGGGAATAGACATAATGAGTTAATTAAAATTTAGCTTGTTTTCGTAATAAATCCCCAATGGTTAAACCCGTTTGATGTTTCCCTTCAAACACAGTTCCCACTTTCAAGCGTTGAAAGTGAATTTTAGCTAAATGATAGCCTTCTTCGGGTAAGGGGATATAACCTATTTTACTCACTAATTCAGGGGCTTTGTCTAGATAAAATTTAACAAATTCTTCTAGGGCTGGATTTTCTTGGGCTTTTTTGGCATTAACATAAATGAATAATGGTCTTGCTAAAGGTTGATATTGACCATTCTCTACGGTTTCTCTTGATGGTAACATTGCCCCTTGACCATTATCAATAGCCACCGCTTTTAATTTATCTTTATGTTCTTGGTAATACGCAAAACCAAAATAACCTAAAGCATTAGTATCTTGAATCACTCCATTAGCTATTGCTTCATCATCCGCACTAAACACATAATCTTGACGACTCAGTTGTTCTTGACCCATAATAGCTTGAGTAAAATAATCATAAGTTCCTGATTTTTTATCGGGGCCATAAAGGGTTAAAGGTTGATTGGGAAAAGCTGAATCAACTTGATTCCAATGGGTTATTTTTACTTGCGCTTTAGGTTCCCAAATTGTTTTTAATTGAACAACTGTTAAGGTATCTATTGCTTTATTTTTCCGATTAACAACAAGTGTAATAGCATCAAAAGCGATAGGGAGTTCAATATAGCGTACTTCTGATTTATCACAAGCTTGCATTTCTTCAGGAGAAATAGGACGAGAAGCTGCATTAATATCCGTTTCTCCCGCACAAAATTTCTTAAATCCTCCCCCAGTACCCGAAAACTCCCCGTCAATTTTAATCTCTTTAAATTGCTTATTAGAGGGTTGGATTTTGTGATATTTTACAATTGCCTGAGTAATGGGATTAACCGTACTTGAACCATCAATTTTAATTGATTGAATATCTTTTGAAGAAACTTGCCCACAAGCTGAAAGTAAAGCAACAGAAGCAATGGATAATCCCAGCTTTTTAATAAAATAACTCGAACAATTGTTTATACTCATAGATAAATTCATGTTTAGATGTCAAAAACTATATAATATTCCCCAATGCTTCCCTTATCAACTTGGGTAAGTTTAAGCTTAGGTAAAGTTTAGTCTAACTACTAATTATTGAGCTTTTGATTACCCCTTCACTATAAATTAGTGAAGCTAAGATAAACTAAAAGTTTAAAAAAATTTAATAATCAATCTTACCTCAAAAATTGTTATTTTGGCTCATTTTGGTATTTCCTTAATCTATTCTTTACCAATATCTGCTAAGTTCTGTTCTAAGATTCATTTTAGTTTACACAAACTTAGAACCTTCAATATGTCTAAATCTCTCGGCTTAAAAACCCGTTCTACCCGTTTAATATCATCCTTATCAATACTCACCTTAGCTATCAGTTTGACTGCTTGTGGAAGTGGCACACCTGATACTACGGCAAGTCCTGGGGCAAGTCCCGAAGGCACAACTACAGAAGCCAGTCCTTCCCCTGAAACCACTGCTGCAGCCCCAATGGAGAAACCTCTACTCAAAGGCAATGTAGCCCTAACTGGGGCTGGTGCTTCCTTCCCTGCCCCTCTGTATCAAAATTGGTTTGTTCAACTTAATAAAGAAGTTCCTGAACTACAAGTGAACTATCAATCGGTGGGAAGTGGTGCCGGAGTTGAACAGTTCACCGGAGGAACCGTCGATTTTGGGGCCAGTGATGTGGCCATGAAAGATGAAGAAATTGCTAAAGTTAAAAAAGGAGTATTAATGCTTCCCATGGCTGCCGGAAGTATCGTCATGGCTTATAATTTACCCGGAGTCCAAGGTTTAAAACTTTCTAGAGAAGTTTACGTCGGTATTTTTGATGGTAGTATTACTAAATGGAATGACCCAAAAATTGCCGCAGTTAACCCTGATTTAAAATTACCTGATCAACCTATTACTGTTATTCATCGTTCTGATGGTAGCGGAACAACAGGAGTTTTTACTAAACACATGAGTGCTATTAGTAAAGATTGGGAAAAAGCTATTGGCCAAGGTAAAAGTGTACAATGGCCCACCAGCAAAGGAAAATTTATTGGTGGTAAAGGTAATGAAGGAGTAACAGCAGCAATTCAACAAAATCAAGGCTCAATTGGTTATGTTGAATATGGTTATGCTAAGAATAATGGTCTGACCATGGCCTCCTTAGAAAATGCGGCTGGAAAATATGTAGAAGCCAATGATACGACAGCCTCAGCTACATTAGATGCAGTAACTTTACCGGAGAATTTACGGGAATTTATCACCGATCCCCAAGGAGAAGGTTCTTATCCTATCGTAACTTATACTTGGCTTTTGGTTCCTAAGACTTTTGATGATCCTCAAAAAGCGATCGCTATGGAAGCTATGATTCAATATGGGTTAACCAAAGGTCAAGAACAAAGTGCAGCCCTTGGTTATGTTCCCTTACCCATGAGTGTGAAAGAAAAAGTAGCTGCGGCTGCTGATACCATTAGTCCCGATTATCAAATTAAACTTAAATAAGGTCATTAATGTGATAATTTAGCTAGGAGAAACAATAAAAAAAATTCTCCTAGTCTCTCAAAAAAACTGTTGTTATTCTTAGCATAAATTGAGTAAAAAAAAACGTGACTGCACAATTATCCAATCGACAAACTGGAGTCGGTATTCGTTCCGAATCTGAAAAAACTTTCAATAAGGGATTTATTGGGCTTACCTTAGCTTTTGCCCTTGGTATTGGATTAATTTTATTCTCTATCGGGGCTGTTATTACATGGCGTGCTTGGCCAGCTATTCAAACTTTTGGCTTTGGCTTTTTAGTTAATAGTACCTGGAATCCAGTTCAAGGAAGAGAATCTTACGGGGCTTTACCTATTATTTACGGAACCTTAGTTAGTTCTTTGATTTCTTTAGTTATTGCTATTCCTTTAGGGGTAGGAACTGCTCTTTTTTTAAGTGAAGATTTTATCCCCCTAAAATTCCGTACTCCCCTAGTTTTCTTAGTTGAATTACTAGCAGCTATTCCTAGTGTGGTTTATGGATTATGGGGCATTTTTGTTCTTATTCCTTTTATTCAGCCCTTTGCTTTGTGGTTACACGAGACATTAGGATGGATTCCTTTTTTTAGCACTCCTCCTTCTGGTGGCCCTGGAATGTTTCCGGCAGGAATTGTGCTGTCAATCATGATTTTACCCATTATTACCGCCATTTCTCGTGATTCTTTAGCTTGCTTACCTCCTGATTTACGACAAGCATCTTTAGGTTTAGGTGCAACCCGTTGGGAAACCATTTTTAGAGTATTAATTCCCGCAGCTATTTCGGGAATTGTGGGAGGAATTATGTTAGCTTTAGGTCGAGCTATGGGAGAAACTATGGCGGTTACTATGATTATTGGAAATGTCAACAGAATTAGCATTTCTATTCTCGAACCAGCTAACACTATTTCTTCTTTATTAGCTAACCAATTTGCTGAAGCATCAGGAATGCAAGTAGCTGCTTTAATGTATGCCGCTTTAGTATTAATGATTTTAACCTTAGTGGTTAATATTGTGGCTGATTATATTGTTAGTCAAGTGAAAGCTAAATATTAAAAATTTTTACTCCATTATGTCTAATTTAGAGCCTCAAAGAACAGGAATAAGTCTGAAAAAGAAGCCGGGTAGTCCCCGTTCTCTTTTTGATACTTTCTGGACAGTAATTGCTTCTTTATGTATGATTGTCACCTTAATTCCCCTATTTGCAGTGTTGATTTTTGTGGCAATCCAGGGATTTTCTCAACTTAATTTGAGTTTATTTACCGAACTTCCCCCACCTCCAGGACTCTCAGAAGGCGGCATTGCTAACGCACTTATCGGTACAATTATTACAGTATTGTTGGCCACAGCAATTGCGGTTCCTTTTGGGGTATTGGCTGCCGTTTATCTCTCGGAGTTTAGCGGAGGCAATAAAATTGCTCAATGGGTACGGTTTGCCACTAATGTTTTAAGTGGGGTTCCCTCAATTATAGCCGGAATTTTCGCTTTTGGGTTGTTAGTATCTAGTGGAATTGTTGGGTTTTCAGCCATCGCGGGGGGGTTTGCTTTAGCGGTGTTGATGTTACCTACAATTGTCCGTACAACGGATGAAGCATTACAAATCGTTCCCCAAGATGTACGGTGGGCAGCCTTTGGCATAGGGGCGTACAACTATCAAACTGTCTTAAAAGTTGTACTTCCGGCTGCTATTCCCTCTATTTTAACAGGTGTTACCTTAGCGGTTGCCCGTGCAGCCGGAGAAACGGCCCCACTGATTTTTACGGCTTTGTTTTCTAATTTTTGGCCTAGTGTACCACCCAAAGGTTTATTAGAACCTATCGCTACCCTCTCCGTTTTGGTTTATAATTTTGCGACTGTACCCTTTAAACCACAACAAGAATTAGCTTGGGCTGGCTCTTTAATTTTGGTATTATTAGTGTTAATTACCAGTGTTACCGCTCGTTGGGCTAGTCGTCAGAAAACCTATTAAATTAGTTAATAGTTGATAGTTGATAGTTAATAAGTAGGTAGACAAAATTAATTACACAAAATTTGTAGTAGGGGCGGGTTTTTTACAAAATCCATGATTCTCACCAAAAAGTTAGATAAACCCGCCCTGGTTTTTTGAGATAAATTAAACTTGTAAGGATGATGATAAAATGGATAATATAGATCAATCAGTCAGACCCGTTATGTCAACAGAAACAGTTTTTAGTTTAGAAAATGTCGATATTTATTACGGAAATTATCGAGCAGTTCGAGACATTAATTTTACCATTCCTAAAAATAAAGTAACTGCTTTTATTGGCCCTTCTGGTTGTGGAAAAAGTACAATATTACGATGTTTTAATCGACTCAATGACTTAATTGATAGTTTTCGTCTCGATGGAAAAATTGCCTATCATGGAGAAAATCTCTATGGGTCTGATATTGATCCCATAGAAGTCAGAAAATATATCGGAATGGTCTTTCAAAAACCCAATCCTTTCCCGAAAACTATTTACGATAATGTGGCTTATGGGGCAAGAGTTAATAGGTTTAAAGGAGATTTAGACGAATTAGTAGAAACATCCTTAAAACGGGCTGTTCTTTGGGATGAAGTGAAAGATAAATTACAAGAAAGTGGCTTTTCTTTATCAGGAGGGCAACAACAAAGACTTTGTATTGCTCGTACCATTGCGGCTCAACCAGAAGTTCTTTTAATGGATGAACCTTGTTCTGCATTAGACCCCATTTCTACCTTAAAAGTAGAAGAATTAATGCACGAACTCAAAGAAAATTATACCATTGTTATTGTCACCCACAATATGCAGCAAGCTACTCGTGTAGCTGATTTTACCGCCTTTTTCAATGCCGAAGCAACCCAGAAAGGAAGTAAAGTCGGTTATTTAGTAGAATATGACAAAACAGCAACGATTTTTTCTAATCCTTCTCAACAGTCTACCAGAGATTATGTTAGTGGAAAATTCGGTTAAACTTTTTCATGATTAAGAGTATTCAATTATAGTAATAAGGTTATTATGGTAACTAATGTGGTAACAGAAACTGTCTTGAAAACCGAAAAACTCAATGTTTTTTACGGTTCCAATTTAGCCGTTAGAGAAGTTTCCCTAGAGATTCCTCTTAATAAAGTAGTCGCCTTTATTGGCCCTTCTGGTTGTGGAAAAAGTACGGTTTTACGGTGTTTTAACCGGATGAATGATTTAATTCCTAGTGCCAGAATAGATGGCAAAATTACCTTTAGAGGTCACGATATTTACGCCCAAAAAGTTGACCCTGTTAACTTACGATGTCGTATTGGTATGGTCTTTCAAAAACCCAATCCTTTCCCGAAATCAATCTACGAAAATATTGCGTTTGGGGCGAGATTAAATGGGTTTAAAGGGGACATGGATGAGTTAGTAGAAATCTCCCTGAAAAAAGCGGTTATTTGGGATGAAACTAAAGATAAATTACACCAAAGTGGACTAGCTTTATCCGGGGGACAACAGCAAAGACTTTGTATTGCTAGGACTATTGCAGTTAAACCGGAGGTCATTTTAATGGATGAACCTTGTGCTGCCCTTGACCCTATTTCTACTCTAAAAATAGAAGAATTAATGCACGAATTAAAGAAAGAATATACCATTGTTATTGTTACCCATAATATGCAGCAAGCCTCACGGGTATCAGATTTAACCGCTTTTTATAATGCAGAACCCACACCAAAAGGTGGCAAGGTTGGGTATTTAGTGGAATATGATAGAACCGAGATAATTTTCCAAAATCCCGCCCAAAAATCCACCAGAGATTATGTTAGTGGAAGATTTGGGTAAGGTAATAGAGGCTAACACCTTGAAAGGTGTAGCTATTAAGGCAAAGCCCGCCTTCGCGGGCTGAGTTATTTGTTGATGTTACCATATTTAGTAAAAAGTAACTATTTCAATCAAAATCGATGGAAACTATTGCCATTCCTCAAGGATTTAGAGTAACTCCAGAACAATTTAATCAACTTGCAGATGCCGAACAACTAGCGAGAATGGAGTTAACTAAAGATGGAGAATTAATTATTATGAGTCCCACTGGTGGTACAGCAGGAGGAAAAAACTTCAACCTATATTTAGATTTAGGAATTTGGAATCGTCAAACTAAATTAGGACAAGCTTTTGATTCTTCGACGGTTTTTGTTCTCCCTAATGGTGCTAGAAGAAGTCCTGATGTTAGCTGGATTAAACTTGAACGATGGAATCAACTAACCCTCACACAACAAGATGGCTTTCCGCCAATAGTTCCTGATTTCATTATTGAATTAGTAAGTCCTAGTTTAGTAGGATTTCTCCGCATTTTGGGGTAAACTGTATGCTATGTTATAAAATCTCGGAAGGTGGGTTACGGCGCAGCCAGGAAAACTAGATTATAATTCAAAGATTATGACCCGCGCCTAACCCACTCTACGATATATAAGATTTTGTTATCACCACAAGTACGGGATAGCCAAAATTTATAATTCATAATTTATAATTCATAATTCATAAAACTTTATCAGGAGAAGATATTTTACCTGGCTTTATTTTAGATTTAAGTCAGATTTTTTAAGCGTTGTTCAGTAGGATTTGTCCGCATCTTGGGGTAAACTGTATTCTATGTTACAAAATTTCCGAAGGTGGGTTAGGTTGCGGACAGGAAAACTAGATTAGAATTCACAAATTATGACCCGCGCCTAACCCCCCCTACGATATATAAGGTTTTGTTATCACCACAGGTACGGGAGAGCCAAAATTTATAATTCATAATTCATAATTTATAATTCATAGTTAAAAGGTTTTCAATAGCACTGAGCAACTTTTCTTGACTCCAATTATAGGATAAATGAGCCGCGATCGCACAACCCCCTGCACCCACTCCTTCTTTAACGTATCCTTGTTCATAAATTCGTAATTGAGCATAGGAAGAAGTCGTAAAATTTAGTTGAGTACCTAATAACGAAACTGGGCCAATAGACTCAGCTAAACTTATTGTATCTCCCGTTAAATCTTCTGCTACCCAACGAGTTGTTCCTACTACAATATTCTCTAAATTAGCTGTTTCTTGGGTACTATTAATAATCGCTTGAATTAACCCATAAACCGCTAACATTTGGGTTCCTCCTGCTAATAAAACCCCTGTATAACGACTTGCGGTGATGGCCATTCCAGCCGCTATAATTTGCATGGGATCTCCTACTGCAGCAACTAATTTAAACGGATCAATAGGGGATAATATTGGGTAAAATTCAGCATTAATAAGTCCTTTTTCTACAATTAATTCTTTTTGTTGATGATTGCATTGAGGATGACTACTATTCACTTTTCCAGTAGCATTAATCCCTAATCCGGTTAAAATTGCCAAAGCTGTTGTTGTTCCTCCCACCACACATTCACTAATTATTAAATAACTTTTTGGGTTTTGTTTTGCTAATTTTTCTCCCCATTCTAATCCTTGTTGAAATAAATGATAAACTGTTGCTAATGGTAAAGCTTTTCCAGTAGTTAAACAATTAGCAGCTAAACCCCCTAAATTAATATGAGGCACATTGGGGTTAACAAGTAATCCTCCATTAAATAAATAAATAGGAATTTGACAAGATTCAACCACAGCGCGAGTTATAAAGACTGGTGAAACGCCATTAATTAAGGGAGGTAGGGGATATTGATAATGAGATTGAATGCCTTTAATTAGAAATTCTGCATCAGCTAAAGCTGTGTATTTTCTGTCTTCTGGGGTTGCCCCCGCCGCCGAAATTCCAGGAATTAATCCGGTAGCAGTAAAACCTAAAATACAACTAAAAATAGGCGAATAATTCTGATATTTTTCTAACCAAGTGTTGCCTAGTTTTAGTTCAGTATAAACTTTAATACTTTTCTGAAAATTAATCATTAGGACTGTTATAGATTATTCATAATCTAAAATAACTTTAACCCAATTAGGAGGACGAGGAATAGGATTACCCAACTTATCTAAAACCAATAAAGAAACTAAATGAACCGCAAATAAATAGACTAAACTATTAACTAAAATTAAGCCAACAGCTAAACCTTCAATGAGAAAAAAACTAGGTTGAGCTAAAATCCCTAATGTTAGAAATAACCAATCAACAAAACCAGTCATTTGAGTAATAACATATTGCCATAAATCTTCCCCCAATAAAATTGAAAATAACCAGAAACGAAAGAAAAAACCAAAGGTTCCAATTAAAGCCCCAGTTATTAGAGAAAATGCCCAATTAGCCCCCCGTCGCCAACAATAACCCAACTGAACCCCCATTAACCCGTGGGGAATTAAAAACACAATACTGCGAGTTGGCCCCATTAATACTGTTAATAAAAGTCCTGAAACTAAAGCAGTCATCCAAGCAGCCCGATGTCCCCAGCGTAGATAAACTAAAGCAATAGGAACCGGAAAAAAAATGGTTAATACTGGCCCCAAAGGGAAATAATAATTAATTAACCAAATTAAACTTCCAGCACTAGCTAAAAAAGCCGTTTCTACCATCGCTAAGGTTTTTTGTGTTTTAACCGAAGAAGTAGTTAAAGATGAAGTTTTTTCAGAACAAGACTCAGGGGGAATGGTAGAAGGGGTATCATCCTCATCAACCCAATTAGATTCAGACTCAGATGATTGATTAGGGGTATCAGAAGGATAATTCATGTTATTAAGTAGGTGGTCATAATTAAACTTATATTGTCATTATTTCACAAGGGTGTAGGGGCGAGTTTATCTAACACATTGGTGAGAATCGCCAGTTAATGATCACCTATTAAGAAATAATCTGTTCTAGACCATCCAGAGAAGAAATACAAAGAATATCATCTTCTCGCTTAATTAAACCCTTTTTTTCTAATTTAGTGAGCGATCGCGTTACAGTTTCTCTAGCTAAACCACTGATACTACTTAACTCACGATGAGGTAAATTAGGAATCTCTATGCCTTTTTCAGTGTGTTTACCTTGTCCTTCGGCTAAAAATAACAAAGTATCCGCCACCCGTGAGAGACTATCAGCTTCTCGTAAACGTAGTCTACGATTGAGTTGTCGTAAGCGTTTGGCCATCAATTGAGCTAGTCGAACGCCAGCAATAGGGTCACTATGAAGAAGACTAACAAAATCTTGAGAGGGAATACTGCTAACCATCGTTGGGGTGAGAGTAATAGCATCTGTTGAACGGGGAACTTCTTCTAAAGCAGCCATTTCTCCAATAACTTCCCCTTTTCCCACAATATTAAGAGTAACTTCTTTTCCATCCACATTGTGAGTCCGAATTTTAACCCATCCTTCTAAAATAAAATAGACTGAACCACCCCAATCATTTTCTAACAAAATAATCCGATTAGCCGGATGGCTACGAATCACAGCATGACCCAAGAGCAATTCTAAACTCTCTGACGGTAATCCAGCAAAAAAAGGGGCTGCTTCTAACAGAATCCCGATATCGGACGGTTGAATGCGATAGTTGTTTTGATCTTCCATGAACCCGTGAGCAGATTATTGATTGATCTGCTATGCTAAGCCTATCAAAAATCTTAGGGTTTAAGTTATCTTTTCTGGGGCATTTTTAGTGGATTATTGTGACTGTTCAAGATGATCTCTCCTCCTTAATCACTTCCCTTGAACGGGTTCTCTGGGAAGGACAACTATCGGATAAACCAGAAGTGTCAGCCTTATTAGAGAGGGTAAGACATTACTTAATCGTGCGTCAATCATCTGCTGGTCATGAAGATTATGAAGCAACGGCCGAAAAATTGACCCAAGTGGTTCTAAATCGCTTAGAAACCCGTCTTACTGATTGTTTTCAACCCCTACAACGAGAATTAGACGCTTTACAATATCACAGACAATCTTTGTTACAAGAAACGCAAGCTCTAGAACAACAACGTCAACAGATGTTCGCTGAATTTTTGGAGGAGTTAACCAACCGTTGTAATGAAGTGCTACAACAACAATTATCGGTTCCCCAAGCAGAAGATACAACCCTCAACATTTCTTCTCAAGCTTCTCAAGAATTAGTCTATAGTCTTAATTCGACGTTTAAAACTGTTTTTGAGCGTTTAGTGCAAGATTTACAAGCTTATTCTGATTCTCTGACCGATGGCATTGAAAGAATGCACAGTTTGGGACAACAAGGAGAAGCTAAATTTTTGGCTTATTTTAACCGTCTACAACAACAATTAGAATTATCCCTCAATCAATTAACTCTACCACCTTCAAATCCGATTCAAACTGCAAAAAATTGGTATTTAGCCCTTGATTTAACGGCTAAAGCTTTCAATGGGACGTTATTTGCCGTAGATTCTCATCAAGGGCAACTGTTAACCATGTATCCCCTTTCCCAAGGGGTTAACCCTGATGCTACTGATTCTAATTTATCTAATCCACAACAACGCTTAATTGCCTTGAGAGACGGTTTAACCCATCAAGATGAATCTTTTATCCTAGAACTAACTCAAGAGTCTTTAGAGGAGATTTTAAGTCAATTAAAGACTGTAATCTTAGTTTGTCCCCCCCAGTGGAATGATAGCGATCGCGCTCAACTACAATCAGTTATTTTAGAGACAAATTGGGTGGCCACTCCTCAAGATATTTTGTGGGTTCCTCCCTCAATTATCCTAACTTTAGCTTATTTTCCCCTAGAAGAAAGGGATATTTCAGAAAAATTGTCTCTTACCTCTTTGGTGATCAATATAGGGGAAACCATGACAGAATTATCCTTAGTAGAGATTCCTGAGCTTTTTTCTAGTTTAACCACCCAAGAGTTAGCTTATGGTAGACAAGCTCTTGATCAAGATATACTTTGTCAGTTAATTTATCCTCAATGGTCGGCTCAAATTAGCCAAAATTTACCGAATCTTTTGCAACCATTTCCTAACCCTGGACAACCTGATCTCTCTCAAAGAACAGCCTTAAAGCAACAATTGCAAGTTCATCCTTTAGGCAATGCGTTTTTAGAGGCCGCTCAATTAACGCGAATGATCTTACAACAACAGGATACCTTTGCTTCGACTCTAAGCCAACAATCTTGGGGAGTGACTCGTCAAAGTATGAGGGAACAGGTGCTTAAATATTGGTTAATACAATTAAATCAGGCGATCGCTGCACTTTTGGTTCAAGGAGGAAAATTACCTGCTCAAATTGGACAAATTATTGCTACAGGAGAAGGAATATCCGGTATTGAATATTGTTTATCTCCTTGGTTTGAGGAAAAATTTTCTCAAGCTAATTTTATTTTAGACAAGTCAGAAGAAACCGAGTCATCTATAGTTCAAGGATTAACTCGTTTACCCTTCTTTTTATCGAATTAATGTTAATGCACAGCCAGGGCGGGTTTATGTAACTTTTTTGGATTCTACCGGACTTACTATGCTAAATTAATAATCAATAAAAGGCTAAAGCCTTATGCTATAGAAACGAAGTCCGACGAGCGTGGACAGGTATTATAGGTTGCGTAGGCAACCTTTGTTTGTATAGCTTAACTCTTAAGAGTTAAAGTCCATTGTTTGTGATAATTTAGGATAACTTGTCCGGTAGAACCGTTTTTTTTTCGAGAATCATGGATTTATGCAAAAAACCCAGGGCGGGTTGATCTAGTTTTTTTGTGAGAATCATGGATTTATGCAAAAAACCCGCCCCTACGACGAATTTTATGTAATTAATTTTGTCAACCTATTTATTTTTAAATGAATCTTTAAGGCAGTAAATCCGCAAGCAAATAAGGACAGACTAAAGGAATATCAGAAGGAGGATAATCAATCAGATATAAGTCAACTGCATCTGAATATATACCCTGCCATTCTGTTTCTAATTTGGGCTTCATCGATGGGCTATATCGACGTTTAAGCGTGTTAGAAAAAGCTTTAATTTCAGCTTGCCAATGGTGATTACACTCAGGTTTTTTGGCGTAATCAATCTTGAGACGATGTTGAAGAATACGAGTGAGTAGAGAGACTACCGCTTGATAATCACTACGTCCCAAAGCTTCGATCTCCTCAATAATATTTTCCCAGTCCAATGCCTCTAACTTTTTCAATTCCTGATGAGTATTAACAAGTTCTCTCAAAGCTTGAGTCTGTTCTATTGTCCATTGGTAATAATCTGTCTCGTAAGTTTCTATCTTTATGTGAGTCATGGGTTAAACTCCTATAAACTAAGTAGGTGGTCATAATTAAAGTAACAATAGAAAAGTTCGTAGTGATGGCTTTAGCCATTATTATACAAAGCTTTCAATCCCGTCAAGGGAACCTACTACAAACATTAGTTTATGTATAACCCCCTACTTAGTTGTTTTAATAAGTCCAGAAGCCTGTTAAATTAATTATACTAATTATAGAGTTGCACTCAAGCATAAGCAGTAGTGTTTTTCTGAACTTCAGCTAACGGTTAAAAATTTTTGGGGTAAGGGAACTGATATTTTTACAATGGGGTTATAGTATTTATAGGCAGCCAGATCTGTATTTATGCACTCAGTCTCAAGAGTAGATTTAATCAAAGATATAGACTCTTAATTTACTATTCTAGACAGAAGGGAGGAAAACTCAGTGAAAGGTTAAGGTATGATCCTTTACAACCCAGTTTTAATCAACTTTTTAGCCATTTTAAGTACCATGTCATCCTCCCCCAAATAAGTCTCAAAAAATACCCTTAAAACAGGATGTTATATTTAGAGATGAACTGAATTCCGTGACGGTACTGGGGATGACTTCAGAAGCTTATTCCCCAGTGTTTTATTTTTTTATAGCTTATGAACTATCCGGTAATTCATGTAATTATTTTACTTAATTTAATATTTTTTGTTCCTTTAATAATAACCAGTTCTGTACAAGCTAATCAAATAACTAATCAAGGCATTATAACACAAGAATTGCCTAATGTCAATCAAACTCAAGACTTTATTATTGGAATTTGGCGTGGCTTTCATGAAGCGGAAGGAAAGACAATGTATTATGGTTATGTCTTTAGACAGAATCAGACTTTTTTAGCAAGACATCGAGTTTATCAAGGGGAAATAACAATTTATGATCAGTTTTGGCAAGGTAAATGGCAATTTGAGGGTAATATTTTATTCCTTGAAGGAGTCAGTCAAAATAATACTCAAACATCTCTTAAATTGCAGTTTCGTTTAGACAAAGATTTAAAATTTTATTATCAAGAAGGTTCTTCATCTATTCCCTATATTCCCCTAAGTTTAGGAAAATCACAATAAAATTATGAATTATGAATTATGAATTATGAATTATGAATTATGAATTATGAATTAAGTAGGTAGACAAAATTAATTACACAAAATTTGTAGGGGCGGGTTTTTGTAGGGGCGGGTTTTTTACATAAATCAATGATTCTCACAAAAAAATTAAATAAACCCGCCCTTACTACCTTTGTTACTCAACCATTACGACTATATCAAAACCCGCCCCTACTGTGCAATTAATTTTGCTTCGGTACTTATGAATTGAGTCACATCTGAAATTTTAAGATAGAGTTTATAAAATTAAGCATTATGAATTATGAATCACCCCACTCCCATAGATAAAACTTTTATCAATATTCTTTCACCCGAAGGCGCACAAATTATTCTAGGGGAACAGGGGTCAGAAAATTTAGTCATGCCTTTACAACCGAGTAATCAGACAATGTTCGGGCCAAGAGGGGCCTGTTTAATCTCCGAAACTGGGCCCTTATGGGTATCAGACACAGGACACCATCGTCTGTTAGGATGGAGACATTGCCCCGAAACCGATGGTCAACCAGCAGATTGGGTCATCGGACAACCAGACTTTACCCAAGAAGGACAAAACGCCAAAGGAACCCCCCAAGCTAATACAGTTAGCGTCCCGACCGGCATTTGCGCTTGTGGTGAAGGGTTAGCCGTAGCAGATGCTTGGAACCATCGGGTCTTAATTTGGCATCATCTCCCCGAAGATAATAACGTTCCTGCCGATATTGTCCTCGGACAAGCCAATTTTGAGCAAAATTCCCCTAATAGAGGTCACGGAGAAACAGCCGCAGATAGACTACACTGGCCCTATGGTTTATTGTATCATCAAGGACGGTTATTTGTCGCCGATACAGGCAACCGACGGGTTTTAGTGTGGAATACAGTCCCAACAGAAAATGGACAACCTGCAGATTATGTTCTCGGACAACCTCAACTCAACTTACGAGACGAAAATGGGGGGGGAAGTCCATCAAACTCTAGTATGCGTTGGCCTCATGCTTTAGCCATTTGGCAAAATAACTTAGTGTTAGCGGATGCAGGAAATCACCGTTTAATGATTTGGGACGGAATACCTAATAATAATAATATACCTTGTCAGATTGTGTTAGGACAAAGTAATTTTACAGGGGCAGAACTTAATCAAGGGGGCTATTTACCCGCTTCTAATAGTCTTAGTATGCCTTATGGGGTTGCTGTCTCAGATGAATGGTTAATGGCCGCAGATACAGCAAATTCTCGCTTATTAGGCTGGAAAAATGTCCCCCGAATGGGGGTATCGGCCCAAGGTTTAACAGGTCAAATTCATTTTGCCAGTAAAAGTGAAAATCGTTCTTATGGACGTTCTTATCGTAATAGTTTAAGTTGGCCTTATGGGATTCAAATTTGTGGTCGTCGGGCAATTATTTCTGATTCTGGAAATAATCGGATTTTGTTATGGTCACTTAATTCTTAAAAAATTACTACAATTTAGTTTTACCGGACAAGTTATGCTAAATTATTACAAATAATAGGCTTTAACTCTAAAGAGTTAAGCTATAGAAACAAAGGTTGCCTTCGCAACCTAATATTAAGTCCGCGAAGGCGGACTTCGTTTTTATAGCATAAGGCTTTAGCCTTTTATTAATTATTAGTTTAGCTATAATCTCAGTAACTCTTGATATCGAGTTTCTACTTGAGAAATTAACTGATTTAACTCAGAATCATTCTCTAACAATTCCCAAACTTGAAAAATATAATCTGAAGACACTTCTTCAAACAGACTATTTTTTTGAGGAAGTTTTTCTAAGTATTGTCCAAGAATTTTTATTGTTTCAAATAGCCATTTACCCTCTCCTTTTTTTTCTAATTCTTGATAAAGATTTTTACCTTTTTTTAAAGCAGTTTCAATGCGAATTAATTTAGTCTTTTCCTGATTAATTAACCATTGTTGCATATCAGGAGGATATTGATTAAACTGTTCCCTAATATTAATAGACATTACCTATTATCTCCTAAATTTATAAGTGCTTAAACAAAATTAATTACACATAGCAGGGCGAGTTTAGCTAGTTTTTTTGTGAGAATCATTGATTTATGTAAAAAACCCGCCCCTACAAAAACTCCCCCGTTCCACATTTACATCTCATTTAAAAATGCTATATCAATTTAGACAACAGCTTCTTAAGAATTTATAAAAAAATTGGACTTAACCAAATTTTTGCTATTTAATCAAATCATCTTAACCCCATGATTATATCATGCATGAACTGGGAATTACTCATAATATTGTTGCCATTGTCATTGAAAATGCTCAAGGTTTAACCGTTAAGCGCGTAACAGTAGAAATTGGGCAATTATCAGCTATTATGCCTGATGCTATTCGGTTTTGTTTTGATATTTGTTGTCAAGGCACAATTTTAGATGGCACAACCTTAGAAATTATTGAGATACCAGGATTAGGAAAATGTCGTCATTGTGGCACAAGAATTCCTTTATCTCAACCCTTTGGTCAATGTTATAATTGTGGCAGCATAGAATTAGAAATTATTCAAGGACAAGAGTTAAAAATTAAAGAAATGGAGGTAGAAGAAATATGTGTGTAACTTGTGGTTGTTCCGATGAAGCAAATGTTACCTTAACTAATATGGAAACCGGAGTTAAAACAGCAATAGAAGAACACCATCATACTCATACTTTACCTGATGGAACAGTCATTACTCATAGTCATCATCATCAAGAAAAAGAGCATCATCAAACTCATAGTCATACCTTAACTGAGGGGACAGTTGTTACCCATACTCATACTTCATCAACTATAAATAGTCCCCAAATTCATGCTCAAATTCATGCTAAAACAATTAGTTTAGAAGAAAAACTATTACAAAAAAATGATTTAATAGCGGCTCAAAATCGGGGTTGGTTTAAAGGTCGTAATGTTTTAGCATTAAATCTAGTAAGTTCTCCCGGTTCAGGTAAAACGACTTTATTAACTCGCACTATTAAAGATTTAAAAGATAATTTATCTATTAGTGTTATTGAAGGGGATCAAGAAACGGCTAATGATGCCCAGAAAATTCGAGAAACCGGGTGTAAAGTAGTTCAAATAAATACGGGTACTGGCTGTCATTTAGAAGCGTCAATGATAGAAAGAGGTTATCAAGAATTAAAGCCTGAACCTAATTCTATTTTAATGATAGAAAATGTAGGTAATTTAGTGTGTCCGGCTTTATTTGATTTAGGAGAATATGCCAAAGTTGCTATTCTTTCTGTAACAGAAGGAGAAGATAAACCTATCAAATATCCTCATATGTTTAGAGAAAGCAAGGTCATGATTTTGACTAAAATTGATTTACTGCCTTATGTTCCATTTGATCTTAATCTTTGTTTAGAATATGCTAAACAAGTTAATCCTAAAATTGAAATATTTCAGGTTTCTTCTTTAACCGGAGAAGGATTATCAAATTGGTATAATTGGTTAAAACAAACTTTGAAGGTAGAGACATTTTAGGTAATATTTTGACTTAATATTATATTGGAAGTGGTGTAGGGGCGGGTTTATCTAATATATCTCTTACAATATCAAAATTTTGTTAAAAACCCGCCCCTACGAGAATTGTGGGCAGAAATACCCCAAAATTATCAAGAGGTTTTCATAACCGGATTTGGTATAATATCTTATCTTGTGGTACAAGCTTCTAGCGTGTGATGCTTACTTTCCCCAACAACTTATTAACATTAATTTGAATAGTTGGAAAAGCTAAAGGAGAGATAAAACCATCTTTATAGTTGACTTCAATTTGATAATTATCATCTTGAGGATTTTGAAATACCTTAAGAGATTGGGACTTAATATCAATAATCCAATATTCTAATATATTAGCTTGTGCATAAGCTTTTTTCTTAATGCCTAAATCCTTGCTTAATGTGCTATGAGAAATCTCAATCAACCAGTAAATATCTTGTGCATAAGGGTGACGATTAATGTATAATGTATCAGGAGAACGAACAACAGCAATATCAGGTTCCGGTTCAGAATCTGACAAAGTAATCGGATGAGCTTCACTTACTTGAGCTTGTTCTCCTAACAGTAAACGGAGATATTGAGCGACACTCATATTAACAAAATGATGAAAAGGCCCTTCTGGACTCATTTGGATAATTTCTCCGAAAATTAATTCAACTCGGCGATCATTTAGTATTCCTGCCTCAATCATTTTGTGGTAATCTTCTACCGACCACTTAGCAATTATATTAGTCATAAATCTCTGGGTAATTGTTATAATATAAGTCTAAAATCATAAACCCTACTCAATGGTAACAAAGTTAAAGTAAAAAAAAGATTACAAATTCTTTGCTTTGAGATTATATAATGGAGAGTTTGGATAAGAATTAGGAGACAGCCTCATGGCTCGGATGTATTACGACGCAGATGCCAACCTCGACCTATTAGCAGATAAAACGGTCGCTATCATTGGTTATGGTTCCCAAGGTCATGCTCACGCCCTCAATTTAAAGGATAGCGGCGTTAAGGTCATTGTGGGGCTATATCCAGGCAGTAAATCAGCCCAAAAAGCTCAAGAAGCGGGATTACAGGTTCTCAGCGTTTCAGAAGCCGCTAGTGCCGCCGATTGGATTATGATACTATTACCCGATGAAGTCCAAAAAGCTGTATACAAAGCGGAAATTGAGCCTAATTTGACAGCAGGAAAGGTTCTATTTTTTGCCCATGGGTTTAATATTCATTTCGGTCAAGTTGTCCCCCCTGAGACCGTAGATGTTGTAATGGTAGCCCCTAAAGGGCCCGGACATTTAGTGCGACGTACCTATGAACAAGGAGAAGGAGTTCCCTGTTTATTTGCTGTGTATCAAGATGCTACCGGACAAGCCCGCGATCGCGCAATGGCTTATGCTAAAGGTATCGGAGGAACTCGGGCCGGTATCCTAGAAACCACCTTCCGCGAAGAAACCGAAACCGACTTATTTGGCGAACAAGTAGTGTTATGTGGGGGATTATCTGCCTTAATTAAAGCAGGTTTTGAAACCCTAGTTGCTGCTGGATATCAACCCGAATTAGCCTATTTTGAATGTCTCCACGAAGTCAAATTAATTGTGGATTTGATTGTAGAAGGTGGATTAGCCAAAATGCGCGATAGTATCTCGAATACGGCTGAATACGGCGATTTGACAAGGGGGCCACGTATTGTTACTGATGAAACCCGCGCTGAGATGAAGAAAATTCTTCAAGAAATTCAAAGCGGACAATTTGCACGGGAATTTGTTCTGGAAAATCAAGCTGGTAAACCTGGTTTTACGTCCATGCGTCGTCAAGAAGCAGAACATTCTATTGAAGAAGTAGGGAAAGATTTACGGGCTATGTTTAGTTGGTTAAAAAAATAAATTAACCTTAATTATTATCTAAGAGAGACCCTCTTTCTCCCTTAACCCGTTGTTCCATTCTATTAACTTCATTATCGTGTTGTTTACTGGGTTTTTCAATCTTGGGATTAGGCATTAAACCCAGTAACATTTTATTCACACTATTGCGAGTATTGAAACTAATAGTACTCAGGGGTTTGGGTAAAAAGCTATCCCCTGCGACAAAAAAAATTAACAAAGAAATAACTACCAAAGTTGAGATTGTTTTCATAGACGGCTCTTCAGACATAATGGGGTAAAATGTAGTTATAACTACATTTTATTGCTGGTCAATTTAGGCTCTCCCGATATCTTGGGGTAAAATGTATAATAGATTACAATATTTGAGATGGTGGGTTACGACGCGCCTTAAAACTTATTAGTTTTTCATCAAAATCATAGCCGCGTCTAACCCACCCTACGAACTATAAGCTTAACTTATCACCACAGATACGGGAGAGCCATTTAATATTGCATTATCATGGATAATAAGATTTAATATTAATTAAAACATCAAAAAAACATACCTCCCTTTCTAACTTTGTTGAGGAATATTGCGTTTAGGATCACCTAAATTAACAGTTGGATTGGTTTTAACCGTAGATTCTAGGGGAATTAGTTGCCAATGTTGGGCTAACCGTTGTAATAATCGATCTTGTTCTACCCGAAACCGATCAACATTATTACCATAGTTAATAATGGCAAACCAGACTGGGCCTCTTTCTTGAGTAGGGATCACACCAGCTAAGGCACTGACTTGAGCGAGGGTTCCTGTTTTAAAAGCCACTCCATCGGGAATATTACGCAATTGGGCTGTTCCTTTTTTATCTCGTCCGGCCATAGGAAATAAATCTTTGACCTCTAGGGGATTATCCCCTAACCTTTGCTCTATGGTCATCAACATTTGTACTGTAGCCCTGGGAGAAATCCGATTTTCTACCCCTAACCCCGATCCATTAATTAAGCTAATTTCTCCGGGGGGTAATTTCGCTACTTGAGCCGCTAATTTAGCTACTACTGAAGCCCCTCCCAGTTCATCGGCTAACATTTGTGCCATAGCGTTGTTACTGTAGAGATTCATCTTTTTGAGGAGTTCGGCCAGGGTTAAAGACTGATGACGCATTAATAATTTAGCGTTAGTCGGGAGGGTATTTTCTACTTTCACCTGACGGGCGATCGCCACTTGAGGACGAGGAGTTTTTGGCGGGAAGGTTCGATAAGTTTGTTCGATTGAAGGAGTCCAACGACGTTGATTTAATCCTACTTGCAGTAATTCTCCTGATAGTTGGGGATTGGACTGAAAATTGACAGAAAAACGTCCCAGAATAATTAAATTGCCTTTTACCTGACGAATACCCAATTGATTGAGTTGGTTTCCTAATGCGATCGCTTCTTCCCAAACAAACAGAGGATCACCCCCTCCTTGAATAATGAGATCCCCTTGTAATATGCCATTTTTAACAGGGCCAACCGTATAAATAAGAGTTTCAAAACGGTGATTAGTCCCCCAAGTTGCCAAAGCAGCTAGGGAAGTAGCCACCTTAGTTAAAGAAGCAGCAGAAGCCGGAATATTCGCCCCGTGTTCCCCTAAATAAGCCCATTCGGACTGAATCCAAACCCCTTGTTGAGCGGAAGAAACCCCCAGAGAGGCTAATTGTTTAAGATAATCCGCGACAATTTTTTCTACCACCGGATCAGGTTCTGTGGGAACCTGAAAAATTTTTGCCTCTTGCCAGGCTACTAACGGAACAGGTTGTAATGGAGCCGGAGAACGACCCCAAAGATTCATCAATAAATGGCCGACGGCAAAACCCAATAATTCCTGCATATTTTAACAAAATGTTGGCAGAACTTCTCACCTAAAAATACTATCAGAAAACTCACCCGACAACATCAAAACCTACTTAAAAGCATTTTTAAGCTTAAAATAAATTTTATACAAGAGGTTGGTTAGGCTAAAATAAGGTATCTATTTATCAGTACATATAAATTATTTAGGCTGATAAGTTAGGTATCTTGATTCTTAATATATTTTCTTAGCTTTGCAATAGGTGCGCCACCAGATGAGACAACATAAAAAATTCTGAATCTTTGGTTGCGGAATGTTTCAATGCTTCTGTTAAAATTTTGAAGGTTTCTATCACTTTGATCAATGGCAGTAACTCGCGCAAGAATCGCAGTAGACGCTATGGGAGGGGATCACGCTCCTGGGCAAATTGTCGCTGGAGCGATCCGAGCTTCTGAAGAACTCGACGCAGAAATTCTGTTGGTTGGCGATCGCCAACAGATTCAAGATGCCCTCCAACATCATGCCCATACCCCTAATCTCGAAATTGTCGAAGCAGATGGGGCGATCGCCATGCACGAAGGAGTTACGGAATTACGGCGTAAACCCCAGGCCTCCATTAATGTGGCCATGGATTTAGTCAAGCAAAATCGTGCTGATGCCGTAGTTTCGGCTGGACATTCTGGGGCGGCCATGGCCTCGGCTACCCTACGTTTAGGCCGTATTAGAGGGATTGATCGTCCTGCCATCGGGGCGGTCTTTCCTACCCTCTTGGCTGGCAAATCCGTCATTATTTTAGATGTCGGGGCTAATGTAGACTGTCGTCCCAAATATTTAGAACAATTTGCTCTAATGGGAACAATTTATAGTCAATATGTCATGGGGGTAGAAGAACCTAAAGTGGGATTACTCAACATTGGAGAGGAATCTAGCAAAGGAAACGACCTGGCCCTAAGAACTTATGAAATATTAGAAGCAAACAAACAAATTCCCTTTATTGGCAATGCGGAAGGTAGAGATGTCCTCTCAGGTCGATTTGATGTGATCGTTTGTGACGGTTTTGTCGGTAACGTTTTACTCAAATTCGCCGAAGCAGTGGGAGAAATTCTCTTACAAATCATCCGAGAAGAATTACCCCAAGGATGGCGTGGTCAAGTTGGCTCAGCCATACTTAAACCTAACCTCAAAAAACTTAAACAGCGTGTAGATCATGCTGAGCATGGGGGAGCGTTACTGTTTGGGGTAGAGGGGGTCTGTATTATTAGTCATGGTAGTTCTCAAGCTCCCTCAATTTTTAACGCGATTCGTCTAGCCAAAGAAGCGATCGATAATCAGGTTATTGAGCGTATTAGGGCTAATAACGCAGCTAATCAAGAGATTACATCTGTTTCTGATGCTACGGCCAATAGTCAATCAGGCAGTTAACATCAACCAACGACAAAGGGGAAGGTTTCTTCCCCTCCTGGTTTATCAATAAGCAAACAGGGGGAAATATTTTGCAACAATTAGGCCCAGGAATCGTTATTACGGGCTGTGGTTCGGCGACTCCTACTCAGGTAATGACCAACCAAGACCTCACTCATTTGGTGGATACCTCGGATGAGTGGATTCGTACACGCACAGGCATGGAAAAACGCCATTTAGCCACCGCCGATACCTCTTTGAGTCATTTGTCGGCTCAAGCTGCGGCCGCCGCCATTACTAAGGCAGGTTTAACGCCAACGGATATTGATTTAATTATACTAGCTACTTCCACCCCTGATGATCTGTTCGGTAGTGCGGCTGAAGTACAACATTTATTAGGAGCCTCAAAAGCAGTGGCTTTTGACCTTACGGCTGCTTGTTCGGGATTTATTTTTGCTTTAGTCACGGCTACCCAATTTATCCGTACTGGAGTTTACCAAAATGTGGTAGTTATTGGGGCAGATATTCTCTCTCGTTGGGTTGATTGGTCAGATCGCAATACTTGTGTTCTATTTGGTGATGGGGCAGGTGCGGTGGTGTGTCAAGCTACTTCAGACGAGGATTGTTTTCTCAGCTTTGAAATGTATACGGATGGTCAACAACATGAATGTCTAAATTTAGCTTATCAAGGCGTGGCTAAACCCCTTACAGATGACATTATTATCAGTCAAGGAACCTATCAACCCATCACCATGAATGGACGAGAGGTTTATCGGTTTGCGGTGGCTAAAGTGCCTGAAGTTATTAAAAAAGCTTTATTTAAAGCAAATTTATCTACTGATGCTATTGATTGGCTGATCTTACATCAAGCTAATCAACGTATTATGGATGCGGTGGCCCAACGTTTAAATATTCCCTCCCAAAAAGTGATCGCTAATCTACAAGAGTACGGCAATACGTCAGCAGCTTCTATTCCTTTGGCCTTGGATGAAGCGGTAAGATCTGGCAAAATTAAACCAGGAGATGTGATTGCCAGTTCTGGTTTTGGCGCGGGTTTAACCTGGGGTGCGGCCATTTTTCGCTGGGGAATCAATAACTAATATATAACTACTAAAGAATTAAGCATGAAAATCGCGTGGGTATTTCCAGGACAAGGATCACAAATAGTGGGAATGGGGGTAGATTTACAAGAGACACCCATAGGTCAAGCTAAATTTGAGCAGGCCGAGGATATTTTAGGTTGGTCGGTGTTAGAAAAGTGTCAAGCGCAGGAGACGGAGTTATCTCGGACGCTTTACACTCAACCTTGTCTCTATGTCATTGAAAGTATTTTAGCTGATTTATTAGTACAAAACGGACAATTACCGGATTTGGTGGCTGGCCACAGTTTAGGGGAGTATTCGGCTTTGTATGCGGCAAGGTCCTTTGATTTTACCACGGGGCTAGAGTTAGTCAAACGCAGGGCCGAGTTAATGGATAAAGCTTTAGGGGGCAAAATGGCGGCCCTGATGAAGTTTGACCGTCAACAGTTAGAAGATGCGATCGCGGCTAATGCTGATGTGGTCTTAGCTAATGATAACAGTGAGGAACAAGTGGTGATTTCGGGGACTCCTGAAGGAGTAGATGCCATTCTTGCCCAAGTTAAAGCTAAACGGGCCGTTCCCCTTAAGGTTTCTGGGGCATTTCATTCTCCGTTTATGACTGATGCGGCCCAAGAATTTCAAGGGTTATTAGATTCTTGTAAGTTTGCTGATGCTAAAGTTCCAGTATTGTCTAATGTTGACCCGACTCCTACTCAGTCAGCAACAATGTTAAAAGAGCGTTTAATGAAGCAAATGACGGGTTCTGTGCGCTGGCGTGAGATTATGTTATGTTTACCCCAAGAAGGGATTACTCACGGGGTAGAGGTTGGCCCAGGTAAGGTTCTCACGGGTTTAATTAAGCGTACTTGTCCTGAGATAAAATTAACTAATGTAGGCAAGATGAGTGAGCTTTAATGTGTGCTAGGATTAAAGCGATTAGGGCGATTAGCACAGGGGTAGCGCATTTCCTTCACACGGAAAGGGTCACTGGTTCAAATCCAGTATCGCCCATAACTTGAAACCCGCTTTAAGTATACGTTTTATATATTAACTCATAACTAATTCAAGTTAATTACACTAAAATTACACTAAATTCTAAACAAAAAAAATGTTACCTGACGAAGAATTTTATAGTCAAAGAGAAAATCTTATTTTTGAAATTGAAAAGAACCAAAATTAGATAAACTAAATCTATTGTTAAACATTTTCAATGCGGGTGTTTTGTTGTATCATCTGAGTAACCGTTTGTATTTCCTTTAGTAAAGTAATGATTTTAAAAAGTAACTATAGATTACTTTTTTTTGTTCAATTAGATAGGATGCTCATCGATATAGCTTTTTAAGGCTTGGTTGAGTCGCGTTTGCCAGCCTTCAGGCTTCTGTGACTTAAAGTAGTCAATAATTTCAGGGTCTAATCGCAGTGTGACTTGTTGCTTTGTTGGGTCTTTTTGTTTTCCACGCTGGCCCCTAGCCTTCTTCATGCTCGCAAAAAATTCTTTGGGCAGAACGTTTTGTGCTGGTTGTGCCTTCTCGAAATCATCCTTAGTCCAGATAGGGTTTTCCTCATCCTCTTTCAATGAATCATGATCTTTGTTCATAAAACCTCCTTTCTTTGTTACGGGCGCGACGAAAGCTAATGATCCATACAACATCACCGCGCAGTGTAAACGTCACGCTGTATGCTTTGCCATCTTCGCCTATAGCAAAGGCGTTATAGCGAACTTCTCCATAATCTTTTCTATCATCGATGCGAATTAACGCTTGATCCCAATTCAAAAACACCACATCATCAAAGGACAACCCACGCTCTACGATATTTCTCTGATTTTTTTTAGGATCATAACCAATGTGCATGGTAAAAATTGTAACTACAAATAAATATCTTGTCAAGATATTTAACCATCCCCAAGACAGGAGTGGCTCCCCAGCCTACAATATTTTCTATGAGTAAATAACCTAGTATTTTCTGATTTATTACCCAAAAAAATAAATTTAATTGCTTGCTAAAAAGATAATTCTTGAAATAACTCTAGCAAAGGTAGACTAAAATTAGGGATAACATCTTCTCCATCAAGACTATCTTCTAATTGTAAAAGCTTCGATGGTTTGGGCTTATGATAAACCAATACAGACTCCTCATCAGGCAAAATAACCCATGTTAAACGAGTTCCATTCTCGAAATATTCGACTAACTTATTATGAATTTCTTCAAAAGTATTATTAGGAGAAATAATTTCCACTGCTAAATCAGGCGCACCCTCAAAAAAGCCTTTAGGTAATCGCTTTAAACCCTGTAATCTTTCCTTAGCGATGAATGCCAAATCGGGAGATCTTTTGTTGCCAGTTTGCATCTTAAAAGCGGTACTAGAATCACAAGTCACACCAAGTTTATGAGTTCGCACAAAACCAGTCAAAAAATATCCAAGAGTCAGGGCTAAATAACCATGTTCTACACCTGAATTTGCCACAAAAATTAACTTTCCATCCACATATTCGTAACGGTTTCCCTCTTCAGTCAATGCCATAAACTGCTCATCAGTCAAAGCTTTTGATTTATCTAATTCTATATCATTTTTTGCGATTGCTTTGAGCATTAGATGTTCCGACCCAGATTAAACTATATCGAATTAATTATAACCAAATAATTTACAGGCTTCCAGCCTGTACCACAAAATCAGAGAAAATCTATCATTGTATATTTTTAAGATTAGATGTATTTCAGTTCTCTGTTACTTTTTGTCTTAGTAAAACCCATTTTAAATGGGTTTTAGTTTATTCACCAAAAACAGTAAAATATAAGTTATTACTACACCCCCCCAAACCGATATGACATTTTTTTCCCAAGACGAGACATTACAACAACTCGCTACCGAGATTTTAGACGCTACTTGGGCAAAATTTCCAGAATTAGCTCCAAATCAATTAGCATTAACTTGGATAGTCTATGATTCCCCAGTTATCGTCAATACAGGAGGTGCAATCTCTGCCGAGGAATTTTGGAAATATTCAGTCAGAGGGTTTAGTTATCGGGGAATAGAACGCATTTACCCTGCGAGTGTGGTCAAATTATTTTATCTCGTTGCGATTCATGAATGGCTTGAAAGTGGCATGGTCACTGAATCTCAAGAATTAAACCGGGCTATTCGGGATATGATAATTGATTCTAGCAATGATGCTACTAATTTGATAGTCGATGTGTTAACCGGAACCACCAGCGGCCCAGAATTACCCCAAGGCCCCTTTGACACCTGGAAAAACCAACGTAACCTGGTTAACCGTTATTTTCGTTCTCTGGGATGGGAAGAATTAGATTCTATCAATGTTAACCAAAAAACTTGGGGTGATGGCCCCTATGGCAGAGAACGGGCCTTTTTAGGAGAAATGATGGAAAATCGCAATATGTTAACCACCAATGCTGTCGCCAGATTATTACATACTATCATTGGAGGTGTGGCCGTTTCTTCAACGCGATCGCAACAGATGATGTCTTTATTAAAACGGAGTCTTAACCCCAAAGATATCAATAAAGCGGAAGAAAATCAAATAATAGGCTTTTTAGGGGAAAGTTTAGTCCCTAATGCTCAATTATGGTCAAAAGCAGGTTGGACAAGTCAAGTCCGTCACGATGCTGCTTATATTGAAATTCCACAACAACAACCTTATCTTTTAATTGTCTTTACTGAGGGCAAAATTAATAGTCAAAATAAAGCTATTATGCCCTTTATTTCTCAAGCTATTACCACAGCAATAACTAAGGTTTAAAATCAGCTTAATTATTACAAATAATAAACTTTAATTCTAAAAAGTTAAGCTATATAAACAAAGGTTGCCTACCCAACCTAGAATTTAACTAGTCGGACAAAATTAAAGTTAACGATGAAGTCAGGCAGCGGGCAACACCGAAAAGGTTTCAGTCGTAGTAATATTTCTTAAAGTATCTAAACAAAAATAAATGTTACGATCAAGTAAGCAGGGGAGTGCCGGAGCAAAGGGAGTGCCGGAGAGGGGTTACAACCTATAAACATTTCTTAACATAGTATTGTTTATTTATCTCCGACTACTTATACTTTTAATAATTATCTATAAAAAAGAGATAATTATCACATTTATTTCTTTTTAATTTTCAAAATATTATTGACATAACCTATATAAACTAGATAGGATTTATTCAAAGCTTGAAAAATTCAACAAGGAGATTAGAATAATGTCTAAAATCAAAATTGATAATCTTAAACTAAACCCCCAATTAATTGAGTATAATAGTCTTGAAACTGTTAAAGAGGAAAGCGAATTGAATAAAATTCGGGGAGGACTGTTTCTCAGTGGCTGTAAGGGTTGGTTTGGTTTATTTTAAAGGAAAAATTCCCGACAGAATACATGACGGGCTTGAGAACAGCATAGGTTAGAAAAGCATCGGCACTCCTGTATCTTAGCCGGAATTATCTTCCGGCTGAGTTAATAATAAAGTCAAACCCTCGACTTTATTGAAAGCTTGAAAAATTCAACAAGGAGATTAGAGCAATGTCTAAAATCAAAATCGATAATCTTGAGCTAAACCCCCAATTAATTGAGGAAAATAGTCTTAAAACTCTTAAAGACGAAAGCGACCTCAATAAAATTCGGGGAGGACTGTTTCTCAGTGGCTGTAAGGGTTGGTTTGGTTTATTTTAAAGGAAAAATTCCCGACAGAATACATGACGGGCTTGAGAACAGCATAGGTTAGAAAAGCATCGGCACTCCTGTATCTTAGCCGGAATTATCTTCCGGCTGAGTTAATAATAAAGTCAAACCCTCGACTTTATTGAAAGCTTGAAAAATTCAACAAGGAGATTAGAGCAATGTCTAAAATCAAAATCGATAATCTTGAGCTAAACCCCCAATTAATCGAGGAAAATAGTCTTGAAACTCTTAAAGAGGAGAGCGACCTTAACCAAATTCGGGGGGGAGAATTGGTAATCTTTGATCCATTTGATCCATTTGATCCAATTGTGGTAATTAAGCCACCAATTCTCAGTGGCTGTAAGGGCTTTTTCAATTTCCTAGTTTAAAGGAAAAATTCCCGACAGAATACATGACGGGTTTGAGAACAGCATAGGTTAGAAAAGCATCGGCACTCCCGTATCTTAGCCGGAAATATCTTCCGGCTGAGTTACTATTTAAGTGGGATTTAAGAGACTAATTCTCTTTGTTGTTGCTTAATATCGAGCATATTCAATAAAAAGTGTTGAGAGAGATAACAATGTCTAAAAAAAGCCTTTTCCAATTTACTGTTATCATTGCGGGAGCCGTTTTCGGAGGCTTCAATGGAGCTACTCCCGCTATGGCTGCTTTCTTTACAGGACTAGGAGACTTGCCAGGAGGAGCTTTTAGCAGTGGTGCTTTAGCCGTTAGTGCTGATGGTTCGGTCGTCGTCGGTTCTGGCGTAACCCCTGTTGGTGAAAATGAAGCCTTTCGCTGGACTGCAGAAAGCGGACTTGTAGGGTTAGGAGATTTGCCAGGAGGGAATTTTATCAGTACATCTTTTGGGGTTTCTGCTGATGGTTCTGTCATTGCAGGGGTTGGTTCTAGCGTCAGTTCCAGCACTGACAATGGAAGTTTCCCACCCCTAGAAGCTTTTCGCTGGACTGCTGAAACCGGACTTGTACCATTGGGGGATTTACCTGGAGGGAATTTCTTCAGTTTTAGTTTTAAAGTTTCCCCCGATGGCTCTGTTATTGTTGGTCAGAGTAGCAGTGCCTCTGGCCTGGAAGCTTTTCGCTGGACGGCAGACACAGGAATCGTCGGGTTAGGAGATTTACCCGGAGGCCTTTTTAACAGCGTAGCCACCTCAACTTCTAATGATGGTTCCATTATTGTAGGCAGTGGCAGCAGTAACAATGGCGTGGAAGCCTTTATTTGGAGGGCAGATACAGGACTTGTCGGGTTGGGAGATTTAGCTGGGGGCGATTTTTTTAGCCGAGCGACGGATATCTCAACTGATGGTTCGATTATTGTAGGGAGGAGTTCTAGTGCCAACTCTAGTGCTGGTGGTCTTCCTATTTCGGATACGAGTGGGACAGAAGCTTTTATTTGGAGTGCAGATACAGGACTCGTCGGGTTGGGAGATTTACCTGGAGGCAATTTTTTCAGCCGGTCTTTTGCGGTTTCTGGAGATGGCTCGATTGTGATTGGACAAAGTGAGAGTGATTTGGGCATAGAACCCTTTATTTGGGATAAAAATAGCGGAATTCGCCCTCTGCGTCAATTATTCGTTGACTTGGGTTTGGACTTGACGGGTTGGGGAGCGTTGGAAGTTGCAGATATTTCTAATGATGGTTCAACCATTGTTGGTTTTGGGGTGAACCCTGACGGAAATATTGAAGCTTGGGTCGCAGGAATTAATGACACCCAGGCGGTTCCTGAACCATCGTCTGTGTTAGGATTGTTGGCTTTGGGCAGTTTCGGGATTGGGTTAGGTTTGAAAAAGGCTAAAAAGAGTTGAGAACAGGCTCTCCCGACATCTTGGTATAAAATGTATAATCAGCTACAATACTTAAGATGATGGGTTACGACGCGCCTTAAAAGTTATGCGTTTTTCATCAAAATTATAGCAGCGTCTAACCCACCCTACGAATTATAAGCTTTACTTATCACCACAGGCACGGGAGAGGCACTAGCCGTCATATCAACTTGCTGAAATTTTTCTTTTAACCATTCAGAAAACAAATCAGATAATATTTGATAGTTTATATTCTCATCTAATTCTGGTTGTATTATCTCCTCTACAAAAACTAAATGAACTCCTTGAGATGTCATAATAGGTTTCAGAAATTGGGGAGGATTTGCTGCAAAAACAGCCGCAGAAATTTCTGGTTTTAACTCCTGACGTTTAACCCTTCCTAAATATCCCCCTTTACGTCTTAACTCTGTATCCTGTATATATTGATGTGCTACATCCCAAAAGCTCATTTCTTGTTCATCAATAGCATAATACAATTCCATTGCTAAATCTTGATCATCTAAGACAACTTCATACATTACCACTTCAGCATAATTTAATTGATTTTGATAAAAATAAGCTTCAATTTTATCAGCAAAAAGATGGTTAGCTAATTTTCCAGAAAGAATACTATAATAAAGCATCTCTTCAAAATCATCTACAGAAAGCTGATTTTTTTCTAACCATTTATGAGTTTCTTCCGCACTCTGAAGGTTCTTTACTAACCGAAATTGATCTGCTGCTTGCTGGAGTTCTTCTGTTTCTACTGTAATTCCTGCCCTATTCCCTTCTTCAGCAATAATTTGACGATTAATAATTCCTTCTATTATTTCTGGCATTTTACCAGAGAATTTAGCTTGTTTTAGGATTTCTTCTTCGGTAATAGTGATATTTTCTAACATAATCGTCATGTTATATTGAAAGTTTTAATGATGATAAGTTACTATTTCTGAATCAGAGGCCAATTTTGCTAAATCTTGACGTAAGCCTTTTCCGATGTAAAATTTTAATAGGGCTTCTAAAGACATATCCTGATTATTGGCTATTTCTTTGAGAGATTCCAGGGTATCTTTAGGAATAACAATGGATAAGGTTTCTGAGGGACGGGGTTTGATATTGAGAATAATTTTTTCATTAGGATTGTTCATATTGCTTTTTCTCTATTCGAGTGGCTGGACGTGCAGAAATAATTCGAGTTCGTTGATTTCTTTCTACATAAACGACAAATAGAATGCGATAAGCTAGGGAATAACCTAGAATAAATTCTCTTCTTTCACCATATATTGTCCCATCTCCTGTTTGATAAAATGGGTCAAAAAATGCTTCTGCTGCTTCCTCAAATGTTACCCCATGTTTCTGAAGATTAATTTGAGCTTTATTGGTATCCCATTCAAATTCAGTTCCTTGTAAGCAATAGACGACATCCATCTATATATTTTATCGTTATTTTGCTGCTTTGCCTGTTTTGTTCATCATTCTATCATATCACATCGGGCGACAATAAACCTTTAGGTACGATATTGGTGATATCATTTCATCTCATTGACTTTCTTCTGTTATTGAAAACTCTATAATAAAAAAAGAAATAATTATTTTAGTTTTGTCTGGCTAGGGAAAACCGAATCTTTAATGACCTCTACTTTATTCTTTTGTTATTAAAGCTTGAATCCTCCATTTTGTAACTTCTTAAAGGGATCAAGCACGAAATCAATTAGACGACGCTGACGCACAATAACCTCTGCTGTTGCCGTATCCCCAGGACGTAACTTAATACATTTTTTAGGGGTTGGCATACAAGTCTTATTAAGTTCAATTTTCAAGTCATAAGCTAAAACTTTACCGTTAGGAGTATCTATCTCTGACGTAGTTGGAGAAACCTCGATTAATTTCCCTTCAATAATACCATAATCTTGAAAAGGGAAAGCATCAAACTTCATTTTAACTAGCATTCCTTTGGTAATAGAACCACTTTCTGTTGTTGCCATTTGCGCCCGTAAAATCAAAGCAGTTCCTTGGGGGGCAATTTCTAAAAGTCGAGTTCCTGATTGAACAACCGTTCCCTCTCCTTCAATTGGTAAATGAAAAATTGTTCCTGCAATGGGGGCTTTTACAACCCGTTGACTTAACTGAAACTGTAAACTTTCTATCTGACTTTTTGTTTGCTTAATGTCTGATTTTAAAGTACTTATTTCGGTTTGCAGATTATTTATTTCTTCTTTATTTTTTAACAAAGAAAGTTCAGCAGATCCCATCAAACTATCAGAACTATTTTCTTGCTCTTTTAGCCTTAACTCAGCATCCTTAATATCAGTTCTTGCTTTTTTAAGAGTGCGTTCATAACTACTTTTTTGCTCCGCTAAACGGTGTTTTGCTTGTTGAATATCAGACTTTGATTGTTCATAAGCTTTTTTCCTTTCTTGTACAGTATCTTCTCTTTCTATTACCTGAATTTGTGAAACAATACCTTCTTCAACTGCAGTATCATAACGATTCTTAACACCTTGGGCATTCTTAAACTGAATTTCCGCTAATTTAATCGCTTCTTGATTATGTGCTAACTCTTGTTTAGCTTGATTAACTTGTGCTAGTTTTTCTTCTTTTTGTAAATCATAGGCATTTTTTAAGGCATCAAGGTTCTGTTTAGCTTGATTAACTTGCGCTAGTTTTTCCAATTTTTGGGCTTGATTTTGTTGTTGTTGAGTCCGAAATACTAACTGTAGTTGCTTCTCCAAAAAATTTAATTGATTTAACTTTTGTTCTTGTCCTTCGAGTTTAGTTTGTTGTTGTTTAAAATCAGCTTGAATTAACTCGGATTCAATCTCAATTAAACTTTGTCCTGATTTAACGATATCTCCTTCTTTGACATTAATTAAAGATACCTTTCCCTCTACAGGTGCATCTAATTTTATTGTCTTTCCTTTGGGTTCCAATTTACCATTTGCGGTTCCAGTTTCATCCACTTTAGCTAATAAAGCCCAAGGTAATACAATAATAACAAAAACAACCAAAAAATAGAGTAGTCCCCTTGTCCAAACACGGGGTAAAGTATCAAGGATATCTTTGGTTGAATTAGCCCAATCATCCTGATGATTAGTTTGAGTTTCCGTAACTTGGGAGATTAATTGATCATCTTGAGATAACTCATTTTGAGATTGTTTCGTTATGCGTCCGTTATTAACTCCGTTAGTCATAATCTTAGTCCAAAAGCTCAATAATTACAAAGCAAATTAGAAAATAGAGTTTAACTAGCAACATCTAATTGCTGTTGATTGAGGTAATGATAATGACCCCGTTTAGCCATTAATTCTTCATGGGTTCCACTCTCAATTAATACCCCTCGATCTAGCACTAAAATCAAGTCTGCTTTACGCACTGTAGAAAGACGATGGGCGATAACTAAAGTGGTTTGATGCCGAAGAATAGAGTTTAAATTTGTTTGAATAATTCGCTCTGATTCTGCATCTAAATGGGAGGTGGCTTCATCTAAAATTAAAAGACGAGGATTACCTAATAATGCACGAGCGATCGCTAAACGTTGTCGTTGTCCTCCTGATAGCATACCTCCCCCTTCTCCGATTTGGGTTTCATACCCCATTGGTAGTTTTTTAATAAACTCATCAGCCCCTGCTAATGTAGCTGCTTCGATAATTTCCTCTAGAATAGAATCAGGATGAGCTAAACTAATATTTTCTCGAATTGTTCCCCCAAAAAGAAAGGTATCTTGATCCACTACACCAATTTGTTGTCTCAAAGAACTTAGGGACAAACTATGGATATCTTGTCCATCAATTAATATTTTACCATCGGTTGCGGGATAAAGTCCTAAAACTAGCTTAGAAATTGTGGTTTTACCCGAACCACTGCGCCCCACTAAGGCCACAGTTTGCCCAGGTTGGATCTCAAAACTAAGATTTTCTAGCACGTTTAAATCACTTTCTGGATGATAACGAAAGGTGACATTATCAAAGCGAATATTACCTTTAATTTGAGGTAATATTTGTCGTGATTGATGTTGTAAATCTTCTTCTGGTTCGTAGTCGAGAACATCATTAAGCCGTTCAACTGCAATGACAACTTCTTGTAATTGTTCCCATAATACGGTAAGTCTTTGAAATGGACGAATAACATTACCAAATAGCATATTAAATGCCACTAATTGCCCGATAGTTAGTTGATTGTGAATAACTAACCATGCCCCATACCAAAGTAATCCTGTGGTAGCTAATGCTTCAATTCCATTACTAAAAATTTGGAGACGGTTGCTAATAATTTGACCAGAAAATTGTGTGGTAATTTCTTTGTGTAGTAATTCTTCCCAATGCCAACGGACGGTTCTTTCAACAGCACTAGATTTGACAGTACGCACCCCGCTAAGGGCTTCAATTAAATAACTTTGTTCTTTGGCCATTTCGGCAAAGATTTCCCTAGAAATTCGCTTTAAAAACGGGGTGGCAATTAAAGCTAGTAACAAAAAAGGTGGAATAATTACTAGGGACAAAAGAGCCATTTTCCAGCTATACCAAAACATCAATCCTAGATAGATAAAAACCGTAATTAAATCTAGGAAAATTGACAAAGCTTCCCCTGTTAAAAATCGTTGAATTTTGCGATTCTCTTGGACACGAGAGATAATATCTCCCACATAACGAGATTCAAAAAATCCCAAAGGTAAACGCAAAGTATGGTTAATAAATGCGACAATTAATGTAATGTCTATTTTGTTAGCAGTATGATCTAATAAATATTGACGTAGCCCCATCATGACGACTCGAAATAAGCCAAAAATGACTAACCCTAACCCCACTGCGAATAAGGTAACTTCTGATCGCTGTACCACCACCCTGTCTAAAATAAGTTGGGTAAAAATCGGAGTAATAAGTCCAAATATTTGAATGAATAAAGAAGCAATAAATATTTCAAATAATACTAACCCATGGGGTTTAACTAACTCAAAAAATTGCAAAAAAGGAGTGGTATTTTCCTTAGTATTTTTTAATAAAACTGTAGGCTGTAATAACAGGGTATAGCCTGTCCAATTTTCCTTAAATTCCCTGTGACTAATGGTTTTTTGTCCAATGGCTGGGTCAGCTATTACTACGTCTTTTTTGGTAATTTCATAGACGACAACATAATGTTTTCCTTGCCAATGAACAATGGCCGGAAGTTGTTGTTGAGCTAATTTGTCTAAACTAGCTTTTACGGGTCGAGTGCCAAAACCTATGCTTTCTGCTGCGTGGCAAAGTCCCCGCAAAGATGCCCCATTTCTATCGACATTAGCAATATCCCGTAAACGGTTTACACTAAGTTTTTTGCCCCAATAACGAGCTACCATGACTAAACAAGCAGCCCCACAGTCGGAGGCACTTTGTTGAGCATAAAAAGGGTAGCGTCGCCACACTTTTTGTAACAGGTGACTTACTTTTTGGCTGGGACTAGGAAAGTAGGCTTTATTGATTATTTTTTGAGAAGTAGGTGATGATTTTTCCGCCGGTAAATTTAGAGAAATATTAATGTTTTTTTGAACTACTTCTGTGGGTTTTAATTGGTTATTTCGTTTTTGAGATTGCTGATAAAAATGCTCTCTTATTGGGGAATATTTACTAATTAAAGGAAATAATAATTCAGGAGAAAAGTAGCAAAGTTTAGTGTTTAAACCAGCCCTCACTCCATAGTTTTCAAAGTTTTCATTAGGAAAAAATCTACATTCTCCAAAGGTATCTCCTATTTCTAGGGTGCAGATTTTCTCATTTGATTGATTGACTAATCTAGATTTACCAGTAATAACAATATAAAGACCAGCTTCCGCATTTGTAGTTTCCCAAAACAAGCCAACTGGAGGTTCAATAAATTTAATTTGTTGCTGCAATTGAGAAAATTCTTTTTCTGATAGACTATAGCCTAATACTTGAGTTATTTGGTGGCGAGAGATAACCGTATTATTACTTTGTACCATGATTTTTATTCAACTTGAAATAACTTGAATAACCAAAACTTTTCTGATTGAATTCGGTTGTGATTAGGAATATCTTGAATCAGTAAGTTTTTTGTGTTTGATAAAGATAGATGATGATTTTCAAGTTTATTTTGTTTCGGTTTTGTCGATAACCCCATCTGTTTGAGAAGCTGATTAATATAGCGATTGCTAACTTTAATGTCAAATTCTTTTTCTAAATGTCTGCTTAACCAGTCGGCTGTCCATCGCTTAAATGAGTAGCAATAATGACTAGGACTGTGGCTAACTAATTCTTTTAAACGTTTTAAATACTCCTCATCAATTTTTTTCGGGCGACCAATTTTATTGTTCTTCCAGCAATGCGCTTGACCACTCTGTGCCATCATTATCCAATGTCTAGCTGTCGCTTGACTACACCCTAATAACTGACATATTTCGGTTTGGCTTTTTCCTTCATCAGCTAATAATATAATTTCAATTCGTTGACGATATTTTCCCTCAACATCCCCTTCAAGATTTTTTTGTAAGATTTTTCTCTGAAATAACGTTAAGTATTTTGTTTTCATATAATTTGGACAATCCTGTTGCTTGTCATTGAACTCAATAAGTTTCATTGCCATCTGTAATTATTTAGTAAGTACCGTGCGCAAAATTAATTGCACAGTCAAGGCGCGGGTTTTGATATAGTCGTAATGGTTGAGTAACAACGGTAGTAAGGGCGGGTTTATTTAATTTTTTTGTGAGAATCATTGATTTATGTAAAAAACCCGCCCCTACAAATTTTGTGTAATTAATTTTGTCTACCTACTTATTTATATTTATACCTCATATGATACACGGATAATTCCGGACAAACTAAGTCTAAAATTTTCAAGGGTTCTACTGAACTTGCCATGTAAATTTAATAAATGAATACAGGCTAAAGCCTTATTATATAAGAATAAAGGCTGTCTAGACAGCCTAATTATAAGTGGTTGAGTTAAGGGCAAAATCTGGGAGAGGGTTAACAGCTAGTTTACATTTCTTAAGACAGTGGACTTTATTTCTTTCCGAGTACTTAACATTCCATTAAGGACATTTGATCATGTAAGACCATTTTTGTCTACAATATTGATGAACGACTTCTAGGCTCATGAATTGCCCCCACAAAAAGCACAATTTGTGGAAGCGTCGCATAAATCCTACAATAATGGGTCGCCTGGGATTCGAACCCAAGACCGATCGGTTAAAAGCCGAGTGCTCTACCGCTGAGCTAGCGACCCGATGTGTTTTCTTGCACACGATTTACCATCGTAGCATAGACTTTTGGTAAAGGCAAGCCTTTTGTCAAAAAGAATCTACACGAATAGTGAACACTGCCTCACAAGTCTCACCAGGAGCAAGTTCTGTCAAGTTTTCTCCGGTGTTTAAGGAATTACGAGGCGCACTCCAAGGTTCAAGACAAACAAAATCTTTGCCTTTAACTGTCCAAAAAACGAAGGTAGAATAGAAATCTGACCAAGTTAGGTCAATCTTTAAGCTCCGTTGTTTGTCTATCATAGTAGCAGAAGCAGAAGAAAGAGGCTTGAACATTACATCAATTTCTTCTTGTTCAAAATCAAAAGTTCCACTAAAAGGAAAATTTTCTTTAGTACGTTGATCTTGATAAGATTTTCCAGGAATATCAAAATATAATTCGGCTTTATTCGGCACAAAAAAGTAGGGATGAAATCCCGCAGAAAAAGGCATTGTTTTGTCTGATTCGTTAGTATATTGTTGACGAATGCGCAAAACTTTTCCGTCTAATTCATAGGTAAATTTTACGGTAAAATTAAAGGGATAAACAGAATAAGTTTGATTGTTACTCTTTAAATTTACTGTCAAACTAGCACAAGAATCTGTCCCTTGTCCCGTTACTGTCCAAGGTAACTCTCTGGCAAATCCATGTTGTTTTAATGTATAAGTTTTAGAATCATGAGTATAAGTATTATCAGGAAGATTACCACACAAAGGAAAAAGAATAGGAACTCCACCTCTAACACTTAAGTCTGGGTGAGTAAATCTTTCTTCATCGAGAGTAAAAATCTCTTGTCCTTGAATTGACCAACGGGTAATAATTCCTCCTCTTTCGGGAACAACTTCTACACGAGATAAAGCCGTTTCATCCGAAAGAATATAAGTAGAATATTGATTTTGTTTGAGAGAAATTGAAAATACCATAACTCTTGTTTTCGTCTCCTAGGAATTACTGTTTAATGATAAACCTCTAGACACAATAATGCTAGGGGGTTAATGTTAAAATAATCTAGGAGTTACGCATTGACAGATCAATTTAAATATGCTTAGTCTAAACACATAAGGCGGTCTCGCGGAGCGAGTGCGGCTGCACCACTAAAAATAAAGAGCAGAAAACTGATAAAATGAAGGAGAGAGAATAAATGTAGGGGCATGGCAATGATAACCTGTTGATAAAAACAAAATTTTCAAAATGCCATGCCCAAATCAAAATAATTTTCATTGAATAGGGGGCATGGCAACATTAATATTATGGTAATTTTCACAGATTGTTAATGCCATGCCCCTACAGGGTTAAATCGGGTTTTTGATATCAGGTGTAAGATTTGAGTAGGACACATCACGGGTACAGAAATACGGCTCAAGGTGAGGCAAAATCTATGCCCCACCAAGAACCAGAACAGCCTGTAATCCTAGATGTTGACGAAATCGGCCGCAATTAGGGTCGTGGTATTAATACCAGTCAGGGTTGCCAAAATTTCATTAGTGGAAGCCACCCGAATAGTGCTTCCTGAGAAATTCAGTTGCCCGAAGCTCAAACCGTTATACAGTCCGATTTTATCTTCACCCCTAACGAAGTCAGTAATGGTATCAGAACCATCCCCACCAGTATAGGCAAATACATCTTGAGCGTTGCCACCGGTGAGGGTATCACTGCCAAGACCACCATAAAGGGTATCTTTGCCATTATCGCCGTTGAGGACATCGTTGCCAATACCGCCATACAAGAGGTCCTCACCATTACCGCCGTTGAGGGTATCGTTGCCGCTACCACCATAGAGGATATCGTTGCTATTATCGCCGTTGAGGATATCGTTACCATTACCACCGTCGAGGGTATCGTTACTATTGCCACCGTTGAGGATATCGTTACCATTACCACCAACCAGGTTATCTGGTTTGTTAGTACCTGTAAGGCTGCCACCGACAGCCACCGTAACGGTAGCAGTACCAGTCAAACTACCATCACTGAGGGTGTAGTTAAAGCTGGCATTACCACTGAATCGAATTGGGGTAAAGAGAATATAATCATCTGCGGTGTTGCTGACAGTGCCATTATTGTTAAGTACCGCAGTGCCGTTAGTGACACCACTGACACCAGTGATACTCAAGACGCTGTTATCAACATCGGTATCATTAGCCAGTAGGGTACTAGCTTGGATACTGACGGTAGTATTGAAGCCAGTGCTAGCAGTGTCGTTAACACCAACAGGAGCATCATTAACGGGTGTTACAGAGAAGGTTTGGCTTTGACCAGCTAAAGTTGCCGTACCATCAGTTACACCGTAGGTTAGATTAACTGCACCATTAAAGTTAGCAGTTGGGGTGAAAGTATAAGTCCCATTACCGTTGTTGACTAATGCACCGTTATTGGAAGTTAAACCGACTACGGATAAGGTATCACCAGCATCTACATCGCTAAACCCTGCTAATAAGTTAGCTGCTGTAATCGTGATAGGTGTATCTTCAGCCGTATTGCTTAAAGTAGCAGTTGGTGAACCAACAGGAGCATCATTAACGGGCGTTACAGAGAAGGTTTGGCTTTGATCGGCTAAGGTTGCCGTACCATCACTCACACCGTAGGTAAGGGTGACAGTACCATTAAAGTCAGCAGTTGGGGTGAAGGTATAAGTCCCATCAAAGTTGTCTACCAATGCACCGTTATCAGCAGTTAAGTTAACAACTGAGAGGGTATCACCATTTACATCGCTAAACCCTGCTAATAAGTTAGCTGCTGTAATCGTGATAGGTGTATCTTCAGCCGTGTTGCTTAAAGTAGCAGTTGGTGAACCAACAGGAGCATCATTAACGGGCGTTACAGAGAAGGTTCTGCTTTGACCGGCCAAGGTTACTCTACCATCAGTTACACCGTAGGTAAGGGTGACAGTACCATTAAAGTTAGTAGTTGGGGTGAAGGTATAAGTCCCATCAAAGTTGTCTACCAATGCACCGTTATCAGCAGTTAAGTTAACAAATGAGAGGTTATCACCATCTACATCGCTAAACCCTGCTAATAAGTCAGACGCATAAATGATAATGGCTGTATCTTCAGCAGTATCGCTTAAAGTGGCAGTGGGTGAACCTGTGGGGGCATTATTAACTAGGTTAGTAGGATCATTCTCGAAGAACAGGGTATTGCCGTTGAATTCACCCACAAAAGCATCCAAGTCCCCATCCCCATCGATATCGGCAAAGGTGGGGCCAGCATAAAGCCCCACATCCCTCAGTCGGAAGGGGTTGGTGGCCTTAAGGGTGAAGCTGGGAGCAGACCCGCTTCCCGTGTTGCGATAGAATGTCGTATTGCCGTATGAGTTCCCCACAAAAGCATCCAAGTCCCCATCCCCATCGATATCGGCAAAGGTGGGTGTAGCAAAAATCCCCACATCCGTCAGTCCGAAGGGGTTGGTGGCCTCAAGGGTGAAGCTGGGAGCAGACCCGCTTCCCGTGTTGCGGTAGAACCGGGTATTGCCGTTGATTTCACCCACAAAAGCATCCAAGTCCCCATCCCCATCGATATCGGCAAAGGTGGGTGAAGAATTATACCCCGCTTTCGTCAGTCCGAAGGGGTTGGTGGCCTCAAGGGTGAAGCTGGGAGCAGACCCCGTTCCCGTGTTGCGGTAGAATGTGGTATTGGCGTCAGCAGCACCCACAAAAGCATCCAAATCCCCATCCCCATCGATATCGGCAAAGGTGGGTGCAGAATTACCCCCCACATCCGTCAGTCCGAAGGGGTTGGTAGCCTCAAGGGTGAAGCTGGGAGCAGACCCCGTTCCCGTGTTGCGGAAGAACTGGGTATTGCCGTCACCAGCAGCCACAAAAGCATCTAAGTCCCCATCCCCATCGATATCGGCAAAGGTTGGTTTAGCCAAAACCCCCACCTTCCTCAGTCCGAAGGGGTTGGTTTGGGGAGAATTGAATATAGGATCAGCCATGAATTAGTTTTCCTCTGAAGATTTAATCAATTTACTCGTCTGTCGCACTTCTCCTAGCCAGTTAAATAGGGTATTAGGTGTCGTCCGACAAACTGCAACAAACGGGGATAATGGTGAGAAACCGAACCCGTAAGATACGGAACATCACTGTTAATTTGACGACGTATCGCTTCAGCTAACAGGGAAATCCCTCGCCCCCGACTCTGGAAGGGTTTAGCTACCTCCCAAGTGGTATAGCGAATGGTATCAGGTGCTAACCGATGGGTTAACACCCAATCTGCTTTAGACATTATAGGGTTAGTCTGATTCAATTTAATAACCGATGTGGCAACATATATTTATCGGACGAGGTTGTGCTGCCGCACGTTAATATATTGGTCGGGCTGTATCCCGACGCTAAAACATTGCGGGTACTCACCTGCGGTTCGATGCGTCCCGCTCGTTTATAGCGCGGGACTTAGCCCGACATTTAAGTTAAACAATATATTGAACTTATAGGTGGAACATTAAGTATTGATGATAGCGATCGCTGTCTCTAACCAGGAAATACATATTTGACCTAATTTGTCAATGCGTAACTCCTATAATCGTTGACCTAAGTAAAAAGCAACAATTGCACTACCGACAGGAACGGTCAAATTATCAATTCCCCAGATGGAAAACGCTTCTAACCCGGTAGCAAATACCCCTACTAGCAACGAAATAAGGACGGTTAAACCGATGGGACTACCAATAGATAAGAGAATAAGACTGGTCACAAAAACACTAACCCCCATCATGGTTAATGACCCTTCCCAACTTTTACTGACTCCGAAAATATGATAAGGATGTTTTCCCCAATTTTGACCCACAATAGCGGCCATCCCATCACCCCAGGCCATAACTAAAATGCCAATTGCTGTATATTGGGGTTGATGATTTGACCAAAAATAATAAGCTAAAATACCGATACTGATAGCATAAAAGAAAGTTCCTAAGCTTTTTCGTCCCACGCTGTTGATACTGGGAAGAATGGGTAGAAAATAGGAGATTAAGGCGACAATACTGGCAATAACAGATGCTCCTAGAATAACCCATAAAGGAATTTGGAGCCACCATGCTAATACGATAACATTTCCTGAGCCAATATGCACGATTTTACGGGTAAATTCGGCATTTGTTCCCCGTAAACGGTTTAATCCTTCTGCCAGGGCAATAATAATCCCTAAATAGAGGGCAACCACACTTAAGGGATACCAAACAGCAGAAATAGAGTCTAATAATGATAGTAATTCAGACAAAGACTTAATGGGGAATAACATAGGATAGGACTAAAATTTAACCTATAGATTTTATGTCTGTTTGTTTAAGTAAAAATGGTATATAAATACCAAGCTAGAGGAGTGATTATGGAACAATTAGAATTATCTCATACTAAGATAGAGCAAAATTATCGAATTTTCTCTGATAAAATATCAATTGTTATTCCCATTTTTAATGAGGTGGATAGTTTATCAGAGTTAATTAACCGGACTGCTAATATTTTACAAGAAAACTATCTAGATTATGAAATTATTTGTGTTGATGATGGTTCAGAGGATGGCTCAACTAATTTACTATGTCAATTAGCTCGTAGTCGAACAGATTTAAAAGCAGTTATCTTGCGTCGAAATTATGGGCAAACATCCGCTATGTCTGCGGGATTTAATTATGCTCAAGGACAAATTATTGTCACTTTAGATGGAGATTTACAAAATGATCCTAAGGATATTCCTCGATTACTTTCTAAGTTAAAAGAAGGGTATGATCTAGTTAGTGGTTGGCGTAAAAATAGACAAGATGATCGTATAACTCGTTTAATTCCTTCTCAAATTGCTAATTGGACAATTGGTAAAGTAACGGGAGTGAAACTTCATGATTATGGTTGTTCTTTAAAAGCTTATCGGTCTGAATTAATCGCCGATCTTAATTTGTATGGTGAATTACATCGATTTTTACCCGCATTAGCTTATATTGAAGGGGCAAAAATTACGGAAATTCCGGTTAATCATTATGCTCGTATTCATGGCAAAAGTAAATACGGTTTAGGGCGAACTTTTCGAGTTTTAATGGATTTATTAACCGTATTTTTTATGAAAAAATTCCTAACTCGTCCTATGCACGGGTTTGGGTTTTTAGGTTTAATTTCTATGGTGTTAGGGGTAGCTTGTGGCAGTTATTTAACCTTTTTAAAGTTGGTTGTAGGTCAAAGTATTGGTCATCGTCCCTTACTCATTTTAGCGGTGCTTTTGTTATTAACTGGGGTACAATTATTTAGCTTTGGGTTATTAGCTGAATTAGGTATGAGGACTTATCATGAATCCCAAAAACGCCCTATTTATCGCGTCCGTGATGTGATTAGTTCAGCCTCTGAATCAACATTATTAAGTAATCGATAAATCACAAAACTAATATCAGTAGAAGGGGTTAGACACTGCTATAATTAATAACAGACCTTATGCCTGATCCTATAAAAACGATCGTCCGCCTTCCCGGACTAAATTCTAGGTTTCTAGGTTGCGTAGGCAACCTTTGTCTGTATAGCTTAACTCTTTAGAGTTAAAGTATTTGTAATAATTTAGCTTCAATGAACTTTGAATTCCTCAGTATAAATCTGTCATCAATTGTTAGAAATTTGAATATTATTCTAACGAACTTTTGTCAAGTACTTGCCGTATTTGTGATTTTTATTGGTGTTACTAAAGCCTTAATTATTTTTTTGAAGTATTTATTATTTAAACCTCCAACACCAGAAGGCTTTCACAAAAGCCGTTTAGCGATGGGATATTCCTTTTCTTTGGGATTAAGTTTTTTAATAGGAGCAAGTATTCTTAACACTATGATCTCTAGTAAATGGGATGATATTGCTAGATTGATCGTCATTATTGCCATTCGTACAGTTCTTAATTATTTTCTCATGCAAGCTATCGATAATTCTGGAGAATCGGCATCTTTAAATTCTAAACAGATAACCGATCTCAAACCCAATATACAGCAGATTAATTCTTAATTTTGGGATTAATTTTTATTCCTCAAACATTGTACTTAATCTATCTACTTCACTTTGTGCTGTATACATAGGAGTTCCAGCTAAAATTCCGGTTACATTGCGGAAAGGTTTACCTATGTGCATTCCTTTATTATCAATAGAAAATTCCCGAATATCTTTATCGTGCATTGAACCACGCATTTTTAATACGGTAATTCCTCGACGCATTTCCCCATACATTTCTACATATCGTAGTAAAATAATTGAGTCCGTAATAGTAGAAATATGAGCCTCTGTAATGGATGAACCTCCTAAAAGAGTTGGAGTTGTAGACGTAAATAATCCCCCAATTTCTTGTTGTTTAATAAAAGAAGTTAAGCCAATAATAAATTCTCGAAACCCTTTAAGAGCAGACACTCTTTCTAAAGCAGAAAGACTATCAACCGCTACTCGATTTGGTTTAAATTCTTCGATAATTTCCTTCATCATAATGAGGTGATGTTCTAATCCTGTGGTTTCAGGATAACGACAGACAACTTTTAGTTTTCCTTCTCGTTCCATCTTCTCAAAATCAACCCCCCAACCAGTAGCATTACGAAATAGTTGTTCCCGACTTTCTTCAAAAGCAAAAATTAAACATCTTTCCCCATTCATGACCCCTCCGGCCATAAATTCAGTCACCATTAAAGTCTTACCAGTTCCGGTGGCCCCTGAGACTAAAATGATAGAATCACGAAAAAATCCACCCCCACACATTCTATCTAATTCTTCACTGCCAGAGGTAATACGAATATTAGATGATTTTTGTTCGAGTTCAATAGCAGATAGAGGAAGAATAACCACCCCACGATTAGGAATAATGGTAAAAGGATATTCACCTTTTTGATGATTTGTGCCGCGATATTTTAGGATTTCAATAGTCCGACGGCGTTTTTCATCGCTGAGGACATTTCGCAAAATAACCACATTATCCGCGACAAATTCCTCGACTCCATAACGACTAATTTCTCCATATTCAGCCGTTCTTTCTGCAGTCATAATAGAAGTAACTTCTAATTCTCGCAAGGCTGAAGCTAAACGAAATAAATCACTGCGAATCTGTGCGCTATCAGTTAAATGACTAAAAATTGCCCCTAATGAGTCGAGAGAAACCCGTTTAGCCTTATATTTACGAATAGCAAATTCAATGCGAGCAATTAACGCCCCTAAATCGTACTCTCCCGTGACCATCGGTTGTTCTCCTGGTTGGGGAGAAGCATCCACAAAGGCCCATTTGCGTTCTTCTTCCCATTCGCCAATATTCCAGCCAAAACCGCGCATATTTTTCCGTAGTGCCTTGGGGGGTTCTTCAAACGTGACAAAGACTCCATTTTCTCCCTTTTTAATGCCTTCAACCAGAAACTGACAAGCAAACACCGTTTTAGAACTTCCGGCAGTTCCTGCGATTAAAGTGGCCCTACCTTTGGGAAGTCCTCCTTCTGATAAAAAATCGAATCCTGGGATGGAGGTTTCTAATTTCTGGATATAGTCCTGTTCGTTATCTTGACTCATTAGTTACTCTATTTTTTGGTAAAATTTGGTGGAATATTATCCACTTTTTATTGTCCCTGTTTCTTTAATTTTTGCCAAGCTATTTTTTTTATCTCGTGTCTATCTCTTGAGGAATCAAATCTAAGCCTAATAAGACTTTTTCGGTGTTAGACATATCTCCAATAATTCGCTGGAGAGGGGGAGGTAATTGTTTAATTAGGGTGGGTGTCACTAAAATTTTCTCTTGTTCTGCTTTTTGGGGGTCTTCTAAAACATCAATAATTTCTACACTGTATTGATCTCTAAGTTCTTCATGACAAATCCGTAAAAGATTGGTAATCGCACGCCGAGAATAGATGGAGTTTCCAGTTATATATAATCTCAAAAGATATTTGTTCATAGGGCTTAGCGATAGTCAGATTTGTGTGAGATAGTAATGTTGCTTAATCTAATATAGTATTTTCGATAAAATGATGCTAAATACCCTATTAATTCTAAGATCATTATACGTCCTTCTGACACATAGGCTTGGGTTCTGGCTAAGGTGACATCTCCACTTTTCTCTTTTAAAATTTTAGTATGTATTTCTATGGCATCTCTAGGACTGGCCTTGAGAAATCCTAGTTTATCCGCTAACATTTTGAGTTGTTCGGAGATGTTATGATCCACTTTAAACATTCTTTGTTCTAAGGCCAGTTCGAGTAAGTTACCATAGATTTGAGCCAATTCTTCAAATAGGTCGGGTACGCTTTCTTGTAAAGAATCCGCTCCAAACATTCTAGCAGTAATACTGGTACTTATTCCCGCACTGACTATAGATTCTAAGTCAGCTATTTCTACTGCTTGCTGTTGTTTTTGTTGTCCGAGGGCTATTTGATTGCGATATTTTTGTCGCTCGATAGCTAAACGAATTGCATAAACTAATAAGTTACTATCGATACTTTGAATTTGTAAATAACCATCAGCCCCTAATTGAAAAGATTTAACAACTAAGGTTTCATCGTTATTTTCTGTTTCTACAATAATCGGAATATTAGGAAATTTCTCTCGAATTTTAATCAGTGTATCAAATCCTTGACTATCAGGTAAAATTAAGTCTAGCAAAATCACATCAAAAGAATGATCTGCTAGTATAGTCATCCCTTCCTCTAAATTGGCAACACAAGTTATTGGAAAGTTTAATCCGTTGGCTAGAGAAGAATTTTGAGCATCTACCAGTAATTCTTGGACTAGCTTAACATTATCTAATTTATCTTCTATTAAAAGAACATTACAGATCTCACTCGACATTTTTACCTAAAATTTTGACAAGGGATAAAATTAACGTGGTTCACTTTTAATAGTAAACTTAGCCTTATATGTTAGATTAAAATAGTTGTATTTTAACTAATCAAGATCTATCAGGCAAGGAAGATTATCCATGTCAAGTGAGGAATGACTGCTTTATTATTAGCTTAGCATATCTTAAATTGGCTTCTACCGAACTTCTATAATAAAATCAGTATAAAATCCTGAAAGGTTAAGTAATGCATATAGGGTTAAATCTAAGCTCAAACCATCACTCCATCACCCCCCAGCGAAGGTGCGCGTAGCGACCATCCCATAAGTAGAATAGGACTAATTTAGATGGGTGACAGCTTATCAGGATTCGGGTTTGTTGGGTTTCGTCCCTCAACCCAACCTACAAGTAATGAATAAGATTAATCTATTGACTTTAATAGTATTTTCGGGTATATTAGGATTAATTCACTAATCTTGTATCTCCAAATCTCTAATTGACTCGCTTATGGACTATCGTTTTATTGCGACTGGTTCTGCATGCAGGTAGGCTTTTATTATTTTCTTAAAGTCAAAATAAAATTAAGTAAAATTAGTATGTATTTATGCTGATGAAAAGAATAGTTGAACCAGAATTAATGGAAGAAGAAGCGCAAAGTTTAGCTTATGCAGAAGCAGACTTTGAACAACCCCATAGTTATTTTATTCAATTATTTCAAGAAAAATTTGCTAATTACATTCCTGATAATGTACTCGATTTAGGATGTGGTACAGGAGATATTACTTTAAGATTTGCTAAAGCTTATTCTGATTGTAATATTCATGGAATTGATGGTTCAAAAACCATGTTGGCTTATGCTTACAAAGATTTAGCTAATTGTCATCAAAATGTCATTCAAAGAGTAAAATTGATTGAAGGAATTTTACCAGAAATTTCTTTACCATTAAGTCATTATGATGTGATTATTAGTAATAGTTTGCTCCATCATTTACATGATCCTTTTGTACTTTGGCGATCGCTAAGACAATATAGTCAACCAGGGACTAAAATCTTCATAATGGATTTATTGCGTCCTGAAAGTATGGAAGAAGCTGATAAATTAGTGAAAAATTATGCCCAAAATGAGCAATTAATTTTACAAAGAGACTTTTTTAATTCTCTATGTGCAGCTTTCAGTATTTCTGAAGTAAAAGAGCAATTACTTAACCAAAATTTAGATTATTTATTCCTTGAACAAATAAGCGATCGCCATTTTATTATTTTTGGTGAATATCAATAATAATACATCCTTGCGATGTAAAAAGAATAATCTTTAAAATCCTTGTCTAACTAAAACAAATAAAAACATGAATCAAACATCTACAATTCCCACTGAAACAACAAAAAATACACCTTATAACCTAGATGAATCCTCTATTCGTATTAAATTAGCAGCAATTTATAGACTTATTGATTATTTTGGTTGGAATGATTTAACTTTAACCCATGCAAGTGCTAGATTATCAGGATCTGAGTCTCATTTTTTAATTAATTCTATCGAATTTTATTTTGATCAAATAAAAGCGTCTAACTTAGTCAAAATAGACTTTGAAGGAAATAAGATTGATAACAATTCTTTGCCAGTAAATCCTACTGGTTTTGTTATCCATAGTGCCATATTAGAAGCACGACCAGATATTAATGCAGTTATTCATGCTCATACTCCTTATGGAGTAGCAGTATCTACCCTTGAATGTGGTTTTTTACCTATTGATCAAATAGGAATGATGTTTCATAATAAAATAGCATATCATGACTATAATGGTTTAGGGATGAATATTGAGGAAAAAGCTGGTTTGGTTGCTGATTTAGGACCAGAAAAACTATTAATGATAGATAGAAATCATGGTTTAGTAGTATGTGGCAGAACCATTGAAGAAGCCTTTGTTAATCTTTATTTTTTCGAGTCTGCTTGTCGTACCCAAATTTTAGCCATGTCAACAGGAACAAAAATTAATCAACTTTCTCCTGAAATTTTAGATTCTACTGCCAAACAATTAGAAAAAGTAAGAAGACCAGATCCATCAAATACTCGTAAACCTAATTTAGATAAACAAACATTTGATGGTTTATTAAAAGAATTAGATCGAATTGATCCTTCTTATCGTAATTAAAAACCATTAAAAACTATGAATCAATTAAACCATACTATTGATGCACAAAGACAATTTGAGATCTTCGATGAATCTCAAGCAAGAATTTATTTAGCAGCAGTTTATCGACTTATTGACTTTTTTGGTTGGGCTGATTTAACCTTAACCCATGCTAGTACCAGAGTGCCAAATTCGGATTGCCATTTTCTGATTAATCCATTTGGAATTAAATTTAATCAGATCAAAGCTTCTGATTTAGTAAAACTTGATTTTGAAAGTAATATTATTGGTAATAATAATCAAATAACTATTAATCCTACAGGTTTTATTCAGCATAGCTCTATTTACAAATCTAGACCAGATATTAACACAATCATTCATGCTCATACTCCTTATGGGGTAGCATTATCAACCCTTGATAGTGGGTTACTATATATTGATCAAGCAGCCATGGTTTTTTATGACAAAATAGCCTATCATGACTATGACGGTTTAGCTGTAGATCATCAAGAAGGAAAACGCATAGCCGAGGCTTTAGGTAAAGATAAATTATGCTTGATCCAACGTAATCATGGAATAACTGTTTGTGGCCAAAAAATAGATGATGCTTTCATTTATTTGTATATGTTAGAGTTTGCTTGTCGAACACAGATTTTGGCGATGTCAACGGGGGCAAAATTAATTCAACCATCTTCAGAAATTGTCTCATCTTTTAGTAAACAAATTGATCAATTTAAACAGAAACTTGATGTTAATCCTAGTACAAAAAAGATTAATTCTTTTGGATTTAAAGCTTTAATCAATAAACTTGATCGTCTAGATCCTTCTTATAGAGATTAATTCTTTAATCGGAGTGTTTCGAGGATTCAGAAAATGAAAAATGATAATTTAAAGCTGAATTTATTAAATCCATTACAACTTCCAACTACTTTATCTCCCGATTCAGAAACTAATAATAAGATTTTAAAAACATTAGAATTAATACAAATAGTTATTACTGAATCGGATACAGACCAAAATCTAGATAAATTGATTGAAGCTATGGTAATTTTAGGAGAAACACAACAATCATTAATTAATAATCCTATAACCGAAACTTTCTTAAGTTTAGAAGAAATTGAGGATTATGATAATTACTTTATGGTGAATCATTGTAATAGCGAAAATATAGCAATTAGTATTGTTTCCAGTATTGTTTTGGCAATGAGAGAACTGCTTTTATTATCTAAATTACACAACTTTAATCACGAAGAATTGCTAAAATTAAAACAAGGATATCAAGAATATATCAACTTACTGTTCAGAACTTTTAATTTATCTGAGGAATAACTATAAAATGTTAAACGAAGAAACTCAATCCTTAAGAATCTGGAAAGGCTTTCATTGGTCATTTTTTGTCATGACTCAAGGATTGACTATTTGCTTAAAAAGATTTGAAGAAGCTATTAAACAAAATGATTTAATCTTAGCCCAAAAAGAATTAAAAACTGCAACCAATCTCATGTTAGCTTCTAGTGCAGCGATGAAATTAACTGGAAGTTTTAATCCTAGTCATTATCAAAATTATATCCGTTCGACTATGAATCCCCCTGGGGTTAAATCCCCTGATTTTAGTGGTTTAATGTCTTGGGATCATGCTATTTTAATTGAACTCTGGAAACAATTAAAACCAATTTTTTCCTCTATTCCGCTTGAAATTAAACCAAATCATGACGAGTTCATTATAGCTTATAAAAATCTTGCTGAATCTCATCGGAAAGTGTGTTCAAAATTTGGTGGTGAAGAAATGGGTAGTTTAGTTTGTCCAAATAAAACTGCCGTTGAAACTTTAGATAAATTTGCCAATAATCGTCAACGTTTATTAAAAGGAAACAAAGCTAAATTTTCTTGTTAAATCTTATTTTTATATATAATTATAATCAATAATTTATGAATACTTTAATCAAACCATTAACAAAAACAAATAACTCTAAAAAGGTGTTGATTTTGGGAGCAGGAATAGCAGGATTAACAGCAGCTTACGAATTAAACAAAGTTGGACATCAGGTTACAGTTTTAGAAGCAAAAATGAGTTCGGGTGGACGTATAAAAACTTTGCGTGAACAATTTGCTGATGAACTTTATACCGAAGCAGGAGCAGCACGCATCCCCAGTAATCATGATTGGGTTTTCCACTATATCAAACATTTTAATCTACAAACATCTCCTTTTTATCCAGAGCAATTAGATTTTGTTCATTATTGTCAAAATCAAAGAATTAGAATTTGTGATGAAAAACAAGTAACTTTAGGTCAATATCCTCTTGATTTTTCAGAAGAAGAAAAAAACATGACATTAAAAGATTTATGGCACAAAGTTTTTAGTCCATTTTTTCCAGAAATGGGCGATCCTTCCTTACTGAATTGGCCTTATGATTCTTTAAAAAAATATGATTTTATGACAGTAAAAGAGTTCCTTATTTCTCAAGGTATATCTAAAAATGTATCAAAAATGTTCGGCTTGGGTCACATGGATTTTAGCAAAGATAAATACTCTGCTCTAGAAATTTTCCGCTTAACAGCTTTTGGACTTAAAGAAAATCAAAAGGTTAAAATTGTCGGTGGTTTTGACCAATTACCTAAAGCTTTTGCCAGACATCTTCAAGATAAAATTTTTTATGGCGCAAAAGTATTTTCTTTGGTTCAAAACCATAATAATGTTATTGTTTTTTATAAAAAAGGAGGTTTTGAACATAAAATTAGTGCCGATTATTTAATTTGCACAATTCCCTTTTCTGTACTGCGTCATTTAGCCATATCTCCTTCATTATCTAAAGCTAAAAATAGAGCTATTCAGGAAATGTCTTATATGAGTGCATCGAGAGTTTTCTTTCAAGTAAGAAAGCGTTATTGGTTAGAGCAAAATTACAATGGTTTTGGTTTGGCAGACTATCCTACTGAACTTTGGCATTCTACCTTTGATCTTGCCCAACAAAGAGGAATATTGGTTTCTTATTTCAAAGGTTCATCTTCACAAAAAATAACATCAATGATAGAATCAGAAAGAGTAAACTATGCTCAAAAGCAATTAAAATTTATGCTTCCAGGTTTAATTGATTATCTTGAAGGAGGTTTTTCATTTTGTTGGGATGAAGATGAATATGCACTAGGAGCTCATAGTTTCTTGAATACAGGACAAGTTACTCAACTTTTACCACATAGTGCTAGTTCTGAAGGCAGAATACATTTTGCTGGCGAACATACTTCAGCATGGCATGGTTGGATACAAGGAGCAATTGAATCTGGTTATCGTGCAGCAACAGAAATTAATAATTTAACTAATACTACCTAAAATACTTGTATTTTGAGCAAAACAAATTTTTTATTTTTGTAATTTAGTTTTCTTTATATTATTACTATTAAAAATTATAATTATGGACAGAGAAATACCTAATGACAAAATCTCCGGTGAAAAGATGAAAAGTCTTTTAGAAAATCCCTTAGTTCAATTGCGAGGGGATAATTATTACCGTGAAGCAATTCGTTATTTTCAGTCACCTTATGGAGAAATTCATCAAGAAAGTCTTGAATCAGGAGAGTTTCATAAAAAATTATCTCGGATTACTTTCTCGATTTTGCGATCGCTTTCTAGGGAAGAAATAGCAGAAGTAGTCTGGGAAACCTTAGAAAATTGGGTCAAAAACCGGCAACAACCAATTCAGATTACTAATTTATTTACCGAGATTCGTCCTTTGATGATTGTGGTAATGTTTAAGCTATTATTTAAAGAAAATATTAGTTCAAAACAATTATCAATCTATAGTAAAGCAATAGAAAATTTGCATGATACTCTTAAAGGTACAGCCTTACGTTCTCATTCCATTCGGAGAAAGATGTATGAAGATATTAAAGAACAAGTAAAAAGTCAACATTTTTGTAGTTTTTTTCAGAAAAAAGATTTAGAAGAACTTGACAACGAAATTTTGGCTAAACATATTGGAGGTGTTTTTTTTCATACAGGTGTTGTGCAAATACTTGAATTTATTTGTCATACTTTAGTACCAATATGTCAAATACAAGAGATTAAAAATAATTTACAAGAATATGTAAGTAAATTAAACTGGTATCCTCAATGGGAAGAAATTGATACCTATAATTATTTAGATTATGTCTGTAATGAATCCTTACGTTTATTTCCTCTCATTGGTAAGACTAATCGACAAGTTAGTGAAACTTTTACCAGTGAAGATATTAGTTTTGAAAAAAACTCAGTTTTATATATAAACTTTTATAAAAATCATCGGTTACATTGGGATAATCCAGAAGAATTCAAGCCAAATCGATGGGATGAGAATAGTGCAGAAGCTACAGCAAAACAGATAAGAAAAGACAATTTTCTTCCCTTTGGTACTGCACCCAGAACTTGTCCTGCTGAAAGTTTTTCAAGAAATATTGGCAAATTATTTATTATTGGTATCCTAAAATATACCGATTTTAAAATTCCTACTAAATATATTCATACTAGACGTATTCCTGAAGGAGTACCCGTAGTAATGAGTCTTAATTCTTGTGCTGAAAAAATTAGATCAACGACAATAAATAAATCTAGAGATGTTTCTGCTAGTGATTTACTTATTTCCCTTGAAAATAGTTTAGATGCTATTGATGAATCAGCATCAGTAGAATTAAGTATTCGTAAGATTGTTAATCAAATATTTAGAGATTTACAAAAAGGTAGTTTTCGCTTGGCTGTATTCTATCCTCTAATCAGAGATGTAGATATTTGGTTTAATTTTTACTTAAGAAAGATTCAAAAGAAATAAAGAAAATATTAAGCTTATCCTAAACAAATTTCAATACTTAAAACATCACCAAATTAATTATGAAACAAATTATTGAATTTAGCAAACAAGAAATAGAAGGATCTATTAGTGATCGCTTTGAAAAAGTAGCAAATTTTTGTTCCCAACAAATAGCTATTAAAACAGAAAATGAAACGATAAATTATGAAAATCTCAATAAAAAAGCTAATCAATTAGCTAGATCAATCTTAAAAGATTATCATTTAGAAAATCAATCAACTATTATCCTATTGGATCATGAAATATCTATTATTACTAGTATTTTGGCAATTTTAAAAACAAGAAATTTTTATACTATTTTAGATTCTCAATCACCTCAAGAGCGATTAAAAATTATTTGTGATGAAAGCAAAGCAAAGTTAATAATTACCAACTTCAACAACTTAACATTAGCCAATAACTTAGCGGAAAATAATATCAACATAATTAATATAGATACTTTAAACCCTTATATAAATGAGGATAATTTGGGATTTTTTATTGCTCCAAATGCTATAGCTAGTCTTGTTTTTACCTCTGGTTCAACAGGTAAACCCAAAGGTATAATTACTACTCATTCTTTTTATCTTGATCATATCTATAATACTAGCAATAAAGATAAGATACAAGTAGGTGATAGTTTGACAACTTTACTCAACTATAGTTTTTCAGGATCGCTTAATGCTATCTTAACTTGTTTATTAAATGGTGGTACTTTAGTTACTTATAACTTTTCAAAATTAGCACATTTTCCTTTAAAAGATTGGTTACAAGAAAACAAGATTAACTATTTTATATGTACTAGCCAAGTATTTTATCAATTAATAGATAGTCTTGACAAAACCACATTTTTTTCTTGCCTTCGTCAAATAATGATTGTAACAGATAAATTATACACAAAAGAAGTAGAAAGGTTTTGGCAAAAAGTTTCTAGTAATTGTATTTTAAAGCATGGTTATGGTTCATCAGAAACTAATGGTATAGCTATCATTTACTTACAACGTAATAGTTTGATATCTAGTAAGATTATTCCTGCTGGTTATCCAATAAAAGAAGTTAAAATTTTGGATGAACAAGGACAAAATTTAGACGTTAATGAAGTAGGAGAAATAGCTGTTAAAAGTAGTTATCTTTCCCCTGGTTATTGGCAAAATCCCCAATTAACAAAAGAAAAATTTTTACCAGTTCCTAATGATAAAGACTCTCGTATTTATCTTACTGGTGATTTGGGTAGAATCAATTCAGATGGTTACTTAGAAATCGTAAGCCGAAAAGATTTAATGGTTAAGATCAGAGGTTTTCGGATAGAGTTAGGAGAAATAGAAGCAAATTTAAAAGAACATCCTAAAATCAAACAAACATTAGTAATTACTCAAGAAAATACCTTAGAAGATAAGAAAATAGTATCTTATTTTGTCCCTATTAATAATCAGAATATTTATCCTCAACAATTAAGAGAATTTTTAAAGGAAAGATTACCTCATTATCAAATTCCTTCAGCTTTTGTTTGCTTGGATTCTTTTCCACTTACTGCTAGTGGAAAAATTGATTTAAAATCTTTACCTAAAGTCGATTGGACAACCTTGATACAACAAAATTTTGTTGCTCCAAGGGATGAAGTAGAACTGCAACTGACCAAAATTTGGGAAAAAGTTCTGGACATCCAGCCCATCGGCGTGAAGGATAATTTCTTTGACCTGGGAGGACACTCCCTGCTGGCGGTCAAGCTATTAGCCCAAATTGAGAAGACTATGGCCAAAACCCTGCCCTTAGCCACTCTTTTCCAAGCCCCAACTGTTGAAGAATTGGCCAATCTTGTGCAGCAGAAAGGAAAATCCCTGCCATGGTCTGCCTTAATACCAATTCAGCCAAATGGAAGTAAACCTCCGTTCTTTTGCGTACACGGGGGTGGCGGAAATATTCTCAACTTTTATCCTTTAGCTAATGAACTGGGTTCAGATCAGCCTTTTTATGGATTACAAGCTAAAGGTGTAGATGGTCAACAGAAACCTTATAGTTGTATAGAAGATATGGCTACTCATTATCTGGAAGAAATTTTTACCATACAACCAGAAGGTCCTTATTTTCTAGGAGGCTACTGTTTTGGAAGCTTAGTTGCCTTTGAAATAGCTCAACAACTTCTCACGAAAAACCAGAAAGTAGCTCTGCTAGTTTTTTTCGATCCTATACCATATTATAAACCAATATCTATAAAGGAGAAGTTGTTTCATCACTTAGTACTCCTTTTCCAAATTGGTCCTACTTATCTTTTGAAAAAGATTAAAAAGATAATGAGTCAAAAGCCTAATAAAGATTTTGAACGAGCTATCCAGCCTGAAACGCCCCAATCTATTAAAATAGCGCATTTACAGGCTTACAATAATTACGTGCCACTATCCTACCCAGGTCAAGTTCTTGTATTTTCAACTAATCAAGAAGATAAGCACCAAAATCAATATTGGAATGCTAAAATTGGTTGGGGTTCTTTAATGACTAAAGGATTAAAGTTTCACTATGTGTACGCAGATCACATCTCTCTCTTGAAAAAACCTCATGTGAAGGAATTAGCTGAAAAATTAAGGGATTGTATTGATTGGACTTTGGAGAAAGAGATTGGCTCAACGGGTACATTGAAAGAATTAATCAACAAATTTGACAAACCATATGAATAAAACAGAAATTGCTGTAGGTAGTATTATTCGTCTCCTTACTCAACCCCCTTACCTAAAAACGGCTGATCCTATGCCCATGCTGCGCCCGGCCGATATTTTAGACATTGGGGCAGAAGGAACCGTTATGGATCGCCGTCCGGGGGGTTATTGGGGAGTTCACTTTCCTCAAGGAACTTTTTTACTCGAAAGTCAATATATGGAGGTTGTTGGGGGTTAGGTACGGCCGATCATTTATCGATTGAGGGTTGACTTGTAATCTGGGGTTTTTCTAAGGCGATCGCTTTAATTTGTTCTTTATAGGACACAGGGGCCAAAACAATCGCCTGTTTTAACAGAGTTTGAGCTTCGGTTTCTTTCCCCTGTTGTCGTTGGAGCATGGCTTTGGCTAAAATAGGACGAAAATCATTAGGATCAGCTTTTATGGCTTGATTGTAGATTGTCGTAGCTGCATCATAGCGATTTTTTTGAGTATAAATCTCCCCTAACAGTAATTGAAGGGAGGTAAGATTAAATGCGCTAGTCCCTTGGGGATTATTAGACTGTTCTTGTAATACTTGGTTAAGGGTATTTTGCACCAGATTAACCGCATCTTGAGAGCGATTTTGTGATATTAACAGATCTACCATTCCCTTTAAAGCCCGAATTTCTCCAGGATTAGCTGCTAAAATTCCCTGATAAGCAATAATCGCCCCTTCATAATCTTTGAGTTGTTGTTTGGCTTGGGCTAATAAAATGCCATAATCGGGCTGTTGAGCTTTAATTTGAGCTAATCTTTCTAAAGGGGCGATCGCGCCTGAGAGATTTCCTTGTCTGAGTTTTGCTTCCAGAAGTCCTTGCAACGCATTAGGGTTATCTGGTTCTCGTTCTAAAACCAATTGATAACCTAACACTTCATTGTCTAATCTAGCTTTTTCTGTGGCCATTAAACCAGAATTATCCGGTTGACGAGCTTGTACAATACTACTGACTAAGGGCAGAATAGAAAAAGAAATCAGAGCTAATACCATTAAAATTAAGGTGGTATAGATCCAGCGACTTTGCTTTGTTTTAGAAACTTTCATGGTTTTAAGGGTGATATTATCAATGGATAATTGACAATGGATATTAGAATTAGGCTGTGTAGACAGCCTTTGTTCTTATAGAATAAGGCTTTAGCCTGTATTCATTGATTAATTTTACAGCCTCCGGCGGGTTGATCTAGTTTTTTGTGAGAATCATTAATTGATGTAAAAAACCCGCCCCTACGAATTTTTGGTAATTAATTTTGCTGATTAAATCCGCCATAATTGTTATAATTAGTCTCTACTAAAGGATTAGATTGAGAAGACTGGGGTAAAGGTTGAGTCACGGCAGGTTGTAGTAACTTTTTCCAGATATCAATTTGTGCGATCGCTGATTGATAAGCCGTACTTTCAGCCGGAACCATGCGAGCAAGATTGATCGCTTCTTGCAATAAAGCACGATTAGCCTGATCTTGAGCGATAGAAAGGAGTTGATAAGCCCAACGGTTTAAAGCTTGTTGCACTTGACTACTCGCATCCGTTGAGGAAGGAATTCTGCGCACAACAGAGATGGCTGATACTAAGGCTTGGGGGGTTCTTGCATCCGCTATTAAATAAGCTTCTTGCAGATTTCTTTGAGCGCGAGTTTCTCGTCGCCATTGTCCGATTTTGGTTTGAGCTTCTTGGTACAAAGATTTTCCTTGTCTAATTTGTTGAGCGGCACGAATGGCGGACTCGTAGTCTCTGCTGTTGCCCAGGGAGATCGCCTGATCGAGTAAGGGTTGATCTTCTTGTGTCTCAATACTAAAACGCCATTTGCGGATCTCTTGTTGAGCTTCCCCAGACAAGGCCCGATTTTTGCCAATTTGTTGAGCTTGGGCGATCGCCTCTGTTAAAGCTGGGATAGTATCACTACGGGATAGATCTCTTGCCTGATCTAATACAGGTTGATCTTCAATTAGTTGAATTTTATAAGTCCAATCTCGAATTTCTTTTTGCGCTTCTTGATAACGAGGGTTAGCTGAAGCAATTAATTGGGCTGAGGCGATCGCTCCATTTAATTCGTTGATTGAGCCTCCTTGGGCTAAATTACGCGCTTTTTCGAGATGGGCCACATCTTCTATCTCAACTGTCCAACGAGTGACTAATTCTTGGGCTTTTTCGTATAGAGGACGTTCAGACTCAATTTCTTGTAGGGTGGTAACGGCTGTTTTGAGATTTTCTACAGTTCCCTGATCAGCTTCTAACCCTGCGCTGGCTAAAGTTTTCCAATCATTGACATAATCACTTAAAGATAGGGTTTCAGGTAATCTCTCTACGGTATCTAAAAGAGCCTGCCAGCTACGATTATTAACCAATCCATCTATGTAGTCAACAATCTTATCTTTGGCTTTAGTAATCAAATTTTGCGCTTCTCGATGAGCGTAACTCTTAGGAGAGATTTTCTCAGCTTCGGTGATTGCGGCTAACCAGTTATCAATGCCTCCTCGACGCAATATTTGATAAGCTGTATCCAGTTGACTACTTTCTTCTTGGGCTAATTGAATTTGTTTAATAGTATCATCGTATTTATTTGTTGCCCAATAAGTATTCTCAATACTTAATAGTTTAACCGCTTCTCTAAATGCCTGATTCCAGTTAGATTCACGTAATTCTTCTTCTACTTGGGCAAAAATTTCTTCCCCATCTTCCCAAATACCGCGCCACTTTTCAATTCTTTCGTTAACAACTCGATACACTTGAACGTTAGCGGGAATTTTACGGGCGATCTCAATAGCTTGTTCTAGTTTTCCGTCTTGAAATTTTTCTTCAGCCATATCTAAAATAGATACGGCCCACTCTTCTACTAATCGGTTAATATCGTGCCGTAGAGGATGGTCAGAGGGTAAGGCTTCTACTAATTTAATCGCTTGCAGTAAACTATCTACAGTTCCTTTATCTGCTTCAAGTTGAGCGCAATATAAACGAGTTGAGGCTGAGGCAATGGGCCAAAACATTCGGACACATTGAGGAGATTTTGGCAGTCTCAATAGGAGGGAGGTGGCAGTAAAACCAACGGTTCCTGATACCACAATTAAGCTGAGGGCCCACACTTGCCAAGGAAAATGACTTAGCTTTTGGGTCCATTGATGGTAAAGGGGTAATTCCTTTACGGGGGTTGCTTGCTTTGTTGATTGGTTCATAAATCCAGGGATTATACTATCCCAACTCCTCCTCATCCTACACACACAGATTTTATTCTATGTATGTCTGCTTATTATATACAAAAATTTTATGGACAGCATTCTATGGGATAAGGTAGCTAATTCTTGCTTCTTCCCATAAATTATTAACAGTCATCCGTTTATACCCTCGACTAACAGTGAGATACCTCCTATGCCTTCTTTTCCTCAATCCTCTCGTTCGGTTAAACCTATCTTATACAGTAGCACTGGCTTGATTATTGCCCTATCTGGGGTCACTATCTTTGGCTATGTTCACGTCAATAATGCTACTTATAATCCTAAATTAGATTCTAATACTTCTTCCATACCACAAAATTGTGATTTTGTCAAGTCTGATTTATCAACTCGATCATTAACTCTGCCAAGTTCTGAGAGTCTAACCCAATCAACGGCCTTGTTTCAACCGGGGTCTTTATTACCCAGTCACTGTTTAAAAGCTGTTGTAACTGTTGATCAACAGCAAATTGTCATTTCTCCTGAGAGTTTCCCTGACTTATGGCAAGCTTCCCAAGATATGGCTAATGCGCCATCTAAACCTTATCCGACCATTCATGATAGTGCGAGAGCGGCCAAGGTTCCTATCTTAATGTATCACGATATTCTCCCTCGTAAAGAGGTCTTTTTTGATGTTACGCCTGAAGAATTAGAAGCCCATTTTAAGTATATTCAAGAACAGGGATTAACTCCTATTAGTCCTGATTTATTATTAGCCCATTTACAAAAAGGAATTCCCTTACCTGATAAACCAGTTTTATTAACTTTTGATGATGGATATGGGGGACATTATGAATATGTTTATCCCTTATTAAAAAAATATGGTTATCCTGCTGTTTTCTCAATTTATCTGAAAAAAATGGAGGGGAAAACTGCCCGTTCTAGTTTAACTTGGCCACAACTTAAAGAAATGGCGGCTGACCCTTTAGTGACTATTGCTTCTCATACCATTAGTCATCCTAAAGATTTACGAGAATTATCAGATGATGAATTATTTCAAGAAATTCTCATTTCTAAACAATTACTAGAAAAAGAATTAGGCATTCCTATTACTTATTTTACTTATCCAGAAGGTAAATATGATGCCAGAGTAAAACAATGGGCCATGGCAGCAGGTTATAGTATGGCTTTTACTATGGATGATCAACAAGAAATATTTGCTGGACAATCACCTGATTTATTAAGTGTTGGACGCTTTGGACAATCACAAATACAAGTAGTTGTTCCTCAAGCTTGGGGGGGTTATCCGGCCCCAACATCGGCAGGAAAATTTAATTTTTCTATGGGAGTTGAGAAACGAGAACACACCATAGATGATGTAACTATCATGGTAATTAATGGTGGAAAACCGAGTACAATTCATGCAGATAGTCGTTATCAAGTGCCAGAAATTATGACAGGAACTGATGCGATAGCGGCAGTTGATGGAGCATTTTTCTCATTAAAATATCTTGATTCCAATGTAATGATTGGACCCGTTATGAGTCAAGGGAAAGAATTTGTTCCTGGGAATGCAAGTGAAAATCCAAGATTAAATGGACGACCTTTAGTATTAATAACAGATAAATGGGTTAAATTTATTCCATTTGATGCTAATATTCATAATACTTTAGAAGGTATTCAAGCAGAATCTTATGATGGAGAATTAATTAAAGATTTATTTGTAGGGGCAGCTTGGTTAGTCAAAAATTCTCAAGCACAACCCGCAGAAAACTTTGGTAATTTATTTGATTTTGATGTAGCCAGACATCGGGCTTTTTGGGGAATTCATCAGTCAGGACAACCGATGATTGGTGTTACTAAAGATATGGTTGATTCTATTAAATTAGGAAAAATTTTGCAAAAGTTAGGATTTCGGGATGCAATAATGTTAGATTCTGGTGCGAGTACATCTCTAGCATTTGAAGGCAAGTCAGTAGTAGAATATACTCCACGTCCTGTTCCTCATATTGTCATTTTATCACCTCCTTTATCAACTATTTTAGAGACAAAAGAGGCACAGTAAATAACTTAATTGAAATTCATTTGACTGAAAATCTCTCTTGATGCTCATTTCTGATTTATTTTGTTTTTTTGTTCATGAATAATGCAGGTTAGGTGGTCTTAAGAAGTCAGAAGTTCCGGGGAGCGCGAGTGCATCGGAAATTGTTTTTGTAACGGGGTAAAAATCCCCGTTACAAAAACGTTTCGCCTTAAAAAGCGAGGTTTTAGACCCAATTATTTTGATAAATAAACGAATGTTTGTAATAGATTCCCTGGGGGCCTTATTTTTAAACTTTAAGTTGACATTTATGACGGCCCTTGACCCTATTTATCATTCTTCTAACATTTCACAAACTTGATCACTCATTATTTGACCTGCCACTTCATGACCTAATTCATTCCAATGACCACTACCTAAAACCGTATTATCAAACCCATGTAAAAAGCTTTTATTTTGATCAGCATATCCTTGAATAATTGGTGCTAAATTAATTATTTTTAATTCTTCTTTTTCTCCTAATTGTTTCAGTCGTTTGTCGGGGTAAAATTCATCTTTTATCCCTGCTTTAGTTAAATATTGATCTCTTATTGTTTTATCGGGATAAACTTGAGCCGGATTACTTAATGTAAATCCTAAAAATATTGCCCCACTTTGTTGAGTTTCTTGACCTATCATTTTCACTAATTCTTCAGTTGTTTCCCAAGCTTCTGCCCAATTTTTATCAACAGGGTTCTTATATAATTCTGGAGTAAAATCTAGAGAATTAACTATATTTTCTGCTTGACTATTTTGCTGTTTTGTGATGTTATTATTTTTTAAGGCAATTCTAGCTTCGTTAATGACTTGAAGTAAACGAGAATTATTAACAATAGAAAAAATAATTTTCCGAGGTAAACTATTACGCCATTTATAGGTATCTGTATCTTTAAAGGATAGATCCATGACAAATTTATTATCTTTTTTGATTAAAAACGGACTAAATCTATCTGGTGGACTTAAAGTTTTTGAATTATTAATAATATCATTGCCTGTAAAAATAGCTAAAATGACTAAATCAGGAGAATAAGCCTTAACTTTATGTCTTAAAGTCATTAATTCTTGAGCCGTTCCATAATCACCAACTCCAAAATTAATGACCTCAACCTTTCGTCCATTAATAACTTGACAATTAGGAAGTTCCTTTTTAAGAATTGACCAAAATGTTTGTTCTGCATTAACTTGAATTGCCTCCGCAAAAGAATCTCCTAAAATAGCAATTCTGAAGGTATTCGGAGGTTTTTCTTTAGTGTGTTCTTGATCTCTTAAACCGTCTTGATTAACGCTTACGAATCCGTTTCCTTCATGAGTCCATAAACCAGAAATACCAGGAATAAGAGCATGACCTCGATATTCATCAACTTGATAAAAACTAGGATAGGAAATATCCATAACTCTTAAGGTAATTTCTCCTACTGCTAAAGCAAAAATAACCCCTCCTAATCCTAATAGAATATTTTCACCAAGTTTTTTCAATTTGGGCATAATGTTTATTGTTTGTCTCTGTAATCAAAGATTCTAGTTTAATATTTTTTATGGTTGTTAGATCAATAAATTTATTGGGATCAGTTGAATTAGTTAGATCAAATAAAAATTTGATTCAACCTTAAGTCTGAGACAAGAATCCAAAAAACTGCTTAAATAGTTTAGAATAGGCTACTTTAATGACTATGCAGAGCGACGACGACCTAAGCACAATCGATAGTGGAGAACAATTTGATGATCCGTTGGATCACCTAGAGTCCATAGATTCTGATGTCCCTGTTCCTGATCCAGAGGTCATGTTGCCCTTATTGACTGATGATTCACCATCACAACGGATGTTAGCCGCAAGGGCATTTTGTGAACTCCAAGACGAACGAGCTATACCTGCTCTGATTCAATTATTAAAGGATGCTTGTCCCTTAGTGCGGGTGAGTTCGGCTTATGCTTTGGGCAGAAATACAAGTTCTGAAGCGGTAGAAGCTTTAATTGACTTATTACAAACTGATTGGAATGGATATGTCCGTAAAGGCATTGTTTGGGCTTTAGGGAATGGCTGCGATCGCCGAACCCTCTCTCCGTTAATCCACGCTCTAAAAACGGATATTTCTGCGGTACGTCTTTGGGCCGCCAGTAGTTTGGCTCAAATCGCTAAACTAGAATATGAGGATGTTATTGCTACGATTCCTCCCCTGATTGAAGGGTTAAGACGAGATTCCGTGGCCGCTGTTCGTAGTAACTGTGCTTGGGCCATTGGACAACTGTGTCGGGAGTTACCTTCTAATGTAGTCTATGCGACGGCGATCGATGCTTTACTTGAAGCGTTAGTCGAAGATGAAGATTTGGGGGTCAAAGAAGATGCTAAAAATGCTCTGTTACGGGTAGGAGATGCTAGAGGACTACAAATGATTGAAGATTTAGAATTTGAAGGACTTATTTAATGAAAAAACCTTTGATTTTGGGTATTAGCGGCGCATCAGGGCTGATTTATGCCGTTCGGGCCTTAAAGTTTCTCCTGGAAGCTGACTATACTATTGAAGTAGTGGCCTCAAAAGGGACTTATATGGTTTGGCAAGCAGAACAAGGGGTTCGGATGCCCCCAGAACCTGACGTACAAGCAGCATTTTGGCGCGAACAGGCAGGTGTTCCTCACCAGGGGAAATTATCTTGTCATCGTTGGGGAGATGTGGGGGCCGCGATCGCAAGTGGGTCTTTTCGTACTTTGGGAATGGTTATTTTGCCTTGTAGTATGAGTACGGTGGCGAAACTGGCCACCGGACTGAGTTCTGATTTATTAGAACGGGCCGCTGATGTACAAATTAAGGAAGGCCGCCCTTTGATTATTGTTCCCCGTGAAACCCCTTTGAGTGTCATTCATTTGCGTAATTTAACGACTCTGGCCGAAGCAGGAGTTAGAATTGTTCCAGCAATACCTGCTTGGTATCATAATCCCCAAACTATTGAGGATTTAGTGGATTTTGTAGTAGCTCGTACTTTAGATCAATTAGACATTGATTGTGTTCCTCTCCAACGTTGGGAAGGCCACTAATACCAAATCTGCTTTAGTTACCCCACTTATCGAGGAGAGAGTGTAGGGGCGGGTTTATCTAATATATTTGTTACAGTATTAAAATTTTGTTAAAAACCCGCCCCTACGGGTGGCTGGTTTATCCAACATACTTGTTACAGTATTAAAATTTTGTTAAAAACCCGCCCGTACGGAGAACGGATTTATCTAATATATTTGTTACAGTATTAAAATTTTGTTAAAAACCCGCCCGTACGGGGAGTGTGGGGAGAAATAACTCAAAATCATAAACAGATGTTAGCAAGGTAAATGGAAAGATGAAATTATTATTATTATTATTAATTTTGGCGAGTGCAGTTATTTTGTTGGTGCAGAATCAACAAGTGATTGTGCTTTATGTGTTGGGAACAAGTTCTAAAACCGCTTTGTTTTCATTAAAACTACCTCTAGGATTCTGGGTACTTTTAGGAAGTTTGGCAGGAATGTTCACCAGTTTGATAATTCAGAGTTTGACAAGATCGCCTCAATCTGCTAAGACGAAAAGTCCTAAGTCTCCCCGTCGTAAACCTCCTCAACCCTCTGCTAAAAAGCCTTCTCCTCCTCCCCCCCCTAAAAAATCTGATTGGGAAGTACCTAACCTAAGAGACTGGGAAAAACCAGAACCAGAGGAAGATGACTGGAATATTGAGGAACCACCCACAGAACCAACGATTTCTTATCGTTCTGCAAAACCTCCTGTAGAACCTTTTGCCCCTGAACGGGAGGCTGTTAAATTTGAAGTGGAACAGTCCCCTAAAAGTTCGTCTCGTGAGGGTTCAGTTTATTCTTATACTTATCGAGAATTACGCGATCGCAAGGAAACCCCAGAAACGAGTCCTGAGAGTCGAGGGATTGAAGCAAGAAAGGGTCAGACTCCTGAACAAGTTTATGATGCTAATTATCGCGTGATTACGCCTCCTTATCGTAATCCTCAAGATTCTGTGACGGATGAGGAGGAAGGAGATCAAGAAGAATGGGTCTAGTAATTTGGCGTTACCAGTGATCAGTTATCAGTTACTACCGTTAATTTATTTTACTCCACCCTATGACCCGCTTTATCTTCATCAGAATATAAATCCAACCAACTTTCATATTGAACCTTTAATTTTAAATTTGTAACAGTTTATATACTGCCAATTCGCGGAAAAGGGAAGAAGCGAAAAACAGCTTTACCAATGACATTTTTTTCGGGTAAAAATCCCCAAACATGGGAATCATTACTATTATTACGATTATCACCCATGACAATTAAATAACCTGGAGGAACTTCAATTGGTTGTAAGTTATAATGAGGAGATTCTAAGATATAATTCTCGGTCAAAGGTTGGTTATTAATATAAACTTGTCCATCCATAACTTTAATGGTTTCTCCACCAGTGGCCATAACTCTTTTAATAAAAGCTTGTTCTCTTTTATATCCTTGTAATTGTAATTGTATCGGAGGTTCAAAAACGATGATATCTCCGCGATGGGGGGAACGGAAATAATAAGAAACTTTTTCAACAACTAAGCGATCCCTTATTTCTAATGTTGGTAACATTGACTCGGACGGAATGTAACGAGGTTCAGCAATAAATGTCCGAATAATAAAAGCTAATATTAAAGCAATGATAACAATTTGTAGATTTTCCCAGATACTTTTTTTAATATCATTTTTTGCTAATTTAGTCTCAGAAATCTTCATTTTTTGTTCATCTAAAGTCATAAAATTTTCAACTATATCTACTGATTTAAGTGTTTTTTAGCTTGTTTCCAGAGAGTATCTAATTCATCTAGAGTATAATCACTTAAAGGACGATTGGCAAAGGTTTCCATCTTAGAAACTCGTTGAATAAATCTTTCATTAGTGCCTGATAAAGCATCCGAAGCATCTAAGCCATACCATCGAGCAAGATTAATTAAAGTGAATAATAAATCACCTAATTCTGATGTTTGGTGTACTTTATCATCGCTTTCTAAAGATTCTTTAAACTCCGCTAATTCTTCAGAGAATTTATCCCAAACACCTTCAACATTTTCCCATTCAAATCCTGCTTTTGCTGCCTTAACTGAAATTTTACTACTGGCCATTAATGGGGGTAAAGTTCGGTTATAATGAGTAAGTTTTCGACTGAGTAATTCAGCCATTTCTGGGGTTTCTCCCTTCTCTAACGCTTTAATTTGTTCCCAGTTTTGACGCACTTCTTCAGTGTTTGTAACTTGTACATTACCAAAGACATGAGGATGACGACTAATTAATTTTTCTGTAATACCTTGAGCCACTTCTTTTAAGCTAAAATTACCGTAATCACTAGCAATTTGAGCTTGTAAAACCACTTGTAATAAAAGATCTCCTAATTCTTCTACAATGGCTTGAGAATCGTCACTTTTAATCGCATAAACCACTTCATAAGCTTCCTCAATAATATAAGGAATAAGAGTTTGGGGAGTTTGTTCTAGATCCCAAGGACACCCACCATCAGGCGATCGCAATTTAGCCACGACTTCAATTAAGTGATTTAATGCCTCTAGAATGGCTTCGTAAGCTTGATTAGCCGTTTCAGGAAGGTTAGACATACATACCGAAATAATTGGCCTCTTAACTATTCTTAACTGAATTGTTCCCTTTTGTAAATATAGAAGCTTAGCGTAGGGGTCAACGGCCGTCATTGGTGTCAACTTAAGCTGAAACCCTTGCTAGATATAGATTGTACTCATAGCGATCGCCTGTGTCAAACCAAGGCGATCGCTATGATAAAAAAATAGATAGTGAACTGTATTAATAGGGAAGACAATGATTAAAATAAAAAGAGAAGGTTCAAAAAAAAGAGTTGATTAATGTCAAACAAACGTCCGATAAAGGTTTTAAATCGTTGTGGTTTTGGCTTTAGTAATTTTTATAATTTTAAGAAGAGAAGCTTATCATTTTGGAACTTATCTAATAATTTAGCATAAAACGATTCAGGTAACAGGGGAATAAGCAAAGCAAAATTTTCAGGTTTAATAGTTTTTACGCCTAATAACTCAACTCCTACTATATTATCATCTTTATCATAATCAACAATAATACCGTCAGCGATTTCTTCAGAGTCTAAAACAGTTTTATTCTCAATACGAAAATAGGCTGCATCAACTTCTTGATCATAATCAACATAAAAAGTCATTCTTTATACCTCCTGTCAAAAAATACTGTAACTACTGTAATAGGTTCAGTATTTGGATTATAAACTACCCTTAAAGCCCGATTTCCAAACTCAGGAATACGTTTCCAAACACGGATAGTATTAGTTCTATTATCTCTATCAGAATAATCTGGAGTAGTTAATGCACGATTAATCCATTCTTGCAGAATTTGGGATCTACCTGTTTTGTTCAATTCATCGGTTGCGTGTTTAGAGAGAACGAAATCCAACGAAATTACCAATCCTTTAATTGAAAGTTAGGCTTTACTTATTGATTGTATCTCGCATAGAGAATCGACGCAAAGAATGGTTATTTAATACTCTGATTGCTGCAACGCCGAAATTTACTCCTTTTCATGATCCGATGTACTTATACTGAAGGAACTTCAATCAGGTGGGCAATGCCCACCCTACTTATTATGCTAACACTAATTGCTTTTTCTCCTCCTCAATAGGTGCAGTTAATGCTTCCTCTAATGGGGCTTTTCCTAACCTTTCCTCTAAAATTTTAAGCACTTCTCGTCCAAAATCATTAGGATTTTGTTGCCATGCTTGTAAACAAACTTGTCCAAAAAATGAGCCTAAAGGTTCAGGGTTCCATAACAACTTTTTGGCTGTCCAAGGCATTAAACTCATAGGGTTATATCCCGGTTTAAGTATATTATGTTCAAACGCATATTGCTCTAAATGGGTATGAGGTTGTAACCCAATAAAAAAGATCGCAGGTTCAACTTTATCCACCCCGAAAATATTCTCTAACTCTCGATGATAAGCGATGGTTTGACGAATAGTATCAAAGGTTTCATCGATGACATTAAACGAATAATTAACCGACACTAAATCATTAAATCCTGCCGCTTTTAAATCTCGACAATTTTGTAATACTGTCCGCAAATTGTAACCCATTCTCATTTTACGAACTAATTCTTGTGAACCACTGGTAATACCAATTTCAAAATAATTCATTCCCGTTTTTGCCATCAACTTCGCTAAATTTGGGGTTAAATTATCAGCCCGAATATAAGCTGCCCAATGGACATCTTGCATCCCAGACTCAAGAATTTTTTCTAATAATTCCTCCGCATCCTTAATAAACTTACGGGCAGGAATAAATTGAGCATCTGTAAACCAAAAATTACGAATTCCCCGGTCATAAAGTTGGCGTATTTCCTTAACTACTTCATCCGCAGGATTAATTCTAACTTGCTTTCCTTCAACCACTGTGTAAACACAATAACAACAATTATGAGGACAACCCCGTTTAGTTTGTACCCCAATATAAAAGTCATTTTCTTGGAAATAATAGTTAAATTCTGGCCAAATAGTTTCGATATAATCGTAGTTACAAGCCGTCTTTTCTAAGGGAGTTGGTGCTTCATGAATTAACCGTTTACGGGGCGTTGTTTCTCCCACAATATAACATCTTTCATCCGAAAAATCTTGATCCCGTAATAATTTTTCTAGTAGGGTTTCTCCTTCTCCAACTGAGACAATCGTGCCTTGAGGAAGTTGAGTTTTCAATTGCTCATAAAACACACTAACTGCCCCTCCCCCAACCACTAAACGGGCTTCTGGATGGTATTTTTTAGCTCTGTTTAAACCTCGACGAATTAACCCTAAGTTACGCCATAATTCGCCGTAATAAGCTGTTGTAACCTTTAAACCCCCAAAAGCACCTCGTAACCGAATTAAGGGATTTTTAGCATAATAGAATTCAAAGGCATTTTGTAGAGGGTTTCCCCCACGTCCCCCAACTGGGGCATAAATTTGAATGTCTCGCCAAGAAAAAACGAGCAAAGTCGGTTTAAATTCGTCTATACAGTTATCTAAGGCTTTTTTGAAGTCAAGGGGAGGAACTGTTCCTAAATCTAATATTTTTTGTTCAATATCAGGGAACAATTTATGCACATGATCGGACAAATAGACAACACCAATGGGAAAAATGGGGTTACAGGGAAGGCGACAATAAAGAATACGCTGAGTCATCGTTTTAATCTCTTCTTAAATTGTAGTGGGGTCTGGTTTAGGGAGTATTTGGCGATCGCCAGTAAGTCAAGTTAGCTGACTATCAGTGATCCCAGGGGATCAGTTGTCTGATGAAATTGTAATATATCTTAACTTTAACTAGATTTCTGTCAGGTAGCAAGGTTGGGGATCACAGGAAATGGTGGTGTAACGATGGCCCATTGCCGTCTAAACTAGGAATATAGATAGATGATTGTCTATCTATTAATTGTCGTCTATTATACCATATAATGGTAATTATCCGCCATAGTTTGTAATAAAAATATTGAATGTAATATTGATTACAGCTAGTTGGGATCACGAAATGTTAAGGTATAGGAGAAATGAATAATCGGACTTCACTAATTGCTTCAACCATTATGTCCCAGATTTTTGATCCCCTCCCTAACGGACAAAGGAAAGAGTTCCTTTGCTGCTATGTAAACGCCACCAGTCAGATTCAAGTTGTTCGCATCACTAACGTCCCCAACTGGTATTTTGAGAGAGTCGCCTTTCCTGGCCAACGTCTCGTTTTTGAAGCTTTACCTGACGCCTTGTTGGAAGTTCATACAGGAATGATGGCAAGTGCTATTTTGTCGGATACTATTCCCTGTGAACGTCTTTGTATTGATGAAGGAGATAATGAGTTAGTAAAGGGTGAATTAATTACTGCTACTCTCCCAACTGCTCATAAACCTGTTATAACAATGAGTGAAAATAGCACTCATCATAAAATTTCCCCTTTAAAACCAGCTTTAGTTTAGAACTCTAGATAACCAGAATCAATAAATACCCAAAACTCTGTTAAAGTTGCTCTTAAGGGCAGCTTTTTTTTTGGTTCTACCGGACAAGTTATGCTTTATTATTACAAATAAAGGACTTTAGCTCGTTCATAGTTAAGCTATACAAAACAGGCAAGATGCGGCGTTCCACATTTATAATTTAGTCCACGAAGGTGGACTTTGTTTCTATAGGATAAGGCTTTAGCCTTTTATTAATTATTAGTTTAGCATAGTTTGTCCCGTAGAACCGTTTTTTAGTGAGAATCATTGATTTATGTAAAAAACCCGCCCCTACGAAGTTTATGTAATTAATTTTGTTTACCTACTTTGACTTTTCCATAGTTAGGATGATAACAAAATCTTATATTTCGTAGTGGTGTGACACATCTAAAAGAATTTCTTAGTTGTCATCTTATCCGAAACATCCTCGAAGCAATCTCTAGATTTATTGCAACATTTTAGCTGCGTCAATCTAGTAGAATGGGTTATACGGGGCAATAATTTTTTATCCCCATCGTAACCCAGCAGTTTAAATATTGTAGCTCATACTTAGAAAATGGTAGACTAGCATTAGTTGTTAATGAGGAGTCATTAACTTTGAATTTACCTTCTTTTCTTTGGCTTTGGAAAATTGCTGCTTGGTCAATGGGTTTATCTTTGGCGGCCTATGTTTTGTTGGCAATATTAGGAGGATGGATGTTTTATGGTCGCACCACTAACCAGATGCGTCCTCAATGGGTGAGAAACCTACATTATGGGATCGGGATCATTATGGTGATTTTGGTCTTATTATTGCTAATAATTGGCTTAGTAGGAACTTTAGGTCATTATGGAAGTTTGGGTCATTCTTTTCATTTAATCGCTGGATTATTGACCGTTGTTTTAGTGTTAATTTCTGCTATTAGTGCCACTCAAATTAATCCTGAACGTCCTTGGCTGCGATCGCTTCATATTGGGACTAATATTATATTGTTTGTAGGTTTTATGATAGTTAGTTTTACCGGGTGGACAGTGGTGCAGAAATATTTACCTTAGCATTATGATTAAATTTAACGAATATGGCAAAAGTAAAAGTTTTTTATGAACCTGAATAAGTCACTTCTTTTCATACTAGTTCAAAGTAGTGATGTTTTTTGGATAAAAACATGATGTCAAATTTAGCAAAACTTATAGATTATCCAAGTTGGCTAAAGCATTGCTTATGTATTAAGCCTCTTGCTTTAGCCTCTGCTACTGCGGCGATCGCGTTTATGGGTGTGGTTACTTCCGCATCAGACGCTCAAGCTGCACTAATTAATGGCAGTTTTGAAACCCCAGACCTTGGTAATAGTTCAGCAGATATTATTACCCTTGGTAATAACATTCGTTTTGCTTACTCAGCTGTTTCTACTGGTAGTGGTAACCGATCAGTGGGTAACTTCCTTGATGCGGCTGACTTTGGTGTGGGAGTGGGAATTGTTCCTGAACCTTTAACCATGTTGGGTGCTGCAACCGCCATCGGATTTGGTGCATCCTTTAAGCGTAAGTTAGCTAAGAAAAAACAAGATAAAGCTAATAAAGCTTAAGTTGTAACTTAATGTGGGGGTATGATTAATATATCCTCATATTAGGATCAAGGAGATGTTTATGGATAGATCTTGTAGGGTGCGAAAACGTGCGTGTAACGCACCTTGTTTATTTTAATTTGGAATAAAATGAAAAGAGTAAAATATAAAAACCATCTATGCCGAGGAAAATTCGAGAATTTAAAGCGCAAATTGCCAGTGAAGGATTTGTTTATTTACCCAAAAGAGGTAAAGGGAGTCATGAACGTTGGCAACATCCTTTAATCAAAAAAAACTTAACAATTCCTGGCAAAGATGGGGATGATGTTCCCATTTATTTAGAAAAACAACTCACTAAATTACTCATTCAATTGCAACAATTAAAGGAGAATGAAGACTCATGAATCAGTATAGTATGCTTATTCAATGGTCAGAAGAAGATCAGTTATTCTTGGTAACAATTCCTGAATTTTCTGAACAAGTTATTATGCCTTGTACTCATGGAAAAACTCGTGAAGAAGCGATTCGTAATGGAGAAGAAGTCATTAAAATGTATCTAGAAGCATGGCAAACCGAAGGTAAAACGATTCCTATCTAAAATGCAAAAAGAGGACTCCCGCTACACCGCCTAAGCGGTTAGCGGTGAGATGAATTTTTGCCAACAAATAAACCGACCGTAGGGAGTCCTTATTTCTTAGGGGAATTTTGGTTTTCAACATAATTTTTAAGTTGTTCAACAGTTACGCCACCACAACTTGCCACAAAATAAGAGCCTGTCCAAAAATAAGGTTTTCCATAAAAGTATTTCTTAGACAAGTCAGGGTTTTCTTTTCGTATCAACCTACTACTAACAGTTTTTAAATTACCGATTAAAGTAGATAAAGGTTTATCGGGTTTGTAGTCAATGAGCAAATGAACATGGTCGGACTCGCCATTAAATTCTAGTAATTCACAATCCCATTTATTTAAAGTGTCTTTAAAGATTTCTTGAAGTCTAGACAGTATAGGTTCACTGATAGCCTGTTTTCTGTATTTAACGACAAAAACAATATGAGCGTTAAGTCTGTAGACCGATCTAAATCCATGATTGTAAGCGTTTGACATATTAAAGCGTTAAGTGTTACACTGGCTAATGTAACACAACAGGTCGAAAGCCGTGTTAAATGTCTTAAAAGTCAGAATTTATCCAAATCAGCCACAAGAAATTGCCTTAAATCGAAATTTAGGCTGTGCAAGATTTGTGTATAATTTTTACTTAAATAAGACTAACAATCAGTATCAAGAAACTGGGATTGGGATGACTTATTGCCAAATGGCAAAAGACCTAACTCAGCTAAAAAAGCTCCCTGATTTTGAATGGTTGCAAGAATCAACGGCTGCCACCTTACAACAGGCACTCAAAAACTTAGAAGCTGCTTTTAAAAATTTCTTTTCTAAAAGGGCTAAATTTCCTAAGTTTAAGAGTAAATATAAACAACAATCAATCCGTTACCCTGAAGGTTGTTCTCTTAATAACAACGGTTTAAAGCTCCCAAAACTGGGGATTGTTAAAGCTAAACTTTCAAAAGAGATTTTAGGAAAGATTAAGTCAGTGACAGTTTCAAAAACAAGTACAGGTAAATATTTTGCCTCTATTTTATTTGAATCTGACGATTTAATCATCAATAAAACCTCTAAAGTCTCAGGAATTGATTTAGGCTTATCTAGCCTAGTGACAGTCTTTGATGGTGAAACAACTTATAAGGTTGACCCAATTAAACCAACTAGAAAATATGCCAAACGATTAAAAAGGAGACAACAGAAATTATCTCGTAGAACCAAGGGTTCTAACAACCGTAGAAAAGCGATTAAAGAAGTCGCTCTTGTTCACGAAAAAATTACTAATACTAGACAAGATTTTCTCCACAAACTCTCAAGAAAGCTCGTTGACGAAAACCAAGTCATTGTAGCAGAAAACCTTTGTATAAAAGGATTAGCGCGTACCAAATTAGCTAAATCAATACTTGATGCTGGATTTGGTATGTTACTAAACTTCTTAAGCTACAAGCTAGAAAGAGAGGGGGGGAAACTTGTTCAAGTTGACAGATTTTATCCAAGTACAAAAACCTGTTCTTGCTGCGGATTCAAAAATAATTTGATAAATTTAAGCATCAGAGATTGGGTTTGTCCTAATTGTCAAACTCACCATGACCGAGACGAAAACGCAGCTAAAAATATCAGAGCAGAAGGATTAAGAATACTGTCAATAAATACCGCCGGACAGACGGAATTTTAAGCCTGTGGAGAGTGAATAAGACTCGCTGGTACTTGTATTAGAAAGCATCGCTCGTTGAATCAGGAATCTCCCGCTACACCGCCCAAGCGGTTAGCGGCGAGAGTGTCAAACCAAAAACCTTACAAATTGCCTAATGATTCTGTTAGGAGGTAATTTAATGTCCGAGATTATACTACGATGTCAGATGAAGCTTTAAGGGAATACTTTTTAGTGCGATCGCTGACGAGTGTAGAGTGCGAAAACGTGCGTGTAACGGGCCTTAATTATTTTTTACCGAGAAGCTTGTCATACTCAGCGTGCGATCCCACCCAGAACCACACTATTTTCTGTTCGTCAGCTTTCATCACTCCCACGGCACGCCATCCGATTCCGATTCTGACTGACCAAATGTTCTCTTTAGGCTTAACTTCTTTAAATTCTAAACTGGGATGGAATGGATTTTGTTGCCAGAGTTCGTAGTTCTTTTTGGCAGTTTCCTTGATTCGTGGCGGTAATTCCGCAAAATTTTGCCGAAAATCCCTAGTTCTAGACGATCTCATTATTCCTCACCAAAACCTTTTTCTTCTGTTTTCCCTTCTAGGTCTTCAATTAATGCTGATTGAGCCATTTTTTGAAAAATATCTAGGTTAATATCGGAATTTGCTAAGGTTTTCTGCCATTTTAGTTCATTCTCAATATCTGTTAACAGTTGTTGAGCAATTTCGTCTTGGAGATACTCGGAAAGCTGTTGAGCTTCTTGGAAGGCTTTTTGTAACAGTTTAGTCATGGTTTTCTTTGATAAGTCAAAAAACTTTTAGCTTTAGAATCATTATTTCATACATCAGAGCGAAGATTTCTCCAAGCTTTATAATTAGTTTTAGGGGTTGCCTGATTTTGTTTAACTCGCTCTAGCAAATTAGGAATTGCCAAAAGTTCTTGGGTTGCTCTAGCACAGCTATATGTGTCTGGTGATTCTTGAGCCTTTATCGGGTAATTATCTTTTGTATTCATGCCTTGTCCTGACAAAAAATGACGCTACACATCTAAATATTAATATTAATCAATAAATCAATGTCTATCTAAAATGCAAAAAGAGGACTCCCGCTACACCGCCTAAGCGGTTAGCGGTGAGATGAATTTTTGCCAACAAATAAACCGACCGTAGGGAGTCCTTATTTCTTAGGGGAATTTTGGTTTTCAACATAATTTTTAAGTTGTTCAACAGTTACGCCACCACAACTTGCCACAAAATAAGAGCCTGTCCAAAAATAAGGTTTTCCATAAAAGTATTTCTTAGACAAGTCAGGGTTTTCTTTTCGTATCAACCTACTACTAACAGTTTTTAAATTACCGATTAAAGTAGATAAAGGTTTATCGGGTTTGTAGTCAATGAGCAAATGAACATGGTCGGACTCGCCATTAAATTCTAGTAATTCACAATCCCATTTATTTAAAGTGTCTTTAAAGATTTCTTGAAGTCTAGACAGTATAGGTTCACTGATAGCCTGTTTTCTGTATTTAACGACAAAAACAATATGAGCGTTAAGTCTGTAGACCGATCTAAATCCATGATTGTAAGCGTTTGACATATTAAAGCGTTAAGTGTTACACTGGCTAATGTAACACAACAGGTCGAAAGCCGTGTTAAATGTCTTAAAAGTCAGAATTTATCCAAATCAGCCACAAGAAATTGCCTTAAATCGAAATTTAGGCTGTGCAAGATTTGTGTATAATTTTTACTTAAATAAGACTAACAATCAGTATCAAGAAACTGGGATTGGGATGACTTATTGCCAAATGGCAAAAGACCTAACTCAGCTAAAAAAGCTCCCTGATTTTGAATGGTTGCAAGAATCAACGGCTGCCACCTTACAACAGGCACTCAAAAACTTAGAAGCTGCTTTTAAAAATTTCTTTTCTAAAAGGGCTAAATTTCCTAAGTTTAAGAGTAAATATAAACAACAATCAATCCGTTACCCTGAAGGTTGTTCTCTTAATAACAACGGTTTAAAGCTCCCAAAACTGGGGATTGTTAAAGCTAAACTTTCAAAAGAGATTTTAGGAAAGATTAAGTCAGTGACAGTTTCAAAAACAAGTACAGGTAAATATTTTGCCTCTATTTTATTTGAATCTGACGATTTAATCATCAATAAAACCTCTAAAGTCTCAGGAATTGATTTAGGCTTATCTAGCCTAGTGACAGTCTTTGATGGTGAAACAACTTATAAGGTTGACCCAATTAAACCAACTAGAAAATATGCCAAACGATTAAAAAGGAGACAACAGAAATTATCTCGTAGAACCAAGGGTTCTAACAACCGTAGAAAAGCGATTAAAGAAGTCGCTCTTGTTCACGAAAAAATTACTAATACTAGACAAGATTTTCTCCACAAACTCTCAAGAAAGCTCGTTGACGAAAACCAAGTCATTGTAGCAGAAAACCTTTGTATAAAAGGATTAGCGCGTACCAAATTAGCTAAATCAATACTTGATGCTGGATTTGGTATGTTACTAAACTTCTTAAGCTACAAGCTAGAAAGAGAGGGGGGGAAACTTGTTCAAGTTGACAGATTTTATCCAAGTACAAAAACCTGTTCTTGCTGCGGATTCAAAAATAATTTGATAAATTTAAGCATCAGAGATTGGGTTTGTCCTAATTGTCAAACTCACCATGACCGAGACGAAAACGCAGCTAAAAATATCAGAGCAGAAGGATTAAGAATACTGTCAATAAATACCGCCGGACAGACGGAATTTTAAGCCTGTGGAGAGTGAATAAGACTCGCTGGTACTTGTATTAGAAAGCATCGCTCGTTGAATCAGGAATCTCCCGCTACACCCCCCAAGCGGTTAGCGGCGAGAGTGTCAACAAGAACCGTCCAGCGATTATTTTGCGGGAAATGCCCCCCTATAAGTATCTTTTGGTTTGTGGCATTAGTACCCAGTTGCATCAGCAAGTTCCTGATTTTGACGAAATTATCTCGCCCTCTGATACAGACTTTATTACCAGTGGTTTGAGAGCAGAATCTTTGATTAGGCTGGGGTTTTTAGCGGTGTTGCCCCGTCGTAATATCATCGGTTCCATCGGTTCGATTTCTCCAGAGCGACATCAACGCTTGCTGAAAACACTCGGTGATTACCTAATATATTTGTAATAATCTGGAAATTTTGTTAAAAACCCGCCCCTACCCGCTTTTTTAATTAAAATTTCCAAATTGAAAACAGCGATCGCCCTAAAATAAATCTCACAAACAAGGTAAGGTAAGAATAGCGGGGTGAAATGAATTAGAAAACATGAACGCAACAAACGATATTATCATCATTGGCGGTGGCATCATTGGACTAGCGATCGCAGTCGATCTTAAACTAAGAGGTGCGTCTGTCACCCTCTGTAACCGAAATTTTCCCCAAACTGCTAGTCTTGCGGCGGCCGGAATGTTAGCCCCCAATGCCGAAGAATTACCCCCCGGCCCCATGTTAGACTTATGTTTAAAGTCTCGCTGGTTATATCCTGAATGGGTTCGTAAACTGCAAGATCTCACCGGACTCGATCTCGGTTATAACCCTTGTGGTATTTTAGCCCCTGTTTATCAATTACCCTCAGAAACGTCCAAAAATACCTCAACTGGCCAATGGTTAGACAAAACTGCTATCCGTCTCTATCAACCAGAGTTAGGGGATGATATCGTCGGGGGCTGGTGGTATCCTGAAGATGGACAGGTAGATAACCGTCAAGTGGTTCAAGCTTTACGTCAAGCGGCCCAAAGTTTAGGGGTCAATCTCCGAGACGGTGTAAACATTCAAACCATACAACAAAAACAAGGTAAAATAACCAGTCTTCTCACCTCGGAAGGGGAACTCGAAGGGCAAACCTACGTCATAGCTAGTGGGTCTTGGGCAAGTCAAATATTACCTTTACCCCTACGTCCCATCAAAGGGCAAATGTTAGCCGTAAGGATGCCTCAACAACCAGAAGGACTATTTCCCCTGCAACGTATTTTATATGGGCCGCAAACCTATCTTGTCCCCCGACGCAACGGACGGTTAATTATTGGGGCAACCTCTGAAGATGTGGGATGGACTCCCCATAATACTCCCCAAGGTATTCAAACCCTCATAGAACGGGCAAAACGTTTATATCCAGCGATCGCTAATTGGCCTATTGAGGAATTTTGGTGGGGATATCGTCCAGGAACCCCCGATGAATTGCCCATTTTAGGACAATATGGCTGTGATAACTTAATTTTAGCGACGGGACATTATCGTAACGGTATTTTACTTGCACCTGTTACTGCCTCTCTTATAAATGATCTGATTATTAACCAAAAAGCTGATCCTCTCCTAGATGGGTTTAAAGGCGATCGCTTTTACACTCAACCCATTTCTACCCCTATTCCCCTAAAGATGACTACATTTAATAATTATGCGGTTCCCCAAGCTATTAATGGAAATAACCTCGACCTTTCCCCCACAGATGAATTAGTGATCGCTGGCCGCAAATTTCATTCCCGTTTGATGACAGGAACAGGTAAATATCCTAGTATTCCTATCATGCAAGAAAGTGTCGCCATCAGTGGTTGTCAAATTGTCACGGTTGCGGTTAGACGAGTACAAACCTTAGCACCTGGACATGAAGGGTTGGCGCAAGCTTTAGATTGGGGTAAAATTTGGATGTTGCCTAATACTGCTGGTTGTCAGACAGCAGAAGAAGCTATAAGGGTGGCCCGTTTGGGTCGAGAAATGGCGAAATTATTAGGACAGGAAGACAATAATTTTGTCAAGTTAGAAGTGATCCCCGATGCTAAATACTTATTACCTGATCCTATCGGAACCTTAGAAGCGGCAGAACAGTTGGTTAAAGAAGGCTTTGCGGTTCTTCCTTATATTAATGCTGATCCTCTCTTAGCTAAGCGTTTAGAAGGGGTAGGATGTGCAACTGTGATGCCTTTGGGTTCTCCTATTGGTTCAGGACAAGGCATTCGTAACGCCGCCAATATTGCTATTATTATCGAAGAAGCTAAAATTCCTGTGGTGGTTGATGCCGGGATAGGAACCCCTAGTGAAGCCTCTCAAGCGATGGAAATGGGGGCAGATGCAGTGTTAATTAATAGTGCGATCGCTTTGGCTAAAAATCCGGTTTTAATGGCTAAAGCCATGGGAATGGCCACAGAAGCGGGACGCATAGCTTATTTAGGGGGACGTATTCCTGTTAAAAATTACGCGATCGCTAGTTCTCCTTTGACTGGAACTATTGTTTGACATCCACCCGCCTTCACAGATTTATACTGTTCGGGTCTTATGGTCGCGACCCAGACTGCCACCGCAAGCCCTGCGGCCAAAATATTGCTACTGGCGTTTACATCACGGTCATGGACTATCCCACAATTAGGACATTCCCATTCACGGATATTTAACGGCAATTTATCCATTATATGAGTGACATTTAAGATAGGGCGAACGACGGGACTTGAACCCGCGAGTGGTGGAACCACAATCCACTGCCTTAACCACTTGGCTACGCTCGCCATTGTCCTTCGTCAGTATAACATAGTTTTGTTTTGTTGATCATTCGTTAAACTAAGTTTAGTTAAAGTAAGTTAACCTAACAATCACAATCAATTAGCAGTGAAGGAAAATGGAAGCGTTACACTTTGTAACCGTCGTGGGGGGATTGGCCTTAGCTGGAATTGGAGCTTGTATGGCAGTCACGAACCCAGGACAACCTGATTATGAAAACTATGCGACAGAGGCCCTGACGGTTTATCTCAAACAAGAAGTTTGTCCTCAAGCTCAAGGGGAACTTGGAGGGTTTCTCGTTAGTTATTGTAAAACGCTTGTAGATACCGGGCGGCCTCATATTGAGAACTTAATTACTAAAACTACCAATCGCCATAACTATCTTTTGTTTAGTATCTACGAAACTGAATTAATGTTGCCCTCTCCGGTTCCTAATTATGAGTTTGAAACCATTGGGGCTTTTCAACAATTTTATACCTATCAGGCTGAAGAATTTTGAGTCAGTAACAAATAACCCCAGGGATAACCTCCTGGGGTTGCGTCAGATAAATCAATCAAAAGGGACAATTAATCCCCTGAAAAGGAATTTACACATCATAATACAGTGCAAACTCATAAGGATGAGGACGTAACCGCATGGGGTTAACTTCATTATCCAATTTGTACTCAATCCAGTTTTCGATAAAGTCTGTGCTGAAAACTCCCGTATCTGTTAAGAAAGAATGATCGTTTTCGAGACACTCTAAAGCTGCTTCGAGAGAACCAGGAGTAGAGGGAATGTGACTTAATTCTTCTGGGGTGAGATCGTAGATATCTACGTCTAAAGACTCACCAGGATCAATTTCGTTCTTAATTCCATCCACAACAGCACAAAGCAGTGCTGCAAAAGCAAGATAGGGGTTACAAGTAGCGTCAGGACAACGGAACTCGAAACGTTTTGCTTTAGGATTTTTACCAGATAGGGGAATCCGTACTGATGCGGAACGATTTCCTTGAGAATAAGCTAAATTAACGGGTGCTTCAAAACCAGGCACTAAACGCTTATAAGAGTTAGTGGTAGGATTAGTTAATCCTAACAGTGCGGGAGCGTGTTTGAGGACACCACCGATGGCATGAAGTGCCATCGGACTCAAATCTGCGTAACCATTACCCCAGAACAAAGGTTGTCCCGCTTTCCAGATAGACAAATGGGTGTGCATCCCAGAACCATTGTCATTAAACAAAGGTTTAGGCATGAAAGTTACGGTTTTACCATATTTCTTGGCCACGTTTTTAATGACATATTTGTACGTCATCAAATAATCTGCCGCTTCTACTAGGGTGGCAAAACGGAACCCTAACTCATTTTGACCGCCTGTAGCTACTTCGTGATGATGTTTCTCAATGGGAACCCCACATTTGGCCATAGTCAACAGCATCTCCGTCCGCATATCCTGCATCGTGTCTGTGGGAGCTACGGGGAAATAACCTTGTTTGTAACCTGGTTTATAACCTAAGTTACCGCCTTGTTCTTCTCGTCCACTATTCCAGCGTCCTTCAACACTGTCTACATAGTAGTAGCTTTGATTTTCAGTTTGATTAAAACGAACATCATCAAAGACAAAAAATTCTGCTTCTGGCCCAATGAAAACTGTGTCACCAATTCCTGTAGTTTTCAGGAATTCAACCGCTTTCTGAGCAATGGTACGAGGATCACGGCCATACCATTCTCCTGTACGAGGTTCCTTAATACTACAGACCATGCTTAGGGTTGGTTCTTCGTAGAAAGGGTCAATCCAAGCCGTTTTCGGGTCTGGAACCATACACATATCAGATTCATTGATGGCTTTCCAACCCCGAATACTCGAACCGTCAAACGGAACTCCCTCTACAAAGGAATTTTCATCAATCTGATTGTGGAAAAAAGTACAATGTTGCCAAATTCCTGGCATATCAATGAATTTTAGGTCAATCATCTGAATGTTGTTGTCTTGAATCATCTTCAAGATTTCTTGGGGCGTTTCAGCCATGGATAGACTCCTTATTAGACAGATGTATATTTAGTCTCAAAAAATTCATCCTACGGATAGGTTAACTTAATTTTTGTAGCCTTTGATACGGATTATCCGGTTTAAATCTGTAAATAATCCTAAGTTTTATTTATAAATTATGAATTATGAATTATGAATTATGAATTATGAATTATGAATTATGAATTATGAATTATGAATTATGAATTATGAATTATGAATTATGAATTATGAATTATGAATTTGGGCATGGCGTGTTAGAAAATGTCTGTGGAGATGATCTGGCGGGGGTAGCAATGCCTAGTCAAGAATCTGTGAAGCAGAAACTCTTAAGTGCGAATTTAAGAATCCCCAGTGGAGGGCAACGCTTAACGGTGGGAGTATGTCAATGTCCAATTAAATCAATAACTGCATTAATTAAAGTATCGTCATGAAAACTACTTTTTGTCAGATAATAATCTGCTCCTGATTCTAATCCTTGTAATCGATCTTCTTCTCGATCTTTATAAGAAACAATAATGACTGGAGTTGATTTTAAATGAAGATTACTTTTAATATTATTAACTAATTTGATGCCATTCATTCGCGGCATATCAATATCACTAATGACTAAATCATAATTACCCACTCTAACCGCATTCCATCCTTCCATTCCATCAACTGCTACATCAACAACATAGCCTTTATTTTCTAATAATTTACGTTCCATTTCTCTAACGGTAATAGAATCATCAACTACTAAAATTCTTTTTTGTCCCTTTGTCCAATTAGTTTCTTCATGAGTATTAACTTGATTAATTTGAATATTAGCTAATAATTTATCAAGTGATCGTACTAAATCCAAAACATCTAAAATTAAAATAGGTGAGCCATCTTCTAATAAAGCGGCTCCACTAACATCTTGAACTTTACCCAAGCGAGGATCTAAAGGACGTACTACCAAATTTTTTTCTCCTAAAAAGCGATCAACTACCAATCCATAACGATTCATTTGATCACTAACTATCACAATGGACAGAGGATCAGAGGGAATAGTTTTAGCGGTTAACTCTAGGACTTGAGCAGCTTTTACTAAGCCAATATTCTGCTCATTTAAAGTAAAATATTGTCGGTTTTCTACTGAATTAATTTCTGTTAATTTTAAATTAATAATTTGATCAATACGAGACAAAGGAAACGCATAAGGTTCCCCTGAAATTTCTACTAATAGAGTTCTAATAACCGATAAAGTTAAGGGTAATTGAAAATGAAAACTTGTCCCTTTTCCTGGTTTAGAAATAGCTTGTAAATTGCCGCCTACTTCTTGAACCATCGTTTTAGCAATATTTAAGCCAACTCCCCGTCCAGAAATTTCTGTTATTTGATTCGCTGTAGAAAAACTAGGTAAAAAGATAAATTCCATTAACTCAGTTTCATTGAGTTCTTGAGCCATTTGTTGGGTAACTAATCCCTTTTCGACAATGGATTTACGCAATTTTTCTAAAGAGATTCCTTTACCATCATCAGAGACAGTAATTAATAACATTCCAAAACGGTGAGCAGCCTCAAGATGAATGGTACCCTCCGGTGATTTTCCTTGTTCAATGCGTTCATGAGGAAATTCAATTCCATGATCAATTGCATTGCGTAAAATTTGGGTTAAAGGAGCTTCTAATTTTCGGAGAATATCCCTATCTACCATAGTTGATTTACCAACAATTTCTAATTTAACCCGTTTATTTAATTGTCTAGCTAAATCCCTAACCATGCGAGGAAAACTACTTACTCCTTCCTCAAAGGGACGCATATGACTAGCAATAACTTCTCGATAAAGACGATCCGATAAATTAGCTGATCGATAAGAAAATTGTTCTAAAGCACTCAAGCGATCGCTCAAAATAGAACGACATTCTCGCTCTTTATGAAGTACCTCATTCAAATAAGTTTCTGTCTCTTTATTAACCGCTACATGAGATAAACTAATCTGTAATTGTTCGAGTAATTTTGAAAGTTCTAATTGATTTTTCTTCAGAGCAATAAACGATTCAGATAAGGGAACTAAAGCCGTTGCTTCGACTAAAGATTCTCCTGCTAATCCCATCAAACGATTTAAGTTATCTGAACTTACCCGTACAAAACGATCTTTTGAAGAACTATTACTAGAAGATACCAAAGAAGTTGATAAAGAATCTTCTCCCTCAGAAGTGGATTTAGGAGAACCAGAAATATTGAAATCCTCAGACTCATATAATTCTTCTTCTACCCAAGCGATGACAGGTTCGGGTGTCTGAGAGGTTTTCTGTAAAGCTGAGTCAGGGTTAATGGTTAATCCATCAGTAGAGAGACTCACCCCTAATGGAGTAGATTCATTGGTTAAATTTGAGTCGTCATCGTCTTCAGGAAAGATATCATCTAAAGAAATCTGAAACTCAAGGGGATTTTGCTCAATATCAGGAGTTGGTCTTACTTCTTGGGTTTCTGGTTTTTTTTGCTCTTGTTGTGGTGTTGATGGGGGTTCAGATTTATCGTTAGTAGTGGTTTTTTCTTGTGGGCGATCGCTTTTACGTCTTCTTATGACAGAAGCGATATTTTCGATAATTTCTTGAGATTTAGCTTGATTTTGCTCTAACCAACTGGTTAAGTTATCCTGACTAACACGACTAATTTCTAATAAAAAATCTACCCCACTTAACAAATGATCAATCTGGTCTGATTTTAGATGAACCGTGCGATCCATTGCTCCCATAAAACAGTCTTCCATCACATGAGCAATTCTGACTGCTGGTTCAATTTGAACGATCCGCGAAGCTCCTTTTATGGAATGAGAAGCTCGCATTAGTGATTCTAGCAAGGAAATAGAGGCTAATCCTTTTTCTCCACCATCTTGCAGTTGATTTTCTAAGGTTAACAGGTTGTCGTTAAGGATTTCTCCTTGTGTTTCCACTTCCATGCTGAATAAATCCAGCATCGAGCAACTACTCAGATCAATATTGTCTTTCACAGATACCTGCTACATAAATTATAGAATTACTAATAAATAAAGGTGAGCATAGCCCACCTCCATTATAAAGAATCTAATTAATTGATTACCAACTCAACAAAGGTTGTAACCCATGTTTCAGGGAAGCAGTTCCAATTTGTTCCATTTTAGGGATAGTAATTTGATTGCGTCCCCAAGAAAAATTAGTATGCCAGCTTTCAAATTCTAATAAAATAGCTTCAGCAAAACAAGCAAACATTTGACGAGAAGGAATATCCATACTCACGATTTGCATAATTTTCCAATCAATATCTAGGGTATGTTCAACAATTCCCCCTTTGAGAATATGAACCTCTGGATGTTGAATTTTGGTGCTTAAATTTTTAGGATAACCACCATCAATAATAAGACAAGGTTTCTTAAGAGTTTCAGGATTAATTTCTACTCCTTTAGGCATACTAGCTACCCAAACAATGATGTCAGCTAAGGGTAAAGCTTCTTCTAATTCCATAATTTTACCCCTTCCTAATTCTGCTTGTAGGTTGGTCAATCTTTCTTGATTTCGGGCAATTAATAATAATTCCGCCGTTTCAGTCTTTTGGTCTAACCAACGACAAACCGCACTACCAATATCTCCAGTAGCACCACAAACAGCGACCGTGGCCCGAGCTAAGTCAATTCCTAGTTTGGCGGCCGCTTGCTCCACCTGACGACATATAATATAGGCAGTGTGGGTATTCCCTGTGGTAAAACGGTCAAATTCTAACTCTACGTTACGAACTTGAGGATTATCTCTGAGATTGAATTCTTCAAAGACAATGGAGGAAAAGCCCCCTAATGCCGTAATATTAATATCATTTTTTTGTGCTAAAGCCATAGCATTTAATATTTTACGAATAGCTGCTTTAATACGCCGATTTGTCAGCATTTCTGGGAGAAAACAAGATTCTACATATTTTCCCTCAATGACTTGTCCCGTAACACTGGTAACATGGAAATAATCGACGATTTGTGGCGGGGCCGCACACCAAAAATCAAGTCCTTGGTGGGCATATTCCGGGTAGCCAAGGGCATTAGCGACAGATTGAGCGTGTTCTAAACTTGTAAGATGACCGATCAGACCAAACATTGATTATTCTGATAAAGGATTACGGATAATTAGCCAGAAAATAGATTGATGATAAGAAAACGTTAAGACTCTTAACAATCTTACCTTAAACTGTACAAAAGACTCAAAAGCAAAACAGGGGCTTAATATGATTAAGCCCCTACAGATGTTGACATCCTCACGCGCCGTAGAACTAAGGTGATTCCTCACCACGCCACCCGTTAAAAGGTGGTCGCTGAATGGGGTTGACGCTTCACAGTAAGTGATAACTGATTTAAGTTACCCGCAAACCGTAAGAAGACATTTTCATGATTTCACGAGTAGAAAACCCAATATTACCGAGGGCTTCCCCGTAACTAATCATGAAATCTTCTACTAAAGCTTCTTTTTCCATGCCCAATACTTCCGCATCTTCAGCCACGCTATTAAGCATTGTCCAGACAATGGGCAAATTATGACGGTTCGCTTCTTCTAATTCTGCTTTAGACTCCTCAAAATGTTCTTGTAGCCAAACTTCGCCAAAATTTAGATGAGTATATTCGTCTTTAACTACTCCTTCGGTGATTTTGCGAGCAAACGGATCAGCCACAGGGATATATATATTATAAGCGGCGATCGCAAAAGCTTCTATAATCAAAGATTGAATCAACAAACAAGTGACGATATTACCCTCTGCTTTAGCGGTTTGAAAATTCTCGTGAAGTCGAGAGAAAAATGCCTGAGCATAGTCCATATCAGGAGTCACATTGAGATTCTTTCCACAGGCTTCAAATCCTTTTTTATGGCGGTTTTCCATCTTAGAAAGGCGAATTAACTCTTCCTCCTGTTCGGGCAACATTTGAGCCATGTCTATGTAATTTTCATGCGCTTCTTGTTCACCTTCAATAACAATAGCGTTAATTCGGCTATAGGCATCTTTATATGTTTCGCTTTTAAAGTCAAGCTCTGAGCGTACGGCAAGCTCTTGCATAAGTCAATTTATCTCCTAATGGGTGATCAACTTAAATTAAAGGGGCATAGAAGTCTCAAAAAGGAGAATTCTTATGTTTTGTTGATTCTAGGGATGTTTATACCCATTGCCCTATCCTCTGGATCATAACATAAAGCCGCTCCTTACAAATAATACTAAACGGGATTGCCAATAATTAATGTACCACAATAATAGTTTTCACCATTAATCTATCCGAGAAAATAGCATTTCTGCTTGTACAGTTAATTCCCCATCCACTCGTCCTTCACCTTGCATTTTAGCGATGCGATTACGTTTAAATGCTAATAATTCCACTGTCATAATTAGTTGATCTCCGGGTATCACTGGACGACGGAAACGTGCCTTATCGATTCCAGCAAAGGCAAAAAATTCTCCTTTCATACCAGGAAGTAAAGTTAAAACTACACCCCCAACTTGGGCCATAGATTCGATAATGAGAACCCCTGGCATAATGGGACGGTGAGGAATATGTCCAGGGAAAAAGGGTTCATTAATGGTGACATTTTTGATGCCTACCGCTTTTTTACCCGGAACATAATCAATAATTCTATCAACTAGGGCAAAAGGGTAGCGATGGGGTAGTAATTCTTGGATCTCTTGAATAGTAAAAACGGTCTTTTGTTCTAATTTATCTGGAACTTGGGCAATATCCTCAGTCGTCTGATTAACAGAAGGGACATCAGTTACAGTAGACATAGGCATTCCTTGGAAAATAGGTGATTTGAGAATTATGATCTTACTCTTATTGTTTCACATTTTTTAACCAAAACTGACTTCTAGTCCCAGATAATAGTAAATAATCTGAAAATTTTAAACAAATCCAAAAATTTGAGGACGACTTGCACGAAGGGAAAATTGATTCAAATAAGCGACAGGTTGACTCGGATCAAAAGAACGTCCATCTATAAAAGCTGTGGTTGATTCTTGTTTCATTTTGTTACTAGGAATGGTAATATTTAATCCTTTGGCTACTTCTTCATAGAAGGTGACAGGATAAATTTTATCTAATAATTTATCAGCTTCTTTGGGATAATCAGAACTGTCTAATTGATGCCAACGAATCATTTGAGTTAACAGCCAAACTGCATGGGAACGCCAAGGATAATTAGCATTATCGTTATCTTTAAGATAAGCCGCGTCTCGATGATTAAAGATGGTAAAATCAGGAATATTTTTTTGATATTTATCAAATATTTCACTACTATAAGAATAGTTTCCGGCTAAAGAGGGTTCAATGATAGTTTCTTTCAGGTTTAAATAGTTGGGTTTAGCTAAAATTTGTGAAATTTCTGCATAATTACTTGGCTGATCGCAATATTGACAAGCTTCAATTAAAGCTGCCATTAAAGCTCTTGTCGTCGTGGGATTTTTTCTTGTCCAACCATCCATTGTGGCTAATATTTTATTGGGATGTCCTTGCCAAATATCTCGACTAATATGAGTAACAAATCCTGTCTTATTTAACACACTTTGTTGATTCCAAGGAGCAGAAACGCTATAAGCATCAATTAGACCTGCTTGTAATTTGTAACCCATTTGAGAGGCAGGAAATTCTACTAATTCTACTTCAGAATCAGGCATTATTCCCATAGCAGATAACCAATAACGGGTTAAATAAGCATCCATTGAGAAGTTTGAATCTAGAGCAAAAATAGGAAGTTTACTGCGATTTCTCAGATAGTTTCTCATACCTCCTTCAAAATCAGTAAAATTAAAATAATCCACAGAAGGACGTATTCCTGCTTCCCAAGCTTTTTGGGTTAAAGTGATAGCACTCCCATTAAGATTAAGATTCATGAGAGAGATTAAGGGGGCTTTTTTTTGGCCTAATTGTGCCATCATGGGGAAAGAATAGGGAAGTTGTGCCGCATCAGAACGCCATTCTAATAAGTCTTTTTCGACGGCTTCCCAAGAGTCAGAACGTTTGAGGGTGACAGTTAAGCCATAACGCTCAAAAAAGCCCTTTTCCTGGGCGATAATCAGGGGGGCCGCATCCCCATTAGGAACAAATCCGAGAATTAGGTTAGGCTTTTCTAAGGAATTGATATCGAGTCCGTTTTTTTGTTTATTTTTGGGAGAAAATAAGTTGATATTGGTGCAAGCGGTGAATCCTAAACCTGTTAGTCCTAAGCTGGTGTATTTGATAAAGTTACGGCGTTTAATCATATTGGAGGAGAAATTATAAGTTTTTTATTAAAGGTAGCAGAAGATGAGGATTAATGAGCCGCTTTTGTAGGTTGGGTTGAAGAATGAAACCCAACATTTACTTAATCATTGCCTAAACTTGCGGTTCTACGGGACAAACTATGCTAAATTAATAATGAATAAAAGGCTAAAGCCTTATACTATAGAAACGAAGTCCACCTTCGTGGACAGTCATTATAGGTTGCGTAGGCATCTTGCCTGTTTTGTAGGGGTCAACGGCAGTTGACCCCTACTATGAACGAGTTAAAGTCTATTATTGGTGATAATTTAACATAACTTGTCCGGTAGAACCGATATAAAGTAATCACCTTAAACTCTCTACTGAGAAAAATCATAACCTTGAGTTAACCTTCATAAAATTAAAGATTATTTAACCTATTAATGCTATGTTTCTAGAGAAATTTGGGCATACTATGATTAGCTTTTTGTATTCTAGTCCTAATCCTGGTAGTTATGATATTTATGACGACCCAGGCTTATAATTAGGCTGTGTAGACAGCCTTTCTTCTTATAGAATAAAACTTTAGCCTGTATTGATTTATTAATTTTACAGGGCAAGTTCAGTTGAACAGATTTTTTTGCTCTGATGTATTGCTGATCATAAAAATCATCAAATTGATACTATTATGTATAAGTTTAATCGATTTTATTTGGACTATTTAAGTAAACAATCTCGATATTTTATTCAAACAAAAAATAATAAGTAATAAATATATTTTAACTCTAAACAGTTAAGCTATACAAACAAAGGTTGCCTGCGCAACCTATAATGTTGTTTTTAATAAATTCCCTAACTGGGATGACTTTAAACTCGTTTTGAGTCACTCGAAACAAGGGACAAAAATCCATATAATACCAATTAACTAAATAAGGAATTTAGCGATCGCTATAAGTATTATTTATATTAGTTAACAGGAATTAGGGGTATTTATACTTATTGAGTAAAACCCTAATTTATTTACTCACCTTGAGAGAGTGAACAATCCATTTGACGTAATAACCATTTTGTGTTAGTCGTGGTAGTTGAGTAAAGGGCAGCGCAAAGGCTTGTTCAAATCCAAGCCCAATGAAAGTTGAACCCGTTATATTTAGTTCAAATTTTTCATCCAGGGTGCAGGAGTTGAACCTGCCTTGCGCGAATTATGAGTTCGCTGCCTCAACCGCTCGGCCAACCCTGGGGGTTCTGGTGACGCATAGACTACCAGTTTCTATTTTATTATAACTGATAGTGGATTCAACGTTCGGGTTTGAGAGAGGTTGAATGGGCTACAATATCATCAATTAATTTTTTCTCCCTTTATTATCTAGTTAAAATAAACTATGAAAATCAATTCTACTATCAAATTTATTGTCATTTTATTAGTGATGATGTCGGGTGCAGGAACCGCTAGTGCTTATTTTGCGTTTAAAGCGGGTTACGAATCTTTAAAAGGAGTTAATCAGCCGACGGCTAACCCTGCTAAAAAACTTATTAATAATGCTAAATTATCGAATCAACCAAAGGAATTTATTCCTATTAATGAGAAGACAATTTTAGTCAAAGTTTATGATCATATTAATAAAAAAGGAAACTCTGATGCTAAAAAAACTGAAGCAGAAGAAAAGAAGCTAGATAAAACATCAGATAAAGAAGAAAAAAAAACAACTGAGTTGACTGATAAGAAAACTGAGCCAACATCCGAAAAAGTAGCTAATTTTCCCCTCACTATTCAAGATGGTGGTGTTACCTTAGCTGTGACTGAAACCAAGAAAGAAGGGGAAGATTTGTTATTAAGCATTAAACTGAAAAATGAAGGAACTGAAACGGTTAAATTTCTTTACAGTTTTTTAGAGATTAAAGACGATCAAGGTCGTTCTTTAAGCGCAGTAGCAGAAGGATTACCAGAAGAATTGCCACCTAATAAAGAAGATTTTCAGGGAACAGTTAAAATTCCTAGTGTATTAATGAGTAAGGCTCAAACTATATCTATAAATTTAACAGATTACCCTCAACAAAAACTGAAGTTAAATTTAGCAGAAATTCCTGTAATCAGGGAGAATAAACCCTAATTATATGAACGGTCAAGATATATTTATACGAGTATTATCAGTAGTGTTGCTGATAGCGATTAATGCTTTTTTCGTGACAGCAGAGTTTGCAGTAGTTTCCGTAAGGCGATCGCGTATTAGCCAGTTAGTGGAAGCGGGAGACCTTCAGGCACAAACAGTTCAATCTTTACAAAGAAGTATTGATCGTCTGTTATCAACTACCCAATTAGGGATTACTCTGTCTAGTCTAGCATTAGGTTGGATTGGAGAAAATACGATGGCGGTATTAGTTAAGTATTTACTAGAACGCTTGCCTTTTCCATCAGAAATGATAACAGGTTTATCTCATAGTTTAGCAATTCCTGTGGCTTTTTTCTTGATGGCCTATTTACAAATTGTGTTAGGGGAATTATGTCCTAAATCGGTTGCACTTATTTATTCTGAACAATTAGCAAGATTTTTGGGGCCTGCTATTGGGGTAATTGCTAAAGTTTTTCATCCTTTTATTTGGGTTTTAAATCAATCAACCCATTTATTATTACGCACTTTAGGTATTAAGCATACCAGAGAAAGAAGATATAATCAAGTTACCTCAGAAGAACTACAATTAATTATTGCAACTGAAGGAGAATCAACGGGTTTAGAAGCGCAAGAAAGGGCTTTATTAAAGAATATTTTTGAATTTGGGGAAGTTACTGCGGTGGAAGTAATGGTTCCCCGAACTCAATTAATTGCTATTTCTGAAACTGCTACTTTTGGAGAGTTTTTAGAAGAAGTAACTCAAGCTGGTCATTCTCGTTATCCGGTTAAAGGTGAATCTTTGGATGATATTTTAGGGATTATTGATTTTAAAGATTTAGCCTTACCTTTGGCCCAAGGACAACTAATCGCAACTTCATCAATTGATGATTGGGTTAAACCTGTTAAATTTGTCTCTGAGTCTATGACTTTAGATGAATTACTTTCTTTAATGCAGCGATCGCAATTAAAGATGGTGATGGTAGTGGATGAGTTTGGAGGAACATCAGGATTAATAACTTTGCAAGATTTAATTGCAGAAATTCTTGATCATGATTTAGAAGGGGTCAATGAGGAAGAAGTGGCTTTACAAATGTTAGATGATAAGACATTTATTGTTGAAGCACAAATGAATTTGGAAGAATTAAATAACCTTTTGGCGTTGGATTTACCTTTAACGGATGAATATCAAACTCTTGGGGGATTTTTATTATATCAATGGCAAAAAATTCCGACGATGGGAGAGACATTATCTTACGAAAATTTAGAGTTTACTATTGTTTCTGCTGAGGGGCCTCGTCTTAAACAAATACGTCTTCATCGACAAGAAACTCCGATTATTGAACCTTCTCTTAATCAGGAAATATCGTAAGGAATAGATTAGATCATCCTAAATCACTATTAAAAAGAGGGACTTACTATGGTAAACTAAATAATTAATAAAAGGCTAAAGCCTTATCCTATAGAAACGAAGTCCGACGAGCGCGGACTAAATGATAGGTTGCGTAGGCAACCTTTGTTTGTATAGCTTAACTCTGAGCGAGTTAAAGTCTATTATTTATGATAAAATTTAGCATAACTTGTCCGGTAGAACCTAAAAAGAGGTTTATTTGGTAACTTCATCTCCTGCTGAGTCATCTACTCTTGTATTTTTTGTCCCTGGTATTATGGGGTCAAGTTTAATAATTCGTCAAAACCCATCTTCTGATCACGATAAAGAGATATGGGGCGAAGATTTACTATGTAATATCCGTACTCTTAGGGAAAAACCTGGTTTATTAGCTATACAAGAAAATAAACCTGTTGATGCAGTTAAAGTCATTGAGCGTTTTAATAATTTTACTGCAGATTGGGCAAATATTTATGGATCTTTGTTCGATTTTCTTATTACACCTACAGGAGAAAAGGGATTAGGTTTAATTTCTGAAAATCTAGGATCATCAAAACATCCAGAACCTAACTTTTTTCCCTTTGCTTATGATTGGAGAAAGGATAATCAAGAATCAGCTAATTTTCTAGCTGATTTTATTAAAGAAAAAGATAAAAATGGGGATCGTAGATTGCGTTTTATTGTTCATAGTATGGGAGGAATTGTTACTCGATTAATGCTTTTAGATAATCCAGATATTGCTCAAAGAACCGATTTATTGTTTCAGATTGCCTCTCCCCTTTTAGGTTCAGCTAAAGCTTACTCTATTCTCAAACAAGGCCTTAAATTTAATGATAATTTTATCTTAGATTGGGTCTATAATATGCTACAACCCAGTAAGAAAAGAGCAGAGTTTTGTCAATCAATCATGACTTTTCCTTCTATTTATCAACTGTTACCTCCACCTGAAATTAAATCTCTTTGCGATCGCAACGGTAAGCTTTATTCTGCCCTAGATGATAGCATTTGGCCAACTAATGTTAGGGAATATCTTGAGAATGCAAGAAATGTTCATCAGAGACTTAAGCAATCTCAATATCTTGATCAAAACCAAATTAATATTAGATGTGTTTATTCTATGTCACATTTAACACCAACATTATATTTGGTTGAACCGATGGCAAATTTTAATGTCATTACACAAGTCCCTAGTAATATGTATGGAGATAACACAGTGACTTTTGAGAGTGCGATCGCTTATAGTATAAGTAGTCCAGAGAATCAAATTGATAGTAATCCCTGTGATCACATGGGTCTCTGTCGCAATGAAACTGTCTATAATATACTTAGAATGGAGTTCAACTAAAATGAGTACAATTAATCAACGTCACCTAAAAGAATTCTTACAAAACCTTCCTGAACAAATTCCTAGTATTGAGCTTTTCTCTACTCCCTGGATGGGAAAACAAGGGGATAAGGTTAATATTAGATTAGAAGTGACGGGGGGAAGTATTGCTGCTGATATTCCTTTAATGATTGAATTTTTTAATCAAGAAGGTGACTTCTCAATTGATCCTATTCCTGTAAATTCATCTGATTTAACTGCTAGTTTTACGCTTCCTGAAAAATTTGACCAAGGAAGTTATGTTTTACAAGTAACGTATAATAAGGTTATTTTAGCAAGTAAAACATTTGATATTGTGGATGAAGAATCTGCTCGACAGATGGCAGAATTTGAAGAAGGTTTAGGAATAGAAGATCAAGTTAGTCAAGCGATTAAAAAGGGAAATTATGATGAAGCTATTAAGTTGCAAGAAAAGGCAGTAGAACATTTCTTAAATGCTAATAATCCAGAACTCGCTGCACGTTCTTGGGAAGATTTGGTAGAAAATTTGTATAAAAATAATAAACCAGAATTATCTAAAGATGCTTTAGAGAAAGCTTTAGGGATTTATTCGGGTATTGAAGGATTAGAAAATAAAGAAGAATTTATCACTAGAATTAATGAGAAAATAGAGATCTGTAATAATACGATAATTCAACCAGAACCACTCAAGAATAACATAAAATTACTGAGAGAAAAAAAAGAACATTCTCAAGAGCAACTAGCAGCATTAGTTGGGAAAACACCTGATATTATTAAAGTATGGGAAGAAGGACAAGGATTTGAGGAAATAAAGCAATTTTTTGAACTTGCTCAAGCTTTAAATTGTCAAATTGATGATTTAATACAGATTAATTATGACGTATCGAATAAACTTAAAATTCGTTCAAAAATCAGAAATCTTATAGAGAATAATACAACCTTAACTCAAAGTCAACTAGCATTTTTAGTTGGGGAAACACCTGACATAATTAAAAAGTGGGAAGAAGGACAAGAACTGCAGGAACTAATACCATACTTTCAACTTGCTCAAGAGTTAGATTGTAAACTCAGTGATCTGATAGAATTAGTTGATGATACTGTTAAACCGAAATTACCAGAACCTTTACTTGAAGTAACGAATTTTGACAAAAGCTCGACAAAAGGATAAAGTTAGTATATCTTGATCAGAAATTACAGAGTACATATTTATAATTTCTATTTCAATGGTTAATTCTCTGTCAACACAAAGGTCTGTAAAGGTTATAGTAGATGCCGATTTTTTAGTTAATTCTGAAAGCAACACTAACCGATTATTTTCTCTAATTAACTCTTATCGACGACTAGAAGTAACGGTTATTGAGGACTGTTTAAAACGCGCTTGCAAGTCTAAAACAATTGAATTTAATGGTTTCGTCGGTAATTTTCCCACACATGGGATAAAGGTTATTTCTCGTCATAATTTACCGCAATATCAATTTGACGGTTTACTCGCTAATATTGATAATATTGCTAACTATACTAAAGATTTCGATTCTCAACTTGAGATTACTTATGCTATGAGTCTAGGTATTTTTATTATTCTTACAGATAAAAAAACGGACTTTATACAAGTTGATCTCACTACTCCTTTAAGAGTTTTATCAATAGATGAGTTAGAACAATTGTTAATTCCACCACGACTAACAGCAATTAAGCGTCTAATGAGAGCAATTAAGAGTCTAATGAGAGGGATAAAAAATAATGAATTAGCAGCATTTTTATGTTTTGCTATGGTTACTTTTCTATTTATTTTAGTGTTCAATTTAGAAACTATTTTCGGTTTTATTATAACTAAACCTAGTCCGTCACCAGCTGATAGTATCTCTGAGAATTATTACTGTCCTTTAGAATCTTCTGGTAACAATATAAGCTGTGGAGAAAAAGTGTTATATGGTGACAGACAAGTGGTAAATCAGAAAAGTAGTGCTATTAATGCTTTCAATGAAGTTAAGAAAAATGATGCTACACCTAAAACATATCAGCACATAGTTGAGATGTTTCAAAAATCATGGAAAGAAGAAAAAGAAAAACCAGATCCCGAAACTTTAATTTATCTGAATAACGCTTTACTTGAAGCTAAGCCAAAAAATGCTTACACAATTGCTATATTAGCTCCTCTTAGTACTGAAAAAAATACAGGAGTTGATAAATATAACGATTTAGGAGGAGAAATTCTTAGAGGAGTTGCTCACGTTCAAACCTTAGTTAATAAATGTTTATTGCCTAATGAATTTGATTTTTTGCCAGATTCAATCAAAAATAATAATATATTATGTGAGAAAATCATAAAACAAAACAAAGGACTTAGAGTTTTAATTGTTGATGATGCTAATCTTCCAGATCGAGCTAAGATTTTAGCTAATAAATTAAATCAATTAAACGATAAATTTATTCTAGCTGTTATTGGTCATTTTGCTAGTGAATTAACTTCACAAGTGATTGATACTTATAAGAAAAATAATCTAATTTTAATTTCCTTCGGTAGTACCAGTGAAAGTGACGCATTTAGGCAAAAGGACTTCTTCTTTAGAACAGTTCCTGGTGTTAGTGATCATGTTGATAAATTAATCGAATACATGAAATACAAAGGATATACAAATCCAGCAATCTTTTATAATGAAAGTAGTAAATTTAGCCAATCTATTTATATAAAATTTATAGAAAGAATTAAGGAGGCTAATAAAATTTTAGGTGCAGATAAGCAAATTAAAATCAATAAGGATCTATTATTTGTAGGTAATAATAATAACTCTAAATCTTTTGCAGGAGAATATTTTAACGTTCCAATAGATAAACTTGAAAAGGCAGATGTACTAATTTTATTTCCAGATGGACAAACCAGTAAAAGTATGGATAATGCAGTCAAGATCATGAAAAAAAATAATGGAAATAAACCCATTTTAGGAACATGGACTCTCCGCAATGATCGGTTTCTCAAACCAGCAAAAGATAATCCAAGCTTAGTAATAGATAAAAAATTAATTACTTACTCTCCCTATGACAAGTCGCAAAAGATTAATAAACAATATATCGACGAAGCAACTGCTTTATGGGGAGATGCTAATAGTCCGATAACTGCATTATCCTATGATGCAGCATGGGTTTTAGTTAACGCATTCCTTAAAACATCAAACCTCAACCGAGAGACTCTAAAAGACACCTTAAAAAATATGGAAAAAGTCGAAAATAAAGTTACAGATGGTGCAACCGGAGACATTATTTTTGATCCAAATGGTAATCGTAATAATCTAAAAGGTTTATTATTGAAAGTAGAAATAGACCCAACTAATAAGGAAACGGGTAAGGAAACGGGTTTAAAATTTGTGCCGTTTAAATGATTGATTTATATTAAGGTAATATTGCTATCGTCTAAAAACTCTACCGGTTCAGCATCTTTTCCTTTTTCCCACATCAGAGAAAAGAACCAAATTCCACTTTCTCCTATACAAAAATCAGCAGGAGTAAAAGTCATTTTAGAATCAATTGGTAGTTCTTTTTTTTCAGGATTATATTCTGCTTGCCATCCAGAAAATTCTCCTTTCCATTCTTTTCCAATCTCGTGTAATTGATTAGCAAAATCTTTAACTTCCTCAATATTAGGAATTGTAATCGGAATGATAGGATTATAAGAATTACTTATTTTTTTGACTTCAACTTTAACCCTTATCACGTTTTTCTTTCTCCTTTTGCCATGCGTTTAAAATAATGATGTCCCCTTATTCCGTAGGTTGGGTTGAGGAACGAAACCCAACACAGCACATAGGGTTTACGTTGGGTTTCACTATCGTTCAACCCAACATACATTTATCCAAAACCTACTCAGTTACTCAACTTTTACCATCTTTAATCAGTTGAAATACTTTGCCCTTGCCATTAGCATTATCAACATAGGCCCATCTTTGACCATCACATTCCAAAATAGGCGGTTCAGTCTCTTTTTTAGCCTGAGTCATCCGTTTATAGAAAGTTGATTCACTGATCTCTAACTTTTCTATCATTTCTGAACGAGAAAGAATCATCGGTGTAGATGACTCTTTTTCAACTTTAGAGACGGTTTTAGATTCAGTAGCAGCAACGGGTGTAGATGACTCTGTTTCAACCTTAGAGACAGCTTGAGACTCAGTAGCAGCAGAAACCGATTCAGATGAGTCTTTGACGACTTTGATCACTGGTTTAGGTTTCGGATGAGAAGAAACTGATTTAGTCCCCTCTGAGGTTGATTCTTCTATCCCTGGACGTTTCTGGGGGGCAGCAGAATCTCTGTCCGACTTAGAATGGGCCTGACCTTTATCATATGACTTATGTTCAGCTTGGCCTGGTTTATTGGCATCAGGAGCTTCCTTGATCGGTTTTTGATAGCGGGGAATCCTTTGAGTCGGGGGTTCAATATCTTCAACCCACCCCCAACACTCACGAGAAGGAATAAACTTAAATACGCTTTGAATAAACCAACGGGGGGGTAAATCTTCTTTAGGAATCTTAGGATTAAACTTAAAGGGACGAGTATCGTCTTCCCGTCTCATTAATACCGGAATATGGGCCGCACTAAATTTTCCAATGGGATCAACCGCGTCTTTATTACGATAAACAGAGATCACCGGAGTGCGTAACTGAGGAATAAATTGCCAAACTCCTTGTAAAGTGAAGATTCCAGGTTCCGACCAGATATTCTCCTCGGCCCAAGCTACCACCTGAAAATAGATTTCTGGCGGTTTGCGGGGAATAATTCGGTATTTTGGGTAAACTCTCAGAAACGGGGAACTATCGGGTTTATTCTCATGTTCTTTCAACCAAGCTAAGTATTTATACCCAGGGATAAATAAACGATACTTATTCTGTCCTAAACAGAGCCAAAACTTTTTTTCTTCATCTTTTTCGATTTTACCTTTGAGAGTGCCGATCGCACGAAAAAATGGCCTGGGTTGTTCATCATCAACACTAGGAATATCAGCTAACTCTAGGTCAGCGTCTATGTCAGATAAAATGTCCTCTTGGGGGTCAATCTCTGATAATTGACGGGGTTCAGTATCCACTTCGTTAGATTGAGGGGGTTTAGTATTGCTGGCAGTAAACATTAAAACAGTGCAGGTGTCTGTAAAGGCCTATATTTTAACAAATAAGGCTCTTAAGTCAAACCCCTGATTTATCTAGAAGACGCTCTCAGCTTGAATTAATATTGTTTTGTTTTAATAAATATACTTAGCATTATACCCCAAGACTATCTGTAGGGGCAATTTATGAATTACCCCGACAAAGACTTTTTTTGTTAATAGGAGAAGCGATCGCATGACAGTCGAATATGATATCGTCATCATTGGTGGGGGTTCAGGAGGTTTAGTTGTTGCTAGTGCGGCGGCTCAATTAAAGGCCAAAGTTGCCCTAGTCGAAAAACATCGTTTAGGGGGTGACTGTCTATGGTACGGTTGCGTTCCCAGTAAATCTCTGATTTATGCCGCTAGAGTCGCTTACCAAGTTAAAAATGCTGGACGGTTTGGCATACACACAAACCCAGCTAATATTAATTTTAGTCAAGCTATGGGCCATGTCCAAAACGTCATCGCTGCTATTGAACCCCATGACTCCCCTGAAAGGTTTGAAGGGTTAGGAGTAGAGGTTATTTTTGGTTGCGGTCAATTTAGCGATCGCCAAACTTTTGCAGTTAATGGAAGACAACTCAAAGCGCGGGCCTTTGTTATTGCTACAGGTTCTAGACCGACCATTCCGTCTATTCCTGGACTCAAAGAAGCAGGTTATCTCACCAATGAACAAATATTTTCTATAACCGAACGTCCCGACTCTTTGGGAATAATAGGTGCAGGCCCTATTGGATGTGAACTAGGCCAGTCATTTCACCGTTTAGGAACACAAGTAACTCTTATTAACTCTAAGCCTCATATTTTGCCAAAAGAAGACCCAGAAGCGGCAGAAGTAATAGAGCAACAATTTATTAATGAAGGCATTTCTATAATTCAAAATACTAGGGCCGAAAAAGTAGAATTAAGGGACGGGAAAAAATGTCTCTGGGCCGGTAATCAAAAAATTATGGTCGATCAAATATTAGTATCATCTGGCCGATCTCCTAATGTAGAATCTCTCAATTTAAAAGCAGCCGGGGTTGAATACGATCAAAAAGGTTTAAAAGTCAATGAAAAACTACAAACTACCAACCCTAAAATTTATGGTTGTGGAGATGTTATTGGGGGTTATCAGTTTACTCATGTCGCCTCTCATGAAGCGGTTACAGTTTTGACTAATGCCCTATTTTTCCCCTTCAGTAAAATTAATTATCGAGTGATTCCTTGGGCGACTTTTACTGATCCCGAATTAGCTAGAGTAGGGTTAACAGAAAAAGAAGCTAAAGAACGCTATGGGGAAGATGTTTATGTCCTTAAACAAGACTTTGCTAATGTGGATAGGGCCTTAGCAGAAGGAGTGAATCAAGGTTTTGGGAAGATTATTACTAGAGGCAATGGAGAAATTTTAGGGGCCCATTTAGTGGGGCCATCAGCAGGAGAATTAATTCATGAAATAGTGTTAGCAATGAATAATAATCTTAAAGTTTCTGCATTATCTGGTATTCATATTTATCCGACTTTATCAGAAGTTAATAGTAAAGCCGCTTTGTTACTGAAAAAACAAAAATTTGCCCAGAATAAACGGTTAAAAAATACCTTAGCCAACTTTTTTAAGTTTATGCGTTCATTATGAATTATGAATTATGAATTATGAATTATGAATTATGAATTATGAATTATGTAGTCAGAGAGATTGGCATAAATAAACAAGGTATTTCTCTATCAGTCCCAATCACCAGATACAGGAACAACACATATTGGTTTTCGCTTGGTAACAATGTTTCACAAGTAATTCACCCTCCCCACACTCCCCGTAAGGGCGGGTTTTTCACAAAATTTGCAGATTATAACAAATATATTAGATAAACCCGCCCCTACACCCACACTTTCCCTACCTCATCACCCCTAACACTTCCCTATAATCCCCCTAAAGGATTAAACTGTAATTTGCCAAAGATGTTGAATTAGAGTATTTAGAATAGCTGTGAGAAAAATTGTCATTGCGGGTAACTGGAAAATGCACAAAACTCAAACGGAAGCGTTGGAGTTTTTGCAAGTATTAAAATCAAGACTAGAAGAAACTAACGAAGCAAGGGAAGTGGTTCTATGCGCCCCCTTTACCGCGTTAGGATTCATTTCTAAGAGTCTGCATGGGGGGTTAATTCGCTTAGGGGCGCAAAACATCCATTGGGAAGATAAAGGGGCTTATACGGGCGAAATTGCTGGGGAAATGCTCACAGAACTTGGGGTAGATTTCGTGGTAGTCGGCCATAGTGAACGCCGTCAATATTTCGGAGAAACAGACGAAACTGCCAATTTACGAGTTATTGCGGCTCAACGTCATGGTTTAACTCCCATTTTGTGTGTTGGAGAAACCAAACAACAACGGGATGGCAATGAAACTGAAACCGTGATTATTAATCAAGTAAAACGGGGTTTAGTGGGTGTAGATCAAAGTAATTTAGTAATTGCTTATGAACCTATTTGGGCCATTGGAACCGGAGATACTTGTGAAACGACTGAAGCTAATCGAGTTGTTGGCATTATTCGTTCTCAATTGTCTAATAAAAATGTCACTATTCAATATGGAGGTTCAGTCAAACCGGATAATATTGATGAGATTATGGCACAATCAGAAATTGATGGAGTTTTGGTTGGTGGTGCGAGTTTAGACCCCGTCGGATTTGCTCGTATTGTTAATTATCAATAAGGGATTTATAACTACATAATCCCCCAATTAATGGGGGATTTGGCTCTCCCGTACCTATGGTGATAAGTTATGAATTATAAATTATAAATTATAAATTATAAATTGGGATTTTATAGAACCCATTTGGGATCTCTATCGAAAGATTGAACTTATGATGGTTTTAGCAAATTGGATAATTTCTTCTTAATCCTGACTGTGTAGAGATTCTGGGAAAGATCCCAAATGGGTTCTATAGACCCAATGTCGTAAACAATCAAAGTCATTAAAGTTGCATCAGTCCTAAAATTATACCAATTCCGATTGTCAAAGTTGACTTATAGCAATCGCCTAAATCCGGTTCTAATAACAATTTAAGCTAATTGGATAAGGTAAGTATGAGAACCGGATTTAGTATTATTTGCCTGTGCAAACTTTTCAAGATTTATGGGAACTCTATTGGACTTATCTTTATACCAGTGATGGCTAGAGATTTTGAGATCACGGAGTAGGACGTTTAACCTGTTTCCTCCCGTTCTCACGGTTAGCAACCTACAAATACTTTCTTCACAAAGCCGTCGTGAAACGACAGGGTTTTAAACCCAAATTTTCGATAAAGGGGTAATTATGAGTTTTTATTGGTGGTTTTTAAGAGACTTTTGTGATTTCCTTGGATGAAGGTTTGGATGGTTTTAGTTTGCGTTTGAAGGTTGAAGCTACGCCGAGAGTACCGAGGGCCAGGAAGCCTAGTGTAGAAGATTTTTCCGGTACGGATACAAAAAAACCTCGAATCTCACCACCAGGAAAGGCAGTTGTATGAAGATTAAAGTAGGCACTACCCGATTTAATCCCGTTAAATAGAGCGATCTGAGCATTGGCTGTACTGCCACCATTAGCAGTTAGAAACGACCCATTGTAAGAAGATACCAGCGTCATGTTAAAAGTTTGGTCATAAGTTCCGCCGGTCACTCCTGAAGGAAAACCAGGAAAGGTTGGAGTAGTGGTGGCCACTCCAACAGTACCGACACCTGGAACTGCCGTAGCACTGTGGATATGAGCGACTGTTGTCGTCCCTGTTAGTCCACTAAAGGTCGCTTGAACGCGCATAGTGTTGGCAATATCATCAAGGGTGACAATGGCTGTTCCTAGCCCTGGTGAGGCATTGGGAGGATCTTCGTTTGCGCCTGTCAGGTTGGCAGTAAAGACCATTGTTGCTGCCAGTGTCTGACTTACGGGGGCTATGACCATTATAGTGACCGCGAGAAGTATGGTTTTTAATAGATTTTTCATAGCAAATGGCTTAGACATGAGACGGACATTAATGCCTTAATCTTGCACCATAAGCAAAGTAACCTTCCCCACACATTCACAAATCTTAATTTCAGCCCACATTCGGCTTTGATAATCGGATTTAGTATAATATCTGAGTACAGATAATAACAGTCATTTTATTCATGAATAGCATTGCTGACACCCCCAAGAAACTCCTCAGCATAACCTTCTTCCCCATGTTCATTAATATCCATACCTTGACTTTCTTTTTCCGGTGTCAAACGTAAACCAACAGTAGCATCAAGCACTTTGAGAATAATAAAAGTCATGCTTCCGGCCAAAATATAAGTCACCACAACAGTTGCTAGTTGAACTAATACTTGTTGAGGGTTTCCATACAGTAAACCGTCTTTTCCTGCCGCATTAATGCTAGTTGTCGCAAAAACTCCTGTCAACAAGGCCCCAATAGTTCCCCCAACACCATGTACTGGATAGGTATCTAAACTATCGTCAATGCCTAATTTAACCTTAAGACTGATGGCAAAGAAACAACAAGTCGCCGTAATCGCACCAATAAGAATAGCAGCTAAAGGGGTGACAAAGCCACAAGCAGGAGTAATACCCACTAAACCAGCAACCGCCCCAGAAGCCGCACCAATGGCTGTAGCTTTGCCTCTTAAGACTTTTTCTAAAATCAACCACATGATCATAGCCGATGCGGCCCCCGTATTCGTAGCAACAAAGGCACTAACCGCTAAAGACCCTGAAGCTAAAGCACTACCTGCATTAAACCCAAACCAACCAAACCACAATAAACCGGCCCCTAATAAGATAAAAGGCACATTATGGGGGGCAGAAATCTGATGGGGATATTTTCTGCGGGGGCCAATAACTATAGCGGCCGTCAAAGCTGAAACCCCAGTGGCAATATGGATGACTGTTCCTCCCGCAAAGTCTAAGGCCCCCAAACCGCCAAATAATCCGAAAAATCCCCCTTTAGACCAAACCATATGGGCCATGGGACAATAGACCAAGGTTGACCACATTCCCACAAATAGAGAATAAGCAGCAAAACTCATCCGTTCCACAATAGCCCCAGAAATCAGCGCAGGACTGATAATGGCAAACATGGCCTGGAACATCATGAAGGTTTGATTGGAAATGGTGGGAGAATAAGACGTGACAACTTTATCGGCTGCTAATCCTGCTTCATAGGGCATTTGCGGTAAATAACCCGTTGCTTCGGGACTCACACCATTCAAGCCTAACCATTCTAATCCCCCAATAAATGGGCTTCCAGGGTCAAAACTAAGACTATAACCCCACAGAATCCAAGTAACCCCCACAATACCCATAGAAACAAAACTCATCATCAGGGTATTGAGGATATTTCCCTTAGCAACGAACCCACCATAGAAAAAGGCTAGTGCTGGAGTCATCATCAGTACCAAAGCCGCACAAATCAGCATAAAAGCTGTATCAACGGATGTTTGAATAGCCGTCAGCTTTCCGTCCGATATCGGTTCAGCTAGTGCTGGAGTAATCAGAATAAATCCTAGTAGCACTCCTATAATAAGCCCGACTGTTAAAATTTTCTTGAGCATTATTCCCACACACAAAATTACTTTTAAATAAATTTAGTGCATAACATGTGAGACAATCAAAAGATTCATCTAAAATCTTAATATCTGACTAAGTTGGTACGGTCATTATTGTAGCTTTTTATACAATTTATCTTATGAATTATCAATTATGAATTATGAATTATCAATTGTTGAATTCATCAAGATTAATACCTAAGCTTCTGAGTCTTTCTTCTAGTTGTTTCGCTCTTTCTTGCTCTTGTACTAATAAACATTGCGCTTGAATGGCAGATTCTTCGGGAGTAGGAACTAATAGACCCTCCGAAGTAAAATAACGTAATTTATCCTCATATATTCCTAAATATAGCCCTAATTGTTGACCTTGTGGGAAAATTATCTCAGGTTTTTGCTCTATATCGATAAGGGGTAAAGTTTGGCCGATAGTCATCATTTTGCAACAATAATTTCTGCTATTAATTGTTAATTGTTTTAATCTCGTTTCATCGCCCTAGAAATTTCTCTATCATCTTGACGACGTTTGATGGTTTCTCGTTTATCATGGAGTTTCTTGCCCCTTCCTAGTCCCATCGTCACTTTTACCCAACTTCCCTTAAAATACATTTTTAGAGGAACTAAAGTTAATCCCTTTTGTTCAATTTGACCAATTAATTTACTAATCTCTCGACGGTGCATCAGTAACCGACGACTACGACGAGGTTCATGATTAAAAAACATTCCACTCGCTTGATAAGGCGAAATATGGGCATTAATCAGCCAAAGTTCCCCATTACGAATTAACCCATAACCATCCGTCAGGTTCACTTTACCTGCCCGAATAGACTTAACTTCCGTTCCCAATAGTTCTATACCCACTTCATAAGTCTCTAAAATCTCATAGAGAAAGCGGGCTTTACGATTATCAGTTAGAATTTTGACCGTTTGATTTTGAGTTCCCATAACCTTTCCATAGTACCATAATTATTTATCTACTGCGTTTTATTCTACGGATTAAAAGACCCCTATTATACATTTTACACCAAGATATCGGGAGAGCCGAAATCTAAGTATTTTTGTCGGTTGGGTTAGGGAACGAAACCCAACACATAATTTTTGTTGTGTTTTGCCATTGTTCAATCCAACTTCACTTGTTAGGAGAGATACTTTGAATAACATTATCAGCAGTTATTTCTGGTTGTTCTAAATGAGGAACATGACCACATTTTGCAATCCAAATTAACTCATTATCAGGAATTAATTCTTGAAATTTAGTAGCATCTTTAGTTCCTAAAATTTTATCATTTTCTCCCCAAATAATTATAGTAGGTATCTTTAAATTTGATAAATATTCAGTAAAACAACCATAACCACCACTTTTAGTAAATGTAATTAAGGCTTCACTCCATCGAGGACATTGTAAGTGTAACGCGGCACAAACTTGAGCATCTTTACTAGCTAAACTTTTATCATAATAAGCAACTCTACTAATTTGTTGTCTCACCCAGGAATTACGAAGAAATGCAGTTGATAAATAATCTAAAGGTGGAAACATAAATTTGCCAATTGTAGGCGGTTTAGCTAACCCTGCACTATCAATTAAAATTAATTTTTTGACCATATCGGGATAAGTTAAACTAAAATCAATGGCGGTTGCTCCTCCCATAGATGCTCCCACTAAAATCATTGGTTTTTGAATTAAAGTTTTCCAAAAATAATAGAGATGGGTCTTAATATCTCGTGGACTAAAAGAAAGACCAGTCATTCTCTGAGTAAAACCAAACCCTAATAAATCAACAGCCCATGTAGGATGATGTTTTGCTAATAAAGGAAATAAGCGACGAAATTCTAAGAGAGAACTATCAAAACCATGTAATAATAAAATAGGAGTTTCTCCCCTTCCTTCAGTCACATAAGTAGTCAGGATAGGGTCAGAAGATAAAGGAGTTAATATTTCTTCACATCTTATCTGTTTAAGCAAATTAATGGAAGTCGTTTCTGTCAGATTTTGGTTATCAAGAGGAAGATTAAACATCTTATACGAGAGGAATTTATGAGTTAAACAAGACTTACACAAAGTCTCTTTCAACAAGGGATAATGAATAATGGATAACCCAATTAATTAATTATCAATTGTCAATTGTCAATTATTTAGGGATAAATTATCTATATGATTAACATTTGTGAGTAAGTCCGATTAAATTAACTAACCATGTTATAATAATTGATAAGAAGCAACTCTTTACTAAAAAACAGTTAAATGTGAGTGAACCAACAAAACGATTCCTCTGAACTAAATATAAACGCTCTGTTTCCCTTCAAACTTGATGGGTTCCAAAAAGATGCGATCGCCGCCTTAGCCGTGGGAAAATCAGTGGTAGTATGCGCCCCCACAGGTTCAGGAAAGACTGCCATTGGAGAATATGCCATTTACCGCGCCCTACAACTAGGTAAACGTATTTTCTATACAACGCCCCTGAAAGCCCTGTCTAATCAAAAATTCCGCGACTTTCAAGAGAAATTTGCTCAAACCCCAGAGGGAACAGATAACACCTTAGTGGGACTTATTACTGGAGACATCGTAGTCAATGCCAATGCGCCCATAGTCGTTATGACTACAGAAATTTTCCGTAATATGCTGTATGAAACCCCCATCGGAGAAGTGGGGACTTCCTTAGAAAACGTAGCAACGGTTGTATTAGATGAATGTCATTATATCAGCGATCGCGGTAGAGGCACAGTATGGGAAGAGTCGATCATTTACTGTCCCCCCGCTATCCAATTAGTAGCCTTATCAGCCACCATTGGCAACCCCCAAGACTTAACCAACTGGATTAATCAAGTACGACAAACTGGGGCTAAACTCAAGGAAAATCAAGGCACGCCAAGTTTATGTGAACTGATAAATTCAGATTTTCGACCGGTTCCCCTACGATTCTATTTTAGTAATAAAAAAGGACTATTTCCTCTGTTAAACAGCCAACAAACCGCCATTAACAGCAGTTTAGCCCTAAAAAATCCCAGGAAAAAGTCAAAACGGCTGAAACGAGAAGACTGTCCCACCCTAATAACGATTATCCAACAATTGTATGAAAGGGACTTATTACCCGCCATTTACGTCATTTTTAGTCGGCGTGGTTGTGATCTAGCCGTTCAAAAACTCGATGGCATCGTCTTAGTCAATCCAGAAGAAGCTCACGCCCTACAATATAACCTATTAACCTTCTTTTTAGCTGAAAATCCCAATTTACAAGAAACCCTCTTAAAAGAAGTTCAAACGAAGAACCCCTCCTTATATCAACCCTTATTCGAGTTTTTAGCCAAACCATCCCCAACGGCTGACTTATTTGCCTATTTAGCAGATGATGAGGAGAGTAAAAACCATTTATTTCAACTGTTGGCCGGTACTTGTCAACTGGTGAAAGCTGATCACCTCGAACCCCTAACCAGAGGTATTGCGGCCCACCATGCCGGAATTTTGCCCGTTTGGAAAGAATTAGTAGAACAGTTGTTTGAAGCGGGATTGGTTAAAGTGGTCTTTGCTACGGCCACCCTATCTGCTGGAATTAATATGCCGGCCCGTACTACGGTTATTTCTGCCCTCTCCAAACGCACCGATAAAGGGCATAATATGTTAACTCCCTCAGAATTTTTACAAATTGCGGGTAGGGCAGGACGACGGGGCATGGATGAGGTGGGGTATGTAGTCACCATACAAAGCCCCTTTGAAGGGGCGCAAGAAGCCGCTTATCTAGCTACAACCTTGTCTGAGGCACTCAAAAGTTGTTTTACCCCTTCTTATGGGATGGTATTAAACCTACTGCAAAAACATACGATAAATGAAGCAAAAGACCTATTAGAGCGTAGTTTTGCCGAATATTTAGCCCAATTAAAACTAGAACCCGAACAAAAAGCGATCGCCCATTTGAGTACGGAAGTGGTTAAACTCGATATTGAGTTAGGGGGACTTACAGAGGGGGAATTACTAAGATACGAGAAATTGAAAGCTAGACTGAAAGAAGAACAAAGAGTTCTGAGAATTCTGCAAGAACAAGCGGAAGAAAGCCGAAAAAAACAAATTTTACCCCAATTAGCCGAACTAAACATCGGAGACTTAGTTTATTTAAAAGGCAAATACATCAAAGTATCTACCCCCCAACTAGGAATGGTGGTTTCCTTCGTGACAGGGTCAGGTCAAATTCCTCATATTTTAGTCTTAGGGTCAGATAATCATTGGTATTTGGTCAAACGTGGTGATATTATCGATATTAGCGACGTTTATATGGCTCCTACGACCCTAAGCGAGTTAAATGTACCTCGTATAGAAACCTTATCTTTAGGGAAAGGGCCCAAAGGAGATGAAGTAAGTAAGGAAATTTGTGATCAGTTACTCGAACGTGCTACCCCTATCAAAATAGACCCAGAAGTAGAAGAACAGCAACAGCGTGTTAATTATGCTACACAACAAATACAACAGCATCCTTTAGCACAACACAAAAATCCGACACGCTTGTTAAAGTTACACCATCAAAGGTTAAAGTTGCGTGAGGAACTCCAGGAAAGTCAGATTAAATTACAGAAACTCCAGTCTCGTCAATCCTATTATTGGCAAGAATTTCTCAATTTAATCGAAATTTTGCGAGAATTTAAGGCATTAGAAGAATATGAACCCACCCCATTGGGAAAAACTGCCGCCACCATGAGGGGTGAAAACGAGTTATGGTTAGGATTAGTGATCATGTCGGGATTTTTGGAGGATTTGCCGGCCCATCATCTAGCGGCCGCCATGAGTGCAATTATTACGGAAACATTAAGACCTGATACTTGGACAAATTATCCAGCTTCTCCTGAAATTTTGGCATTATTTACTCAATCTGGGGAAAATGGGGTCAGTTTAGTGGAAATGCGCCGTTTACTCAATCAAGCGCAACGCCGCTATGATATAAGCATTCCTGTGTGGTTAGAGTTAGAATTAGTAGGATTAATAGAACAGTGGGCTTTAGGGGCAGACTGGCAGGTATTATGTGAGAATACAAGTCTTGATGAGGGGGACTTGGTGCGTTTGTTACGGCGAACTATTGATATTTTGTGGCAAATTCCCCAAATTCCTGGTATTTCTAACAGTTTACAAGCTTGTGCTAGAGAAGCGATTATGCAGTTAAAACGGTTTCCTATTTAGAAGTTTGTTAATTTACTCATTAATATCCGATATGTTACAGTTTACAAGTCCCGACGCGAGAGAAGACAATCCCAATCCAAATCGCTAATTCACAAACGTCCCCCTCCCTCCTTGATCCGTTCCAAATCTTATTCGGGAGGTGTCCTAATGGTGCTGAAGTATTAAAGGTAATATATTCGTAAGACAACAAACGACCTCCTTTACGCCATCCGACCTCATCGCCGAAAGCTTGCCAGACCTCAGTATTATACTCTCTTGTGCCTCCTAAACGTTGGTAAATTTCCTTTTGGACACTAAAGCCAAATTTACCCCCACTATAGTCTAACCAAAGTTGATTTATGGTGCGTAAATCGGTGCAGGGGAAGTTATCTATATCCTCCTCTCCTAACCATCCTTGCTTGCTGCATTTTGCTGCTTGACACATTACCTTAGCGGTTTCTTCGTCTGCTTCTTCCCAGTTTCCTGCTTTTAATAAGTCCCTTAATTTACTATAGTCTACATTTCTATCTGATGATAAATCATCTTTTGGTAATAATAAATCTAAGAATTGTTGAATAGTTTGGGGACGGTTTGCGGGTTTTAATTCCATCCCTTTAAGGATAGCATTATTAACGCGATCGCTAATTTGATTATTAAACTGGTTCGGAGGAGGTAAAGCAGCATAAGCGCGAAACTGTGCGGGAATAGGAACCTGATCAGTTAAGATATTATACAAAGTAGCGGCCAAGGCATAAACATCTGTATAAGTGTCCCTTTTTGCCTTTTCTTCGTATTGTTCAGGAGGTGCATAGCCATCCGTTCTATAATTAGTATGGGTACGGGTTTCACCTGCGGTAAACTCTCTTGCTATACCAAAATCAATTAATTTTGCTTCTAAAGTATTAGGAGGTAATAGAATATTATGGGGTTTAATATCTCGATGTAAAAAACCTTGAGAATGAACATAAATTAAAGCTTCTCCGATTTTTTGAATAATAGTTAACCCATCAGTTTCTTTTAAGATACCTTTTTGTTGTAAATAGACTGATAAATCAGAACCTTTGATATATTCCATAACCATATACCAAAGCTCATCTTCATGAAAAACGTTATGAACAGTAACGACATGAAGATGACTACATTTAGCTAATAAGAAAGCTTCTTTAATAAACTGATTTTGTAAATCAATAAAATTAGGTTTACCTTGTACCGTAGCATTTAAAGTTTTAATAGCGAGTTGGTTTGCTGATGGGTTTTCCGTTGCGAGATAAGTAATACCGAAACCACCAGCACCTAAGATACTATTGATAGTATAACGTCCATTTTGGAGAGTTTCGCCAGGGTTGAGATGTCTCATGGAATGTCAAAATGAATAAGTGAGAAGATTTGTAGGGGCATGGCATTAGTAACTTATTATTTTACCATAATCTGATTAACGCCATGCCCAAATCTATTTAAAATAATGAATAGGGCATGGCATCATTCAATTTTTTGTTCTGGCAAAATCTTATTAGTGCCATGCCCCTACAGTTTATAATTATAGGCTATTAATTAATGCTTGTTTAAACGAGATCGCTTGTTTAAAATAATGAATAGGGCATGGCATTATTCAATTTTTCGTTCTGGCAAAATCTTATTAATGCCATGCCCCTATATTCATATTCCTTAATATTTGATTCAATTGCACTTAGAAATAGATTGCAACCAAAACAATTCTTTATGTATTAACTGTGAACTGATACCTGATGGCTGACTACTGAGTGCAGCATTTGGGAAAATCAGCATTACAATAAATTACAGTAGGAAAATTTTTGTTAACCTATCCCAACCCCACAGTATATGACCGACGTTCCTGTTTCTCGCATTCGTAACTTCTGTATCATTGCCCACATTGATCACGGTAAGTCCACCTTAGCTGATCGATTGTTGCAAGTTACCAAAACCGTCGCACAACGGGAGATGAAGGAACAATTCCTCGATAGCATGGATCTAGAACGAGAACGGGGAATTACCATCAAGCTACAGGCTGCTAGGATGAATTATACGGCTAAAGATGGTCAAGAATACGTTCTCAATCTCATTGATACTCCTGGTCATGTAGACTTCTCTTATGAGGTGTCCCGGTCTTTAGCTGCTTGTGAAGGGGCATTATTAGTAGTAGACTCCTCTCAGGGAGTAGAAGCGCAAACCCTGGCTAATGTTTATCTAGCTTTAGATAATAATCTGGAAATTATCCCTATTTTAAATAAAATCGACTTACCTGGGGCAGAACCCGAAAGAGTCGCGGATGAAATTGAAGAAGTAGTTGGGTTAGATTGTAGTAATATTATCAAAGCCTCCGCTAAAGCGGGAATCGGTATTGATGAGATTTTAGAGTCTATTGTACAATTAGTTCCTCCTCCTCAAGATACTGTAGATAAACCTTTACGGGCTTTAATTTTTGATAGTTATTATGATGCTTATCGGGGTGTAGTCGTTTATTTCCGAGTCATGGACGGAAAGGTGAAAAAAGGCGATCGCGTCCGTTTAATGGCATCAAAAAAAGAATATGATATTGATGAATTAGGAATTTTATCCCCGAACCAAATACAAGTAGATCAACTTCATGCGGGAGAAGTAGGATATTTTGCAGCAGCGATTAAAGCGGTAGAAGACGCGCGAGTAGGAGATACCATTACATTATCCATAGAACCGGCCCAAGAGGCCTTACCGGGGTATACAGAAGCAAACCCGATGGTATTTTGTGGGTTATTCCCTACGGATGCTGATCAATATGGAGACTTGCGGGAAGCATTAGACAAGCTTAAACTAAATGATGCTGCCTTGTCTTATGAACCAGAAACTTCTACTGCTATGGGGTTTGGGTTCCGGTGTGGGTTCTTGGGGTTACTGCACATGGAAATTGTGCAAGAACGGTTAGAAAGGGAGTATGATCTGGAGTTAATTACGACCGCACCCTCGGTTATTTATCGCGTCACGACTCTTGATGGGCAAGTTTTTGATATTGATAATCCTAGTTTATTACCTCCTGCTCAACAACGGGAAAAAGTGGAAGAACCGTTTATTGAAGTGGAGATGATCACCCCAGAAACTTATGTGGGAACCCTGATGGAGTTGTGTCAGGGACGACGGGGAGTGTTTAAGGATATGCGCTATTTTACTAAGTCAAGAACTGCGTTAATTTATGAGTTACCTTTAGCGGAAGTTGTGACGGACTTTTTTGATCAATTAAAGTCAAGAACGAGGGGTTACGCTAGTATGGAATATAAGTTAATTGGTTATCGAGAAAATCCTTTAGTTAAGTTAGATATTCTCGTAAATGGCGATAGTGTGGATGCGTTAGCGATGATCGTCCATCGGGATAAAGCGTATTATGTTGGTCGCGCTTTGACAGAAAAGCTTAAAGAATTGATTCCCCGTCATCAATTTAAAGTTCCTATTCAAGCTGCGATAGGGGCTAAAGTTATTGCGAGTGAACATATTCCTGCTTTACGCAAAGATGTGTTAGCGAAATGTTATGGGGGTGATATTTCTCGTAAGAAAAAACTATTACAAAAACAAGCTAAAGGTAAGAAAAGAATGAAAGCGATCGGGACTGTAGATGTTCCTCAAGAAGCATTTATGGCTGTGTTAAAATTAGATCAACCTTAGTTGTGATGCGGGTAGTATTATTTATAATTCTACCCAATTTTCTAAACTTAAATGTTCAACTCTCAATAAATCACTATCATTAGAAACAACGGTTAATCCTTTAATAATAGCAGTAGCAGCAATTAAAATATCTTCAGTTTGTATAGGTAATCCTCTTAATCTAAGATTAGCATGAATTTCTGCTGCTTTTTCTAAAATAGCTAAATCGTCTAATAAGATAATTTGATGATTTTGACAAAATTTATTAAATATTTTGAGTTTTGTAGTTGCTTTGACTGCTAACAAACCTCTTTTAATTTCAAAATAACTGATACAACTAATATACATATTTTGTTCTTTAGCTTTAACTGTTTCAATCTTTTGCAGAATTTGAACATTTTGTTTGATAACTAAAGAGACAATATTAGTATCTAATAAATAACTCATAATCATCTACTTTCTCTTAATTGCTTCATCAAAAATTGCCATTTCTTCCGGTGTTAGATCATCTAACATTCCTGCCATAAGTTCTGTTGACATTATACCACGACAACGATTTTTCAAGCTTTGTTCTGAAATATTATTAAATTCTTCAAAAGATAAGTTTTCTGCAAATAAATTTGTTAAATGTTTCACTATTTTTGAATAATTAAGTTCCTCTTTAAACAAAGAATCTTCTTCCATTAAAATAGAAACAACTTGCTCAATTTTTTTCATCATTGATTCTTGTTTAGCATCTGTTGATAACATATTGATCCTCTCTAAAAGTGATGTTTAATTAACCAATCTATAAACAGATTAAAATTCATTTCTTGAGTGAGAATTAACTCTTGTTTATCTTCCAAATGTAAATGGGGAATTAATTCTCCTGAATGTTCTTGACCTATTTTACCATATTTTAATCGAATGGCACGGGGATCGGGTGCATTGTCAAAACCAGCTATAACAAATTGATCTTTTAAAACATAATAGCGATATTTAAAACTTTGATCACTATATAATTCTGTTACTAATATTTTATAGTTTTTATAGAAAGCATTTAACCGCAAAGTCGACCGTTTTGGGGTACTGTCAATAGTAAATTGAACTGATTCAAAATGAATGTTTGCGAGTTCAACTATACAAGTAAAATAGTCTGTAATTTTACTGTCCAATCTATTATTCCTTGATAGGAAAATTCCCAATCTGATAAATCAATTTCCCAAAGCTTTTCGACTTTAGTTTCAATATAATTAATAAAAGTTTCATCCTGTTGAATTTTTTGACAAAATGTAAAATAATCTGTTTTATATTTGTTTTGATAATTCAGATTTTTTTGTTTTAGTCCAGCGATTTTGGTAGTAATTTGTTCAATAGTATAGCGTTTTAGAGCTAAATCTATCGCTGATTCTAAATTACCGAAGTTGCTTAATATTTCTGCGTATTCATCTTTGATAGAAACGGTTATCATTGTGTTAATTTACCTCTATTTAATAGTAGCATAAGCTTCTAGCTTCTGATAGATGATATGCTCATTATACACAATTATATGTTTTATAATAGAATTATAAGTGATTATTTATTCAACGTGAATGCAATGACTAAAACTTTTACTGCTATTGTCTATTGGGAAGAAGATGTCTATGTTGCTGAGTGTCCAGAGGTGGGAACCGTCAGTCAAGGAGATACCATAGAAGAAGCATTAGCGAACCTTAAAGAAGCGACTGAACTCTATCTTGAAGAATTCCCCTTACCTAAAACTTCTCCTCGTTTATTGACCACATTTGAGGTGCTAAGTGCCTAAATTGCCAAGAGTTAGCAGTCAAAAAACAGTGCAAACATTAGAAAAATTAGGCTTTGTTCAAATTCGTCAACGCGGAAGCCATTTAATTCTTAAAAAACAATTTATCTCAAAAGAAGGAAAGATAAATCAAGTGGGTTGTGTTATTCCCATGCAAAGGAAAACTCTAGCAGTTGGAACATTAAAAAATATTTTAAATCAAGCAGGAGTTTCTCTTGAAGAATTTTTGCAAAATTTGCAATAAATCAATTTTAGTAACAAGTTATTAAATATTCTTTAAAAACGGGCGATAAATCAAATAAAATTTTATCCTGATTGATTTTTCTGACTAAATAGCGTTTACGATTACATTCTGAGCCTATATTTTTATAACTTTTTCCTTCAAAACTTCCGTCAATAATTGCTTTTTGAACATCATCTAGACGTTTGCCACTTTGTTGAAAAACTTGCTCATCCATCCATTGTGAAACTTGCTTAACATCCATACAATTTATACAGAGTGACACTTTGGTCAGGGCTACACATCTCAAGCTCAGGGATATTATAATTCTGCTGAACGCAGAGCGGACGCATATTCAAGGAATTGCCGATAATTTGGCTAAATTGCTATAGAAGGGAATAGTGCGATCGCTGATCTTGTAGGGTGCATTAACGTATTGGTAATGCGCCTTATTTATTTTTATTTATTGCTTCCCACCATGCTTTTAAATCGCTTTGATGAATCTTTATTTTGAGATATTCAACTTCCTCTAAATAACTAAGATTTTTCATGTCTTCAGCCATCTTTTCTTGACTTGATTGTTTAAAAGCCAAACAGTCAAAACTTGTTTTAATTGTCGTTGGTTTCATCAATTGTTACCTCTAAAGGAGAAATAATGGTCAAAATTCCGTAGCCATTGAGTAAATTAATTCGATTATACCCTTTCATTTTATCTAAACGAACAATGTGTTTAAAATTCCAGGAAATAATAGCATCTGCCCTAGCAACCGTAGCAGCCGCTACATGAGTGGCATCATTAATGGATTTTGATGTAACAACTCCCTCATTGATGTAGGCATCTCTTAATTGTAAGATTTCAGGCGTTATATTAACAACTTCAATGACAGTCTGAGGAATAAATAATAAAATATCTTTAACTGCTTGAGGTGCATTAATTAATTCGTTAACAATAATATCACTAATCAGCAAAATAAACTTTTCTTGCTTAATTGCTTCCATCAATTTATTTGACTCTACCGAAAATTCATCATCTAAGCAACCTCCGACAACTGATGTATCTATATAAACCCTTAGTTTTTTCATTGGATAGGATCGACTCAAAATAAAAATCAAATACTTCTCTATTTAGATTACCATATTTGATAAGCGCGATCGCTGATCTTGTAGGGTGCATTAACGTATTGGTAATGCGCCTTATTTATCATTGTATCTAATTCTCTACAAAAACTCAATATTTTTGTACATATATTTAGGTTCTAAACATTCCCAAATTAAGACTAAATCACTGATAATTTTTCCAATTGGCTGACGTTGTTGGTGAGTATAAATAATACCACAATGTTCTATTCCTGTAGAAGCCAAACTAAGAAAATCATCATCAAATGTAAAAATGACTCGTTGTTGAGATAAAGCATAAGCTAATTGTTGTTCATCAGATGCACCAACTAGCCCTTCTTCCGGCGAAGTTGTCACATCAACTCCCCGCATTCTCAATCCGTTTGCGATAGCATTATTGACACTTTCATCCAGATGAAATTTAATCTTGGTTGACATTTTTACCCTTTAATATTTTTTTAATTAAAGATGGTTTATCGCCTTGTAATTGTTGAGCAAAAGCTTCTCCTGCTTCAATTTGTTGTCTAATTTCTTCTCGATGGTCATGGTAATAGGCTAAGGCTGCATAAACATCTGCTAGGGTAATACTAGGGTGGTGATAAATAATTTCATCTGGTGACATTCCCATTCTTTCATGCCAAATTACAATATCTTGCACTTTAATTCTATGTCCAGCAATACGAGGTTTTCCGCCACAGATACCAGGAGTAATTTCAATGTGTTCTGAGATGACTAAAGATGACATAATTATTTACTATTAATATCGATAATTTGTCATTATTATAGCATTTTTTCTCAAGTTTGATCGCTTTTTTGTCGATGGGTAGTGCGATCGCTGATCTTGTAGGGTGCTATAACGAAGTGTATAACACCTTATTTGTTGTTATTGATGAAGTTATTAAAATGCTGTAATTAAAGAATGTTAGACAATTAAAGCTTGCTTTTATGGGTTTTGAGTTAAAATGAGGTTAGAGTTAAAAGTGCTTTTCTAAATTTTGGTATTGTCAATTTGATTGACAAAGCTAGTCCACTATCTAACTAATATGAGATAGAATAGTGTTGGTATTCCAAATAGCTAGAGGCGTATATGACGACAAAACCAATTCAAGACCATCTCTCACCCCTTGAACAAAGAGTCAGTACTTTGGAAACAGAACTATCAGAAGTAAAACAGAAGTTAGCTGAATCCTCTACACCAAAATCTCCTTGGTGGTTAAAAGTAGCAGGTAGTTTTGAACAAGATCCTACCTTTGATGAAGTTGTTAAACTCGGACAAGAATGGCGTAAATCTGTTTAATAGAAATTCTTTGTTTCACGATGTATATTTTTGATACAGATCATATCAGCTTCATTCAACGAAATGGGAAAGAAGGAAAACACATATTAAAAAGGCTGGCAACCCTCGATAATCCAGAAGTAGCAGTCACAATAATTACTTACGAAGAGCAAGTTAGAGGGCGACTTTTGTTTTTATCGAAGTCAAAAACGATAGAGCAACAAATTTTTGCTTACCAAGGATTAGAACAGCTAGTTCTTGATTATCAATCGATTGTAGTTGTTTCCTTCAATCAAATAGCTGTCTTAGAGTATCAACGCTTGCGAAAATCTTATCCTCGTCTGGGAAATATGGATCTAAAAATAGCAGCCATAACTTTAACAAATAAAGCAGTTTTACTAACTCGTAATGGAGCAGATTTTCGACAAATTAGCGAACTAAAAATAGAAGATTGGTCGGTGTAAATTATAGAAATTGATAAGCTATACGAATTAATGCGATCTACCTATGCCTACAAAAAACTAGAATCTACCTTGTCTAAGTTGTCAACCTTGGAACTATTCGACGCAAAAAGGTTCAAAAAGAATGTTAACTTAATGTTACACTAGGTAATTAAAGATCTGTATTGAGGAAACCCCTATACTATGGTTGCAACACCCATCAAAGCCAAATACGACATTAAAGATATTAGTTTAGCTCCCAAAGGAAAACAACGTATTGACTGGGCAGGACGTGAAATGCCAGTTTTACGTCAAATTCAAGAACGTTTTGCCAAAGAACAGCCTTTTGCTGGTATTCGTATAGCAGCTTGTTGTCATGTTACCACTGAAACCGCTCATCTAGCGATCGCCCTCAAAGCGGGTGGTGCAGATGCGGTTCTTATTGCCAGTAACCCTCTCTCCACTCAAGATGATGTAGCAGCTTGTTTAGTGGCTGATTATGGCATTCCTGTTTATGCCATCAAAGGGGAAGATAACGCCACTTATAACCGTCACGTTCAAACCGCTCTTGATCACAAACCTAATATCATTATCGATGATGGTAGCGATGTTGTGGCTACTTTAATCAAAGAACGTCAACATCAAATTGGTGACCTCATCGGCACAACCGAAGAAACCACTACAGGTATTGTGCGTCTCTTAGCGATGCTCAAAGATAAGGTTCTTACCTTCCCCGCAGTCAATGTTAACGATGCGGATACTAAGCATTTCTTTGATAACCGTTACGGAACTGGTCAATCTACCTTAGATGGTATCATTCGCGCTACTAACGTCTTATTAGCGGGTAAATCTGTCGTTGTGGCTGGTTATGGTTGGTGTGGTAAAGGGGTTGCTATGCGGGCCCGTGGATTAGGCTCTAGTGTCATTGTAACGGAAATTGACCCCGTAAGAGCGATTGAAGCGGCTATGGATGGTTTCCGGGTTATGCCGATGGCACAAGCGGCAGCAGAAGGAGATATTTTTATCACTGTAACAGGCAATAAGCACGTCATTCGCCCTGAACATTTTGAGGTGATGAAAGATGGTGCAATGGTTTGTAATTCGGGTCACTTTGATATTGAAATTGACCTCAAATCTTTAGGCGCAAAAGCAACTGAAGTTAAGGAAGTTCGTAACTTTACCCAAAAATATAGTTTACCTAGTGGTAAGTCTATTGTTGTCTTAGGAGAAGGTCGTTTAATTAATTTAGCGGCTGCTGAAGGTCATCCTAGTGCAGTTATGGATATGAGTTTTGCTAACCAAGCTTTAGCTTGTGAATACTTAGTGAAAAATAAAGGAAAGTTAGCCCCTGGAATTTACAATATTCCTAAAGAACTCGATCAAGAAATTGCTAGTTTAAAACTCAAAGCAATGGGTATTAGCATTGATACTTTAACTGCTGAACAAGAAGAATATATCAATTCTTGGACAATGGGAACATGAACTCTAATTAAGGCTTTTTGTTGGGTGGGCAATGCCCACCTTTTTTTTTCGGTATTTTTAAGGATTTCAATAGTCTATGACAATGGTAATCACTACTTAAATCTCTTTCCCGATTTTCGTTGCTTCAGGAACTTCATTAAGTATTCCAGTTTTGACATCGAATAAATAACCGTAAATTTTAATGTATCCTGGTACTAAAGGATGAGAGCGCAGTCGTTTAACATCAACACAGACACTTCTGATGGGGTCGTCAATTGTTAACCAGTTGATAAATTCCCCGTCAGTTGTCCCTGAGTTGTCTTTCGTGTCATGCCAACCTTGTTCATCGAGTTTAGCAGGCTTTAGGCTTTGGGCTAACAAGCTATTGATCGTCGCACTGTCAGCATATTCCATTCCACAATCAGTATGATGAATGACAAACCATTCGCGGGTTCCTAGCAACTTATAAGAAACAACCAGAGAGCGAATAGCATCTTCCGTAACGCGCCCCCCTGCATTGCGAAACACATGGGCATCTCCTTCTCTTAATCCGGCAAACTTTGCCGGATCGAGCCGAGCATCGATACAAGTCACAATAGCAAAGTGACGACCGGGGGGCATGGGTAGATTGCCCTTATCGCCAAAGTCTTTAGCATAAGCCTCATTGGCTGCCAGAATCTCTTTTAAAATCGTACTCATCAATAATACTCCTATTTTTTTGCTAATAATAAAATTAATTATTGATTAGCTAAGTGTTGACCCAGTAGCATTTTATACCAAAAGTAATTAAATTGAGTTTTATGGGGTTATGCGATCGCCTGTTTATTCTAAAGGTTAAACACTTTTAAGTTTACAACAATGGTTCAGCCACCCCCACAACCACCCCCACAGCCACCACCACAGCCACCACCACAACCACCTGCGCAGCTACTACAGCTATGTCCGCCACAACTGTGACCGCTAGAATCAGAAGAATGGCTACTACTACATCCGTAACCGCTAAAATCGGAAGAATAGCTACTACTACAACCAATATCTGTCACACAATAGGAAGTCTGTGTACTTTCTGTATTTTTTTTATTAGTAGCAATGATTGAACAATCGAGACTATAATAAAATCCATTTTCAATCTTCAGTAAATCATCAATAGCAAACAATAAGGGTAGACGTTTAGGCTGTCTAGGATTAATGTTTTCTTTAGCACAAGCTAATTGCCAAGCTAGTTGAATTCCCTTATTAGCTTGATTCGGCCCAGCCATAGCTTCAGCAGGGGTATGATGAAGAAAACGGTCAAAAAATTGAGAACAAAAATCTGCATAATCTTGGGTAAATAAAATAAACTCATGCCAAGCTTCATCAACAATTTGTGAAGGCATAGAAACCATTTTTTTGTCGGCTTGATAACAAAGCAAAAAGTAATCTTTAAGCGCATCAAAAACTATTTCTTGGTCTGGAGACGATAAATATTCTCTCGTCTTGGCAAATTTACTTTTTAACCCAGGACTAAATTGATAAGTTTCTAGGAATTTTAATTTCTCGCGTTTTTCTTCTGCTAATTTTTTGCGCTTTTCTGCACCTCGTTTAATATTTCTGGTACCTTCGCTCACAATAGAGAGAAAAATACCAAAAACAATAGTTAACGCTGCCAACATAGGTAAGTAATGGAATTCCATAAATCTACTCCCGATTGACCTTGGTAGGTCAATCTTTTTCAAAAATTTACTAATTAGATGTCTAAATCTAATAAATTTAGTTTAGGTCCATAGGTTTCAATAAATTCTCGTCGAGGGGCCACGCGATCGCCCATTAACACGGTAAAAATGCGATCAGCTTCGGCAGCATCTTCAATTTCTACCCGTTTCATGGTACGAGTTTCGGGGTTCATTGTTGTTTCCCATAGTTGAGTTGGCATCATTTCTCCTAACCCTTTAAAACGTTGAATAGTGTAATTAGCATTAGCAGGTAAACTACTCAAATGTTCTTGTAATTCCCGTTCATTGTAACAATAAACATGGTTTTTACCCCGTTCTACTTTATACAAAGGAGGACAAGCAATATACACATAACCTTGATCCACTAAGTCCCGTTGATAACGATAGAAAAAGGTCAATAAAAGAGTCCGAATATGTGCGCCATCTACATCCGCATCCGTATTATGGGCCGCGATTCCTCCGGTTCCACAGATGAAGTTTTCATCCCCTTCAACAGAGAAGTCATAAACATACTCACCAACGAGATCAATTTCTTCATTACTCAGAACTTTTAACCCAATCAAATCATTACTAATTGCTACATAATCTTGAGATTTATGAATTGGGTTTGTCAGATGAATTTCTAACTGATAAGCATTACTATGGCGTTGCCAAATTTGACGACATTGTTCAATTTGTTTTTTACCACAAATAGTAATTTTGTAGTAAGGATGACGAGTTTGAATCGGGCCATTATGCTCATTAGAAGGTTGATGTTTTGTCGTACTAGCAATTAACCCCAATTGACCCAATAAATAAAGTAACCCATCTTTTAAAGTGGGGGAATTAGTTGTAAAAGACAAGTTTTTGCCGACGGTGGTACCATCTCCTAAGAAATAACCTTCTAAATAGGCTAATTGTAGGGCTTCTGGGAGGCTAAAAACAATGTCTGGGAGTTGTTTCTGGTGAGCTAGTTTTGCGACTCCCCAAGCTTGTAATAATCGTGCTGCTAGTACGCTATGGAAATAGAGTTTAATTCCCTGACTATGATTATCTTTATAAATGCGTGGGGTTTCACCAAACAAAGTTTCAATTGTCAGGATTAATTCGGAAATAAAGGGTTCATCTTTTTCCCCTAAATTTAAACTAATTTGATGTTGACTGAGGGTTCCTTCTGCAACATACCATCCTAGAAACCACATTAATTCCTGAGTAATAGATAAATAACGATTAAATTCTTTATCATGGTGTGCTTGAGAAACAATTTTGATATTTTCGTCTAGTTGAGCTAATTCACTGGGGGTAAAATAATCAAAGGGTTTGTAATTACTTACTTCACGCCAACTGGCATTTTTACTACTATCATCTTGAGTAAGTAGTTGGTCGACTTTTGATGGTAAAGTTTGATAAACAATATTCTCATTGCCGCCAATTGCTTCGAGATAGTTTAGAAAATGAGGCAGAGTTGGTTGATTAATTCCTCTTTCCCAGTGACTAATAGTTATAGGTTGCTTAACATCACAGGAAGTGGCAACCTGTTTTTGAGAAATTCCGGCAGCTTGGCGTTGATGTATTAATTGTTGCCAAGCTTGTCCATCAAGTTTAACCCGCGATTCATTCCATAATTCGGGTCGATCTACTTTTGCTAAAAGTCGTTGACTCGCCACTTTTCTTACTGCTTCTCCTTGTAAATAAAGAGAGTCAATTAATCCTGCTTGATAGAAGGTTTTGAGTAAGTCAATCTGAGTAAGATGTTGAGAAGGACGGGGTAAATTACGACTCGCAACTAATAAGTCTCCAGGACTAATTTCATTGCCTTTCTTGAGAATTACTTTGTTATTTTCATATACAAAAATACTATGAGAAGATGTCACTTTAATAGAGCGATTATAGCGGGTTGTGATTTTGTACATAGGTTCTTCATGACCATGACGAATCACCGCTTTTAAAGGACGAAAACGAGTAGTATGACTTACGGGATCAAAGGAGATTACTTGATACCGTTCTGGGGTACGTTTCCCTTCAATACAATCATCGATAAATTGCCCAATTTCTACAAGTTCTGTTTTCCCTGTATCATCCATCACTAGGGTGGGTTCATCCCCAGCAACACTCATAATTACCACACGATGATAACGCAATTGAGAGACATCAAATTCTTCTCCTTTAATGCCTAATCCTAGGGCAGTAATTAGGGATTGAATCTCGTTATTTTTATAGATTTTAGCATCATCGGTTTTCTCAATATTTAGGATTTTTCCTCTTAGGGGTAAAATTGCCTGAAACCGTCGATCTCGTCCCTGTTTTGCACTTCCTCCTGCGGAGTCTCCTTCTACTAAGAATATCTCAGATTCTTCGGGATCTCTCGTGCTACAATCTGCTAATTTTCCAGGTAAGGGAGAAGATTCTAATACTGATTTCCGACGTACTAATTCTCGGGCCCGTCTGGCCGCTTCTGCTGCTTTAAATGCTTGGACAGCTTTCTCAATAATACTATCGGCAACGTGGGGATTAAATTCTAAATATTCTCCTAACACTTCTCCCACGAAAGAATCAACAATTCCTCGGACTTCTGTATTGCCTAATTTGGTCTTTGTTTGTCCTTCAAATTCGGGGTCAGGGACTTTAACAGAAATCACTCCAGTTAACCCTTCTCGAACATTTTCCCCGGCTAAATTGGGTTCATTTTCTTTGATTTTATTTCGTTTACGGGCGACACTATTCATTGTCCGAGTCAGGACAGCTTTTAACCCTTCTAAGTGAGTCCCTCCGTCAATTGTTCTGATGTTATTGGCAAATCCTAATAAGTTATCGTTATAGGCATCAATACACCATTGTAGAGCAACTTCTAATTGAATTCCATTTTTTTCACCAGAAACATAGATAATTTCTTGATGTAATGAGTCTTTATCTCGACACATATAAGCTACATATTCTTTGATTCCCCCCTCATAAAAATAAGTTTCTACATGGGGTTCTTCTTGACGGTGATCAGTAAAGGTAATTTTGACACCAGCATTCAAATATCCTAATTCTCGTAATCTTCCCGATAAGGTATTATAATCAAACTCAATTCCTCCGGTGAAAATTTGAGTATCAGGCAAGAAAGAAACTGAGGTTCCAGTTGAATGTTCGGGGTCGGGTTTTTCCTCTAATGAACTAACAGGAACTCCCCTTTCGTAGCGTTGGACATGGATCTTTTCATCGCGCCAAACTGTCACTATTACCCATTCTGATAAAGCGTTGACTACGGAAATTCCAACCCCATGTAAACCCCCAGAAACTTTATAACCTCCACCCCCAAATTTTCCCCCCGCATGAAGTACGGTCATGACGGTTTCTAAGGCTGATTTTCCCGTGCTAGGATGAATATCAGTGGGAATGCCTCGTCCGTCGTCTGTAACGGTGACGGAACCATCGGCGTTGATATCAACTTCTATGTGGGTACAATGACCCGCTAACGCTTCATCAATGGAGTTATCCACAACCTCGTAGACAAGATGGTGTAGTCCTCTCGGCCCAGTGGTTCCGATGTACATCCCTGGACGTTTGCGGACAGGATCTAACCCTTCGAGAACTTGAATTTGTTCTGCACCGTAGTTACTTGTTGTTGTCATGGAACTTTCCTAAATAATGGCTTTGGAGACGGGTTTCGACTCCTCGATAGCAAAATATTCAAAAATTCTAACACAAAAGGGTTCAAGCCTGCTTTAAATAAAGATGAGAATATTTTTTTGTGGGGATGGGGGGAACAGGGAACAGTTAACAGTTAGCAGTTAGCAGTTAGCAGTTAGCAGTTACTCAGATAAAAATAACAGCTTATACGATGCAACAAATTCTACCAGAGGATATTGTAAAAATGTCGATTACTTGATTTATCATTTCTGATAATGAAATCGACAAAAACTATAAGCTTAAACCCTGAAGGGTTAAGCTATAAAGACAAAACCCATCTACGCGGGTTTAATTTAGCCTCTGAAGGGAGGCTTCGTTTCTATAGTATCAGACATAAGGTCTGTGGTGTATACGTTGATTTAAAATAACAAGTTCGGTAGAATCAGGTTATTTTCATTCATCTATTAACTCTCTAACGTTTTTTGCCCTGCATTCGCTTGTAGAATTGATTTTTGTAGATGTTCTATATTAGCAGGATTTGATGATAAATATAAGGTTTCTTGCCAAGAATTAAATTCATCTAAAGACATCAAAACTGCTTGTTTTCCTTGCTCATTACATAATATAGTTGGTTCTGAGTAAAGAATAACTTTATCAATAAGTTGTTCTTGGGATAAATTAGATATTTTTTGATTAATTTGTGTGCGTATTTCTAACGAACTCATTAGGTTTTATTCTCCCTTATTTTGTTACAGGACTTTCCATTATAACAATTTTTACTCATACACTTCCTTGAGAGTTTATAACCAGAAACGGTGAATAGAATAATTGTCAAAAATTTGATCTCGACTAACTAAAACTAAAGAATTATTAATCGATTGAGCAATTAAAATACGGTCAAAAGGATCTTTATGATGTAAAGGTAAATCGTAAAGCTTAATAGTATCTTTTAAAGTAATAGATAACAACTTGAATCGAGTATCTAAAAAACGAGTTTCTATGTCATTAAAATCACAACTTAAAGCAAGTTTACCAATTTTAACTTTAATAGATATTTCCCAAAAACTAGCAACACTGACAAACACATTTTCTGTATTTTCTAGATAATCTTTGATGGCAACAGGTAAACTAGAATCATTCTCCGCTAACCAAATAAAAACATGAGTATCTATTAAAACATTACTCATTACATATAATCCTCAAAATCTTCTAACGGTTCATCAAAATCCTCAGATAACGGTAAAACGAAAGTACCTTTCATTGAACCCGCTAAACCTTTTTTATTTGTTATCTCCTCACTTTTTTTTTCTCGTTGCAGGTTTGAGGATTTAGTCATTAAATATTCAGCATATTGTAAAAGCTCAATTTTCAGAGAATCAGGCATATTTTCAACAATATTCCATAAGGCTGTATCGGTACTCATCATGACTACTTTTTAATTCTAATTAATAGTTTTTATGGGTCTTAACCTCAAGAAAAAGTATAACATATTCACTTAGTTTATATATGAAACCTATCTTGAGGTTGTAAAAAGGCAACTAAAGGTCCTGTATCTAACAAGATTTTATGTCTCATTATTCTCCGTATCCTTCCATTTTTAGTATTAATAAAATGTTGAGACTGATAATAAGTCTGCTTAAGAAAATCACTAATCAGATTTTTATGAAATTCCAAGGTATTTCATCTTCGCAAAATTCTCGATCATCTTCCGTTGTCTTTTCAGTGATAGATTTATTACTGGAATTATCCATTATTTTTACTCCTTTTAAATTTGGCTATTACTTGATTATATTATAACAAAATCAATCTTTTAATTAAATGTCTTAAAAAAAGATAATAAATTGTCCCTTCTCTTTAATTATGTTCGATCATAAAAGAAGAAGTCAAATAAGCCTAAAAAACAACAATGAAGTTGCCTTACTTGCTCCAATAGAATAAGTCATTTTCGGACGTTTATTCAAGAATTTGTCAATAGTTTGTAACAAAAAATTACCCTTGTCATTGACGATCGCCCAACTAAAGAGAACACTATGAGTACCAAAACCTACGCTACAATTGATGGAAACGAAGCCGTTGCCAGAGTTGCCTATCGTCTCAATGAAGTGATCGCCATCTATCCCATCACCCCCTCCTCACCGATGGGAGAATGGGCTGATGCTTGGGCCTCAGAAGGACGGACGAACCTCTGGGGAACGGTCCCCTCTGTGGTGGAAATGCAAAGCGAAGGAGGGGCTGCCGGTGCCATTCACGGATCATTGCAAACGGGGTCATTAACGACCACTTTTACCGCCTCTCAGGGCTTATTATTGATGTTGCCCAACCTGTACAAAATAGCAGGGGAACTCACCTCAATGGTACTCCATGTCGCCGCGCGATCGCTGGCTGCCCAAGGGTTGTCTATTTTCGGCGATCATGCAGACGTAATGTCCGCCCGTAGTACAGGGTTCGCCCTCATCAGTTCTGCATCGGTGCAAGAAGCCCAAGATTTTGCCGCTATCACCACGGCGGCGAGTTTTGAGTCGAGAATACCTGGAATGCACTTTTTTGACGGTTTTCGGACTTCCCATGAAGTGCAGAAAGTCGAGTTATTGGAGGATACGGTATTGCGATCGCTGATCAAAGATGAATGGGTGATCGCCCACCGTGAACGGGCTTTAACCCCTGATCGCCCCATCATTCGAGGTACTGCCCAAAACCCTGATGTCTACTTCCAAGCCAGAGAAACAGTTAACCCATTTTATACAGCTTATCCCGAAATTTTACAGAAAGCAATGGATAAGTTTGCTCAACTGACGGGGCGACAATATCACTTATTTGATTATCATGGTGATCCTGAAGCAGAAAGAGTGATTATTTTAATGGGTTCTGGATGTGAAACGGTTCAAGAAACCGTTGACTACTTATTAAACCAAGGAGAAAAAGTAGGAGTCTTAAAAGTCCGTTTATATCGTCCCTTTGAAGCAACAAAATTGATTGAAGCTTTACCTAAAACCGTCAAAAAAGTAGCCGTATTAGACCGCACTAAAGAACCAGGGGCAGGGGGAGAACCCTTATATTTAGATGTAGTAACAGCCTTTGTAGAAGAATTTCATGATCTGCCCCTACCTAAAATTGTTGGGGGAAGATATGGACTATCTTCTAAAGAATTTACCTCCGCAATGGTTAAAGGAGTCTTTGATAACTTAGCTTTAGCTACTCCCAAAAATCACTTTACTATTGGTATCAACGATGATATAAGCCATACCAGCTTAACTTACGATCCCAATTTTTCTACTGAACCTGATAACGTCGTCAGAGCAATATTTTATGGTTTAGGATCAGATGGAACCGTCGGGGCTAATAAAAACTCCATCAAAATTATTGGAGAAGAAACAGACAACTATGCCCAAGGATATTTTGTATACGATTCTAAAAAATCTGGATCTGTAACTGTCTCTCACCTTCGTTTTGGACCTAACCCCATTCTGTCTACCTACTTAGTGACTAAAGCTAATTTTGTCGCCAGTCATCAATGGGAGTTTGTGGAAAAATTTGATCTCTTAGACACTGCCATCGACGGGGCCACTTTATTATTAAATAGTCCCTACAAACCCGATGAAATATGGCATCATTTCCCCCGTCCTCTCCAAGAGCAAATTATTAAGAAAAACCTCAAAGTTTATGCCATCAACGCCTTCCAGGTAGCCCAAGATGCAGGAATGGGAGGACGAATAAATACAGTCATGCAAGTCTGTTTCTTTGCGCTATCAGGAGTATTACCAAGAGATGAAGCCATAGAACAGATTAAAAAAGCAATCCGTAAGACTTATGGCAAAAAAGGCGAAGATATCGTTCAAATGAATATGAAAGCCGTTGACGCTTCCTTAGACCATCTCCATCAAATAACTATACCGACTGCGGTAGATAACGACGCAAGCGACATTCAACCGCCTATTCCTGACCGGGCCCCCGCATTCATTCGAGATGTACTAGGGAAAATGCTATCCCGTCAAGGAGACGACATCCCCGTTAGTGCATTACCCTGTGATGGAACCTATCCCAGTGGAACCGCAAAATGGGAGAAGCGCAACGTTACCCAAGAAATACCCGTTTGGGATACAGATGTCTGTGTACAATGTGGTAAATGTGTTTTAGTTTGTCCTCATGGAGTCATCCGGTCTAAAGTATATGAAGAAGCGGCCCTAACTAATGCCCCCGAAACCTTCAAAAGTACAGAGGCCAAAGATTTAGACTGGAAGAAAACCAATCTAAAATTTACTATTCAAGTGGCCGCTGAAGACTGTACAGGTTGCGGTATTTGTGTAGATGTTTGTCCGGCAAAAAATAAATCTCAACCCAAACTAAAAGCCATCAATATGGCCCCACAGTTGCCTATACGGGAACAAGAACGGGCCAACTGGGACTATTTCCTATCTATTCCTAACCCAGATCGTAACACTTTGAAACTCAATAAAATTAGTCATCAACAGATGCAAGAACCTTTGTTTGAGTTCTCTGGGGCCTGTGCAGGATGTGGAGAAACACCCTATATTAAATTAGCGACTCAACTATTCGGCGATCGCATGGTAGTGGCCAATGCGACGGGATGTTCTTCTATATACGGGGGGAACTTACCTACTACTCCTTGGACATATAACCAGGAAGGACGGGGGCCAGCATGGTCTAATTCCTTATTTGAAGATAACGCAGAATTTGGGCTAGGGTTTCGGGTTTCCATTGATAAACAAGCAGAGTTTGCTGCTGAGTTAGTGAAAACCTTAGCATCTGATATCGGAGAAACTCTAGCGCTAGAGTTATTGAACGCGCAACAACGAGACGAAGCAGACATCTTTGAACAACGGGAACGAGTCGCTATACTCAAGCAACGGTTAGCAGAGTTAAACAATAGTAACTTAGATGAGTCTGTGCAAGCTAAAGTGACCATGTTACAGTCTTTAGCCGACTATTTAGTGTACAAGAGTGTTTGGATTATTGGGGGTGACGGTTGGGCCTATGATATTGGGTATGGTGGGTTAGACCATGTATTCGCCAGTGGTCGCAACGTCAACATTTTGATCTTGGATACGGAAGTCTATTCTAACACGGGGGGACAAGCCTCTAAATCGACTCCCCGCGCTGCTGTAGCCAAATATGCGTCAGGGGGTAAACGTTCAGCTAAGAAAGACTTAGGGTTAATGGCCATGACCTACGGTAACGTCTATGTAGCCAGTGTGGCCATGGGTGCAAAGAATGAACAGACCATCAAAGCATTCATGGAAGCAGAAGCTTATGAAGGGGTATCCGTGATTATCGCTTATTCTCACTGTATCGCTCACGGTATCGATATGACTACTGCTATGACTCATCAGAAGGACTTAGTAGATACGGGACGGTTGTTATTGTATCGCTATCATCCCGACTTAGTAGAAGAAGGAAAGAACCCCTTACAGTTAGATATGCGTACTCCTAAGCTTCCTATTGAACGGATAATGTATCAAGAAAACCGTTTTAAAATGTTAGCAAGAAGTAAACCAGAGGTAGCTAAACAACTGCTAAAACAAGCCCAAGAAGATGTTAATACCCGTTGGAAAATGTATCAATATTTAGCGGCAAGGCAGGTAGAAACTGGTAACGGCAATGGACATGATAAAGGGAATATTGAGTCTGAAAGTTCAGTTAGTGAGGTCTAGTTAGTGATGGTTTAGGGTGGGTTTTCATGACTCACCCTGCTTTTTAAGCTATAATACATCAAGTATCATCAATCTTTCGTAAATGACCAAAAAGCAACGACCCAGAAACCATATTATTGCTGACTTAAGTGTTAATTATGTAGAAAGGTTGATTTTCTTATGTGGTTATTCTGTTGAAAGAGTTGAGTATGATTATGGATATGATTTAATTCTTTTTACTTATAATGAAAAAGGAGAAATTGAAAATGGTCAAGTTTATTTACAAGTTAAAGCGACTGACTCTATTAAAATTAGTTCAGATAAGGAGACAATTTTGTTCTCCCTTAAATCATCAGATTTAGAATTATGGCTTAATGAACCAATGCCGTGTATTCTTATTATTTATGATGCTTTATCCGACTGTGCTTATTGGTTATATTTACAAGCTTATTTTGAAGCTTTACCCAACTTTGATCCATCTAAAACAGGAAATAATGTAACTGTTTATATTCCGAAAATTAATATTTTAACCCAAGAAACTATTAATGAATTTGCTAAATATAAAAACAATATACTCAAACAAATAAGAGGAGTTATCAAACATGAATTATCCTAAAATTCGATACCGTGAACTAGAGAAAGTAATTTTAAGTTTAAACTTTATATCCTTATCAACAGAAGGCACTCAAAAAGTATTTGAACATCCATCAGGTGCTTTAATTATTTTGCCTGACTATTCAGAAAATCAAGAAGTTAGTCCTACTCATATAGCTGCTATTGCTCGTATTCTTGATGAATTCAATATTATGAATAAATTAGATTTTGAAACTTTTTTAGAGAATAGCTTAAGCTTTAGTACAAAATAGTGTGAATTATGTAGCTTTCTTGTAGGGTGCGTTAATGATAATGTAACGCACCTCCTCAAGTGCGATCGCTGATCTTGTAGAATGGGCAAAGTACGGCACCTCATCAAGTCATTTCAACAATTTAATTCTCCTTTTTCTGAAGCTAATGCTACAATCAATAATATACTGTTACCTAATGTGTAAATTACGATGAGTAACAAAGAAGCTGTCATTGAACTGGTAAAACGCTTACCCTCAGATGTATCCTTACGAGAAATTGCTCAAGAAATCGAATTTATTGCATCAGTTCAAGAAGGACTTGACCAAATTGACCAAGGAAAAGGTATTCCCCTAGAAGACGTTGAAAAAATGATAGATTCATGGACTACCAAGTAATTCTTTCCCCCAAAGCAGTTAATGATTTAGAAAAAATTGTTAGGTATATTGCTATCAATAATCCTGAAGCAGCAAAAAAAATAGGTCAACAATTACTCAGTAAAGCCAAAGAATTAAGCCAATTTCCATTAAGAGGTCAAATAGTACCTGAATTTAATGATCCTAACCTACGTCAATTAATTCTTAAACCTTATCGCATTATTTACCGAGTTGAACAATCTAAAAAACAGATTAGCATCGCTAGATTTTGGCACTCATCAAGAGAAAGTTTAGAATTATGATAATGCGATCGCTGACGAGTGTAGCGATCGCCGACGAGTTTAGGGTGCGTTAATGATAATGTAACGCACCTGGTTAAGTGGTGATAGATTTAGGGTGGGTTTTAAGGACTTACCCCATTATTAATGTAAAACTATGTATGACAACATTTGTAAATTCATTGTTGAAGAATTTTCTATCGATATCGCTACTTGGTTATTAGGTGAACCCGTCGAATTAGTCGAATTAAGTCCTAAAGAACTGTCTCTTGAACCCATACGCGCTGATTCTCTTATTCTACGTCAATCCAAAGCCGGTCATACTTGGACAACAGGTACTAGTATTACTTTTGATGTGGCCACCTTATCAACCTATGATGGTATTTTCTTAGGAACCCCTCCTTCAGTTGATCAAAACGTATTAATTAATTACGTTAATGCTGGAGGGAACGTTTACCTTATGGCTGGTACAGGAGTTGGTGGAGCAGTAGGTGAAGCAGCCAATTGGAATACTTTTCTTAATGCTTTTGGTTTACAATTTGCCTCCACATATAACCTTATTATAGGAAATCAAACGATTAGTAGCACTCACCCTATTTTTCATGGTGTTTCCTCTCTTTATCAGAATAATGGAAACTCAATTACCGATCTTAGTTTATCTCCTGCCCAAGAGGTACTTATATCTTCTTCAGGACAAGGTCTTTATGCCGTTTATAACAGTGGTGCAGTACCTGAGCCTTTAACTATTCTCGGAGCAGCAACAGCAGTAGCCTTTGGAAGAGGCTTCAAACGTGAATTAAGTAAAACTAAGAAGAAATAAAAGGCTACAGCCTTATTCTATGAAAACTAAGTCCGCCTTCGCGGAATCGATTCTGGGTTGCGTAGACAACCTTTGTTTGTTTTGTAGGGGTCAACGGCCGTTGACCCCTACAAGGACGTAGACGAGTGTAGGTTGGGTTGAGGGACGAAACCCAACATAACCTTTCTTGTCTTTTACATCTATTGGTTGGGTTGTACTTCGTTTAACCCAACCTACAATATCGTTTATGAATTAGAATGTTTACGAGCTTGTAACTTTTGCTCAATTGCCCTTTCTATCTTAAGATCAAAATCAGGATCACCTACTTTTGTAATTACCTGTCTAGGATGACTTCTGCGTCTCTCTAAATAAGCTTGAAACGCTGACTCATCATCCCGATGCTTAAGAAAATATTCTCTTAACGCTTCATCAGACATCGCAGCATAATTAATTTCACTCATTAAATAACCTCCCCAATGGGTGTAACTTCTATTTCAATATCTTCTTGATCTCCTGCTAAAATGAACAAAAAATTTGTTCTTTGCCACGTCTAACCCATTCTACGAATTATAAGCTTTACTTATCACCACAGGTACGGGAGAGCATCTTTTCCTACTAATTCCCAAGCTAATTTGGCTGCTCCGATCATACCTGCTTGATTGCCTAATTGGGCCGGTAATAATTGTAAACCTTGACGAGAACTGGCTAAAACTCGCCTTTCAATTTCGGCCAAAGTTGCCGGAAAGAAAAATTCTGTACTGCCACTGACTCCCCCCCCAATTAGGATAGCTTCTGGTGTTAAAATGTAGATTAAAGTGCTTAATCCCGCCCCTAAAAGTCGGCCATAGTCTTGCCAAAAGTCTAAAGCTTTTTTGTTGCCTTGGGCTGCTAATTTGCCTAATTCGGCGGGTTCTTGTCCCATCATGCGACGAATGGCGGTAGCTGAGGCATATTGTTCTAAAGAGCCTTGATTTCCACTATTACAGGGCGGCCCATCAAAATTTAAGGTAATTAAGCCTAATTCTCCTGCGGCCCCTAAATGACCTGTAAATAGATGGCCATCGAGAATAATCGCCCCCCCTACACCCGTTCCGAGGGTTAATAAAATCAAATTTTTGAAAGGTTTTCCGGCCCCTAACCAAGCTTCTCCCAACCCCGCACAATTAGCATCATTGGCTATAGTAGCAGGGAGTCCTGTTTCTTGTTCTAAACAGTCAGCTAAGGGGATATTTTCCCATCCTGATAGATTAATCGCTATTTTAGCAATTCTTCCGGTAGCATCCACAGGGCCGGGTGTTCCCACTCCCAAAGCTACACAGTCTTGAGATGGGTTTATTTGTTTAATTCCTTGAACTATTTCTTTTAGTACCGCTTCTGGAGTAGCTGGTTGAGGTGTGGCCAGGGTAAGCTTATTAATACAAGTGCCATCCTCAAGAAACCGGCCTAACTTGATGGCTGTTCCCCCTAAGTCAATTCCAATAACTGATGAATTTTTCATATCAATTAGGTACTTTCTTTTAGCTTTAATTTCATAATTTTTCCGTAAATATTATAGCAAAAATTAAACTATTTAACTGAATTATTTTTTTATTTTACTAACCATTATCAAATGATTTTTACTTGAAGAACTCAAACCCTAAAGGGTTGAGCTAGAGAAACAAAGCTCGCCTGCGCGAGCTTATAATACCAATTACTATAAACATTTGTGGCACACCGCATCTTGCCTGTGACGGGCAGACAATTATTTGATAACTATTAACTGTTCATTATGTTAAGGACGAATTAATAATTCTCCCTGACAAACAATTTTATCAGCTTCTACCTTAAAGGTATTAATAGCAACATCAGAACCGAGATCAACTTGTAATTCTTCCAAACAATATTTATCACATTCGGGCATTCCTTCAATCGTAACAGAAGATAGTTTTAAGAGTTGAGGGCTAATTAATTCTAAGTTAGCTTGAATTTTTAGATCACTGGTTACTTGATCATGAGTCAGGACACCTTGTAAAATAAAACAAGATTCGGCTAAACTGGCGGAGTGCCAAGTAATTTCATAAGCATTCAACTGTTGAACCGGATCACTAACTTGCTGATGTTCGAGTAAACTAATTAAAAGTTCCTTAAATCCATCAGCTAATAAAGCAGAGGGGAGAGACGCTTGTAAATCCGTCGCACTTAAGTGTATTTCCCCTGAGATGCGAATTGCTTCGAGTAACTGCAAAGGTTTACCTTTAAGCACTTGACCGATGTTAATGCGAATATTTTCCCCTGTCAATTGGACTTGTCCCAGATGTAACCCTTGATAAATAGCGCGATCGCTATTGAGGAGAACCCCAGGAAGATAACCTCCCAGAATTTGGCGATCGCTGCCTTGAATTTTAATCTGAAGTGTTTCTACCTGATCAACTTGAGAACGTAACCACAGTTGCACCGCAGGAGAGAGAAATTTACTGATCAGGTTACTAGATTGAGTAATCCACATTTTGCTTGATTTCCTAAATAATGATAACGAGGGTGATCGGTCTAGGGGATATTTGTTGATAATTAGTTTAGTGTAGAAGAAGATTTCAAAAGTAGTGCATAGAAAATCTTATATGCTTCTTAAGAAATTATTTCCCATGGCAACGTCAAGGCGGCCTTATGATAGAAAGAGTACAAAAAATTTTATCCCAGTGGGGAATAGCTTCTCGTCGTCACGCTGAGGCCTTAATTTTGGCAGGGAGAGTTAAACTCAATGGTCAGGTGGTACAATTAGGAGATAAAGCTGATCCCCAAAGAGATCGCTTAGAAGTAGACGGAAAAGTCATTCAACCCCTCGAAAGACCCCAATTAATATATATTCTCCTTCATAAACCGGCCGGGGTTGTCTCTACCTGTAGTGATCCCCAAAACCGACCTACAGTTTTAGAATTACTTCCCCAAGAATTAAGCTATAGAATGGGAATTCATCCTGTCGGTCGTCTTGATTTTAATACAACGGGGGCCCTACTCTTAACTAATGACGGAGAACTTACCTTAAAGTTAACCCATCCCCGTTACCATTTATCCAAAACCTATCAAGTCACGATAGAAGGTGATCCCACAGAAACAGAGTTACAACAATGGCGTGAAGGTGTTATGCTAATGGGCAAAAATACCTTACCTGCTGAAGTTAAGGTAATCACCCGTTCTCCTGAACATACTCATTTACAAGTGATTCTTACTGAAGGAAAAAACCGTCAAATTCGCCGTATTGTTGAACAGCTTGGCTTTAGTGTCCTGAGACTACATCGAAGTGCTATCAGTTCCCTAACGTTGCATCAACCTAATTTATTCAGTGGTCAGTATCGCTTACTTACCCCTTCAGAAATTGATTTTCTCAAGCAATCTGCTAATCTCATCACTGAAACGCAAGGTAAGCTGATTTAATAGATATGTCTAGCCAAAAACCCCCCCTTAATTCCTCTCAATCCCAGTCTAATAGGTCGTTAGATTATCTTGGCCATTCTTCATCTGAGGAAAGAAGTCAGTTACAGAAGTTATGGGCTAAATTGTTATTAAATCACTCCCTACCGGTTAATCATACTGAAAAAGAACCAGAAAATCTCCCAAAAATCAAACTATCTCCTCGTTTATCCCTCAAATTTCTCAAGCAATTATGGGCTAAATTACCCAGACGCAAAAAACCTTCTTATGATCCCCGTCAACTTCAACAAGAAATTTTAGCTGATATTGGTCGAGAATTATATCAAGTGCGTCGAGAACATCGCTTATCTCTTGAGGAAATCGCCATAGAAACTCGGATCTCGGTGGGGTTATTACAAGCGATTGAAAAAGGACGTTTAGAGGATTTACCTGAAGCTATTTATACTAGGGGATTAATTAAAAAATTTGCGGATTTTCTGGGATTAGATGGGGCCACCTTGGCCTATCGTTTCCCTACGGATATTGTCCTCAAATCCTCTCCATCAAGTCGTTTTAATCTAGGTTTACCTGGTCTTCAACTTCGCCCCCTCCATCTATATTTTTTGTATATTATTATTGTTATTTTATCAGTACAAGGGATTTCTAATAGTCTTAAACGTTCTGCTTTTGAGATGAGGTTAAAGGAAGTTGTCCCACCTTCGTCTGTTCCTTCGCTTCCGGTACAAGCTTCTCCGACTCCTGTTATTCCTTCACAGACAGGGCAAAAACCTGTTAGGGTTAATCTCCAGATTAGAGGTAAATCCTCATTAAAAATTGTTGCTGATGGAAAAACCGTTTTTCAAGGGGTTCTTGAGACTGAAACTCAACAAAATTGGATGGCCCAAAAAACCCTCACCCTTGATGTTGATAATGCTGGTCTAATAATTGTTAAATTTAATGAGGAACCCCCTCAACGCTTAGGTAAACTCGGAGAAGCAAAAAGGATTACCTATCAATCTCCAAAAACCTTCAAAAATACACCTAAACCTGATTAATTTTCCATTTTATCCGATGAAACCGGAGTTTTCTGTAACCATAATTGAATGGCTAATAAAATTAATCCACCTGCGATAAAAGCACAGACAAAAGTAGCTAAGGAAGATACTCCCATGACTAATGTTCTGACTAAAGAACCAATTCTTAGTACCAAAGGATTATCAGACGTGAGAGGTTTAGCAGTAAAACTATGGACAATCGAGTAAGTCAGAGAGTAAAGCGCGATCGCCAATGATCCTGAAAGGGTAGAACCGATCAAACAGTTTAAGGGGGTTATTTTTTTTGATTCTGTGCGATCGCTACTAGAAGGTTTTTCTGATGAATCTGTCATTATATTAATTTTAGTTTTACATTGAGTTATAACATTGAAACAGATCAGCAATTTCTCGGATATCTTGATAAAGATTATGTAAAATTCCTGAGTTACTTAATGATATTTAACCACTCGGATAGTCCCGTAAAACCCGCTTAATCGCCGTATTTTTAAGAGTTATCGCGGTATTTTGCAAAATTACTGGACACAATGTTTGTTATCAGACATTTTGGGGAACTTTAAAAATAACAGAGCCGTAAACAGCCAAGGCTGAATTAAGCGTTCCTACTTATGGGGTAAGTATCTATCTACCTCTAACTTAGGAAAATTTTCTGTGATTTCTCTAATACCTAAGATTGAGTGAGATTTAGTGATGCAAGTAACAGCAGTAGATTTAGGGGTAAGGGTAAGTATGGCCAATCTAACGAACCGTCTCTTTTGTCGTTTAGATGGACTAACCCCAGAAGTACGAGAAAAAAAGCGAGTAAACACCATAAAAAATTTAGGGTTACTAGAAGCTGAAACTATTCCCGTATTTGATGAAGCTACACAAACTGCTGCTCGTTTTCTGGAAGTACCTGTGTGTACTTTAGGCATTATGCTTCAAGATAACCTTAGTCTCAAATCCGTTGTCGGGTTATCAAGATTAGGATTTATGAATCAATTAGCTTCATCCCGAAAAATCTCCAGTCAAGAAGCTTTCAGTACTTATGTTGTTGATAGTGAGCAACCTTTGATTATTAATGATACTTTAAGTGATCCCTTATTTGCAAGAAGTATTTTGGTTCAGCATTATGGTATTCGTGCTTTTTTAGGTTCTCCTCTGATTACTGCAGATGGACAGTGCATAGGAACTATAGCCGTAATGGATCTAGTTCCTCGTCAGTTTACCCTCAGAGACATGGAATTTTTGAACCTAACAGCGCGGTGGTGTTTACGGGAGTTTGAGCGAGAGTATTTATGGAATACCTTAGCTTCGCAAGAGGATCAATTTCTTAGTTTAGAACAAAATTCTATTTATGACGGGAATATAAATAGTTATCCTCATTTATTGAATGAATCATCCTTTACTCAGCCTAATTTATTGAATTGTGTCAATAGTATTAAACTGAAATTATTACAACAATTAATTGAAGAATTGCGTTCTCCTCTAACCTCAGTAATTGGTATGTCTAGTGTGTTACAAGGGGGATTATTTGGACATTTAAGCAATAAACAAAAAGAATATTTAGAGATTATTAATACCAGTGGCAAGCAGATGAACTCTTTAGTGCAAGAGCTTCTCAAATTAGGGTCTATTAATGATGATTCTAGCCAATTACAATTGATTTCAGTTAATATTGAAATGCTCTGTCAACGAGTTCTTAATAGTCTTGGTGATATTGCTAATCAAAAACGTCGTACTCTTCGGTTATCAGTAGAACCGGGTAAAAGAATCTGGTTATTAGATAAAAATAAGGTTCAACAAGCTCTTTATTATCTTGTTTTAAGTATTTTAGAGTCATTGGAAGTGGGAGGAGAAATTCGTATTCATGTTTCTCGTCGCAGTAAAAATCTTAACATTTCGATTTGGGTTTCTCATCCTTGGTTGGGTGATGGTTTACCTCAAGTTAATATGTCTGCTTCTTCGCTTAATCATAAGTTAGCAAAACTGCAAAGTTCTCTATCTAGTTTGCCTCAAGATCAAACTTTTACAACTACTTTAGAAGATAAAATATTAAGTGCATCTTCATTAGAAAATATGATTCATCAAGAACAGTTTTATGAATCTAATCATAAGACTTCTCAAGAGTTACTCGGTTTATTATTAGGATGTTATTTTACTGAAAGTCATGGAGGAAAAATTGTGATTCAAGGTTCTTTAGAGTCTGGTTATCGTTATATTTTAATGTTTCCTAAAATTGGAGGAGATGAGAAATAAGTAGGTAGACAAAATTAATTACACAAAATTTGTAGGGGCGGGTTTTTTACGAAATCTATGATTCTCACAAAAAAACTAGATAAACCCGCCGGAGGGTTTTTAATCATAATTATGATTGACTTCGCTTGTAAATTAGATAAACCCGCCCGTACAATAAACCCGCCCCTTTTTTTAAAAAAACTTTTTTAATCCTCCCCCTTGAAGGGGGAGGTAACTATCTTAATGCAAAAAGAGGACTCCCGTTAGACCGCCCAAGCGGTTAACGGCGGGAGTGTCAATAACTATTAGATTTCTGATAACACACTTCAATGATTGTATGGACATTCCCTCTAGGACTAAAATCTCCTTTAAGAGTCACTTCTAAGGGATCACAAGCAGCAACAAAATCATCCAGAATTTGATTAACACACTCTTCGTGAGAAATATAGCGATCGCGGTAACTATTAATATAAAGTTTCAAAGATTTTAATTCCACAACTTTCTCATTCGGGACATAGGTCAGATAAATAGTGGCAAAATCGGGATATCCAGAAAAGGGACATTTACAGGTAAATTCTGGTAAAGTGACCTGAATGTCATATTTTCTGCCGATACGAGGGTTAGGGAAAGTTATCAATTGCCCTTCAATAATAGCACGTTCTCCATATTTAAGGGTCGTAGATTCTGAATCGGGTACTAGGGTCATAAATGGGATGATTGTCAACAAATAAACATAAAGTAACGTTTTGAAAAGTTGATGGATCTAGATTACCAAGCTCAAAAATACCTAAAACTAAGTATTTATACAAGATCTAGCCGATTAGGTATGTATATTACCGTAGTTGACACCGATCAAATGTAAAGTATTATGTAAGAGATTAAATTTTTAATCTTCAATAAATGTAACTTTAAAGATCAAAATAGTCATGAACCGTTACATTCGCCTGATTTCCACCTTTTCTTTAGGGGTTGCCTTAACCCTGAGTCTTGCTTCTAAAGCTCCAGCAGCCAAGCTGGCACCAAGTATCGGATCTACTTCGACAGGAGGAAATGATGACCCCAACAGCTTTATTACTATTGGCTTTGAGTTTCGCGCTCTAAGTAATATCCTGATTAAGAGTTTAGGGGTTTATACTCAAGGAGATTCCCAAAATCCCGTTCGTCCCTCTCAAATCGATGTTGATGTTGCTCGTCCTGTGGGATTATGGCGAGTAAGTGATCGCAGTTTATTAGGACAAATAATAGTACAACCCGGAGGCAACCAGTGTCAAAATGATTTCTGTTTTGCTGATCTTCCCACACTTGTAGAGTTAAAAGCTGGAGAAGATTATCGAATCGGAGTTTATTATGCAGATGCTAAACCAGGAGACAAACTACAAAATACCACACTTACTAATATTGATCCTAAGATAAATTTGGTGGTTAATAGATTTTTTGCTTCAAATTTTAGTGATCAATTAAAATATCCCGATCAGGAAGTTCCTAATTCATTTACCACATCGGCTAATGTGATAATTATAACGGAAGTCCCAGAATCAAGTGCTGTTGGAGCTTTGTTTTTATTGGTACTTGGTGGCTATTTGTTCAAAAAACAATAGAATAACATTACTTAATATTAAGATCTTTCTCAACAACGGATAGCCACACAATAAAAGTGGTTCCCGTCTTTTTGTCTTTATCTGTCGGACTGATTAGTTCAATTTTTCCCTGCATTTGATTAATCAGATCTCTCACAATAGCTAATCCTAACCCGCTTCCGGTAATATTTCCCTGAGATTGAATCCCTCGATAATGTCTCTCAAAAATATGTGCTTGATCTGCTGCTGGAATACCATACCCATTATCCTCAATAGCGATTCCCTGATATTCTTTTTCGTCTATTACACAAGATAATCCGGCTCTAATTCTCACTTTACCACCTTTTGGGGTATATTTAATGCCATTGTCAATCAGATTACTCAAAACCTCTCGCAAAGCTGGCCCATTGCCCCAAATTAATGATAAGTGTTTGGGAAGATTTGAGGTTAAGTTGATACCTTTTTCCTGAGCAATAGTTTGACTTGAAGTTAACAAAGGCTCTAAAATTTCTTTAATGTCTAGAGAACTTAAGGTTAAAGACTTACTAGGAGGTAAAGATGGGATATTGCTCCGAAACTCACTTAAGGAGATAGAATCAGTGGTAAGGGTGATTATCTCCTCATTCGCAGCGATCGCGTCTTGCTGTGTCTCAAAGTCTTTAATCAAGTCCTGTAAATGCTCACTCTCCCGGACAATATTTTCCACAATAGAACGACTCTTATCATCGGGAAGTAAGCGTTTAAGGAGAAGCTTACTAAAAATTCTTAAGGCAGTTAAAGGGTTCCGCAACTGATGAAACAAATCATCAAGGCGATCGCGTTCTTTCTCTTGTTGTATCTGCTGCTGATTTAACTGATGCTGATACCAATTTTGACTATGATCTAAATAATGGGCAATGGCTAAAGTTCTGGCAATGGTTTCTACCTGGGTTAACTCGTCGGGTTGCCATCGGTAATCTTTACGTTTGGTTACTAATAATCCTACAACTATCTCTTGATGAATTAAGGGTAAAACCAGTTGATAAGGCCCCATTCCATAATGATCATCGATTTGTGTCTTTTGAGAGTTTGTTTTCCCTCGAAGGGGTTTAGACCTGACCAAGGATTCTATATTTGTCAGGGTTTTCTGAGATTCCCCCTTGTTCCAAACATCTAGTAATCCTATACTTGTCGTGTTTTTGTCCCAGATGGTTTCTGCTGCTGGATAGACCACAATCGGTATCAAATGGGTCTGTGTACCCTCTTGATTCTCTTGGGTTAAGTAAACTCCACTCCAGTCAGCTTTGAGTCCTTGTGCTAACAGCAGAACTTGAGACTGACATAAAGCAATAAAGTCTCGACTAGGTGGTGCGAAAGGATAAGTAGAAGAAAACATGAGAATGATCCATCATTTTATTAAGTTTTGTAACAAAAGGTTAAGTTTTTTTAACAAAATATTTAAGTAATTTTAGAATAATCCCTGAAAAAGCCGATGAGAAAAGGGATTTCAGGAATGAATAGACTTAGACCGTTGATGAGAGAGGCTTGATTTTCTTAAATTAAAAGGATATAATGACATCGGCTTTTGTATCTATCATTACAGCATTTAGCCGGAATAGGAGGTAAAAGGGTTGGCACGCAAACGCAAACGGAAGAGTCGTCGTCGTCAAGAAGGTCGCAAAATTCTCGAACTTGTACCCCAATATAGCATCGAAAGCGGTGAGGATAAACCCGTGACTGCTGCTAGAAAGTATATTCGTGACTTAGGGATACAACCTCCGGCTTTATTGATTGTAAAACGAAATGAGCATACAACAGATAGATATTTTTGGGCAGAAAAGGGTCTATTTGGTGCTCAGTATGTTGAAGAAAATCATTTCCTCTTCCCTAGTTTAAGGGAGTTTCAACCACTTGTGCCGCCTAAAACACCTGCGGTGGCTGGCAGCACTCGTTAGTCAACTCAATGACTATAACATTAAGTGTATCCTCCGAATCAATTTTTAGGGGGATACATTTTTTTTTGTGGGAGATCTACTAACATTCCTTTCATGTACGAAAATTGTTGATCAAAAGCAGTATGGATTACCATCTGAGGTAAAGTCTAGTTAAACTATAAATTGATTTTCCTGTTCTAGGGATTCCTACTGATGAAATGGTCTATTTTTTGGCAAAGTTGGCAATTTTTGTGTAAATGTCGATTTTTACAACGGGTTTTAGCCACTTTTTTGAGTATTTTATTGATAAATAATCCTATTTTTGCTGTTTCTCCCCCAAAACCTGAAATTAGAGGGGTTTGGTTAACTACTAATGACACTAATACTTTACTCGATCAAACAAAATTAGAAGAAGCGATCGCCCAATTAGCTCGTCTTAATTTTAATACAGTATATCCTGTAGTTTGGAATTCTGGTTATGCGCTGTATCCGAGTGAAATAGCCAAAAAAGAAGGAATTCAGCCTTTTGTACATAAAGGATTACAAGGTCAAGATCCCTTGACAGATTTAATTACTAAAGCACATAATCAGGGATTATTAGTATTACCTTGGTTTGAATTTGGATTTATGGCTCCACCAACTTCAGAATTAGCCATTAAACACCCTAATTGGATAACACAAAAAAGAGATGGAAGTCAAACGACTATTAGTGCAGCAGGGGAAGTTGTTTGGTTAAACCCGTTTCATCCAGAGGTGCAAAAGTTCATTACTTCTTTAGTGATAGAAGTGATGAATTTATATGATGTCGATGGTATTCAATTTGATGATCATTTAAGTTTACCGAGTGAATTAGGCTACGATAGTTATACGGTTAATTTATATAAACAGGAAACGAAAAAAGATCCCCCTGCGAATGCAAAAGATGAAGCTTGGTTAAAGTGGCGGGCTGATAAATTGACTGCTTATGTGGCTCAATTAAATCAAGCAATTAAAACTAAAAAAAGTAATGCCATTTTTTCCGTTTCTCCTAATCCTTATGATACCGCGTATAGTGCTTATTTACAAGATTGGTTAACCTGGGTAAGACAAGATTTAATTGATGAAGTTGTTGTACAGGTATATCGTCCAGATTTAGAGAGTTTTGTCAAACAATTACAACGGCCAGAAATTCAAGAAACTCGTCAGAAAATCCCTACAGGTGTTGGTATTTTAACTGGTTTAAGAAATCGACCGATTGAGATGGCATTTATTCAAGAAAAAGTCTTAGCTGCGAAACAATATGGGTTAGGGGTTTCCTTCTTTTTTTATGATAGTTTGTGGAATTATGCACCAGAATCTGTTGGAGAAAGACAAGAGAAATTTTTAGCTCTTTTTCCTTATCCTGCTGCCCGCAAATTAGAAACTCCTATATTACTAGAAAATAATCCCCCTGTTGATAATATTAAACCTGAGAAACCCCTAGAAAATAATCAGCCTATCGAAACTTTTGAACCTTATCAAACGAGGCAAAATACCAATCCTATTGATAATATTCAACCTGAGAAACCCATAGAAAACAATAAACCTATTGAGAATATTAAACCGGAGAAACCGCTAGAAAATAATAATAATAATTGGTCAAGTTCTGAACCGAGTGAACCTATAGGAGATTCTACATCTCTTGAGAAATTTGAACCTTATGAACCGAGAGAAAATCCCACTCCTCAAACAAATTCTAAACCGCCAGAAACCTATCAATATGCTGATGATGCAGTGCCTATTCCGGTGTCTTGGTAATAGTTATTAGAGTTTTATAATTAAACTGAACAGGAGAGTAAAACGATTATGAAAGGTATCCAAACAAGAAAAATTAGAGCAAGCTTTAGAATGGAATGCTAATCACCCGCCAAAAATTTCAGATTTAGAAGCATTAGATCATAATTCATAATTCATAATTCATAATTCATAATTCATAATTTATCAGGAAAAGATATGTTATCGCAAACAATGAATTTTATCCCTCCTGAATTTTTTAAAATGTTGTTGGTATTTTTCCTTTCATTTCTCATTGGATTAGAGAGAGAAGAATGGAAGTCTATTTCTGGTAAATACGCTTTTGGGGGAGTTCGTACTTATCCATTAATTGGGTTAATTGGTTATAGTCTGGCCTCTCTTTCTAGCGGTCAAATGATTCCTTTTTCCGTTGGACTTATTGTAATTGGTAGTTTAATGTTTTTGTCTTATTGGCATAAAATTAAATCTACCCAAACTCCAGGTTTAGCGACTGAAATGGTTGCTTTAACGACTTATTTAGTGGGTGCATTAGTTTATCATAACCAATTTTGGATGGCTTCAACTTTAGTTATTACTAGCTTACTTCTCCTTGAATTAAAATCTGTTCTTGAAGGTTTAACTCAAAAATTCTCTCCTGACGATATTTTAACTTTTACTAAATTTCTATTTTTAACTGCCGTTATTCTTCCTATTTTACCTAATCAAAATTTCGGAGAATTTCAAATTAATCCTTTTAAAACTTGGTTAATTGTAGTTGCTGTTAGTAGTATTTCTTACGGTAGTTTTATCTTACAAAAAATCTGTAAAAATCAGGGAAATATTGCTTTAGTTGCTCTATTAGGAGGGGCTTATTCTTCTACTGTAACAACGGTAGCACTGGCTAAACAATCAACCAGAACTAATCATCCTCATCGTTATGCTGGAGGGATTTTAATGGCTTCTGGTATCATGTATGTAAGGTTAGCTCTCCTCATTATTTTATTTAATCCTAATTTGGGCAAAGAATTAACCTTACCATTTAGTTTGTTGGCTATAGTAGGAGTAGGTGGGGGTTGGTTATGGTCATCTAGAATAGAATCTCCTACTATCTCTTTAGAAGAAAAAAAAGCTTATTCTTCTCGTAATCCTTTGGAATTAAAAGCTGCTTTTTTATTTGCTTTTTTATTTGTAATTATCGTCATTGTTACTCACTATACAGCTTTATATTTAGGTAGTAGTGGACTATATGTTTTGGCGGGAATTATGGGAGTAACAGATATTGATCCTTTCATTTTAGGAATTACCCAATCAGCAGGACAATCTACCCCTTTATCAGTAGCCGCAGGAGCGATTTTAATTGCTGCTTCAAGTAATAATATTATTAAAGGGATTTATGCGTTTAGTTTCGGCGATCGCCAAACTGGAAAACAAAGTTTATTTTTATTAATTTCTTTGGCAATTCTAGGATTAATTCCGTTAATTTTCCAATAAAATGAAGTTTTGAAAAGCTGATTTAACCGTTGAAAAATAAGCTTATATAATTTTATATTATTACTTTTAGATAAAATTATAAGTAAATTTTATAATTTTGAATGTTAATTATATGTTGAGTAATGGGTATTACTTAAGGATGGAAGCATATTTAGATCTTAATCAAACAAGAAAAGGTCTAAATTGGACAAGATTGGAAAATCAAAAACCACTTTCTTTTCTCTTAATGATCTCTCCCACATTATACGTTGATATTCTCCAATGAATCAATATCAATATCAATATCAAGCACAACAACTTAGTTCCCTTCTAAACACCATCCAAAAAAAGGCTCAAAGCGGAACCTTCCATATCAAGACTTTACCTCAACCGGATCATCCAAGTCGTTCTCGTATCTTAGTGTATCACAGAGGGCAAATAACTTATGGTGGCTCCCATATTCCCTATATTCCAAGGCTCGCACAAAAACTGATCAAGCAGTTTAAGCCCAATGTCAGCAAAACGACGATTGAATTTGTCCAACAAAAAACAACTAATCTAAAATCTGCCAGAGAATTTTTGCAGATTTTGTGTAAACTTCGAGTTTTGACTTGGGAACAGATTGAATCCTATGCCCAAACGCAAGTCGCTATAACCCTTGAACAACTGTTGCCCTATGCTGGACAAATAGGATTTAATCCAATAGTTGAGTTTGATATTGTCTACGGTGATGATGGCCACTGTTTAAACGAATCTAAGTTGAAGTCTGAGCTAGTTCTGCGTCAAGAACAATGGTCTGCTCTTGCTCCTACTATTAAATCAATGGAAGCGATTCCTTGTCTATCGAAAGACGGATTAGAGATAATTTCCCACGAATCAACTCGTCTACACGCTCAGAAATATATTGATGGGAAAAGATCCATTGTTGAAATCGCTCAACAAAGTGGAGAAGATCCCTTGGAGTTAGCTCAATTATATTTAACTGGGTTTCACACTAATTGGATTGTTTTTGAGGGAACTTCTACAATTACTAACAATAAAGAGCTTCACCAGTTGCCGACTATTCTCTCCGTAGATGATAGCCCTATTGTCCAAACCATGATTAAACGTGCATTAGGCGATCGCTATAATGTCCTTTTAGCAAATAATGCTATTGATGCGCTACAGATCTTAAACAATAAAACCGTTGATCTTCTCTTACTCGATGTAACCATGCCAGTTATCAATGGACTAGAGATGTGTAAAACGATACGCAGCATCCCTAAATTCCGCAATTTGCCCATAGTTATGGTGACAGCCAGAGACACATTAATTGACAAAATGAAAGGTCAAATTGCTGGAACAAATCTTTATCTGACTAAGCCTTTTGATGCTGAGAAATTACTGGCAGTTGTCGAGCAATTCTTAGGGAATAAGAAAGTAATTCCCGTCTGAAAATGAAATCAACTTAGAAAAAAAATTATGAAAACGACTTTCTTTTTAACATTTGTTGTAGGGGATATAACCTACGGAATTGAGGCAAGTCTGGTTAAAGAAATTTTCTTATTACCAGAAATCACCCCGATGGCTGAAACACCTGTTGATATCGTTGGTATTTTAAACCTACGGGGAAAAATTGTCCCGATTATGCACTTAGATCTGCGATTAGGAAATGCAAAACAATCCTGTACAATTAATGACAGTGTGATTATTTTAAACTGTAAAAATTTGCAGATTGGGCTAATTGTTAATCAAGTCAATGATGTCAAAAATATCGATTCACACCGGATAGAAAGTACAATAGATTATGGACGAATTAACTCTCTCAATCCCACCTTTATTGCCGGAATTGCTACCTTAGAGGCAGAGGACATTATTCTCCTAAACCCTCAAGCTTTAATCCGCCAACCGGATGCGGTTGAAGCCTTGGTTGAAGATACTAATCAGCCGGGGAATGATGACACCAGTTTTGAGCAATTAATATCAAATAATAGTCAAAAAAATCTGACAATAACTGGTAAGTTTTACGACATTTATTGCCCTGATGCTACCTCAGAAGAAAGAGAAATTTTTCGGCTACGTTGTGAAAATTTAAAACAAGCAAATACTGAGAAGAATTCTGATTTAGCTAAACAAATTCCTTTAGCGGTAATTGGGATGAGTGGTGAGTATTTTGGTGTCAATTTAGGCTCTGTCCGCGAGTTTATTAATATTCGTAATGTGACTCCTATTCCCTGTTGCCCCTCCCATATTATTGGCAATATAAATTTGCGCGGTGAAATCGTTACTTTAGTCGATATTCGGGGTACTCTAAATTTAGAAACATCTATAGTAAAAACTGGGACTAAAGCAGTCGTAATTAAGGTTGATGATATAGTAGCCGGTCTGCCTATTGATGATGTATTGGATATGATGTATTTGCCTCCTCAAAACATTACCGCAGTTCCACTTGCCGCCGATTTTGGAGACAATACCTATCTAGAAGGAACTGCTTCCTATTCTGAAAAAATACTGAGTATTCTTGACTTGCAAAAGCTCTTAACTAAGGGTAATTTAGCAGTTAATGAAGAAGTATAAAGGCTAATTTAGCATTTCTCACAACGAATGAGGTATACCCTCATTTATTCACTATTTTCTTACAAGGAAATTATCATGTTAAATAGACTATCATTGAAAACAAAAGCTATCCTTTTTGCTTGTGGCATCGGAATTATTCCTATGTTGGTAATTGGGTTTACTGCTTATTCGTCAACGAATAAACAGATTGTTCAGCAAGAAATAACATCTCAACAATATCGTACAGAAACTCTAAATAACAGAGTTAGTCGCTTTTTATTTGAACGCTATGGAGATATTAACATCATTTCTAATTTGCCATTTTTAAGAAATCCTGAGATATGGAGCATTTTAAGTCCAAAAGAAAAGACATCAGTACTCAACAGATTTATTGAAACTTATGGTGTTTATGACAATGTTGCTGTATTTGATTTGAAGGGAAATGTAATAGCTAAATCATCAGAAACTGCGATCTCTAACCAAAAAGATCAGAACTATTTTCAGAAAGTTATTAAAACGGGAAAAACGGTAATTAACGATGTTGAAATTGGTCAATCAAAAGATAAAGTTTTTATCTACTTTGCTGCGCCTGTGACAGATTCAATTACTGGCAAAATGATCGGTGTTGCACGTACACAAATGCCACTTACAGCTATACAAGATTTATTAGCAAATTTTGGTAAAAATGGAGATGAATGGCATTTGATAGATAATGCTTCTGGAAAAATATTCGCCGCTTTAGAAAAAGGCCAGATAGGCAGGGTTGCTACCTTAGATTTTCCGAGCTTGTCTCAACTGCAAGGGACAAATAAGATAAATACTGGCATCAGCATTGATAAGATTGATGGAGCGGAACAATTAATCACTTATTCTCCATTTTATGAATTAAATGGTTTACCACCATTAAACTGGAGCCTCCTCGTTGCCAGCGACACAAAAAATATATTTTCAACCCAACATTATTTACTGATCGTCTTAATAATTGGGACTGGAATAACGGCATTAATTGTTAGTGGAATGGCTATCTTTTTTACTAACCCGACGACTAAATTGCTCAAACGAATTACCGATACCCTGGCTTTTTCTGCTAACGAAATTGTTAACACCGTTCAACAGCAAGAACTCACCATCAACCAGCAGGCAAGTTCTGTAAACGAAACTACGACCACCATTGAACAATTAGGTGCATCTTCCCTTCAATCTGCTCAACAAGCTGAAGCTAGTGCATCTGAAGCTCAGGAAGCCCTAACTATTGCTGAAAATGGAACCCAAGCAGTACATAAAACCATGGAGGGCATGGGTACTCTCAAAGAAAATGTTCAATCCATTGCGGAACAGATCATGCGTCTGAAGGAGCAAACCGGACAAATTGCTACTATTTCCAATCTAGTAGGAGATATCGCCAACCAAACCAATATGCTTGCTCTTAATGCGGCGGTAGAAGCCGTTCATGCAGGAGAACAGGGTAAAGGCTTCAGCGTCGTTGCGATGGAAATTCGTAAACTGGCTGACGAGAGCCAAAAATCTGCTGAGAAAATCAATGTTTTGGTAACAGATCTACAAGCATCAATCAACAGCACTGTGACAGCAACAGATGAAGGCTCTAAAAAGACCGATGAAAGTATCAAATTAGCAGAAGGAATGGCACAAGCGTTTGCCGGAGTAGCTGAAGCGGTTAATCACGTTTTCGTCAACAACCAACAGATCTTTGCTAGTTCTAAGCAGCAAGTTGTGGCGGTACAACAAGTCATCGCCGCCATGAATGTCATCAACTTAGGAGCGCAAGAAACCTCTCAAGGAATTAATCAAGTCCGAGTCTCCACCGACGAGCTTAAATCTGCTGCCCAAGATCTCCAAGCAGTCGTTTAAAGCAACTGATTGCTAAAGGAAATTTAGAAAGTCCCAAATCTAATCACCCAATCAAAAAAACGGAGAAACTCAATCCTATGTTCAGTAATTTAAAACTCAGAAACCGTCTACTACTAAGTTATTCACTTCCTATTACTTTTTTCATTCTTTTAGGTGTACTTAACTATAACAATGTTAAGGAAAACTTGAAGCTATCAGAACAAATAACAATTTCTCAGGAGAAGATGATTCACACAGATGAGGCAATCAATGGATTATCCAGGGTCGTCCGTAATGTCAGAGGCCGCCTCCTTTTTCCCAAAGATGACAGCTACATCAAATCTTATCAGGAAGGAATTGACCTATTTCGTGAAGCCAGTCAATCATTAGACAAAATTATTACAGATCCCAAACAGCGAGAACAGTTAAATTTTCTGGTGAAAAGTGGGGAAGAACTCGATCAAATCGCGCAAAAAACCTTCAGCTTATTAGAGCAAGGAAAGTTAGCCGAGGCGATTGATTTAAGTACAGAGTTGCGAATGAGTCAAGTTGACAAAACTAGAGAGGAAATCTTTGCTCAAACACAAACGGGTTTAAAAACGATATCCGAAAAAGAAAAAGCTACCAGTAATTTGCTGCTTCTATTAAGTTCACTCGGTACATTATTATCAGTAATATTTGCCATCACAGTCGCATTATTGGCAGCGTCTAATATTGGTAAATCCATCGAGAAAGTAGCGAGTTCTGTCACGTCTTCTTCATTTGAAATTGCCACCACCGTACAACAGCAGGAACGCACCATCAGTCAGCAGGCAAGCTCGGTCAGCGAAACAACCAGTACTATTGAACAACTGGGTGCATCTTCCCTTCAATCTGCCCAAAAAGCTGAAGCTGGTGCTTCAGGAGCGCAGGAAGCCCTGACTATTGCTGAAAATGGAACCCAAGCAGTCCAGAAAACAATGGAAGGCATGGGTACTCTCAAAGAAAATGTTCAATCGATTGCGGAACAGATCATGCGTCTGAAGGAGCAAACCGGACAAATTGCTACTATTTCTAATCTAGTAAGAAATATCGCCAAACAAACCAATATGCTTGCTCTCAATGCGGCGGTAGAATCAGTTCATGCAGGAGAACAGGGTAAAGGCTTCAACGTCATTGCTATTGAAATTCGTAAACTGGCTGACGAGAGCAAAAAATCTGCTGAAGAAATCAATGCTTTGGTAACAGATCTACAAGCATTAATGAACAGCACTGTGACAGCAACAGATGAAGGCTCTAAAAAGACCGATGAAAGTATCAAATTAGCAGAAGGAATGGCACAAGCGTTTGCCGGAGTAGCTGAAGCGGTTAATCACGTTTTCGTCAACAACCAACAGATCTTTGCTAGTTCTAAGCAGCAAGTTGTGGCGGTACAGCAAGTCATCGCCGCCATGAATGTCATCAACTTAGGAGCGCAAGAAACCTCTGAGAGTATTAATCAAGTCCGAGTCTCCACCGACGAGCTTAAATCTGCTGCCCAAGATCTTCAAGCTGTTGTTTAATCTTTGTTCCTTGTTCCCTAAAACTATAATTAAGGATGAATATTCATGAAAATTACTGTCCCATTTCGTTTGACTATCGTCGGCATTGTCGTCCTTGCTGTCTCCAATTTAGGCTCAGTTTTGCTCACTTCCACCGGCAAAGAAGGTACGGTAGTTAACCTAGCAGGTATCGTCAGAGGTGGAACTCAGCGACTGGTGAAAATAGAATTGTCAGGCAAACAAGGTGATGAATTAATCCAAAAAATTGATGGATTAATCAATGGATTAATTGAGGGGGATAAACAATTAGGTTTGCCACCAGCTATAGATAGAGACTTTTGGTTGAAAATGCAAAAGGTTAAAACTGATTGGCAAAATATTAAAGGCCTTATCGAGAAAACCAGGCTAAATCCAAACCCTCAAAACAGGCAAAAACTTTTTACAGTAAGTGAAGAATTCTTCAATACAACTAACGAAGCCGTAGGAGCAGCAGAGAATGTCTCTAATTCAACAACTAACAGGGTAAAAATCATCCAGATCATTGTTTTTCTAATTAACTTAATTGTCATAGCAATCATCTTGCTGATATGGAACAATATGACCTCAACTTTTGAAAAAGCTACAGGCCATATTGCTTCTTCCTCAATCGAAATTGCTAACACCGTCGAACAGCAGCAAAACACCATCCGCCAACAGGCAAATTCCGTAAACGAAACTACGACCACAATCGAACAATTGGGTGCATCTTCCCTTCAATCTGCTCAACAAGCTGAAGCTAGTACATCTGAAGCGCGCGAAGCCCTAACTATTGCTAAAAATGGAACCCAAGCAGTTCAGCAAACAATGGAAGGTATGGGTACTCTCAAAGAAAATGTCCGATCCATTGCGGAACAGATCATGCAACTGAGTGAACAAACCGGACAAATTGCTAATATTTCCGACCTAGTGGCAAATATCGCTAACAAAACCAATATGCTTGCCCTTAAGGCGGCAGTTGAAGCTGCTCGTGCGGGAGAACAGGGTAAAGGTTTCGGTGTTGTTGCTAACGAAATTCGCAAACTAGCTGACGAAAGCAAAAAATCTGCTGAGAAAATCAATATTTTGGTAACAGATTTACAAGTATCAATGAACAGCACCGTGATGGTAACAGATGAAGGCTCTAAAAAGACCGATGAAAGTATCAGACTTGCAGAAGGAATGGCACAAGCATTTGCCGGAGTAGCTGAAGCGGTTAATCACGTATTCGTCAACAACGAAAAGATCTTCGTGAGTTCTAAGCAACAAGTTACGACGGTACAGCAAGTCATCGCCGCTATGAATGCTATTAATTTGGGAGCGCAAGAAACCTCTGCTGGAATTAATCAAGTCCGAGTATCCACCGAAGAACTTAAATCTGCCGCTCAAGATCTTCAAGCTGTCGTTTAAAGGAGTAGGGAGACATTGTTTATCATTGAGGAGATAGGGAGACAATTTATCTAACAGGAGCATAGTTTAATGTCAGTCATGATCGAACAAGAACTAAAAGAATATCTAGAACAGAAATTTGAAAAGTTTGAGCAACGATTTGATAGCATTGACCAGCGATTTGATAAAGTTGACCAGCGATTTGATAAAGTTGACCAGCGATTCAATAAAGTTGAGGAGAAACTAGACAGACTAGAAAAGGAAGTTAATGACCTTAAAATAGACATGGCAATAGTGAAAACCGAGACAGTAACCATTAAGGAGGATATTAAAGAGATTAAATTAACAACCCAAACAGTAGTAGCGGATGTAGCGGATTTAAAAGGAGCAAAATCTTTAATTATTCCCATTATTGTCGCTGTAATGACGAGCATCATTACACTGTTATTGCGCTCTATTCCCAATCCATAAGTAGGTACACAAAATTAATTACACAAAATTTGTAGTAGGGGCGGGTTTTTTACATAACCATGATTCTCACCAAAAAACTAGATCAACCCGCCGGAGGGTTTTTTACACTAACAACAAATCTTACAACTATGTATATTGAAGACGACGAACTCAGAGATATTTATAAAAGCGTTACCCCAGAACGGGTACAAAAACTAGAAGGGGCTTTAATGTATCTAGAAAAGCAACCCCATGATACTGACAAACTAGAAGAATTTCTGCGAGAAGCTCATACCCTTAAAGGTGATTCGCGGATGTTAGGAGTCACAGACGTAGAAACTCTCGTTCACCAAATGGAAGACTGTATGGTAGGTGTCAAACAGGGAGAGAGGGTGATCACCTCAGATTTGTGCGATCGCCTTTATCACGGACTCGATGCCATTCGCAAACTCATTGATGAAGCGGTTACTGGTAAAACATCGGGCATTAATACATTCCTCGTCTTGGCTCAATTAATGGGTGCCGAGCAAAATGGTAATTCCCAAGAGCAAGATAACACCCTACAGCAAATGCCAACTGTACCAGAAGCTCTGGTTACTGAAGATATTAACTTATTTGAGGATCTCTTTGAATCAGTAGTTAAGCAGCAGGAGTCATTGGTAGGAGGGGGTTTAGAAAACAAAGCAGTGCCTGTTACCCATAAGAAAGAAATAACATCCCCCCTAAAAAGTCAGAAATCAGAAGTTATTAACCCACAACCAACAATTCATAACCAACGAGAAACCGATTCTTTTGACAGTATCCGCGTTGACTCTGAGAAACTGGACAATTTGATCAGACAAACAGGGGAACTCAATATTACCAAAGGTCGAATTTCTCGCCGTCTCAACGACATTGAAGAAATTTTCCAACTTTACGAAGACTGGACTAGGGATAACTTAGTTAATCGCTCAAAATTCCAGCAATTAGAACAGGAACTAGACCAACCATCCCTTACACCTTTCCACAAATTCTGGAAGCGTGCCGAGCAACGTTTAGAAAAATTGGGAGATTTGGTTAGTCACTTAAAATTCGATGCTACAGAAGATAATAATAAGTTAGAAAGCATCACCAATGAATTAGAATCAGGCCTGCAAAACCTGCGACTTTTGCCTTTATCGACTCTGTTCAATCCCTTTAACCGCATGGTGCGAGATTTAGGCAAGCAACAGGGAAAAGAAATCAATCTAGTGATCGAAGGGGGAGAAACGCGAGCAGACAAGCGGATTCTCGAAGAAATGAAAGATCCCTTACTGCATATTTTTCGTAATGCGATCGATCACGGAATCGAAACCCCAACTGAACGGGAAAAATTGGGCAAACCCCGCACTGCTACCATTCGTCTGCGAGGCTACCAGAGTGGCAACAACATTGGGATTGAGGTATTAGACGACGGACGGGGATTAGATATTGAGAGTATTAAACGGACTGCAGCGCGGCGCAGTCTTTGTACCCCAGAAGAATTGGCAAAAATGACAAAAGATCAACTCCAATCTTTAATTTTTACCTCTGGATTTTCCACTCGCATGGAAGTTACAGAACTGTCAGGTAGAGGGATGGGTTTAGAGGTGGTTCGCATCAACGTCGAGCGTTTAAAAGGGTCGATTCAGGTAGAGTCTACTCCTGGGATGGGATGCGAATTTCGCCTTTTGGTGAGTGCCAACCTCGTTATTCCCTCAGTTCTCCTCGTAGAAATTGATCACATTCCCTATGCTATTCCCTTAGAGTTTCTAGACACAGTTATGCTGGTGTCTCGGCAAGAAATTTTCGCGATCGAAGGTTCTCAAACGATTAATTTTGAGGGACAACCAGTCTCAGTCTTTTGGTTAGCCGATTTATTAGAATTGCCGCTTAACGCACCTGCTTCCGCCGCAGCTATCAATTCTACAGGAAAAACCATACCTTGCGTCATCCTGAAAGTAGGCACCGAACGGTTGGGATTGTTTGTAGATCAATTGATTGATCGCCAAGAAGTCTTTTTGAAACCGCAAAGCAAATTACTCAAACGAGTTCGCAATATTTCTGGTGCAACAATTCTCCCGGATGGACAAGTTTGTATGGTTCTCAATGCCCAAGATTTATGCAAATCTGTACAGAAAGGAGGCAAAATTACGACAGTAATAGAAGATGAGTTAGTCACAACCAAGAGCAAACTTCTTCTGGTAGAAGATTCGATCATTATTCGTACTCAAATGAAACGGCTTCTAGAAGGTGCGGGATATGAAGTAACCATTGCCGTTGATGGATTAGAAGGTTACAACAAACTAAGGACAGGCCATTTCGATGCTGTCGTTTCGGATGTAGAAATGCCTAACCTAAACGGGTTGGAACTGACCGCCAAAATTCGTCAACACCCAGAGTACAGTGAATTACCGATTCTTCTTGTCACTACTTTGGCTAAAGAGACAGATAAGCGTCGCGGTGCAGAAGCGGGGGCAAATGCTTATCTGACCAAAGGGGATTTTGACCAAAAAGTTCTGATTCAAACTTTGAAACAACTAATTTAATTGCAAAAAAAGTTATAAATCCCAAAAATTCGGGAACTATAAAGGTACACAGTCACATTATTTTCCACGGAGATCCCACAATGAAACCGATCAAAGTTCTTTTAGTCGAAGATTCCCCCGTCGCATTGGGGTTATTCAAAAAAATCTTGCAATCTTCCCCAGAAATTGAAGTAGTAGGAACTGCTCTTGATGGGAATCAAGCATTATCTATGATTCCCACATTGCAACCAGAAGTGATTTGTACTGATTTACAAATGCCAGGAATGGATGGTTTTGAATTAATCAAACAAGTGATGGCTAAATATCCTGTACCTATTTTGGTCATTAGCAATGTGGTGCAACAGGCAGACATCGACAACATCTTTAAGGTTTTGCAATCTGGAGCTTTGGATTTCATGCCTAAACCTCAAGCCGCTACCGCCAACGAAGAGGAACTTAAAAAGACATTAATTATCAAAATTAAAGTCCTGGCGACTAAACAAGTGGCCGCCAAGCCACTGTAACCGAATAGTAAGCTAAAACGTATTTTAAATGCGTTTTAGCAAGCCCAAAGTCCAAAAAAACTGATTTTTAGAGCAAACCCCATTGATTTGGTTGTCGTTTAGGAAAAAATCGAGTTTTTAATATCAGGTGCAAGATCTCAGTCAAACATATTCCTAACTACTAGACAAGGTTGAAAAAATATGCCATTATTAGCATACCATGAAGATAGAGAGAAAACCACTTTTTTGGATGGGTTCATCAAGACGTAACCTCAAAGAATTTCCTGATGAGGTGCAAGATATGATGGGACACGCGCTCGACATCGCCCAACAGGAAAAAAAGCACCCAGACGCAAAACCTCTTAGTGGATTTGGAGGAGCAAACGTTCTTGAAGTCGTGGAAAATTATGAGGGTGACACTTATCGTGCCGTCTATACGGTTCGCTTTATGGGTGGAGTTTATGTGCTTCATGCCTTCCAGAAAAAATCGAAGAAAGGTATTGCTACACCGAAGACCGAAATCAATTTAATTAAAAGTCGATTGAAAAAGGCAGAGGAACATTACGGACAATGGAAAAAACAACAATAGTGAAACGCTATGATTGAGGACATTATTATTGAAGAAAGCTGTGGCAATGTTTTTACTGATCTTGGCTATCCTAATGCTGAAGAAGCGTTAGCAAAATCTCGTCTTGCTCAATGTATCACGGAGATTATCAAAGAGCAAAATCTGACTCAAGTTCAAGCAGCCGCTATTTTGGGCATTGATCAGCCTAAAATCTCAAAACTCATACGCGGACAACTGCGTGAGTTTTCTACTGACCGACTCTTTCGCTTTCTTAATGCTTTAAACCAAGATGTTGAAATTGTCATTACATCTAAGCCAGAATCTCGTCCAAAAGCTATATTGACCGTTATATCAAGGTAAATATAGGTAAAAACTGAAACCTTATTGTAGGGGTCAACGGCCGTTGACCCCTATTCTTTGTGATTTAATTTTTTTTGATAATTGATAAAAATAAATTATAATGATAATAAAAAAACAATATATCGACAAAACACACTCAAAAATCAAATAATCATAAAAATTAATCTATACTTATGGATATGATTAGTTTTTTGTTATGGTTGATCAGGTAAAAAAAAAAAAAAATTTTAAGAAAGGTGCTAAACTGATTTAACAAGTTGAGCAAATCAATGAAATTCATTGAGGAACCTCAACCCATCGCACTTATATAAAATATTAATATTGGTGCTAAAACTATTATTGTGTAAGGGTTTAAGACCTTTTTACCAAGTATATATTCTTTCATTGTTCTGTTTACAACTATTAGCAGGAATAAAATTTTATGTCCGATTTTTCACCTTTGTCTCGTCGTAACTTTCTAGTAACAGCCTCTATGTCGGCAGCTAGTGCAGTGTTATTAAAAGGATGTTTAGGGAATCCTCCCGAACCCACAGGCAACAATTCACCAACCTCAACCCCATCTCCGGTAGGTTCTCCCTCAACTTTAACCCCCGAAACCACCCCTGAAACCCCAAGCGCAAAATTAGGCTTTATTCCCATTTTTGAGGCTGCACCTTTGATTATTGCCAATGAAAAGGGCTTTTTCGACAAATATGGCATGACTCAAGTAGATGTCTCCAAACAAGCGAACTGGGGATCAGCAAGAGATAACGTAGAAATCGGGTCTGCTGCCGGGGGTATTGATGGGGGACAATGGCAAATGCCTATGCCTTACCTCATTTCTGAGGGGTTGATCACTAAAAATAATGTCAAAATTCCTATGTATGTGTTAGCCATGCTAAACACTCAAGGAAATGGCATTGCGATCGCCAAAACTCAAGAAGGCAAAGGCATTGGTTTAGATGTCAGCAAAGCCAAAGATTATATTGTCGGCCTAAAAACAGCAGGTAAACCTTTTAGGGCCGCCTATACCTTCCCCAAAGCGAACCAAGATTTTTGGATTCGTTATTGGTTAGCCGCAGGTGGTATTGACCCCGATAAAGAAGTTAACCTACTAACTGTCCCCGCGGCCCAAACTGTGGCCAACATGAAGACGGGAAGTATGGAAGCATTTAGTACAGGAGATCCTTGGCCTGCTCGTATTGTAGGAGACGGTATTGGATTTATGGCTGCCTTGACCTCACAAATTTGGGCGTTTCATCCTGAAGAATATTTTGCTATGCGTGGTGACTGGGTTGATAAAAATCCCAAAGCAACTAAAGCTTTATTAAAAGGAATTATGGAGGCACAACAATGGTGTGATGTGGAAGCAAACCGTCCCGAAATGGCTAAGATTTTAGGTGGGGCCAAATATTTTAATATTCCGGTTGATGTTCTTGAACCAATGTTGCTAGGAACTTATATTATGGGTGATGGACAACCAGAAATTAAAGACTTCCAAAAAGCAGCTATGTATTGGAAATCTCCCCGTGGTAGTATTTCTTTCCCCTATAAGAGTCTTGACCTTTGGTTCTTAACAGAAAGTGTACGTTGGGGTTTCTTACCTCCTACTACTTTAGATGACAATGCTAAGGCATTAATTGGTAAAGTTAATCGTTCTGATATTTGGAAAGAAGCGGCCAAAGAAGCGGGTATTCCTGATGCGGATATTCCTACCAGTGATTCTCGTGGAGTTGAGAAGTTCTTTGATGGCAAAGAATTTAATCCAGATGATCCCAAGGCCTATCTAAAGAGTCTGGCAATTAAAAAAGTTTAATTCAGCACTTTAACAAGTTTTCATCTATAAACAACTAACTAATTGAGGAGCAATCAAAATGGCAACTACGGTTAATACTAGAGGTAAAAATGGCAATAGTTCTTTTGCTAAATGGTGGAAAAAGAACTCTCAAAATATTTTGCCTCCCATTGTAGGAATTTTAGGTTTCTTATTTGTGTGGCAAATCTCTTCAAATATTGGATTAATTAAGTTACCACCTCCGAGTGATCTCTGGTTTAATGAACGTACTCGTACTTATTTACTATATCCCTTTTTTAATCGTGGGGGAACCGATGTAGGATTGTTTTGGCAATCTTTGGCTAGTTTACAAAGGGTATTAATTGGCTATACTTTAGCTGCGGTTGTGGGTATTTCTGCAGGAGTGTTTGTCGGGTTAAATAGTTTTGCTAATAAAGCATTAGATCCCTTATTTCAATTTTTAAGAACTGTTCCTCCTTTAGCATGGGTTCCCATTGCCTTAGCCGCTTTACAACAAAACCAACCTGCTGCACTTTTCGTAATTTTTATTACCGCAGTTTGGCCCATCTTAATTAATACGGCTGTAGGAGTTCAACAAATTCCTCAAGATTACATTAATGTTCGTAAAGTTCTCCAACTTTCTCAGAAAAAATTCTTCTTTAAGATTCTGATTCCTTCTGCACTTCCTTACATTTTCACCGGATTGAGAATTGCTATCGGTTTAGCTTGGTTAGCGATTATTGCAGCAGAGATTGTTATGTCTGGTATTGTTGGAATTGGTTTCTTTATCTGGGATTCTTACCAAAATAACTACATCAGTGACATCATTTTAGCCCTGATTTATATCGGTGCAATTGGTTTAGTTCTTGACCGTTTTATGGGTTGGCTACAAACTTTAATTTCTCCTGGTGAATAACTAAATATGTGGGTTGAGTTAAGGTCACGAAACCCAACCTACTCATTTTACATAGTAATTAAGAGGTAAAAATCATGGGTGTTTTTGTTGCAGCAGACAGTATTGATAAAGTCTTTCCTTTAATTGGTGGCGGTGAATATATTGCTCTTCAAGGGATTGATTTAGAGATAAAAAAAGGAGAATTTATTTCTCTAATTGGTCACTCAGGTTGTGGTAAATCAACCCTTTTAAATATGATTGCTGGACTAGATTTACCCAGTGAAGGAGTTGTTACCTTAGAAGGACAAAAAATCAAAAGTCCTGGCCCCGATAAGATGGTAATCTTTCAAAATTATTCCCTCTTACCTTGGTTAACCGTTCATCAAAATATTGCCCTAGCTGTTGATGAAGTAATGGGAGACTATCCCATCGCAGAACGCAAAGAAATCATTGAACAACACATCAAATTAGTGGGTTTAGGTCATGCAGTTGATAAATATCCCAAACAACTATCAGGAGGGATGAAACAACGGGTAGCTATCGCCCGCGCCCTCTCTATTCGCCCTAAATTATTGTTGCTTGATGAACCTTTTGGTGCTTTAGATGCCTTAACCAGAGGCAATTTACAAGAACAATTAATGAAGATTTGTGAAGAATACAAAATCACCTCCGTCATGGTGACTCATGATGTAGATGAAGCCGTCTTACTTTCAGATCGCATTGTTATGTTAACCAATGGGCCAAAATCAAAAATAGGCGGTATTTTAGAAGTTGATATACCCCGTCCCCGTCAACGGATGGAAGTAGTAAACCATCCCAGTTATTATAGTCTTCGCAGTGAGATTATTTACTTCCTCAACCAACAGAAACGTATTAAAAAAATACGGGCCAAAAAGATAGAAACTATCGCCCGTCATGGCTTAGAAAAAGTCAATTTAGAAATCGGGTTTGTACCTCTTACCGCTTGCGCCCCCTTAATAGTTGCCCAAGAACGGGGTTTTTTCACCAAACATGGCTTAGATGAGCTAAATTTAGTCCGTGAAAGCAGTTGGCGAGGCATTGTGGATGGGATGGCAGGTGGTTACTTAGATGGGGCCCAAATGCCTGCAGGAATGCCCACCTGGTTAACCGCAGGAGGACATCTAGAAACCCCCTTACCTATTGTTTCGGGTTTAACCATGACCCGCAATGGAAACGGTATCACGTTAGGCAAGTCCTTTTATGAACAAGGAATCCACACTGTCAACGACTTAAGACGGATGTTACTCGAATCTACCGAAAAACGTCATATTTTCGGCATGGTTCACCCTTCTTCTACCCATAACATTCTCCTGCGCTATTGGTTAGCCGCAGGGGGCATCGATCCCGATAAAGATGTTCATCTCGAAACCATTCCCCCTGCCCAAATGGTGGCGGATCTCAAAGCGGGAACCATTGACGGTTACTGTGTAGGTGAACCCTGGAATATGCGGGCCGCAATGGAAGGTGTCGGGTTTACTGTAGCCACAGACTTAGAAATTTGGCAAGGACATCCTGGTAAAGTCTTAGGAGTACGAGAAGACTGGGCTAATAACTACCCCAATAGTCATATTGCCTTGGTTAAAGCGTTATTAGAAGCCTGTAAATATTGCGCTGATAAGGCTAACCATGAAGATATTCGCCAATTATTAGCTGGTCGTCAATATCTTAGTACGAACCCAGAATATATTCAACTCGGCGATCCTAATGACTATAGTTGTAATCTGGAAAAATCCGTCGAATATGCCCATCATATGTTCTTTGGGGAAGGAATGAATCGTCCCAGTCGCACAGAACATTTATGGATGATGACACAAATGGCGCGATGGGGTCATATTCCCTTCCCTCGTAACTGGGTGGAAATTTTAGAACGGGTGTGTCGTGTTGGTGTCTTTAGTACTGCAGCAAGAGAGTTAGGAATGGGTGATATTAAGTATCGTCGTGAACCCATTAAATTGTTTGATGGTATACTTTTTGATGCGGAAGATCCTATTAGTTATCTCAATGAATTAAAAATTAAACAGAACTTTACGATGGCTGAAGTTCATCTTGATGGGATTAAAACTCCTATTGCTGTTGCGGCTTAATGTTTGTAGTGGAATGATACAGTTAAAATAGGGCATTAGCTGTCACAGGTGCGAGTGGTCAATCAAAGGGTTAATTTAATTAATTTAGCCAAAAACACCCCCGAAGCAATCTCTAGATCTCTTGCAACATTTTAAATGTGCCAGTCCAGTAGGTTGGGTCGAAGTAATAAGACCCAACAGATCCACACAGGTTGGGTAACATTCATCAACCCAACCTACACTTAATAACTGACCAAGGAGAAAAAAATGCAAATGATTCAATCTAATGCCCCTAAAACTCTCGACCTGAAACCTCAATCTGGTATGAATAGTAATCTCTCTGTTATTATCGAAAACGTCAGCAAAGTTTATCCTACTCCTAAAGGGCCTTATACGGTATTAAAAGATGTTAATTTAACGGTTAAAGATGGAGAATTTATCTGTGTTATTGGCCATTCTGGCTGTGGAAAATCGACCCTTTTAAATATGGTTTCAGGGTTTGCTACTCCCACAGATGGATCAGTTTTAGTCAATGGTAAACCTGTTACCAAACCTGGCCCCGATCGCATGGTTGTATTCCAAAATTATGCGTTACTTCCTTGGTTAACCGTATTTGAAAATGTCTATTTAGCGGTGGATGCAGTGAGTCCTGACAAGCGAGAAGCAGAAAAACGGACTATTGTAAGGGATCATTTAGCAATGGTGGGTTTAACGGAAGCAGAAACCAAGAAACCGACTCAAATTTCTGGGGGGATGAAACAACGGGTTTCTATTGCGCGGGCCTTAGCCATTCGGCCAGAAGTGTTAGTCTTAGATGAACCTTTTGGGGCGTTAGATGCTATTACTAAAGAGGAATTACAGGAAGAATTGCTACAAATTTGGAATGATCACCGTTGTACTGTGTTAATGATCACCCATGATATTGATGAAGCGTTATTCCTCGCTGATCGTCTGGTTATGATGACTAATGGCCCTGCTGCTGCTATTGGAGAAATTATGACTATTCCCTTCCCTCGTCCCCGTGACCGCGATCGCATTATGGAAGATCCCCAATATTACGATTTACGTAACCATGCGTTAGATTTCCTCTATAATCGTTTTGCCCATGATGATGATGCAGCGTAATTATTGTTAGTCATTAGTAGGGTGCATCATCTTTTGTGATGCACTTTATTATAAAACTGACTTGTTATAACGAAAGAGTGTATCTTAACGCTTGATCTATTTCTTCAGTTGACAAGTAGCCAATAACACGATAAATTGCTGGAAGTTTAACAGTAGCCAAATTATCGGTCATTACTACCGAATTGGCTAATAATCCAGAGTTTTGTCCGTTTAAAGAATCAAGCAAAATAGTAACACGACTTGGGTGATTAGCGCGAGACAATTGACTGGTAATCATTGCAATAATTACTTGCGATAAACCTGTATTTAGATCGTCGGCTTGTACAATAAGAGCAGGTCGTGTTTTAGCGGTGGTTAAATCAGAATTAGTAAATAGTACAAGAACGACATCACCGCGCTTTAAGGTTGGCTCTGTTTTGTTCATAATTATCATAAATGCTCATTTCTGGACTATTCCAATCATCTGCAAAAGTTGTTAAATTAGCTCGTAGATTTGCTGCATCTTCTCGATTAATTCCTTTGGAGACTAAATCAATTTCCTTAGCTGAGATAAAAGTCACAATTACCTGTGTTTCTTCTGCGAGATCAGGAGGTTGTTCGCTTAGTTGAATCTGGCCATCTCGATAGATTCCAGTAACGCTAAATAACATAGGATGTATTTTTTTGGGATGTTTTAATCGATATTAAATCTTGTTATTTATCATAACTCAATATTGAATTAAGCATGATGATGGTGCGTTACATTTCATTAACCCACCCTACAAGATCCGCGATCGCATTAGCATGAGTAATTTTCCCAGTGTTAAAGCAAAAGACTTTATCAAAGTGATTGAAAAATTAGGGTTTGATTTTGACCGTCAAAAGGGAAGTCATGCAATTTATAAAAATAATCAAGACACCTCGATTTAGATATAAATTTAATTTTGTTTTATTAAGTAAACCATAAGAAAAAATTATTAACAAAACTTAATAAAGTCTGATACAATATTCCCAGCAATCTAAAAAATCGTTTTTTGATATAAAAACATGATAACCGCCCAATTTCCTTGGTTGACGGCAATTATCGCATTACCACTTCTTGGTGCCTGTGGTATTCCCTTATTGCCAGATAAAGATGGTAAGTTAGTCCGTTGGTATGCATTAGGAGTAGGTCTTGCGGATTTCATCTTAATGTGCTATGCCTTTTGGACAAATTACGATATAAGTAACTCCAGTTTTCAACTTGCTGAAAAATACCCTTGGTTGCCTCAAATTGGACTAAGTTGGGCCGTTTCCGTCGATGGCATCTCAATGCCCCTGGTTCTCTTAGCGGGACTGGTAACAACCCTTTCGATCTTTGCGGCTTGGCAAGTAGATCGCAGGCCCAAATTATTTTATGTTTTAATGTTGCTGTTATATTCAGCCCAAATAGGCGTATTTGTCGCTCAAGACTTACTGTTACTCTTTATTATGTGGGAATTGGAGTTAGTTCCAGTCTATCTCCTGGTTTCCATCTGGGGAGGTCAAAAACGACGTTATGCAGCCATGAAATTCCTACTCTACACGGCAGCCGCGTCCATCTTCATTTTAATCGCCGCCTTAGCTATGGGAATCTATGGAGGTGGTCAAATGACCTTCGATATAGTGGAACTAGCGACTAAAAACTATCCTTTAGCCCTAGAATTACCGCTTTATGCCGGACTATTAATCGCCTTTGGCGTTAAATTAGCCATTTTCCCCCTTCATACTTGGTTGCCCGATGCCCACGGGGAAGCTTCCTCGCCCGTTTCCATGATTCTGGCGGGAGTATTACTAAAAATGGGAGCCTATGGATTAATTCGTCTGAACTTAGAAATGCTTCCCGAAGCTCATGTCTATTTTGCTCCCATCTTAGTTATTTTGGGAGTAATTAACATTGTTTACGGCGGTTTTGCCTCATTTGCCCAATCCAACATGAAACGCCGTCTGGCCTACTCCTCCGTGTCTCACATGGGGTTTGTTTTGCTCGGTATTGCCTCTTTTAGCGATATTGGTATCAGTGGTGCGATGTTGCAGTTAATTTCCCATGGGTTAATTGCAGCCTTGTTATTTTTCCTTGCGGGTGTCACTTATGATCGCACCCATACGATGTTTTTAGACGAAATGGGCGATATTGGACAAATAATGCCCAAAGTCTTTGCCCTCTTTACCATCGGTGCTATGGCTTCTCTAGCACTACCTGGAATGAGTGGTTTTGCCAGTGAAATTTCGGTTTTCGTCGGAGTAACGAGCGGTGATGTTTATAGCTCTATTTTCCGCACCGTTACCGTGTTTTTAGCGGCGGTAGGACTGATTTTGACCCCCATCTATCTGCTGTCGATGCTACGGCAATTGTTCTATGGTTCGGATAAGGCCTTAACCTGCGGATTGGTCGATACCCAATCTTTCAACGAGGAAGAAAAAGCGGTATGTTTTGGAAATAGTTGTGTTTTACCAACAGAAGCAGATTATAGTGATGCCAAACCCCGTGAACTCTTAATTGCTTTTAGTTTCATCGTCTTAATTATTGGCATTGGTTTCTATCCCAAGTTCTTTACCCAAATGTATGATGTGAAGACAGTGGCGATTAATGCTCAGGTTCGTCACTCCTATGAACAAATTGCTGAAATTAATCCTGATGTTTATGCCTTTTCCCCCAAAATTCAAGAAGTGTCTGAATTAGCATCAAGTTTAGATCTGTCTCATTAATCGGTTAATTAGGGCAGAATGATCATTATAACCATTTTGCCCATGACCATGATGCTGCTCCCAGAAAATGCGATCGCAGATTTCGTAGTTTGGGTTGAGGATGGTTTACAAATTAATAGAGGTAATATCTGTAATAGATTAACAGAAAATGAATCAAAAATATCGAACATTGAGCAAAAAGCTAAACTTGAAATTGCAACAAAATTGATAAAAGAAGGCTTAAGTATTGAACAAATTGCCAGAGTTTTAAACCTTCCCTTAAAATTAGTAAAAGAGCAAGTTGAGAAAGATGAATAATTTAGCGATCGCTGACGAGTGTAGAGTGCATTAACGTGAGTGTAATGCAGCCAATCTATTTTAAGGAGATGCACTCTATTTTGAATGAGGTATAATGGGGTAAACTAATCAAGAAATTATCAACGATGAAACAAATTATCAAAAATCTTAAAGTATCAGAGATTCCTGATGTAATTGCTCAGTTAGGATTATCTCCAGAACAAAAAGTTGATTTAACCATTGAAGAAACATCAGATGATCTGCTCTCAATTATGGATAAAATAGGCGCAAAAGCTCAAGCTCAAGGTTTAACAGAAGAAAAACTACAAGAGTTATTAGCTGATGAATCTTAATCGAGTTGTTATAGATACTAATGTCTTTATTAGTGCCTTATTAAATCCCAATGGAACACCGAGAAAAGTCATTAATTTAGCGGTTAATCAATGTGTTATCCTTCAAAGTCAGGTAACTTATCAAGAGTTAGAGACAAGACTAAGTAAAAAGAAATTTGATAAATACTTAAGCAAAAAGGACGGGGTGACTTTTTTAGAATCTCTGATAAAAAAGAGTTTATTTATTGAAATTACTCACAAAACAGTGATTTGCTCTGATGCAGATGATAATAAATTCCTAGAGTTAGCCGTATCGGGAATTGCGGATTATCTTATAACAGGAGATAATGATCTTTTAAAGATAAAAAACTATCAAGATATTCCTATTATTACCCCTATTAGTTTTCTTAATCTTGTTGAAAATAACTAATCTGTAAGTGATCGCTTCTCTTGATAGGATGGATTAGCGAAGTGTAATGCGCTATGCTAAAATAGAGCAGTTAAGACTTTTAAGAAGGAGTAATCTATTTTTCCAACCGTTGAACAGTGTATAAGTTGTGTTCAAGTTTGTCTTGACTTAACAGGATTTTATATTCCTGTTTATTTAGTAAGATTAGATGAACGAGATCACCAATTAGTTATTCTAGCAGGAGAAGAACTAGAAATAACTATTGATCCTGATGGAAACTGGAGATTTTTAACATGAAACCGAATTTTAAAACAATGGATAAAGCTGAATTAAGAGCTTATGTTTTACAGAATAGAGAAGATAAAGAAGCATTTTATGCTTTAATGGATCGATTAGAAACAAATGCACCAACAAAAAGTTATCCTTGTCCTAATACTCCCGAAAATTTGGAAGTAATGAAACAAGCTATTAGAGAAAAATTAGAAAATAGGGAACCTTAAACCGTAAACTAGGAATGGCCGTACTTGGTAGAACAGCAAAAATATCATGTCAGATTCTAATATCCAACCCAAAACTCCCTTGGAAATTCGAGAAATTCAAGAACTAGCGATCACAATCTCCGCTAAAACCCTTAATCCGACCATGCTCTCTCAAGAGTTTCTGCAACAGACGGGTATTATTCCTAGTGATTGGGAATTAGCTAAACAACCCGTTTTAGGGACTAATATGTCTCAAGTGACCTTCCAAAATGGGGTCAGTATCGTTGCTCAACCCCGTACCATTACTTTTATGGAAGCGATTGGGGCTAAAGATACCAGTGAACTCAAAATTCCCATGGTAGCGCGTCAATATGGGGAAAGACTTCCTAATGCGGAGTACCAAGTCTTATCCATTAGTCCTAAAACCCTGATTCCTTTTCCAGTTGGTGACGATGCAGCTAGACAATATATTACTAAAAATCTCTTGACCCCTGGCCCTTGGCAAGAGTTCGGTAAAGCTCCTGTACAAGCAGGACTTAATCTCTTGTATCAACTCGATCGCTGTCAATTTAGTCTAGCGATTAATGAGGCAAAAATCCAAATGCCTGATCAATCTTCTATTGCTGCTCTCTTATTTGCGGGGAATTTTAATTATAATCTAGAAAATAGTAGTCCATCAGAACGATTACAACAGTTGAGTCAAGGAATTAATGAGTGGCAATCAGATCTTAATGCTTTTCAAGATATTGTACATCAGCGATTTTTAGGACAACAGCAAGAACAGGAATCTGTTTTTCCTTCCAGCATAACTTCCTAATTTAAGGTAGGGTGGGCAATGCCCACCTAATCAACTATTATTAAATATTAGTTAAAATAATTAGAACAGTAGGTTCATTTAGACTAATGATCTTTAACTCAATAGATTTTCTGATCTTTTTTGTAATTGTCTATTCTCTGTATTGTCTTCTGCCCTTTCGCTGGCAAAACAGGATGCTTTTAGTAGCAAGTTATATTTTTTATGGATGGTGGGATGTACGATTCTTATTTCTAATTATTTTATCCACCAGTTTCGATTTTTCTAGTGGCTTGATGATTAAGGAAGGTAGACTTACAAACCAGCAAAGGCTTTTGCCTTCAATGGTGGTCATTATGGCGGCCTTAGCTTTCATAACAATTCGTTGGGAAGCGGTTGAATTAAGTTTACATCCGCTCAAATTATCAATTCAATGGGGACAAATTTTGCCCAACCAACTATCGAGTTGGGGAGTGTTAATTAGCACCTTAGTAGCTGTTATTCTTGCTAATTGTTTATATCCTCGTCTTACTAGATTAAATCTTACTACTCGTCCAAAGTTTTGTTTAATATTAAGTGTTTGTGGTAATTTAGGATTATTAGGATTTTTTAAATATTTTAACTTTTTTATTGGCAGCATTTCTAGCATTATTCAGTCTTTTGGTGCTGAACCTGATTTTGTCTACTTACACGTAATTCTTCCGGTTGGAATATCTTTTTATACTTTCCAATCCATGAGCTATACAATTGATATTTATCGTCAAAAATTAGAACCAACCAAACATTTTTTTGATTTTGCTTTATTAGTTTCATTTTTTCCTCAATTGGTAGCTGGGCCAATTGAAAGAGCATCTCACTTATTGCCTCAACTAACAAAACCTCGTCATTTACAATTTGAGCAATCAACTAGAGGATTATTTTTAATTTTATTTGGCTTATTTAAAAAAGTAGCAATTGCTGATAGTATTGCTAAGTCAGTTAATGCTATTTATAATACTAGGGGTTCAGTTTCTTGGGCAGATATAGTCTTGGCCACACTTTTATTTACAGCCCAAATTTATTGTGATTTTTCGGGTTATACAGACATTGCTAGAGGAGTTGCTAAAATTTTGGGTGTGGAATTAATGACTAACTTTAATTTACCTTACTTCTCTAAAACTGCTAGTGAATTTTGGCAACGTTGGCATATTAGCTTATCTACTTGGTTACGAGATTATCTATACATTCCTCTTGGTGGTAATAGAAAAGGAGAATTAAGAACGTATATAAATTTAATGATTACCATGATCTTAGGAGGGCTTTGGCATGGAGCCGCTTGGAATTTCGTATTTTGGGGACTATATCAAGGAATTTTACTTTGCCTGTATCGTTATCTAGAAAATAAATTGTCTATAAAAGGATTTTCTCCCTTTTGGAATTCAGTCTTAGCTACTTTCTTTTTCTTTATTTTGACTTGTTATGGATGGCTTTTATTTAGAGCTAATTCTTTAGAACAAGTAGTTAGTTTTACCACTATTTTAATAACTAATGTCGGTGATTTTAATCTCTCAATTCCCAAACCTTCTTTAAGTGGATTATTAGGGTTACCTGTTTTGATTATTTATGAAATTATCGAGAATTATTTTAATAATACTCACTTTTACCTTCGTTTCCGTCCAGTGGTAAAAGGGGCTTTTTATGCTATCTTAATGACAATGATTTTAATGGGAGTTAGTAATGAGCCTCAACAATTTATTTATTTTCAATTCTAAATCAAAACAAATTTCTCCTGTTACGAATGCTCTCAGAACAGTTTTCTGGTTTATCTTTTTTCTAATTCTGTTAGATACTATTTTAAATCTTCTGTTCCCCTACCCTTCCGATCCGTTAGATGTTTCTCCGTCTCAGTTAAGCAGATATTTTGATTATGGACGTTCTGTTGAAGCCAAAGTGAGAAGACAAATTGGCCCTACAGATCAGACGAGTTCTCCTTTATCGAGAGCTGGTTGGCTAAACTCAGATGAAAGAAAAACTTTGCCCACACAGCCAGATTCAGGGTCTACATTGCTATTAGCTACCTATGGAATGTCTTTTTCTAGCCAAGTCAGTGAAGCTGTTAAAGAAATCGATCCTCATGTTAGTTTAAGATTAATCGCAGGACCCACAGCCCCACCTAATTTTTCCTTTACTGCCTACAATTTAGATAGAAAAAAACATAATGCTGATGTGGTTATTCTAGGAGTTTTAGCTTCTAGTCTTTCTGGGATGGATGCTATTACTGGAATGAATTGGAATCCTGACGTTCCCCCTTCTTATACTTTTCCTAAATATTATATAAAAGATGGAAATTTAAAAAGTATTTCGCCTGAAATTAATTCTTTAGAAGAACTAAGAAAAGCTCTTAAAGATAAACAGAAGTGGCAAAAATTTGTTGCTCAAATGTCAACTTATGACCGATTCTTTAATTCCTTTATTTTTACCCATAATGTTCTAGATCATTCTTCGATGATCCGTTTAATTCGCCGAGGGTGGCAACAAAAACATATAGAAAGTATAACCAATAAAATTCATACTGCCAAAGGCTTTAATCCAAAGTGGGATCAAATTCCGGTTTTAAAAGCGATTATTAAAGAATTTACAAACACAGCAAAAGCAGATGGAAGAGTCCCAATTGTTCTTTTGTTAAATGACCAAAAATATGATGATCACTTATTCAAAATTTTGCAGACAACATTGGAAGAAAATAATATTATTTATGTAAGTAGCCACAAAATTGCGCCTGCTACTAACTTAAAAAACTTTGTTGGGGATGGGCATTTTACCAAAGAAGCTAATCTTAAGATAGCTCAAGAGGTTCTTAACGTGATTAATAAGAATTTAGCCAAACCCATTCTATAACTAAAATAAGCCAAAATAGGAAAGCTCCGACTACTTATTTAATAAAAGTAAATAATTGATAAGGTGGGCATTACCCACCCCATTAATTATCAATTAAACTCCTAAATATTCCTCTACAACACTGACTAAATACTCAACCCAATAGGTAGCATCTTCAGCTTTTTCGGATTCTACCATCACCCGAATTAAGGGTTCCGTTCCCGACGGACGTACCAAAATACGACCCGTATTGCCCATTGCTTGTTCTGCTTGGGCGATCGCAATTTGTAAGGGTTGGCATTCTTGCCAATAACGACGACTTTCGCTACTCTCCACCCGTATATTGCGTAAAATTTGGGGATAGGTCTGAAAACTATCTTTAACTAATTCTCTTAAAGATATCCCTGACTGACGCACCAATGCCGCTAAATGTAACGCCGTTTGCACCCCATCACCCGACACCCCAAAATGATGACAGATAATGTGTCCTGACTGTTCACCCCCAAGCATGGCACCAGTTTCCCACATTTGGGCTTGAACATGGCGATCGCCGACTGCCGTTCTGACAAATTTACCGCCTAATTGTTCCCAGGCCCGTTCAAACCCTAAATTGGCCATCACAGTCCCAATTAACAAATTATACGGTAATTGACCCCGTTCTAACAGGGATTTACCCCATAAATACAAGATATAATCCCCATCAATCATCTTACCTGTTGAATCAACCGCCATGACTCGATCTGCATCTCCATCAAAGGCAAACCCCATGTCAGCTTGATGTTCCATGACCGCTTGTTGTAGTAAATTCAGATGAGTTGAGCCACAATTGACATTAATGCGATCGCCGTCTGCTTGATCGTGTAAACAAATGACCTCTGCACCTAACTTTTTAAAGATAGCAGGGGCCACATTCACCGATGCACCCCAAGCTAAATCTAATACTATCCGCATTCCCGTTAAATCCCCATTTTCTGGGAGATTTTGTTCTAGAAATTGGCAGTAAGTGTCTACATAAGACGGTACATAAGAGATTTTACCCCAAACACTCATATCATCGCCACTAAGGGTTAATTCACCCCGTAACCCATCTTCTATCTGTTGCGGTAGGGTAGAGGATAATTTAGTTCCTTGATCGTTAAAAAACTTAATACCGTTATCTTCGGGAGGGTTATGACTTGCAGAAATCATAATACCACCGATGGCTTGACTAATACGGGTCAGATAAGCGACACAGGGAGTGGGACATAACCCCAAGTACCATACTTCCAATCCAGCCGAGTTTAAGCCAGAAGCCATGGCCATTGCCAGCATATCACTAGAATTACGAGAATCTTGACCAATAATAATGGGCCCCAAGGTGGGGCTATTAGCTTTTAAAATTTGTCCTGCCCAAAATCCTAATTGAAGGGCAAAGGGGGCAGTTAATAAGTCTCCAGCTTTGCCACGAATGCCGTCAGTGCCAAATAAAGGGGTATTAGGTAGGGGGATAAACTGTGGCAGTAACCCTGGCTTCAAGGGCAATTCAGAACGATTTAGACGACTTTTGTTAGGGGATAAGGATGTGACCATTTTTTGTATTTCCTCACAACACACTCACCCTTACAGGATATACCCTTACTGTGAATTTGCAGCAGAATGAGCTTTCATTAGACTATTAAACGTTGATTGCTTTCCAAATGTTCCGGCCTCTCAAATTTAGCTTATGGTGTTTCTCCCAACCAATGAGGTGCATTCTAATTTATTTTCTGTAGTTCTAAAAGAAAGGAATTGATGATAGTTTTACCTTGCTAGAATAAAATTAGCTTCACAATTGGTATTATTATGATTTGTTAAGGACAATATAAAAAAAATTGGAGAGAATTGGCTGAAGGTTTTCGAGAGAATAATAGGGTAAAATTATCACTAGGAATGGATTTCAACTTAGGCGATTGGTTCACTATGAGCATTTATTCAAAGATTAATTTTGCTATTATTGATACAATATAAAATCTAATAATCCCATCAATCGTTCTCCTCAATAAAACTTTCCTGAAAACTCAACTGAATTATGATTCCTGATACTGTCTCCCTTGATATCTCACACCAACAGCTAAATCTCAGCACAATTCGTCCCATTGCTGCCTCAGAAATTCATGGAATCGCTTTCCAAGGGGCTATATTATGGGCTATTGACACCAAAAATGGCTATTTATTGAAAATTGATCCCTTAACCCATAATACTCAAATTGTTAATCAAGAACATTGGGAAGATTTTATTGGGGTAACAGGTTTAGCGATCGCGGATGATAAATTCTGGTTTACTTCACAACAAAATATTTATTATTGTTCTCTCAATGATCAAACGTTTACCCCTGAATTATTTACCCGATTATCTTATCCTGCTAATGGGATGGCAATTTGGGAATCAACGGTGTATATTTCTTGTCAAAAAACAGGGCATATTTTAGTTTTTAATGGGGAAACAAAACAACAAATTACCCGTTTATATGCTCCTGGAATTGGCATTGAAAATTTAACCATCCGAGGGGAAGAATTATGGGTTAGTGATAGTTTAGAACAGACAGTTTATTGTCTTGATCGGGCTACGGGAAAAATTCGTTTTAGTGTATTAACTCCCTTTGAGTATCCCACAGGATTAGGATTTTATAAACATCCACAAACTGGAGAAGATGTTTTATATGTTGCTTATGTTAACTCAGAACCCTACATCCGAGATAATCCTAATGCTGATCCCAACCACGAATTATTATATCGTACTCGTACTTTTATCCACCCCCTTTATTTTGCTTATCATTCTGAAGGTAACTATGCCCTTTCTAATGGTTATCTAGTGGAGATGTCTTATGTGGAAGAACTTGCCCCACTTGATGTGGTAGAATTGCAAGATTTAGAATGGCGTATTGCCCTGCCTGCTGATACCCATCGGCAAAAAGTCAGAAAAATTGAACCCGTTGGTTTACCCTTTACAGAAGTTGTTGAAAATGGGCAACGAATCGCTGTTTTTAAGTTTGATACTCTCACCCCTAATACTCGTTGTATTTTTGGTTGGAAAGTATTATTAGAAGTTTGGAGTATTAAATATCGTTTAACTCCAAAAGATTGTGAAAATATTCCAGATTTGTCTCAAGAATATTGCGATCGCTATTTAGTTGATAATGATGATTTAGCGATGCACACTGATATTATTCAACGTGCAGCGGCCGAAGCGGCCGAACGAGAAACTAATCTCCTGAGAAAAGTTTATAGTATTCGTAATTATGTCTATGATCGTCTTTCTTATGGCATTAAACCTCATATTGATACCCCTGATATTGCCTTAAGACGGGGTGTAGGTTCCTGTGGAGAATATGTGGGAGTTTTACTAGCTTTATTTCGTTTAAACGGCATTGCTTGTCGTACAGTGGGACGTTATAAGTGTCCATCTTCTCCCCTGACTCGTAATCTTCCTTTAGAACCGGATTACAATCATGTTTGGCTAGAGTTTTATATTCCTAGTATTGGTTGGTTGCCGATGGAGTCTAACCCTGATGATATTATTGAAGGTGGGCCCTATCCAACAAGATTTTTTATGGGTTTAGCTTGGTATCATGCAGAGATGGCTAAAGATACACCCTTTGAACGTTTAGTGATTAACGGTTCTATTTTAAATAAACAACAAGTCTCTATTGGTTCTGTTGCTATTAATCATGTCAGATTTACTATTCTAGAGGAATTAAATCCAGCGAAAAATATACAAGTATCAATGGATAGTTGAAAATTGGTTAATTAAGTTTAAAACCACTACTGGACTGGCAAATCTAAAATGTTGCAAGAGATTGTTTGTTGGGTTTCGTGCCTCAACCCAACAAACCAAATCCTAATACACCAAATTAGCAACATGGCGATCGCCGCTCAGAAACTGGGATAATTATTCAAGTTCAACCTTCATACTGGCTTTGATTTTAACTTGGTGGCTCATAAGTAAGGGTCAACAACCGTTGACCCCTACCGAATTTATGTTATAATTAGGGGTGATTAGGGTTCGACCCAACGGTCATCAGCTTTAATTAATTCAATTAATTGTTGAACCCCTTGATCTTCCGGGACTTTTTTAATTTCTTCCCGGCCCCGATACAAAGAAATATAACCCGCTTGTTTACCGACATAACCATAGTCAGCGTCGGCCATTTCCCCTGGCCCATTTACAATACATCCCATGACAGCAATATCTAACCCTGTCAGATGTTTTGTTGCTTCTCGTACCTTATGTAATACTTCTTCTAAATTAAATAAAGTGCGACCACAAGAGGGACAAGCCACATATTCTACCATGGTTTTGCGTAATCCCAAAGCCTGAAGAATACTATAACAGACTGGAATTTCTTTTTCCGGGGCCTCAGTTAAAGAGACTCGGATAGTATCTCCAATACCGTCAGCTAGGAGGGTTCCTATGCCTGCGGTAGACTTAATGCGTCCATATTCGCCGTCTCCTGCTTCTGTGACCCCTAAATGTAAGGGATAGTCCATGTCTAACTCATCCATCCGTTTAACCATCAGACGATAAGCCGCTAACATGACTGGAACACGAGAAGCTTTGAGAGAGATGACAATATTGCGAAAGTCTAGGGACTCACAAATACGAATGAATTCTAAAGCCGATTCTACCATACCTTCAGGAGTATCACCATAGGTAAATAACATCCTTTCAGCTAAAGAACCATGATTAACCCCTATTCTCATAGCTTTTCCTTGATCTCGCAAAGAAATAACCAATGGTTCTAAGGTTTCCCGTATTTTTTCTCCAATTTCCTCAAATTCACTTTGAGTATATTCAGAACGGGTAGCACTAGGTTTCTCAAAAACGTATAATCCTGGGTTAATACGAACTTTATCGACGTGCTTAGCCACTTCTAGGGCGATTTTCAGACCATTATGATGAACATCTGCTACGAGGGGGACAGGTTGATAAACTTGGGCTAATTTTTCCTTAATTGTAGCTAAAGCTTTAGCATGGGCCATACTAGGAACCGTTACCCGTACAATTTCGCAGCCAATTTCGTGTAACCGACGAATTCCGGCGACAGACCCTTCAATATCTAAAGTATCCTCATTAATCATTGATTGTACAACAACAGGATAACCGCCGCCAATGGTAATATTTCCTACTTTAACAGGACGAGTTTTACGACGATGAATGGTTGTATCAAATTCAGGTTTGGGGGAGGTTTTAGGGGTTTCTAGGGTTTGCATAATGAGTTAATTAGGATGATCAGCAGGGGGTCAACTCTGTGTAGGGGTCAACCACGCCGCAAGATGCGGCGTGGTTGACCCCTACTGCTATATATATAACTATATCTTTATCTGTTAATTTTAATTTCTATGAGACTGCCAAAATTTATAAATTTTTTCTCTCATCCTAAACCGTTAATTAAACGTTTTAAACCATTTTCCTCGCGTCAATCTAATAATTTACACCATCCAGCATCTAGTGATTTATATCATTGGTTATTAGTTATTTCTTGGAGTCATTTTTTACTATTAATTAGTTTATTTTACGGATTAATTAACTTAATTTTTGCTTTAGCTTATTTAACTACAGGCAATGGCATTGCTAATGCTCAACCTGGATCATTCAAAGATGTTTTTTTCTTTAGTATTCAAACTCTTTCTACGGTAGGTTATGGGGCGATGTATCCTCAAAGCTTCTATGCCCAAATTTTAGTTACTTTAGAGGTCTTAATTGGGTTATTATTATTAGCTATATTAACCGGGTTAATGTTTGCGAGATTTTCTCGACCTACAGCGCGAGTTATCTTTAGTAAAGTTGCAGTAATTTGTTCTTTTAATGGTGTTCCTACTTTGATATTTCGTACTGCAAATCAACGAGAAAATCAAATTTTAGAAGCACAAGTTAGGGTTAGTTTTATTCGCAATGAAATTACTACAGAAGGTCATCATTTACGTCGTTTTTATGATCTTAATTTACTGCGATCACAAACTCCTATGTTTGGTTTGAGTTGGTCGGTGATGCACCCTATTGATGAAAATAGTCCTCTTTACGGTGCATCAATTGATGATTTAGAGGCAGTTGATGGAGAAATTTGGGTAACATTAACGGGTTTAGATGAAACATTTTCTCAGACTATTCATGCCCGTTATACTTATTATTGGTCTAATATTGTTTGGAATTATAAATTTGTGGATATTTTTACGCGATCGCCGAATGGTCAAGTCTATATTGATCTTAAAAATTTTCATAATATTGTTCCTTTTGAAAGCAATAAATAATTTTTAAAAACAGATATAAGGTTTTTAAAAACCCATGCAAGGTCTTAAACTCAGAATAAAATAGCTTTAAAGTATAATCAAAGGCGGTATCACCTCAGATTATATTTTTGTAACGATTATCTTATGACTATTAACATAACTGTACAAGATCAAGGCGATCGCTTAGATCGTTGGTTATCAGACAATTTAGCTGATCTGTCCCGTTCCCATCTGCAAAAACTAATTGAACAGGGAAATATTACCCTAAACAATGAAATTTGTACAAACAAAAAAATTAAAGTCAAATTAGGAGATAATTTACAAATTTTTATTCCAGTTCCACAACAATTAGAATTAGAACCAGAAGCGATTACCCTTGATATTTTATATGAAGATGACTCCCTAATTATTATTAATAAACCTGCGGGTTTAGTGGTACATCCTGCCCCTGGTCATGAAACGGGAACCTTAGTTCATGGATTACTATATCACTGTTCTAATTTAGCAGGAATTGGGGGGGTAAAACGTCCTGGAATTGTTCACCGTTTAGATAAAGATACTACGGGTGCGATAGTAGTAGCAAAAACAGATTTTGCTCATCAACATTTACAAGCACAACTAAAAAGTAAAACTGCCCGACGAGAGTATTTAGGTGTGGTTTATGGGGTTCCCACAAATAAACTCGAAGAGGCAGAAAATATAGCCCAAGGAACCATTAATTTACCCATTGGTCGTAATCCAACTGATCGAAAAAAAATGGCAGTCGTTCCCTTAGAAAAAGGAGGTAGAGAAGCGATGACTCATTGGCAAGTATTAGAAAGATTAGGGAATTATAGTTTAATGGAGTTTCGCTTAGAAACCGGACGAACTCATCAAATAAGGGTACATAGTGGTTATATAGGTCATCCTATTGTGGGTGATCCTTTGTATAGTTCCAATCATTCAATAGGAGTTAATTTATCGGGACAAGCATTACACGCTTATCAGCTAATATTAGAACATCCAGTAACAGGAGAAATTATCCAAGCGATCGCTCCGTTACCCAGTGAATTGACCAAACTTTTAACAATTTTACGACAAAAAAATCAACTCAATAACCGCCAAATATAAATTAGGGAAAGCCACAGATCCACAGAGTAACTAAGTCTATTTGACTTAATCATCCTGCGTATCCGCAACTTTCCCTAGCCATTATTCTCTCGATAAACGCTATTTAATTAGCGACGGGGAACAGAGGCTGCGATATTGATATTAGCAGTAGAAACCCGGCCACCAGGATTTCCTTTGGCACTCGAAAGACTTTGGGCCATATTTAAGAATAGAGAAGGATCTCCAGCTTTGGCTTTTTTGTCTTGAGGAACAAAGCGACGAATTTCGTTTTGCCAAACAATTTGGGGGAAGCCCAAAATGCTGCGATGGTAGGCATCGTAACGAGGAGATTGGATGTTAAAGGGAGTTTCTCCTTGTTCGCGTCCAGGTAAGTTACGACGGCGTTGGAAAGGAAGGGTATCATAACCGAAGTTTTCTAGATACTCATCGCTATTGAGTAAAGCATCAATGAAGCCACCATAGCCTTTAGTAGCGACTACAATAGACCAAGCGATTTTTTCCCGTTCGCTATAAACATCCCGTCCTAAAACTCGTTGAACACACTGTTCAACAAAACGATAGTTGTTGTTTTTCTCATAGAAACTGTTGATAAATGTCTTAGAGACTAACAACCCACGAACAAAGTCTCGTACAGTGATTTGTCCGTTGCGTAATTGTGATTCTAGAAAGGGTTCGCGATCCCATTTAAACGCATGAAAGAAAATTTGACGATAAGCCGCTTCGATCAGATTTCCCATCTCTGCTGGAGAGAGTAGGTTCTCTGTCGTAAAAACTGTCGGCTGCTCGTCTCCTGGAACCAAGTATCCTTCTACTCGCGCATTTTGAGATTTAGGCGCGTAACTTAAAAGAGGAATAGCCAAGTTTGAACCTCCGTTATTTTACAAAGTCTTTAAAACTGTAATCCTAATCATAAGGGAGTAGGGGACGCTAAGCAGCGTAATATTAACAATTATTACAATTGATCTTTGTTGTTTGTCGGGATCAACGGCCGTTGACTCCTACATCATCCCCATCTGTAGTCGGATTTTGAAGAATTAGTCTACCATCCCGTAATGGAACTACAAGGATTTTGTAAAGGGATAATATTAGTTAATTTGTCTAACTCTTTGGGTTCTGGGGTTTGACGCATCTCGGCACAAAATGTGGCGGTATTAAAACCTCCAAAACGCTGTACTGTACTCGTTCTTAACCTTAAATCAGGATTGACAAACCAAAAACGTTCAATGGTACTCATGGTGTCATATTCAGTTATCAGTACTAAAGCATCATCTTGATCAAGGTGATAACGACCGGCAATAGGAACGATTTCTGCGTATCCTCTTTCCCTTAATAGCATTCCTTGACGGGGGTTATCTGCATCAGGAATAAGGGCAAAAATGGTATTTCCTTGATGATTTTCGTCGTCTTTATCCCAAGCCATTGATCCATCCCAACTAACAAATGCACCACCGATAGCTAGACTTGGATCAAATTCATGAAGTTGACAGATTTCGCTAATTTTCGGATGATCTGTCCCTAATGCTTCCACAAATATCTCAGAATTGCCGATCTCAGCCCGTCTAAAGGCTAGATGGTGGGTGGTTCGTTGCGATCGCCACTGCCCTGAACTTCTTTGGAAAAATTCCATGGCATCCACAATATAGGTACTCCTTGTCTGAATAACTTAATGTCTTAATCTTATCTCAAATGTCGGTTGACCCCTACTTAAACTTTTTGAGTAGTGCTAAGCTAAGACGCATTTAAACTAGACCTCTTGGAAAAGTTTTTTATGGTATAATCAAAAGACATCGACCGAACTTAACCTCAAACCCTTGTAGCATCGGGGTCAAATCTGGGATTTTGGAGATGTCTAAACGCTGTACTTGGGTTTTAGCCGTCTAAGGTAATAGAACTCAGGTGTATAGTTTGATTTCGTGGGAAGTTATTCTAAACTCCAGTTAATCAAGTTGCTTGAGGAGAGATGATATTAATTGAGGGTCAATTTCTAAGAATTCTGCCCGTTTAAACTCAGATTTCAGGTGGTAGGGAACAGTACAATCAAAAATTGTCTTACAAGAAACCCCTTCTTGAGTAATAGAGGGACTAAAGTTAGGTGTTTGGGAAGGATCTAGGGGATGACAGCGAACTCCGGGAATGAATACGGTACTAACATCGCCTTGATAGCGAGTGGTCATAGCCCACATCACATCATTGGTATCGAAAATATCCACATCTTCATCTACCAAAATAACGTGCTTGAGTTCGGGAAAAGCAGCAAATGCTGTTAAGGCTGCTTGACGTTGGCGACCTTCATCCTTCGCAGAAGACTTTTTAAACTGGAGAATGGCGACATATTTCCCCCCTCCAGCCGAATGAGCATAGACATTGAGAAGTCTCCCAGGCATACTTTGTTCAACCAGACGTAAAATACTGGCTTCTGTGGGAATTCCTGCTAAATTGGTATGTTCTTCTCCCGGACCAATAATAGTTTGTAGAATAGGGTTACGACGATGGGTAACTGCTTTGATCTTTATTATGGGCAGTTGTGCTTGTGCTTTCCCAAGATAACCAGGGAACTCTGGCATCGCATAGCCTGTTTGGGAATGAATATCTTCTTGAATGCGTTCATTTGGCAGAATTTCCCCTTCAATGACAATTTCTGCTCTGGCGATCGCTTTGGCTTTGACGGAAACACAATCTACTAATTCTACTGCCTGTTTTCGTAATCCTCCAGCAATCTCCAATTCATCAAAACCGAGGGGGGTTGTTGGGGGTTCAAAACAAGCACCTAAGTAAATCGCTGGATCTAAGCCCATACTAATAGAGACAGGTAGAGGACGACCATTACCTTCTGCTTTGATGCGAAACTGGTCAATATGACGACCTGGAACAAAATAAACGGAAAGTAAATCAGGCCCTTGGACACACAGACGATGAATAGTAACATCTGCTTCTCCTGTTTCTGGATCTTCTGCTCGTAATAATCCTAAATTGAAATAGGGACCGGCATCTAACCTGGTGTTAGTCGGTGCAGGCAGTAAGGTGCGAATATCTAAGGGAGTATGGTGTACGACTTCCTGACAAGAGGCCTGTTGGCTGGGAACGGTTATTGGTTTAATCCTATGATTTAGAGCATCAAGGAGTTTAAAAGAGAGTTGTTCAACGGTTGTATCCAATAGTAATGCAGTGCGTTGGCGACTGGCTAACATCCCGACCAAAACCCGCAGATCGTAGCCTTTGACATTGTTAAACATCATCGCAGGTCCGGTACGAGTAGGGGGAATAACGGGAGTTCCAGCACCGATATAACGGTAAATTCCGGCAATTTCGGCTTGGGCATCGACAAGATGATCGGTGACCAGTAGTTGACCTGGACTCTCTTCGAGCAAGGCTAGTGCACTGCGTAAATCGTTAATTTTTGTGGTCGTTAAAGACTTGGTCCGATTGAGTTTTACCATAAGTAGCAGAAGGGCTGTGGAAGCCAGCAAGTTTAATCAATTTAAGATATATAGCGTTTCTTGGACTCATGAGGTACACCTTAATTTATTCGGGCCTTCCGGCGTTCCCAAAAACTAGAAAACTCTGTACTTCACGAGTATGAGAATTGCTATAACAATTAGGACTGAAGTTTAGACTAATTACCCCTAATCATACCGTACAGTTTAGTCGAAGGTCATAATTCCTAACCCAGTTGCGGATCGTGCTGCATGGGTTAATTCCTCTGGTTGTCTGTGAATATAAATGTTGTTAGTTCTTGCTTTGCTTACAGAGTCTTAAATCAATTGAGGTGCAAGATCTGAGTTCATTAAGCTAGGCAAAACTTGTGGTTTAGAGATTTCTGGCACGCTGAAATAGTCTAGAAGTTCACTAAATTCAGCATTTAGCCATTTGAGATAAGTGATAGCTTGTTCCTTATTGTCATTAGGGACTAGAAAATCTTCGATTGAATAATCTCCATAATAGCCATTTTGACTGAGTAAGAAAATCAACTCTCCCCAATTTACCATTCCTTTGATAGCTGGAGACCAATCCCATTCCCAACCTTGATGAGTAGGTTGCCATCGAACATTTTTGACATGAACATTATCAAGGTGAGAGCTAATTAACTGAAGGCCAAATTCCCAGTCTTCTTTTCCCTCTACTATCATATTAGCTGGATCAAAGGTAATGCCTATACAATTTGGATTTAGATCTTGAGTTAGGAAATAGGCACTGCTAAAGCTACTCATCACTGTTCCCCAGTGAAGTTCAAGGAGAATTTTGACCCCTGCTTTATAGGCTTTTAATTCAAGAATTCTCAAAGTTTCCTGGACACTTTTTATTAAAATATCCGGAGTTTTTTTCGCGTCATACGAAGGAATAATTTCTTTTGTTTTTGCTAATTTAGCCACACTAGCTTGACAACTACGAGGTAACACTAAACGAACTTTAGGTATCTGCGATTTCTGACAAATATTCAGTAAACGATCTACTTTTTCTTCCTCATTAATGGGAATATAAGTATTAAGTATAGGAATCTCTAATCCTACTTTTTCCATTTGCCGTTTGCTAAATTTTCCTCGATTTTCAAGTTGCTTAAAACTTTTATGATAATCATCACTGACACGCAATTCAATTCCAGAGTAACCTGATGCAAGAACAATATCAATAACATCGGGAAACGTAAATCGACTAAGGATTGAGGTACAAACATTGAGACGAGGAGCCATGACAAATTTCCTAATGTGTGTGAGAAGTGAGTTAAATAAAAACGCTTATAATTTGAATCAAATTACTTAACCCACATTCCGCACTTCTCAATTTATTTTTTTATTTTTTAAGTATTTAAGTAAAATTAATTGCACAGCCAGGGAGGGTTTTGATATAGCGGTAATGGTTTAATGACAAAAGTTTTGGCAAAACCAGCTCCTACAAATTCTATGTAATTAATTTTGTTTACTTGCTTAACACGACCAAAAGCCTTTTTACGCAAAACCTTCATTTACTGGAGTTTAGACTAACTTCCCACGAAATCAAACTATACAGTCTAGTCTAATAAGGGGTGAGTAGAATTAGTTCCAAAACTACACGGCGATCGCTATTTCACAACAACAAACTTTGTATAGATTTATTAAGCAAAGATTACACTGGACAATGCCGGCATTTAGTACCCCTCACCAATGTGAAAGATGGAGTGATTTAATGCCGTTAATTTATGCTCTTTTGGTACCCAAAACAATGTTGGGCAATTTTGTCGTAGTCTAAACTCCAGTCATGAATCTCTGACAAAATAGATTTTTTTGGTAGAAAATCTTAAATCCAACCCGCAAGACGCAAAATGTTTCTAACATTGGGTCAGTTATCACTGTTTACTTTTATTGAGATCGAAGAAGGAAAGCAACAATGATTAATCTCTGTAAGTCATTATTAATTATTAGTTTAGGAACAACTCTATATCTGGTTAATAGCTTATCTTCAGCCGTTTATGGGCAGGCCGTTCGCAAAAATGTCACTACTCTCACCTCTGAGGAAATTGCTCGCTTTGTCAACGCACTTGATACAATAAAAACCACGACCCGTCCAGGCAGCACTATTCCTATCTATGATGAGTTTGTTGCCTTGCATGATGGGGTCTTTTCCTTTATTTTCGAGCCTTCTGTCGGGTTTAATATTACTCACGGAGTTCCCGCTTTTGCTCCTTGGCATCGAGAATATTTAATCCGATTTGAAAATGCCTTACAATCAGTTGATCCTAGTGTGACTATTCCTTATTGGGATTGGACAGATCCCAAGGACTTGGATGTTATTTTAAGTGATAATTTTTTGGGCAACCGAGGGACGGGAGAAACCATTACCGTTGATGGGGTTGAGTATACAGGGGGAACAGTAACATCAGGTGTTGTCGCTAACTGGGTTTTAGATCCTCGTATTAATATTGAACCCATTGGGTTAACATCTTTGGGAACAGATTTAAAACGGTTTGTGGAAATCCCCCCTTTTGATCGTTATCCTGTTACTCAAAAAGAAATCAATGATCTGTTATCAATTGATAATTATCTCGATTTTCGGGGAGTTTTGGAAGGAGAGATGACAATTGACGAGAATGGGCAAGTGGTAAAAGGAGTTTGGCGGTTACATAATTATCTACATGGGGTAATTGGGGGAGGTCTAGTCAGAGACCTTAATGCTGAACCCATACCGCCTAATCAAACAAAAATCTTGGGAACGATGAACAGTATTCTCAGTTCTCCCTATGATCCCATCTTCTGGCTACATCATGCTAATGTGGATCGTCTTTGGGCCTCTTGGCAAGTAGAACATCCAGGGGCAGCTTTCTATCCAGCATCGGGACAGGGGATACAACAAAATCTCGATGACCCCATGTGGCCTTGGGATGGCGGTCAATTAACCCCTTCTAGCTTCGGCCCTTTTGCCGATTTATTACCTTTGTATCCTACGGTTCCTAACGATGACATTGTCACCCCTAGGGATGTTCTTGAAGCACCTGGGAGAGAATATGTTTATGATCAACTCGCTAGCGTTGTCTCAGTCCCTGAACCAACAATGACGTTTGGTTTGTTGGGTTTCGCTGCTTTGGGAATTCGTACTAAGTTACAACGTCAGGCAACAATGTCTAAAAGGAGTAAATCTTAATTCATTATCGCCAGCAGCTAGTTTTGGTCATTTACATACCTGACTATCATTTCAATAAGAGATGGCTTTTTTTCCTTCTGTTTTTATCTCTCATGGTGCACCTGATTTACCCTTATATGAGACTCCAGCGCGGGAATTTCTCAGGGGTTTAGGCCTAAAATTAGGCAAACCCCAGGGTATTTTAGTGATTTCTGCCCATTGGACGACTCGTACTCCAACGATTAGTCTAGATCCAAAACCGAAAACAATCTATGATTTTTTAGGATTTCCTAGTAAAATATATGATTTATCCTATCCTGCCCCTGGTGCTACTGATTTAGCTCATCAAGTCTCTAAATTACTGCTCCAGTCCAATATTAAAAATCACCTCACTCCTGAGTACGGGCTAGATCATGGGGCATGGAATCCGTTACTGTTGATGTATCCTGATGCCGATATTCCCGTAACACAACTATCGATTCAACCCGATGAACCGCCGATTCATCATTGGACAATGGGACAGGCCTTAACTGAGTTAGGTAAGCAAGGGATCTTAGTGTTGGGCAGTGGGGCAGCCAGTCATAATTTGTGGGAATTTGGTAGATATTCCCTTAATTGCCCTCCCCCTGATTGGGTTCAAGAATTCGACCAATGGCTTATGGCAACTATTGAAGCAAGGGATTGGCAAACCCTCTTAAATTACAAAAATACCGCCCCCTACGCCCAAAAAAATCATCCTACACCGGAACACTTTCTCCCTCTGTTTGTCGCCTTGGGAACTGCTGGTGTGAGAGCACAGGGGACTTTGCTTCATTCGAGTTATACCTATGGAGTGTTAAGTATGTCGGCTTTTCAATTTAGCACAGGTTTATAATTTCAGTAGACCTCTTGCGAAAGTGCGATCGCCGATTAGACTAGACTGTATAGTTTGATTTGGAGGTAAGTTAGTCTAAACTCCACCAACCATCACCCCATCACCCCATTACCCCATTACCCCATCATGCGTAACAGCTTATATATGTAACGCGCTCACGAGTTAAACTAGAATTTTAAACTGATACAATCCCTTATAACAATGACTTTACCCCTCACTTGGACACAATTAGAAGCACTAACAAATTTTCAAACAGATCCCATTAACGGTTTGACCAACGCGCAATCTATTTTACGTCTTTTTAATCATCACGAATCTGAGGTTCGCGTTACCCTCTATCGTGATAACCATGCTTGGTGTCCTTATTGTCAAAAAGTTTGGCTGTGGTTAGAAGAAAAACAAATCCCTTACCGCATCAAAAAAGTTACCATGTTCTGTTATGGACAAAAAGAGAGTTGGTATAAGAGCATTGTCCCATCGGGAATGCTTCCTGCTCTGGGGTTAGACGGACAAATTATAACTGAAAGTGATGACATTTTAATCGCCTTAGAACAGGTTTTTGGCCCCTTAAATCAAAGTTTGATTGCTCCAGAAGTGATGCCACTAAGACAATTAGAAAGACTTCTATTTAGAGCTTGGTGTAATTGGCTTTGTTATCCGAATCGTTCCTCTCAACAAGAGCAGAACAACCGTCAAAAATTCATCAAAGTCGTAGAAATGGTAGAAGATGCCTTAAGTCGTACTGATGGCCCTTACTTCTTAGAAAAATTCGGCTCAGTTGATGTGATTTTTACCCCTTATGTTGAACGGATGAATGCTAGTCTTTACTACTACAAAGGCTACTCTCTACGGGAACAAAATCCTCATTTAGGGGCTTGGTTTCAGGCAATGGAAAGCCGTCCAACTTATCGGGGGACTCAAAGTGACTTTCACACCCATGTTCATGATTTGCCACCTCAAATGGGAGGTTGTTATGAAAACGGGGAACCTCAGATGCTTATTAACAAAGCACGGGTAGATAATGGCCCTTGGTTGGGACTACCCGATGTAACTTACCCTGAACCGGAAACTTCCCGCGCTGAAGCTCTCCAAAGGGTACTGAAACACCGCAATAATCTGATTCGGGTTAATCCTATGGATGATGCCTTGTTTGATGAAACTCTCCGTTGTGCCTTAACTTATATGATGACACAGCAAATTTGTCTTCCACCAGCAGGAACTGATATCGCTCTAAGATATTTACGAGACAGGATTAATGTACCCAGAGATATGTCGATTTACGCAGCTAAACGGTTGAGAGAAGCTTTAGAAACAACCGCCGCTCAGGTTGGCGATCGCCAGGGGACTCCTATCCTTCTCAACCATCGGCGTGATCAAGATCCTGTCAATTTTAGCTTTCCTTCTTAATCAATAAAGAAAAACAACTTCAATAATTTTAAGCTTGAAAGTATTTTTTAAGTCCTGGATTAGCAGGCTTTTTTTTGAATATTTTCCATAGACGGGGTAAAAGAATCACCTTGTACATCATCTTGAAAATTTCTGTCAAGAGTATTGCAATAAAAATTGATAAATCGTTTATATTTCGTTACACTATCAAGGAAGACCTCACACACAGTAACTATGATTATCATTCCTGAACCTCTAAAATCTCAATCTCGCGTCTTCGACTTGAAGAAGCGTCTCGACTGGGGGGAACCAGCGTTCACCCTGATTGATGTGCGTTCTAGAGAAGCTTTCAACAGCAGCCACATAACGGGAGCAGTCTCTTTAGTCCTAGCTGAACTGGTTGAACGAGCCTTATTTAATCTCGAATTAGTACGGGACATATATGTCTACGGTTCTAACGATGAAGAAACCGCTACGGCAGTAGACTTGTTGATAAAAGCTGGCTATCAAAACGTTGCAGTATTATTGGGGGGTTTGGCGGCTTGGAAAGGGGCAGGTTTTCCGATTGAAGGAAACTCTACCGTTGTTGCTTAGCTAATGAGCGTGTAATGTTGGAATACCCCGCTATACCGACATCGCGGTTAGCGGGTAGTATTTTAACCGTTCAACTCTTGGGTTAAGATTTCGGGTTGACACTGTTTAATATGAACAGTGATCCCCTCAGCTGCTTCTGCTTGTAAGTCTTCTATATAGCCCACTTTGTTCATTTGAGCTTCTTCGGGACTCTCAAAAGGGCCAAAATAATATAAACAGCGCGGTTGACTCGTAACAATTTCTACCCACCAAGGGAAATCTTGCTGTTTGTCAAGCGGGCCTGCTTCAATGGCACTTAGGGAGGTAATTTTCATAATTTTGCCCTCTAAACGGATAATCCGTTGCATTTCTTCGTTCATGCGTTCGTAGGGGACTTTCAGGTAAAATTTGCCCTGACGTTGCATTAAACCGTTCATTTGGTTGAGGCCGGCTATCTGAGGTGGGATGACCACTTCGTACAGGAAGACACGGCTATTCGCGTCGTTATTGGTCGCCATGTTAGTTTGGGTGACTGGGTACATTTGGGTCAATAAGATCCCTATCTGATTGGTTTAAACTGAAATTGAATGAGCGTTTGTTAAAAAGGGAATACACCGCTTTGCGGAAGGTAAAAAGCAAAAGGCAAAAGGTAAAAGTATGATACAACAAGGTTTGCTGCTTTTACTAATGTCCTAACCTATGCTTTGACTGCTATAGCTGATTAACTTCAGCAATTTCCCTTAGCCTATCATGGGTTGTTATTTTTCTCTAGAGATAAATCTCTAGTCGAATCTGATCATGATTAACCAGATTTGTATATTTTACTGGTTATTGAGGGGAGAAATCATATCTAAACTCATAATCTGAATTTTGACGATAGATTACACCATTTATATTCATTTTATGACCTTTGACTCATTAGACAAAACGGTGATTCTTGATGATCTATCTTTAAATTATTTACCAGATCACGGGGATCACCCTAAAGAAAGGAATCTTGAGATTTTTGAATAAAGTTCTTGAGACGATAAAAAGATTCTTTGGGAGTTAAGTCTTTATTTAATAGTCCTCCGTGGGGCCAAAAATTTCCTATATCAGCTAAGTCCCACCAACTAATTGCTTTAATATAAGGTTTACTATAACAAAGGGTATAAAATTGTTCAATCCAGTCTGCTTGTACGGTTTCATTCCAAGGTTCATGCCATAATCCTCTGGTTTCTTTTAGATAAGAATCTTGATCAATTTTTGAAGCCGAAGAAACTCCTAATTCTGTAATGTGAATGGTTTTACCTAATTGACTATATTTTTCTAATAATCGATTAATTTCTAACATATCTTGATCGGGATAATATAATTGTAAGCCAATAATTTCAAAGGGAATCTCAGCCGCAATACATGATTTTAAATATTGATAAGGTGTTTGTTGGGGTGGTTTAGCATAAGATACATTTTCTCCCCATAAACAGCAATTATTAATAATTCTATTTACTTGGGGATTGCCTATTCGTGAAGCTTGAGATGCTACTTTTGTTAAATCTAATAATTGCTCAAATGAATAATTTAATCGATTGGCCCAACTAATGCCATGAGCTTCATTAATGATATCATAATAAGGAATCTGATCCCCATAATACTTAGTAATCTCAATCACTCGCTCATAACTTAATTGACGAATTTCAGCAAAGGATTTATTCTCAGCCCAAACAGGAATTCCTGCTTCATGAAACCAGACTAGAGGATGACCTTTAACTGTAATTTTTACTTGATTTAACGGCTTAACAATTTGCTCAATCTCAGCGAAATTTTTCTGATTTTGTTGAGCCTCAAAGGTACTCCAATAAAAAGGAACTGTGGCAAGATTAAATAATTCTTTAAACCGACGAATATATTCTTCTCCTCCCTTCAAATAATTAAAACTATTACCACCAAATAGAAAATTAGGACGCTTACTTTGTTTTTTTATTAATTGCTTTGCTTGAGCAAATACCGCTTCTTCTCCTGCCCACAAACTTTCTCTAAGACTATCGTTACACAATTTCACTTTTTCTGTAATATTTGAGATGTTTTGAGTATTTTTTAGATAAATTTGAGATTGCTCAAGTCTATTTATTATAGTTTTAGGAAAATCTATTCCTTGTTTTTTTCCTATTTCGATAAATTGACGAACTCGATAAATTCGAGAACTAGCGCAAGCTAAATTAATATCAAGAGGAAAATCTTTAGGAGTGTAACCTTTTCCTTGATTATCAGCATAAAGATAGACTTCTCCAAACCCCTCTACAGGCATTTTTATAGCGATTCCAAAGGGTATACTAGGAACTTGAGACAATAATTTTCCTACTTCTACTTGTCTAGGTGGTTCCGGTATGGGATCATCATCCATAGTCAAAAAATAAAGATGATCCAGTCGTTTAACATCTAATGGTTCACCATTAGGATGCCAAGCGCGAAGTTCCAGAAACGAGTTAGAAAAACTCATAGCTATAGAGTGATCCAGTAGAGTGGCTAAAGTCAACCCTCCGGTAAATTGCAAAAATTGACGACGATTATAATTAAACATATTAGGAAAGGTTGACAAAACATTACAGTGAAGATGCTTAGGAACCTGAGTTGGACATAAGGTCATTTGTGGAAAACTCCCCACAAGTGGGAGTCTGGCAACCCTTATTCTCTCGTTGAAAAATCATCACACCGAACTCAGGTTAGGAAACTTATCAGGTGGGTAATGCCCTATCACAAATATGATAGCCATTTAAAGTCCTGATTAATTTTAGATCTCTCTAATAAATTTTGATCTAGGTTTATAGAGATATGTATTAATTAAATGAGGGCTTTTTTCATGAATAAAACATTAATTGGTGCATTTACCCTAATGGCAAGTTTAGGTCTTGCCACTTCAGCACAGGCAGCGGCAATGTCTTTTACTTCTTCTCTGAGTGGCGATCAAATTGTTGCTTTAGACGGAACTCCCGACCCCAAAATCTCATTAGGAACTGGTGTTGCCACCCTTAGGTTAAATAAGGACATGACTAAATTATCCTATACGCTCACCCTTAATGGCTTGGGTTTGACCAGTGATGGGGGAACCGTTAGAAGCATTCATTTGCATACAGGATTTGCGAATCAAAGAACTCCATTTCATGTCCTTAATATTTTCGGTCCAGCAGATGATGCAGATGCTAAGTTTTCCAATCTTAGTGCTACTTCCGTGACCGTTAAGGGCATTTGGGATGATTCAGATTTTTGTAAGACTCCTGTAATGCCTGGAATGGGTGGCGTTCAAACTTGTGAAGAGAATAATGATACCACCAAGGAATTATCCGCTTATCTAACTAACTTAACCGCAGGTGGACTTTATTGGAACATTCATACCGAGACTGTTCGTTCTGGAGAAATTCGAGGACAAGTCAACCCCGTAAATGACAATACCCCAGTACCCGAACCCCTCACTATTCTTGGTGCAGGAACCGCCATTAGTTTTGGTGCTGCTTTCAAGCGGAAATTAGCTAAGAAAAAATAAGTAGGGTTTGCTGAATAAAAATACAAACCAAACACAATAACGCTTTTAGTCTTTTCGACCATCAGAAAGTGCAAGAGTTTAGTTTTTGATGTGTCAAAATTCCAGAGCGAACAAAAATCCCCTATCACAAGATAGGGGATTTTTTCATTACTTAAGACTAGCAGTCAGACGTTAACCGAACTTACCCGCCGTTGAAGCAATGAGGAAAGCTGCGTAGGTGAGGATGTAACCCGCAGTGAAGTGAGCTAAACCAACTACACGAGCTTGAACAATAGAAAGAGCAACAGGCTTGTCTTTCCAACGAACTAGGTTCGCTAAAGGAGTCCGTTCGTGCGCCCAAACAATGGTTTCAATCAACTCTTGCCAATAACCACGCCAAGATATGAGGAACATGAAACCAGTTGCCCAAACTAGGTGTCCAAGAAGGAACATCCAAGCCCAAACAGACAAGTTATTAACACCGTAGGGGTTATAACCGTTAATCAACTGAGCAGAGTTTGCCCACAGATAATCCCGGAACCAACCCATCAGGTAAGTAGAATTTTCGTTGAACTGAGCAACGTTACCAGACCAAACACCTAAATGTTTCCAGTGCCAGTAGAAAGTCAACCAACCCAAGGTGTTGAGCATCCAGAACATAGCGAGGTAGAAGGAATCCCAAGCTGAGATATCACAAGTACCACCCCGTCCAGGGCCATCACAAGGGAAAGCATAACCGAAGTCTTTCTTATCGGGCATCAATTTAGATCCCCGTGCATCTAAAGCACCTTTAACCAAAATTAGGGTAGTGGTGTGTAAGCCTAATGCGATCGCATGGTGAACTAAGAAGTCTCCAGGGCCAATGGTTAAGAACAAGGAGTTAGTACCACTGTTGATAGCATCTAGCCAACCAGGTAACCAAACATCGGCATAGTTAGGATAAGCGGTAGAAGCGAGACTGTCAGGATTAGACAATAACACATCAAATCCGTACAACGCTTTACCATGAGCCGCTTGAATCCATTGAGCAAACACAGGTTCGATCAGGATTTGCTTTTCAGGAGTCCCGAAAGCAACCACGACATCATTATGAACGTAAAGGCCTAAGGTGTGGAAACCTAAGAAAAGAGACACCCAACTCAAGTGAGAGATGATCGCTTCTTTGTGTTCCAACATCCGCGCTAACACATTATTTTTGTTAGCTTCGGGATCATAGTCACGAACGAAGAAGATCGCGCCGTGAGCAAATGCCCCTACCATCAAGAATCCAGCAATATACTGGTGATGGGTATAAAGAGCCGCTTGGGTGGTGTAATCCTTAGCGATAAACGCATAGGAAGGTAAGGAATACATATGTTGTGCCACCAAGGAAGTCACAACCCCTAAACAGGCCAACGCTAAACCGAGTTGGAAGTGGAGGGAGTTGTTAACGGTGTCATACATATTCTTATGACCGTCACCCAATTTGCCACTGGGGGGTTTGTGGGCGTTGAGGATCTCTTTAATGCTGTGACCAATACCCCAGTTAGTGCGGTACATATGGCCGGCAATAATGAAGATAACCGCGATCGCCAAATGGTGATGGGCAATATCTGTTAGCCACAAAGACTCAGTTTGGGGATGGAAACCACCTAAGAAAGTTAGGATAGCGGTTCCTGCTCCTTGAGACGTGCTGAATACATGACCAGCCGTATCGGGATTCTCAGCATATACGCCCCAGTTTCCGGTAAAGAAAGGCAATAAGCCAGCCGGATGAGGAGGGGTGGATAAGAAATTATCCCAACCAACGTGCTGTCCACGGGATTCAGGGATGGCGACGTGAACCAAGTGACCAGTCCAAGCTAAGGAACTAACCCCGAACAAACCAGCCAAATGGTGGTTAAGGCGAGATTCAGCATTTTTGAACCAAGCTAAATTAGGACGGAACTTAGGTTGTAAGTGCAACCAACCGGCAAATAAGAACAGAGAAGCCAGAATCAAGAGGAAAATAGACCCTTGATAAAGTTCACCGTTGGTTCTCATGCCGATGGTGTAGAACCAGTGATAAACACCAGAATAAGCGATATCAACCGGATAAGACGCACCAGCTTGGGTAAAGGCATCAATTGCCCCTTGACCAAATTGAGGGTCCCAAATCGCATGGGCGATCGGACGGATATTAAGGGGATCTTTGATCCACTGCTCGAAGTTACCTTGCCAGGCTACGTGAAAAAGGGTGCCAGAAGTCCACAAAAAGATGATGGCGATGTGGCCGAAATGGGAGGCAAAAATCTTTTGGTAAAGATTTTCCTCGGTCATGCCATCATGGGTTTCAAAATCGTGGGCCGTGGCAATCCCATACCAAATCCGACGGGTAGTCGGGTCTTGGGCGAGATCCTGGCTAAATTTGGGAAATTTAGTTGCCATAGCTTTTAGGAAATTCTCCTCTCTAATACAATGAGGCTCATGCGGTAATTGCTGCTCATTTCCTGTGGTGGTTACTCGCTGTAACTCTTTAACAGGAACGGGAAAACGGTCTTAATGCCATCCTTATCTTAAAAGATAGAGGATAAAGGACAAAAGCTTAGAGACTAGAAAAGCCTTTTTCCTTTGTCCTTTTTCCCTAGATTAGCCAATCGATAGGCTTCGTGCCAAGAAGAATGCCCAAGTGGTAACAATTCCTCCTAACAAGTAGTGAGTTACACCTACTGCCCGTCCCTGAATGATACTCAGAGCGCGAGGTTGAATCGCTGGTGCAACTTTCAGCTTATTGTGAGCCCAAACAATTGACTCAATTAGTTCTTGCCAGTAGCCGCGACCACTAAACAGGAACATTAAGCTGAAGGCAAAGATAAAGTGACCCGCTAGGAACATGATGCCGTAAGCCGACAGAGCAGAACCGTAGGAGTTGATCACATTAGCCGCTTGCGCCCACAGGAAGTCCCGTAGCCAACCATTGATGGTAATCGCACTTTGAGCGAAATTACCCCCGGTTACGTGACTGATGCTGCCATCTGGATCGACTGTCCCCCAGACATCAGACTGCATTTTCCAACTGAAGTGGAAAATAACAATTGATAAGGAGTTGTACATCCAGAATAAGCCAAGGAACACATGATCCCAACCAGAAACTTGACAAGTACCACCCCGTCCAGGTCCATCGCAAGGGAAGCGGAAGCCGAGTTCACTCTTATCAGGAACAAGACGAGAACTACGGGCGTATAGTACCCCTTTGAGTAGAATCAAGACGGTGACGTGGATGGTAAAAGCATGGATATGGTGAACCATGAAATCAGCCGTTCCCAAAGCGATGGGCATCATAGCTACTTTTCCAGCTACGGCTACGGTGCTGCCACCGAAAGCATAACTAGCAGTTGCTAGAGCGTGAGGGGCTGTACCACCAGGTGCTAAAGTATGGATATTTTGTACCCACTGAGCAAAGATAGGCTGTAGTTGAATCGCCGTATCCGAGAACATATCTTGGGGACGACCTAAAGCCCGCATGGTGTCATTGTGGATGTATAACCCAAAGCTATGGAAGCCGAGGAAAATACAAACCCAGTTCAGATGAGAAATAAGTGCATCACGCTGACGAAGCATACGATCAAGCAGATTATTCACATTCTTCGCCGGATCATAATCCCGTACCATGAAGATCGCTCCGTGCGCTCCAGCCCCAACAATCAAGAAGCCGCCAATCCAAACGTGGTGAGTGAACAGGGACAACTGAGTGCCGTAATCAATGGCTTGGTAGGGATAGGGAGGCATGGCGTACATATGATGTGCCACAATGATGCTTAAAGAGCCCAACAGGGCCAAGTTAATGGCTAACTGAGCGTGCCATGAGGTGGTCAGGATTTCATATAATCCTTTGTGACCTTCTCCGGTAAAGGGGCCTTTATGCGCCTCTAGAATTTCCTTCATGCTATGGCCAATGCCCCAGTTAGTCCGGTACATATGACCAGCGATGATGAACAAAACTGCGATCGCTAAGTGATGATGGGCTTGATCAGATAGCCACAGTCCACCCGTAACGGGGTTCAACCCACCCTTGAAGGTTAAGAAGTCTGAATAGACTCCCCAGTTCAAGGTAAAGAAGGGGGTTAAGCCTTGGGCAAAACTGGGATATAACTCGGCCATTTTGCTCGGATCAAGAAACTCATGGGGTAAGGGAATGTCTTTCGGAGCAACTCCCGCATCCAACAGTTTGTTCACTGGTAAGGAAACATGAATCTGGTGTCCGGCCCAGGATAAAGAGCCTAAGCCCAATAATCCCGATAGGTGATGGTTCATCATGGACTCCACGTTTTGGAACCACTCAAGCTTAGGAGCTCTCTTGTGGTAGTGGAACCATCCAGCAAACAACATCAAACCAGCCATGACTAAGCCACCGATAGCAGTACAGTACAACTGATAGCTATTGGTATAACCAGAGGCTCTCCAGAGGTAAAACAGACCAGATGTAATCTGAATTCCGTGGAACCCACCCCCAACATCCGCGTTTAAAATACCTTGACCCACAATGGGCCAAACTACTTGGGCGCTGGGTTTGATGGCAGTGGGATTTCCTAGCCAAGCTTCATAATTAGAAAACTTCGCGCCATGAAAATACATGCCGCTCAACCAAACAAAGATAACGGCTAAGTGACCGAAGTGCGCACTAAATATTTTTCTAGATACGTCTTCTAAGTCACTGGTTTGACTATCAAAATCGTGTGCATCGGCGTGGAGATTCCAAATCCAGGTGGTGGTTTTTGGACCTCTAGCCAGGGTCCGGTCGAAGTGTCCGGGTTTGCCCCACTTCTCGAAAGAAGTTGGCACGGGATCATTATCTACCATGACCTTAGCTTTCGCCTCAGGACCTTTTGTCATGAGGGTTCTCCTCTCTCGACAATAAACTTTAGGGTTTTCCTATTTAAAACAGTGTAATAGAAGATGAGCAAAAATAGGATCTTTTGCTGATCTTTTGATTCCGTTTGATATGCGCGTTTTTATTACGTTGCAAGCCAAACCATCAATAGTTGATGATAAGTCTTAGATCACTTTTATGTTAGATCTGCTTAACAATAATTAAAATTAGCCTCACTCTCTAGAAAATTACCCCTATTTCAACAAAGTTAAGGCACATAAAGTCAAGTTTATTTTACTTTTATTTACAAAAGTTAAGAAAAATAAATTTATAGGGTGAGTCCATCAGTATATAAGTGCCTAAAAAAAATTAATTACAGAGACAGGGCGGGTTTATTCATTTGGTGAGAATCATTGATTGATGTAAAAAACCCGCCCCTATCATCTTTTGTGTACCTAATATATATCTATATTAATGATAGATAATAGTAATGGGTTGATCTATGGTTCTAACTCAGAGGTTATGGCGGTAGGGCCATAATTAGTGGGATCAGCTTCATAACTAGGAGCAAAAACCCGAATTCCGGCTTCTTGGCAGCAGTCGCGGATATTTTCGTGTAATTGTGACCTTGCTTCTTCATATTCTTTAAAGTTTTTTTCTTTAAAATATTCCCAATTAATATAAACACTCAGTTGATAAGTAACATATACTTCATTAAGAGATTCTTGAACGACAAAAGGAACCGGAGACTCTGCAATCCCATCAGTTCTTAAAGCAGCTTGAATCAGAGCATTATAAGCTTGTTGCCAGGGAATTTCGTAACCTAAGTAAACAGGAGTTCGCACGATTAAGGGCAGATTTAATTCTTTTGAAGAAAAACTCCAATTAGAAATAGAAGTCGTAATAATTTCAGAATTGGGAATACTAATTACTATATTAGTAGCCGTAAGAAGTCGAGTAACCAGCAGAGTTGTTTCCAGAACTTTTCCAGAAATCTCACCAATGGTAATGTAATCTCCTACACGAAAAGCACGAGTATAAATCAGTATAGTACCTGACACTACATTAGAAATAACAGAAGTCGAACCCAAGGAAAAAAGTAAGCCTAAAAATACAGAAATTCCTTGGAATGCTGGAGAATTAAACCCCGGTAATAAAGGGACTACAATAATCGCTGTTAAAACAATAATTCCCGAATTTACCAGTCTAGAAGTAGGTAAACTCCACTCAGGATAAAAGCCGGGCAAAGAAAAGGTTTCTTGGCGTAACTCCTCAAAAAAGGACTTAGATAAACGCAGAAAAAAACAAGCCGTTACAATGACAAGGATAATGATTAATAAGCTAGGTAAATAGGCAATAAAAGCTTGCCATCCTGTTGTTAAAGTGCTTGAAATATAATGCCAAAAACTCTTAGCTAAACTTCTTGTCAATATAAATTGGCTTAAAACAAAAGGAAAATAGAGAATAAATAGCCCTAAAATGATTCCTAAGTGAAGAATACGAGCTAATGAATGGATTACATTATCTAATTGATTAGCTCGTATTAATTCAAAACTACCAATACGAACTGGCTGAATATAAGTCATTCCCCAGATTTTAAGTTTTTGATCAATTTTGCCAAAAGTATTATTCGTAATAAATAAACAAATCCATAAAATAAAAGTTGTAATAATACTAAGAATAATTCCACGAATAAAGTTGAGAAAACCTCGTTCTTGACGATACCTTTCAACAGCTTTTTTAATATTTTGTAGACGTTCTTCTGATAACTGTGAACGAGTCATATTAGCTGCTTTAGCATCTGCTTCAGTAACAGTTGTAATGGTAATACTTCCTGCTGAAATTATCGTTAGCGGAATACCATCGTTATCTCCTATATACATCTCAATATCATCAATAGATATCTTTTCATCATTGGCAAATTCTTTCAATCTATTGTTAACCCCTTTAGCCCGATTTTGAGTAGAAATTCCTCCTAATGGTTTTTTCAGGGTAAATATGGTTTGACCGTCTAGCATCACAGGAAAATCTCCTGAGTCACCTGATGGGGTAGACTGTGCCATGATTAGGGGAGTAACTGTAACCACCACCAAGCTGATAAGTAGCCAGATGATAAAATTTTGGATGACTTTCTTCATTTCCAGAGATTTGATGCACTAGATTTATTTTAAAAGTAATTCTGGGTATGGTAATAATACTCAAGAAAATTCTCAACCATTACGACTATATCAAAACCCACCCCTACAACTTAGCGATCGCCAAAATAATAATGTCAAAGGGTTTCAAAGAAGATGGTAGACTGTGATGTTAGGCACAAAATGACCAATACATAATGGTTGACAAAGTATCAAGACCTGATACATTTAGCAAAATTGGCACAGTAATTTTATTGATTCAGTATGAAAGTTCTGGTTATTGGCGGTGACGGTTATTGCGGTTGGGCAACCGCCCTACATCTTTCTAATGAAGGTTATGAGGTTGGCATTCTCGATAACTTAATTAGACGGTATTGGGATAGTAAATTGGGGGTAGATACATTAACACCCATTGCCTCCATTCAGCAACGCATTCAACGCTGGAAGGATCTCACAGGCAAAACAATTGATCTGTTTGTTGGGGACATCACAGACTATAGCTTTTTAAGTCAATCTTTACGGGAGTTTGAACCAACCACAATCGTTCATTTTGGAGAACAACGTTCGGCCCCTTATTCCATGATTGATCGAGAACACGCGGTTTTTACCCAAGTTAACAACGTGGTGGGAACCCTGAACATTCTCTACGCAATGAAGGAAGATTTTCCCGATTGTCACTTAGTTAAACTGGGAACCATGGGAGAATACGGAACCCCTAACATTGATATTGAAGAAGGGTATATCACTATTGAACATAATGGACGTAAGGACACTTTACCCTATCCCAAACAACCAGGAAGTTTCTATCATCTGAGTAAGGTACATGATAGTCATAATATCCATTTCGCTTGCAAAATTTGGGGTCTACGGGCTACAGATTTAAACCAAGGGGTTGTTTATGGGGTATTAACCGAAGAAACGGGTATGGATGAAATATTCATTAACCGTCTTGACTATGATGGTGTCTTTGGGACAGCTTTGAACCGTTTCTGTATTCAGGCAGCTATTGGCCATCCTTTGACTGTTTATGGAAAAGGTGGACAAACTAGAGGTTTCTTGGATATTCGCGATACGGTACGTTGTGTTGAAATTGCGATCGCTAATCCGGCTGATGCAGGAAAGTTTCGCGTCTTTAACCAGTTTACCGAATTATTCAGTATCGGGGACTTAGCCATGATGGTGAAAAAAGCGGGAAATTCTATGGGGTTAGATGTAGAAATCAATCATTTAGAAAATCCCAGGGTTGAATTAGAAGAACACTATTTCAATGCTAAAAACACCAATTTGCTTGATTTAGGGTTACAACCTCATTATCTTTCCGATTCACTTTTAGATTCTTTATTAAACTTTGCTACTAAGTATAAAGATCGAGTGGATGAACAACAAATTTTACCCAAGGTATCTTGGCGTAGAAAATAATTTAATGTAGGGGAGGTAAAACAGTGAACAGTAAACAGTGAACAGTTATCAGTTATCCGTAAGGGAGTATTCGACCCTGTTAACTGTTAACTGATAACTGATAACTGATTTAAGTTGACCCCTACTTTTTTATAGGCCTTTTAACTGATGAATTTCTTCGGCCACTCGTTTTAATCGTTTTAATTGTGCTTTCATATCGCTTTTCGTCCAATTAGCAGCAAATTGATTAAATCCCCAACTGACTAAAGGATTAGGAATTTCAAATTCAAAACGGTTAATTAATTGGGTTCCTTGCAGTTTGGGCTGACATTCCCAGCGATCGCGTCCTTTAAAAAAGCCTTCAAACTGCCAAACAATTAACCCTGGTTCCCGTTCAATAACATGACTAATTAGGGTAGGATTAATTAGAGGTATATTAATAATAAATCGGCTTTTGCCACCTATTTCGGTACTCCATTCTCTAATAGGTTCACATTTTAATGCAGGGTTTAACCATCGGTGCATTAAATCAAGATCGGTAATACATTGTTCAACAATAGTCGCACTAGCATTAATTAAAATTGATTGTTCAAATATTTGGGGAGAGGACATAAACAGTAAATTACAAAGTGAAGGTTTATTAAGGAGTCACACAAAATTAATTACATAAAATTCGTAGGGGCGGGTTTTTTACAAAATCCATGATTCTCACAAAAAAACTAGATAAACCCGCCCTGTTTTTTTTACAAGATCCATGATTCTCACAATAGGTACTTAATTTAAACTGAAGCAAAATTAACTGAAGATTTAATTGGCAAAAATAGATCAGGAGACAGGTTAAAAAAAGCTGCTAATGCTTGAATGTCAGAAGTTGTTAATTGACGTTTTCCATTTAAAATATCAGAAACAATTGATTCAATTCTAAGAATCAGTACAAAATCCTTTGATTTTAATCCATTATCTTCCAATAAAAATTTTAAAAGTTCTACTCCATAGATATCTGGAATGATATCTAATTCTTGTTCATATTCGTATATCAATGTTCCCAAAATATCTAAATAGTCTTTTTCTTCTAGTGTGAGTTCTGGTTTATCAAGTAATTCATTAATGATCTCTTGAGTAGCGTCTAATTCTTTTTCTGACTTAATGGGACGAGGAGGAAATTTTTTCAGTAGTGTTAAGTATTTTGCTTGGGAAAACATAATTGTATCCTCTAGATTGAAAAGAATAATGTTTTTGTTTCATCTCATTATGTTATGAATTAGTTAGTAAGAGTAAAACAACAGAATTTTAGGAGTGACAATAAACTTTAACTCTAAAGAGTTAAGCTATACAAACAAAGGTTGCCTACGCAACCTATAGTTTAGTCCGCGAAGGCGGACTTCGTTTTTATAGGATTAGACTTTAGTCTGTTAGTAATTAATAATTATTAATTTAGCAGAGTAAGTCGGGTAGAATTGTTTTTTACTTTCTCCACCCATTCTAGCAATTTTGAAAGTTTAATGTCAAGAGATAATCTAAGCATTAGTCATATCTTCAGGACGAACAATAGCAGAAAATTCTTCTGCACTGAGAAAGCCTAACGCAACACAAGCTTGCTGTAAACTGGTATTCTCTTTATAGGCTTTTTTCGCAACTTGGGCTGCTTGATCATACCCAATATGAGGGTTAAGAGCAGTTACCAACATCAAAGAATTATTGACAAAATAGTTAATTTGATCATGATTAACTTTAATTCCCAATACTAAGTGATCTGTAAAAGAAGAACAAGAATCAGCTAATAAACGAATAGAATTTAACAAATTGAAAATAATCATGGGTTTAAAAACATTTAACTCAAAATTTCCTTGACTTCCTCCTACACTAATAGCCATATCATTCCCCATAACTTGAGCGCAAACCATCGTCATCGCTTCACATTGAGTAGGATTAACTTTACCTGGCATAATTGATGATCCAGGCTCATTTTCTGGTAGAGTAAGTTCAGCTAATCCACAACGAGGCCCTGAACCTAACCAGCGTATATCATTAGCAATTTTCATCAAAGAACAGGCTAATGTTTTCAAGGCTGAACTGGTCATAATCATAGCATCATGAGCGGCTAAAGCAGCGAATTTATTATGAGCAGAAATAAAGGGTAAATCGGTTAATTTAGCGATTTCATCGGCAACTCTTTCGGCAAATTCAGGATGAGTATTAAGTCCTGTTCCTACTGCAGTTCCTCCGATAGCTAATTCATACAAATCAGGCAAAGTTTTCTTAATACGATCAATATCTTTATCCAGTTGAGAAACATATCCCGAAAATTCTTGTCCTAATGTCAAAGGAACCGCATCCATTAAATGAGTTCTACCAATTTTAACAATAGGGTTAAATTCTACCATTTTTAAAGTTAAAGCTTCCCGTAATTTAGTCACCATTGGTAACAAATTATGCTCAATTTCTTCTACTGCTGCTATGTGCATTGCCGTAGGAAAGGTATCATTAGAAGATTGAGACATATTAACATGATCATTGGGATGAATTGGCTCTTTACTACCTAAAATTCCTCCAGCTAATTCGATAGCGCGATTAGAAATTACTTCGTTCGCATTCATATTGGTTTGAGTACCACTTCCTGTTTGCCAAATTTTCAGAGGAAAGTGATCATCTAATTTCCCTAAAATTACTTCATCACTGGCTTTTATAATTAATTTGGCTTTATCAAAAGCTAATTTATTTAAGTCACAATTAACTTTAGTTGCTGCTTTTTTAAGAATACCAATTGCCCGAATCATTTCTCTGGGCATGACATCTTTCCCAATAGCAAAATACTGTAGCGATCGCTGAGTTTGCGCACCCCAATAACACTCATTAGGAACTTCAATCTCTCCCATACTATCTTTCTCTTTACGCATACATTCTCTCCTATTTAATGAATAATAATTGATAAAATTTAAACTAATTCTTATTAAGTTGATATCATCAAACCTAATAGCCAGATACCCTTTGAATTCTATTAACCCTAAATCTTTATCCCTGGATATTACAGAAACTTTTAACCTTTACCCTTTCTCCATTGGTTAGAATCAAATCATGAATTCATTCTAAAGCTGAATATGAGCTGTGATCGTTGACAAGTTAAAAAAAATGGGGTAAACTAAGTTCACCCCGGAGATTTGTATCTTTAGCTCGAAGGAAATCTACAGTAAATTCTAGATTCGACAAAAGTAAAGTTACACTAAAAACTACTCCTACGTTAGTTAGTGTAGTAACATCTTTCTGCTTCCAACTGCTCAACTAAATTAGTTTCCCCTTTAGCTCTGGCAACCTCTAAACGTTGCTGTGGTATCGAATGAGGCGCGTTCCTTCAAGAGTTCCACTCTCTACTTCCGTCTACTCTAAGCAGATGAACGATTTATCCTTGACTATTCCAAGATAACAGATTTTGCGTTCAAATAGTGTAGGGTTTTCTGCCATAAACCGAACTTCAAGCTATTTTTATCTAGTATTGTCGAGATACGGAGAGGGAGGGATTCGAACCCTCGATGAGTGTTACCCCATAACTCCTTAGCAGGGAGCCGCTTTCAACCGCTCAGCCACCTCTCCAAAGGCACAGAATACTATGGTAACAGATTGATGTCCCTTTTTACCAGAATTTTGCTAGATTTTTATTATATTAAGTATTGCAACGTCTTGTTCTAGAAATGTAAGGTAAGGTTTTAACATTAAAAACTTAATATGTGTTTTTTAGGAGAACCTCGATTTATGTATTCCACCCTTTTGCTGACTGCTGTTCCTTCCACTATCGTTTGGAGTCCTAAAGTCGCTTTTGTGATGATTGCTTGTAATATTGTTGCGATCGCGTTTGGTAAACTGACCATAGCTAAACCAAGTGAAGGACCTGGTCTACCTTCTCCTAATTTGTTCGGTGGTATGGGTTTAGGTGCTTTACTCGGAACCACCAGTTTTGGTCATATCTTAGGGGCTGGTGTCATTCTTGGATTAGCTAGTGCAGGTGCATTGTAGTTAAGGCTTGGGGTCAACAGTTGTTGACCCCAACAAAAATTAAGATAGAAAAAAATAATTAAGTATAATTGTTTGTTTGTGATTTTTGTTACAATTTGTTTTGTCCCCTTGAGAGTTGTTAGTAAGTAAGAGATAATTTGAAGGGAAAGCTAATTTATGTCTACCAGATTCTGGTGAGGAGTTTAATGATGCTTAACATGATTGAAAGTCGGGTTAAATACTCTGTTGATGTTATCCGCGAAGAAGCTTATCAATTGGTCTGTGAAGGTAAGCTACATCGTCAACAATCAATTTATAATCTTTGTAAGTACATTCCTCCTTGTGAATGGCCAAATGTGGAATGTGAGTTAGAACGGCATGATTTTTTACTCAGAGATCCTATTATTGATTTGTTGAGTGGTAAATCATGGATAGATGATTAGGGATAGCAACATTCAGTTGAGATTCTCAGATAATATTCCTAATAAGTCATAATATGAGTTATCTTGATGACAGGCTCCTTTGAGATAGGGGTCTTGTTGTTTATTTTATGGTATTTCCTATATTGAACAGTCTGGGGTTATTCCCTGTAGAGTACATTTTTTTTTTAGAGGTAGAAACTATCTATATTGATTGGTTAGAAGCTTCTTTTAGAAAACGATAGTGGGTTAATCTAGACGAGAGCATTAATCTAATTCAAGAAGAAGTTATGATTATAGCACATTTACCGGATTATTTCAAGCAAGTTTAATCTTTTAACGGTTATGACTAAATCTTCTCAAAAAATCACTATTTTATTCTTAGCGTTTAGTTTAATAGGGCTACTAGAAAAATCTGCTTCTAAGGAAATAAATTTTTCTGAATCGTTTCAAGGTTGGGTATTAAATCTGTTACAAGGAGAAGATAATCAACCGAAAACACTGAATAATTTTCAATCATCTTTGTCTAATTATTTTGTTAAAAATAATTCTGATAAATCTCTGAAAAATTGTGAACCTAAGATAGAAGAACCCAATTTTTTGGTTATGGGAGGAGGAGGAAATCCGAGTTATAATGAGATTGCTTTGGAAAAGAATGTTTTATATTTTCAACGAACCTTAAAACAGATGGGATATCCTCCTTCATCTGCTAATATTTTCTTTGCTAATGGGAATGATGGACAAGCAACTATTCGCTATCTAAATCCTCAAAGACAAGAAAAATTTAAAGTTCCGAATATTCCTGATCTTAAGGGGTCAGCAACTGTTCAAAATTTAAACAACTGGGTCGATCATCTTAAACTAAATGGCAAGAATAAGCCCATATTTTTCTATTTTACTGGTCATGGTATCCTGAATCATGAAAATGCCAATAATAATGCTTTAATGTTGTGGGGAGATACTCCATTAACGGTGAGAACTTTGGCTAATATGTTGAATAAATTACCAAAAAATAGTCATATTGTAACAATGATGGCTCAATGTTATTCAGGTTCATTTGCTAACTTTATTTATCAAGATGGAAATCCTAATAAACCTTTAGCCTTACAGACTCGTTGTGGTTTTTTTGCGACTATTAAAACTTTGCCCTCTGTGGGATGTACTCCAGAAGTTGATGAAGCAGATTATCGAGATTATAGTTCTAGTTTTTTTGCCGGATTAAGTGGAGTAAATCGTATCGGTAAACCTGTTGCTTCGGCAGATTATAATCAAGATGGACGAGTCAGTTATTATGAATTATGAATTATGAATTATGAATTATGAAATTAGATTTTCTGAACTACTATATGGGCGGGTTTATCTAGCCTTTTTGTGAGAATCAAGGAACATAGGGCGGGTTTATTTTACTTCTTTGTGAGAATCAAGGAACATAGGGCGGGTTTATTTTACTTCTTTGTGAGAATAATAACTCCTGTAAAAAACCCGCCCCTACAAAAACCCGCCCCTACAAAAACCTGCCCCTACTCAATTCCTTTGTTAAATTTCAAAAATTAAGTAATAATCAAACGTTAAGATAACAAATAACAATTAATTATGACCTTTTCTCAAGAATTTGAACTTCTGCTACGGGCCTGCTATCCTTTAATCTATATTCCTACTCCCGAAGAAGAACGAGTAGAAACCGCGATCGCCAGTTGCGCACAAAAAATGCTTAATCGTTCTGTCTATATTTGGGATTTTGTGGACGGATATCAAGATAACCCGAATAATGAAGGCGTAGGAAAACGTAACCCCCTCCAAGCATTAGAATTTGTGGAAAAATTACCGCAAAATGTTGGGGGAATTTTCATTTTAAGAGATTTTCAAAGATTTCTCGAAGATGTTTCTATTTCCCGTAAACTGCGTAATCTAGCGCGACAGTTAAAATCTCAACCCAAAAATATCGTTATTATTTCCCCTGAAGTGGAAATTCCCCGCGAATTAAGCGAAGTTCTCACAATTGTAGATTTTCCCTTACCTAATGGCACAGAAATTAAAACAGAAATTCAACGACTATTAGCCTCCACCGGACAATCTTTATCTGATACCCTATTAGATGAATTAGTGCGCTCATCTCAAGGTCTTTCTTTAGAACGTATTCGTCGCGTTCTAACCCGTTGTTTAGCCAGTCATGGACGCATTGAACCCGAAGACGTAGAACTGATTTTGGAAGAAAAACGTCAATCTATCCGTCAAACCCAGATTCTCGACTTTTACCCCGCAACTGAACAAATTACCGATATTGGGGGATTAGATAATCTCAAAGATTGGTTGTTGCGTCGCGGTGGGGCATTTAGTCAACGAGCTAGAGCATATGGACTTCCTCATCCGAGGGGATTATTATTAGTAGGCATTCAGGGAACGGGAAAATCCCTAACAGCTAAAGCCATTTCACATCATTGGCATTTACCCTTATTAAGATTGGATGTAGGGCGATTATTTGGGGGTTTGGTGGGAGAATCAGAGTCTCGTACTCGTCAGATGATTAGTTTAGCTGAAGCATTAGCCCCTTGTGTTCTGTGGATAGATGAAATTGACAAAGGATTTGGGGGTGTGGAGGGAAAAGGGGACGGAGGGACGACAAGTCGGGTTTTTGGCACGTTTATTAATTGGTTAGCGGAAAAACAATCTCCGGTGTTTGTCGTGGCTACAGCTAATAATATTCAGACTTTACCACCGGAAATGTTAAGAAAGGGACGCTTTGACGAAATTTTCTTTGTGGGTTTGCCTTCTCAAGAGGAACGAGAAGCTATTTTTAACGTCCACTTGTCTAGACTCCGACCCCATAATCTGAAAAATTACGACATTAAGCGACTCGCTTATGAAACCCCAGATTTTTCGGGGGCAGAAATCGAACAAACCCTAATTGAGGCAATGCACATTGGTTTTAGTCAAAATCGAGACTTTACCAATGATGATATTTTAGAGGCAGCTAGTCAGATTATTCCTTTAGCACGAACTGCTCAAGAACAAATTGAGTTTCTGCAAAACTGGGCTGCTGCTGGAAAGGCACGTCTAGCTTCTCGCAATAGTCGCTTAAGTAGTCCAATTTCGGGTTAATTCCTTTAAACTAAGGGGATTCAAGTTTACAATCTTTCGTTAAGTTTCTAATTTTAAAGAGATTATGAATCGTTTATCTTCACTGTTTCAATTTATTTTAGGCTTTTTCTTAGGGGTTATTCTTCTAGTAAGCGGAACGACTGCCTTAGCTTACGTTGTCTTATATCGGATGTCGTCTACTCCCCCAAAACCTACTTTTGCTGAGGAAAAACCTAAACCCAAAGTAACTGCCAAAGATGAATCTAAAACTACCCCTCAAGTAGCTAAAACTCCAGTTCAAGAAGTTCCTAAACAAGAAGTAGCGGCTAAAGAACCAGAACCTTCTCCTGAAGTGAAAGAGGAGGAGACAGAAAAGTTACCCGATGGGGCATATAAAGCAACTGTTAATTGGTCAACTGGCTTAAGTTTGCGAGCTGAACCTGGTCAAGAAGCTGAAAGAATTGGCGGGGTGGACTATAATACTGAATTGATTATTTTAAGTACCAGTCCTGATGGCAATTGGCAAAAAGTTCGGGTTGCTGGTGGCTCTCAAGAAGGTTGGATTAAAGCAGGTAATGTACAAAAAGTAGAATAATACTCTTAGTTGGTTGGGTGGCATTGTCCACCCCCTGCTTAAGGTACAAGCTATCTATATGCGCCCACACTTCACCCATTTTACCTCTACTATTACCAAAAAATATACAATAAGTAGTATGGATCTGTCAAGCCCATTCTCTCGTTTCTTATTAAGAATCTTTCTCACTATTTTTAGTTCACAATGAACATTTTCAAGAGTATTTTGTATTCAATATTACAGTTTTTCGTGAAAAATATTAGTTAAAAAATACAAATATGTTACAAACTGATTGATTATAAAAGCTTTTTAATAGAGTTCCTCCCGACAAATATAAGTGCTATCGCGTAAAATCGAACCATAGTATAGTATTTATCGAACATTTCTTAAACGAATTAATCCCGAAAGACCACTATATTTAGCAATTGCCCAAGATATTTATCAAGACTTCTTTCAACGTCCTGCTATTCAAGAAATTATTACAGATCAACAAATAAACTTGATTGTTTTTGACCCCAATTTAGAGGAAATTCTTCAATGGATAACTTAGCACAATACCGACAAATAATCCCAAAAATCATCGAGAAACACGCAGCTTATCAACCTAGTTATGGAGACATCGAAACGATCCAAGTTTGTGATTTAGTTCACGATAATTATCTGCTGATGAATTTGGGTTGGGATCGAACAGGTCGAGTTCATGCAGTCGATTTACATTTGCGAATTCGAGAGAATAAGATTTGGATTGAGTGGGATGGAACAGAAAACGGTGTGACCGAAGAACTTTTAAAAGCAGGAGTTTTAAAAGAAGATATTGTCTTAGGGTTTTATCGTCCTGAACGACGTTCCATCACTGATTTTTCAGTAGCTCATTGAATTGTTTTAGTTATTCACTGTTTAAATGTGTCTTAGCTTACTATTAAGCCCTGAAATTTAAGCTTATTACTTATTACTCTTGCCTTCTGGCAAAATTAACATACCATCCCCAAAAGAATAAAACCGATATTTTTGCTTGATCGCCTCTTGATATAAACTCATCAATCTTTCTCTGCCAATCAAGGCACTAACTAACATTAATAAACTAGAACAAGGCAGATGAAAATTAGTAATCATGCCCTCAACCACCTGCCATTTATACCCAGGATAAATAAATAAATCCGTCTTAGCCCGAAAAGGAATTAAACCATCTTTCCCTTCACTTTTAGCCACCTTGGCCGCCCCTTCTAAACTCCTAACAACTGTAGTTCCTACCGCAATAACTCTGCCCCCTTGTTTCTTCGTCTCAACAATCTTATTAACAGTTATTTCCGGCACTTCTACCCATTCTTGGTGCATCTTATGTTGAGTAATATCACTAATTTCTACCGGACGAAACGTCCCTACACCCACGTGCAAAGTCAGATAAGCTTGACCAATACCCTTTTGACTCAACCGTTCTAATAAATCTTCCGTAAAATGTAAACCAGCAGTCGGGGCCGCCACCGCACCAGGTTCTTGAGCATAAACCGTCTGATATTGAGAAGGTTGCGCCTCAGATTCCGTAACATAAGGCGGAAACGGAATGAGTCCGACTTGTTCAAGAATTTGCCAAAATAGTTCATGAGAATTAATCTCAAACTTTAATAGTCGTCCCCCCGTCTCCTCATCCCGTTCTAAAACCGTTGCCATTAACTTGATCTGTCCGCTTTCGTCTGCGAACTCAATCTGAGAACCCAGAGTAAACCTTTTTCCTGGTTTAACCAAGGCTAACCAACAGAAAGGGGACTTCTCCTCTAACAGTAAAATCTCTACAGGGGCCCCCGTAGATTTTCGACCATACAAACGGGCCGGAATCACACGAGTATTATTAAACACCAACAAGTCCCCAGGTAAAAGCCACTCAGTCAAATCCCGAAATTGACTATGAACCTGAGTTGTTGCTGAATTAACCACTAATAAACGAGAACTATCTCTAGGGGTAACAGGGGTTTGAGCAATTAATTCAGGAGGTAAATGATAATCATAACTAGCTAATAACTGATCATTCATCATCGGATCACAAATAACACTACTTTTTCCGGGTAAACAGTCCTTTTCGTCGGGGTCAACAGCCCTTGATCCCGACAATTTAAACAATTGGGTAGTTCTCCCCAGTTTAAATCCATTAATTGGGGAGGAGTCCCCTTTAACAATAAGTAAAAATATTGCCACACTAAATATAGAGGAAATATTAAGTGATTGGACTAAGGGGGGAAACAATGGACTACATCTACTTTCTTGCTAATGCGAGTTTAACTTTACGAGTGATCGAATATCTACAGAGAATGTATAACCCCTCTGTTTGTTCAATGACCGTCATTCATCAAATTAATGGTTGGATCATTAAAATCAAGTTTAAACAGCCTTTGACACCCCTACAACATGGCAATTTTAAAGCATTTATGAATGAGTTAGGTATCCCCTACGAACTCGAAATTCGCCTACAAATGGTATTCTGGAGTCTAGAAACCGGCCAATCACCCATTGATGTTATGCGTCGTTATCAAGTGGCGATCGTCTCCCATGGCTATCCCGATAGTAACGATATTGAAGCTTTTCGTCAGCAATTTACCAGAGGTTTAGGCTATTGCCCTGAAACCTTAGCCTAATCAAACGATGCCTTGATTTAACCACTAAACCTTAAAAGCCTCTCGCTGTGAGTTAGCCACGTCTACGCCACCTGCTCTACTTGGGGAGACCCCAAGACCGCAGTGGCTCCTTTTAAGGCGTGGCGGTGGAGTGAAACGGGGTTTTAACCGGTGTGTATCCTTCGATATGCAACAATAAAAGCGTGAGTAAGAACAAGGTTGGTCATGAGATTAGAATCCATGAATTCATAATAGACATCTCCAAAATCCCAGATTTGACCCCGATGCTACAAGGGTTTGAGGTTAATTTCTGGAGATGTCTAATTTATAATTTATAATTCATAATTTATAATTTATAATTTGTAATACTCTAGAGAGATCTTGAAACTCTCCGACAATGCGTCGCATGGGTTTAGGGGAAACTCTCAATAGGGTTGGGGTAGCGGATATCTGATGAGTCTCCGCTTCTTCAGGGTGTTTGATAATATCAATCACTTTGAGAGTATAAGGGTGTTGTAGTTCTGTTTCGAGTAAATGATGGATGGTTTTCAGGGTATTTTTAGTAGATGAACTATTGCCCGACACAAAAAGACGTAAGATATAACCTTGATGGCTGTCTGATGTCTCTATCTCATCAGAAGGAGTAACTAAGGGTTGACGTTCCTTGTCTGAGAGAAAAGGGTTCTCTAAACGATAGATTAGATCATGACTCTCCCAAAGTTGGGGAAACTCAGAACGATAGGTTTCCAAGATAATCGGGTTACAAATTTCGTCTTGCCATTGGGCTGTCTCCCAGACAAGATCAGGAGTATCAAACAATACATTGAGTAAGAGTTGATACCGCTTAACTGCTGGATAAACTTCAGCAGCCATTCTTACTTCCCGTTTCCCTGAACAAAACCAGCGATCAACGGTTGCCGTATAACCAGGTACGAGAAAATGGGGAGGGGCCGGCAACTTCAAGCACTCTTGCAGGACTACACATAAATGAGAATGCCAATGAATCTGCTTAGTCTTATCTCGACAATAAACAACATCGCCCCCAGGAGTAAAAAGGGCAATACCTTTAAACAGGTCTGATGGAACAACAGAGGTTTCAGTCAAGGTTGCTAGGGTTAACAATGAAGCACCGGACATAAAGAGAAACTATTTTTATTGTACTATATATTTCAAGCTTTGTCCCCATTTCTTCAGAGTGTTTCTAGATTCTCCCCCGTAGCATCATAGCCATTTCATTAGGAGTGGGAGATAATTCTAGGGCAGTTTCTTCAGTGATACGTCCTTCTTGATAAAGGTTAAATAAAGCCTGGTTACTGGTAATCATGCCGTCAAACTCTCCATTCTTCATCAATTCAAGAATTTCGTCATTTTGACCGCGAATAATATAATCTTTAACCGTTTCCGTATTGATCATAACATCGTGATAGGCGGCCCGTTTGCCATCGGTTGTACGACATAACCCTTGAGCAATAATAGCCACCAAAGATTCTGCCATAGCCACTCGCATGGCTTCGCGTTCTTCAGCACTGTACAAACTGAGAATCCGTTCTAGGGTTTTGACTGCACTATTGGTATGGAGAGTTCCCATGACTAAGTGACCCGTTTGTGCCGCTTTGAGGGCAGTATTAACCGTTTCCTTGTCCCGCATTTCCCCTACCAGAATGATATCAGGATCTTCTCGTAAAGCCGCTTTGAGGGCATTATCAAACCGTAAGGTGTGCATTCCGACTTCCCGTTGTTTAATCAGAGAACGACGACTTTGATGGACAAATTCAACGGGATCTTCAATAGTGATGATGTGTTTAGGATGTTCTTTGTTAATATAATCAACCATGGCGGCCATAGTGGTTGATTTTCCTGATCCAGTGGGCCCCGTGACCAAAATTAAGCCTTTATGAGAATCAGAGATCTCTTTAAAAATCATAGGCAACCGCAGTTGTTCCATAGTTAAAATTTTCAGGGGAATTAACCGCAAAACCATTGCGTGGCCCCGTAAACTATCAAAAACGTTAATCCGAACCCTAGCAAAGTCATATTGAGTGGCCCCGTCAAATTCGAGTTCTCTTTTAAAGCGTTGAATTTCTTCTTCTTTGAGAATTTCCCGTAACCAACTCATAAATGTGTTGGGGTCGGTTTCAGGATAATCTAAAGGCAACATTTCCCCGCGATCGCGCATACGGGGTCGTTCTCCTATGCCTATGTGAACATCAGAATAACCTTCCTCAAAGGCATGGTGTATCAGTTCTTGTAAACTTGGTTGTCCTGGGGCCCGTCCTCTTGGGGATGGATTAGAATCTAGTTGAGGTAAAGGGGGAGGGGGTAAAGGAGGCATAGGGGGATTTTGAGCTTGGATCATAATAATTTTGGGATAGGTTTCTTTACAAAACTCTTGAGTTAAACCATGTCATGAGCTAGTATTCCCAAAATGCCTTTCTTAATTAACTGTGTTCTTCTTTTCTGAGAAATTTTACCCTTAATATTGCGAAATGTTACAAATTTTGTTCCCTTGATCAGTATTTTTTCGGAGAGCAAATCTGACGAAAAATCCCCACTTGTTGGGGATCAATAAAGCCTCTAAAAGATTGGGCTTAATCATGTTCAGGATTGATTTCTAGCTCAAAAAGGAACAAATTAGTTGAAGGCAAATAATTAACGAGATCTACCAGAAAAGGTGAGAGTAGAATGTAAAGTTTTCTTACAAGATCCTCATTTTCTCAGAAATTTTATCTATACTAAATGTCACGACCTAATCTGCTTTTTGATACTTTTACTGGTTTGCTCTGGAGGGAAAAATATGGAATTCGCACAAAAACCAAGCTTAAGCAAGGTTTATTCATTAACATTAGTAAAAAGTTTTTTGGTGTGGAGTTTTACTCTAACCGTTTGTTTATTAGTCGTTGGATTTCCGTTAATCGTCTTAATGGCGACGGTTGGGGCTTTAGCATCAGTAATTTTACAGTCTGTATTACCCGTTAGTGCTGTGTTACTTGTGGTGGGTTCTTTGCTTGGAGCAAATGTATTAGCAATTGTAGTGGGTGCAGCATTGCTAACCTCTAAAGGTATTCATCCTCAAGATGTTGATTGGCTCAGATGGCTGCACGGTGAAGCAAGACCTTCTCATACTTCCGTCTACGCTGCTTGTCCCCTAACTTGTAGTTTGGTTCAATAAGGTTAATCAATTGCTAGACTCAGGTTTATTTTGTGTACAAGTTAGTGCAGCCCGGTAATTACCGGGTTTTTTCATTAAGAATAAAAATATAGTGTAATATTTTACTATACTTTTAGAAACGATAAAATATGACTATCAATCATTCTAATTTAGACTGTTGTTTATGCGGTCTGGCGTTAGGTAGTCCTTATCGACAGTTAGCTCGGACATTATCCCAAGATTTAGCCGAAAAAGCTCCGAATTTATCTTTTGTTGTACTTACAGATAACCCTAGAGAATTTGGGAATCTGAATAATGTTATTGCAATTCAACACAATCATTATTTTGGGTATCGTCCTTATAATGATAAGGTTTTTGTTTTAGAAGCGGCCTTGGAAAGGTTTTCGGTGGCTATTCAAGTCGATGTGGATATTACTCTGACTGAAAATATTTTAGAGAAAATTAATCAGCCTTGGCCTCCTGGAATTACAGCAATGTCACAAAATTTATTAGAACATACCCAAAAAAATAATATTGGAGATATATCCTCTATTGAAAAACTAGCTCAAAAGCTTGATTTGCGCCTAGAAGAAGTCAGATGGGTAGGAGAGCATATGTTTATTATCAAAAGAGACAATGGCAAAGAAAAAGAATTTTTTGCTCTGTGGAAAAAGTTAGCTTATTATTGGGATATTCATAAATTAGGTGCTAAAGATGGCACATTAATAGGACTCGCAGGTGCTAAAGTGGGTTGGCAAATTTCTTTTGAGCATTGGCAACCGTTAAATCAATGTTTAGAACATTTTGATGTTCATCTTCAATTAAAATATAGTAAATTAAAAGAATTTTTAGATAGGTGGAGTTATCGATCTCGAATTGTTCGCGCTCATTTTTTTGCTTTAGCTCAATCTGAATTTTACTATAAATAGGGTGGTTCTCCCGACATCTTGGTAAAAAATGTATGTCGGATCTACAATCTTTAACATGGTGGATTACGACGCGCCCTAAAACTTATTAGTTTTCCGGTCAAAATCTTTGCCGCGTCTAACCCATCCTACGAATCTAACAGGAATTAAAACATTAACTCTCAGCGATTTTTATCGCTAGATTAGTTAGCTTATACAACCCCCATAAAGAAAGGAAAGACTAATAAGTCAAAATACTAAAATTAATTGTACTTTACTTGTTTAAATTTAACTGTAATAACTGTAACATATTTACTTAAATATAGTAATTTTAACAATTTTAATAAGTTTATTTATAAAATTAAATAGAAATTAGTAATCAACAATTTTAAAGTAAATATTAAGAAAATAGTCAAACAAAAAAATCATGATATAGTTTGAAACGAAGGGGTAAATGTTAATGATTTTGGGATAAGTATGAAGCTATAAATGTTCTCAAAATCAAGTATTAACTAAGTGAGGAGAGCATTGAGCAACCCTAAATCAAAACTCAAAGTAAGTTAGAGGTTTCTAATGAATTATCTATCTCGAATACTTTTTGGAACCAGTATTGTTGCCGGAACTTTATTGGCTATGTCAACTGAGGTTCGCTCTCTTAACCTGTATAATACATATGACGAAGAAGCCTTAACACAAATTGCCGACAATCAGATATTGGCTAAAGTTGAAGGATTTACACCAGATACTTATCAAATCCTCAGAGAATCCCCCAGAAGACAAGTAGCAAAAGCGACAATGAATGATTTTGTTGTCCCTGGACAATATGCTATTTTTGCTGGATGTGATGATCAGTGTAGCGGGATTAATATCACTGTAACTGATGCCTCTGGGAAAAAATTAGTTTCCGATAAGGGAAAACAATCTGCCCATGTCTTAGTAACACAAGCGATGTCTAGCGAACAACCATTAAAAATTGAGATGGAAGTTAAATGTAATACTAGTGGAGCAATTAGTGGAGTAGAGTCCAATGACAGAAAAGTAGAGGCCTGTTATTCTTATTCAACTATTTGGCAAAAAGTGAAATAAGCTAATAATTATCTGTTCACTTGGGTATTGCCCCGTATTTCTTACTATAAGTAAATATGGGGCTTATTGGGTTTAGAATTGATTGAGTTTATCAGATCAATCTAAACATATGGCACAACAACCCATTAAACCCTTTTATTTCGATATTACAGACGAAGAAATCGACTATTTTGCCCTGGAGTCCAAAAAGATTCTTAAGTCCGGTAGACTCATTTTAGGGGAGAATACCGCCGAATTTGAAAAAGACTTTGCTCAATATGTTGGCACCAAACACGCGATCGCGGTTAATACTGGTTCATCTGGTCTAGAAATTATTTTACGTCTCAAAAAAGCAGAAAAAACAACGGTTTTAGTGCCTACTAACACTAATTTTGCCACCGTTGCAGCCGTTTTAAGAGTCGGGGGACAAGTTAAATACTTAGACATGGATGAGTCAACCTTTGCACCCTCTTTAGATATGGTAAAAGAGGCTGTGGAAAAAGGTGCTAATCCTGCTATTTCTGGCCTATTATGGGTACATATTGGGGGTGTTATTTCGGCTGAGTTTCCCCAAATTGTGGAATATTGCCACGAAAATGGATTATTTGTCTTAGAAGATACTGCCCATGCTCACGGCAGTCAAATTAATGGGGTACAGGCTGGAAATTTAGGGGATGGGGCCGCCTTTTCCTTCTTTCCTACCAAAATTATGACCACCTTTGAAGGAGGAATGATCACCCTCAATGACGATGAAGAAGATTATATCGCGCGATCGCTGAGAAACCAAGGTAAACGGGGAATGGACTTTGGGGGTTTACATACAGATTTTGGTAATAGTACCCGTATGACTGAAATTCACGCAGTTTTAGGTCGTATTCAGTTAGCTAAACTGTCTGAAATGATTGAAAAACGGCAACGTTGTTATGAATTAATTACTGCACCTTTGAGAGAAGCAGGAATTAAATTTGTCTCTACTGATCATATGGATAGTGCTAGTCAGTATAAATTAATGGTACTGTTACCTGAAGGAAAAAACCCTCAAGAAATTAAAAACGCTTTAGCAGCAGAGGATATATTTTTAGGGGGAACAGTTTACGAAATTCCTTGTCATTTACAACCTGTTTTTCAAGATATGTGTCCAGTTTCAAGTTTACCTCGCGCTGAATATTGGTGTCCGAACCATATTTGTCCGCCATTAACATCAGGAATGAAGGAAGAAGATGCGAAAATAGTCGCAGAAGCATTAGTTAGACATTTATCTCTATAAATAAAGCTTTGTGTCAAGTAAAAACCCCTGGTGGGAGTCAGGGGTTTCTTTACGAAGGTGGAGGACTGATTTTCATCATCAGTCCTTTTTACTATTTACGCCAAATATTGATTAAGTTGATTATTAATCAAAATATAATTAAGTAATGTAGTTTTTTCTCGGTGGCTCTCCCGACATCTTGATATGAAATCTATAATTAGCAAGAATAATAATCATTCTCAACAATAATTAAAGTTTATTTTTAACATCTGAATACCTGTTCAGGTGTTAAGCTATAAATAACAAGCCCTGTTAAAACGAAGGATACATTAATCATGACAGCAGCGACCGTTACTCAAATGAAATGTGCTTGTACTTCTTGTGTTTGTATCGTAAATCTCAGCGATGCAATCCAAAAAGACGGCAAATACTATTGTTCTGATGCTTGTGCCACTGGACATTCTAGCGGTGCAGGATGTTCTCATCACGGATGTGAATGTCACGGCTAGTCAGTTTCATCAAGGTGTTCTGCAACAGATTGATACAATGCTAAAACATGATGGTCTTGCAACGAATAAAACACCTTGCGTCCCCTTTTCTCATATCTAACTAAACGCATGGTTTTAAGAGTTCGTAACTGATGGGAAACAGCAGATTCAGTCATATTCAAGATGTTCGCTAAATCACAAACACATAACTCTTGATGGGCTAATATAGATATAATTCGTAAGCGATTTCCATCTCCTATTAAACTAAAAAACTCGGCCATGCGTTGAGCTTTTTCAACACTCAGAATTTTATTTTGAAAGACTTTTAGAGGTTGAGTTTCCCAGGTATGGGGTTGGCATATCAGGAGAGCATCAGACTCAGTAGGAAGAGTTACGGATGTTTCCATAGAATTATTGTAACTTTTAATAATTTTTGCCTAAGTTTAATCTAATATTTATTATAACTTAGGAGCCAACCAATCCCATTAGTTTTTACTGCAACATTATAATTATATTTGATGTTAACCTCGATTTTCACCCAATGTTTCAACCTTATCAACCGTTACTTTTGCGCATTTTTCACGGCTTAACTGCTATTTTTACGATTTTAGCTATCCTAACTGCCTATTGGACTTATGATGTTTATGATGGCAGATGGGGAAAAATCCCCTTACCTAAATTTGAAGACATCGAAGGCATTCATGGAACCTTTGGTTTATGGGCATTATTAATTTTTCCTTGCTTAGTTTTTTATGCTTTTCATCAAGGACAAAAGCGATTAATTCAAACTAATACCTTGGAAAAACTCACGAAAATTAGTCAAAAAGGTTGGTGGTATCATCTTCATCGCTTGGTTAATACTCTGATTCTGTTTTCTTTAACCTTTGCGGTTTTTACCGGAAAAATGATGGATGAAACATGGCTTCCGAATGGAGAACTTAATCATGCTTGGTATTATGGACATTTAATCTCATGGCTTATTTTAATTATTAGTTTAGCCGTTCATTTATTAATGAGTGCTAAAGTTGGCGGCTTACCTTTTTTATTATCTATAATTAATTGGTCATATAAAATTCAAGATAGTCCCTCAAAATGGAAATTACAAGTGATAGAATATTGGCAAAACTTTCGTTTCAGTTTGATTCGTAAGTGGTGGCAATCTTCTTCTTGGATAAAATGGTTAGAGACGATTATTTGGCTCAGTTTAGGGGCAGCTTGGATCATTTCTTTAATTAAAGAGATACCCCATAATAAAACTTTTTAAGTGTACGGAATTAATATAGTAGGATGTGATTGCTGATTCAGATAACACAGTTTATTTGAGTGTTGTTAGTGCAATATTTTAAGTAAAGGTTGCCTACGCCACCTAGAATGGCTGTCCGCGCAGGCGGACTTAGTCTTTATAGGATCAGACTTGAGTCTGTCATTAATTAGTAATTTAGCATAGTTTGTCCGATAAAACCAAATTAATTAGCCCCAACTATTTTAAATAAGTTGAGGCGGACTATTTCATAACTAAACAGTGGAAAAGTAGATTTTAGATTTAACAGGATCAGGAACCATAGTTTTGTCACCTTCTTGCCAACCTGCGGGGCAAACTTCATCAGGATGACTCTGTACATATTGAACCGCTTTAAGAGTGCGCAAAGTCTCATCTACACTACGACCAAAGGAAAGATTATTAATAGTTACGTGTTGAATAATTCCCTCTTTATCAATAATAAAAAGTCCACGCAAGGCAACACCAGCTTCGGGATCTAATACATTGTAAGCGGTACTAAGTTCTTTTTTAATATCAGAAATTAGAGGATAAGCAACATCTCCAACACCTCCATTTTTTCGCTCAGTTTGAATCCAAGCTAAGTGGGCAAATTCACTGTCTACTGATACTCCTAAAACTTCCGTATTAATTCTGGTAAATTCTTCGTAGCGATCGCTAAAGGCAATGATTTCAGTGGGGCAAACAAAAGTAAAATCTAAAGGATAGAAGAATAAGACAACATATTTGCCACGATAACTAGAGAGTTTTTTGGTTTGAAATTCCTGATCAATAACTGCTGTTGCGGTAAAATCAGGTGCGGGTTGTCCTACGCGCAAATATCCTTCTGTCGTCATAATTTAGTCTCCTCAAATCTGTTAGTCTAGGGACGGTTTTTAGAGTTACTTTCTATTACAAATATATCATACTCATAACCATTGTGAATAACTATCGTACCGTATAGAGGCTTTTGGTTTGAGGCAACGTTAGATGTTGCCCCTAGTTTACTTTAGCGCATGGTCACGAATTCTTCGGCTGAACTGGGATGTATTCCCACTGTCGCATCAAAATCGGCTTTTTTAGCTCCCATTTTCACCGCGATCGCCACACCTTGAATAATTTCGGCTGCGTGGTCTCCCACCATGTGGGCCCCTAATATCCGATCAGTTTCTTGATGTACTACTAACTTCATCAAGGTTTTTTCGTCTTTTGCTGGCAGAATATAGTACATTGGGCGAAATTTACTACGATACACTTTAATGGCATTTTCTCCATATTGGGCGATCGCTTCGGCTTCAGTTAAGCCAACAGTAGCCGCTTCTGGGGTACTAAAAACGGCTGAGGGGACGTTTTCATGACTCATTATACGGGGTTTGCCCCCATATTCGCTATCGGCAATGGCCCGTCCCTCATTAATCGCTACAGGGGTCAAATTAATGCGATCAGTACAGTCGCCAACAGCATAAATATTGGGTTGACTGGTGCAACTATATTTATCAACGGCGATCGCCCCATTTTTCACATCTACTCCCGCATTTTCTAGTCCTAAATTATCTAAATTAGGTTTCCGTCCTGTTGCGGCTAAACCGATGGTATCTGCTAATACCATATCCGTTGTTTCTTGCCCTTGTAAGGACAATTTTAAACCTTCTGATGTCTTTTCAATTGCAGTGATTGTACATTGACTCAGAATGCGAATACCATGCTTTTCCATGGCTTCTTGAATGGTGGATCTTAGATCTTCATCAAATCCTTTTAAAATTTTATCTTGGCGAATAATTTGGATGACTTCTGATCCTAAAGATTGCATAATGCAAGCAAACTCAACTCCAATATAACCCCCTCCCCAGACTACTAATCGTTTGGGTTGGGCAGGCAATTCAAACATATTATCGGAGATAATTGTATGTTCAATTCCTGGTATATCGGGTTTAACCGGATGACCTCCTACCGCAATTAAAATTTTATCGGCAGTGACTTTTTTATCACCAACTTCAATAGTATGGGAATCAATTAATTTACCATAATTACGATAAATTTCTACCTTAGAATTATCTAACATTTTTTGATAAATCCCATTGAGTCGGGTCACTTCATTTTGTACAGAAGTGATCATTTTTGTCCAGTCTAAAGTGCTTTTAACTGGACTCCAACCGTATCCTTGAGATTCTTCAAATAGATGGGGAAAATGGGATGTATAAACCATTAATTTTTTAGGAATACAACCTTTATTTACACAAGTTCCCCCTAAGCGACCCATTTCTGCTAACCCAACTTTTGCCCCGTATTCTGCGGCCCGTCTAGCGGTAGCGATTCCTCCTGAACCTCCACCAATAACAAATAGATCAAAGTCATAACTCATAATGATTGAATTCTCCTCGTTGTCTGGCGAAATTAATTAACTTATTGACTGTTTTTATTATAGCGATTAAGTCGATACTATGATGTTCTAACTGGATTTAGCTAATCACTATAATCCAGTTAGAATTAAAGCGGTGGCTAAATCTGCTTTTAGTCAAAAATTAGAAATTATGTGGGAGGTCTACACTATTCTGACTTAAAGTATGTTACTATTATTTGTCGCACATTTCAACCAGGGAATAGTATTACTCTTTTGGTTGAGTTTAACTTAAATACCCTTGATCAAGCTGGTGTTTCTTGTGGATCTCAAGGAGAAGAAGTTAAATTTATTTAACTTAATTTTAGGAAGCTTTTGCTTGATGAATAACTGCTTTTATTCTCCCAAACTAACGGTAACTTTAGGATTGTTTTTACTTACTTTTTTAGAGCAATTTACACCAAATTTATTAGCTATTGAAGCACTAAAGCACTCTTATCTTATAAGTCAATCAGAAGAAAAGTCAAGCATTTGCCCTGCTGATTTATCTCAGGAGATTGAGAGAATTATTAAAGAAGAAAAATATCGGCGATCACGGTGGGGCATTTTAATACAAACCTTAGATTCTGGGTCAACTTTATATGCTTTAGATGAGCAAAAATATTTTATTCCTGCTTCTAATGTTAAACTCTTAACAACTGCAGCAGTTTTGTTAAAATATGGTTCACAATTTCGGATTAATACTCCCATTTATATTACGGGAAATTACCCTCATTTACAGACATTAAGAATAGTAGGAAAAGGTGATCCCAGTTTAACTACTCAACAATTGCAAACCTTAGCTAAATGGTTAAAAATAAGAGGGATAAAGCAAATTGATCAATTAATAGTCACGGATGGAGATTTTAAGGAATCACCAATTAATTTAACTTGGGAATGGGAAGATATACAATTTTATTATGCCACAGCTATTAACCATTTAATACTTAATGAAAATGCAGTTACTTTAAAATTAATTCCTCAAAATGTAGGAGAACCTTTAAAATTAGAATGGTCAGACAGTTTAGCCGGTCAACAATGGCAAATTAATAATCAAACTTTAACTGCTCCCAAAGATACAGCTTATTCTATCACAATTGAGCGAGATTTTGCTCAACCTATTTTAACCCTAAAAGGAGAATTAGCAAGTAATACTGAACCGGATACCTTTGGGTTAGCAGTTGTCAACCCAACTACTTATTTTTTAGAGAGTTTACAACAAATTTTAGCACAAGAAAATATTATTGTTGGAGAAACTAAGGTAATAAATAATCCTGAAATAATTAATAATGAGAGAGAATTAACCATCATTGAATCTCAACCCGTATCTTTTTTAATTACTAAAGCAAACGAAGATAGTAATAATTTATTTGCAGAAAGTTTACTCAATCTTTTAGGAAATGAAACTAAAAATCAAACCAGTTTAGATGGTTTAAAAGACAGCTTAAGTCAATTAGGAATTCCGGCTAATTTTTATCATTTAAAAGACGGTTCAGGATTATCACGTCATAACTTAGTGACTCCTGAAGCATTAGTAAGAACTCTGAGATTAATGTCGAAAACGTCAGAAGCAGATAATTACCGTAATTCATTAGCGGTAGCAGGAGTTAGGGGAACTTTACAGGAACGATTTAAAGAAACAGAAATTAAAGAAAATTTACAAGCAAAAACTGGCACACTATCTGGTGTGTCTGCTTTATCTGGTTATTTAAGTCCTCCTAATTATCCCCCATTAGTATTTAGTATTATTGTTAATCAATCAGAATTACCTCCTTCCGAATTACGACAAATAATTGATAGAATTATTCTAGTTTTATCTAGAATTAAACACTGTTAAAAAATCTATTTCATAGCACATAATAAAGCAGATAAAGCGTGATTTTCTTGAGGGTTAATCTGTTGATCAAACCAAGCAATTTTAACCGCAAAAGGAAAAGCACTGGCCGCCACATCAGGATCAAGTTTATCTAATAAATTTTGAGGTTGAGGAACTTTGAGTGCCGATTGAATTCCTGATAGAATAGAATGATCTAACTGCAAACTTTGTAGTTGATTTTCTACTTCATTCCAGTTAATATTATTATTAGGGTTTCCTGCTTGTATCAAATAAGCCAGTAATCTAGCTAATTGTAATTCTTGTGAACCATTCATGGGTTCACAGTTATTATCTTTGTCAGAAGAAGATCGCAAATTATCAAGAATTTTTTGCCAATCTTTTGTCTCACAAGAGTCGGGTTTCCCAACTGTTATCGACACATGAATACCCTCAGAATCAGAGGCCAATTTAGTCACTTTAGCATCCACTCCAAGATACCCTAACCAACGAGAAATGGTGTCTATTAAGGTGGTTTGTGTTGCTTGAGAATTAGCCAGTAGTCGTACTTGTGTTTGAACTAAAGGACGAACAATTTGTGTGAGCATAGTTACTATGAAGCCGTAATTTATCGTCTATCATTAGTATAAATAACCTTTTATCTAGTAAACTGTCACAAAAATAGCTAAATAAAAAAAAAACAGCACTATTTTCTTAAATTATTCTGTTTTATTTATAATTTAAGACAACAAGCTAAACAACAAAAGCTTCATATTGTTTTATCCGAAAGTAGCTTTACTCTCCTACCAAGAATAACTATTTGAAACTTGCATACAGTTTTTAAAAACCAATATACGGTTTTATAATTCTTTGTACCTCTTTGAATTTGAGGTAGGGAAATTAATAATTAATAAAAGGCTAAAGCCTTATACTATAAAAACGAAGTCCGACGAGCGCGGACAGCCATTATAGGTTGCGTAGGCAACCTTTGTTTTTATAGCTTAACTATGAACGAGTTCAAGTCTGTTATTTGTGATAATAAAGCATAACTCCGGTTATAATTTATAAATGAGAGAAAAAACTGATTAACGCCATGCCCCTACAACAATTAATATGATGGCAAATTATTAATAATAATAGTTTAATTCTTATTAGAAAAAGTTTTTAAAGTTGGTGGTTGAATCGGTGAAATAGGAGGAATAGAAGCAGGAGAAACCGGAGTAGGATTAGAAGATTGACGAGTGGCTAATTGTTGTTGAGTCTGGATTTGATATTCTAAATGATCTGTAACTGATTCGAGTAATTGAGACGTATAAACTTGTTGTTCTAGTCTATCAGTATAAGAAACTAAATTACCGAGGCCATTAACTAATTTACGAATATTATCACGGAAGACAGGATCTCCCGTTAAAATTTCCACATCAGAAGTAATTTTTTGAGCATTTTCAAACGTAACCCTAGCGGAATCTAAAGTTTTTTGTAGAGAAAGAATCACTTGTGGATCATTAATAGATTGAGAAAAATTGCGTAAATTAGCTGCAGTTTGGGAAGCATCATTCATCAAAGATTCCAAATCTTTAGCAACTTTTTCTATATTAAGTTTATCCAGTCCAATATTTACCCGATTAACGGTTTTTCCTATTTCAATAGCCACCTGACGCGCCTCATCGCTGGTCCGTTCGAGACTATTCAAAGTATTAGTAATATTACCCCGATTTTCTGATACTAAACTATCAATATTATTAATCAAATTAGCTGCACTACTAATAGTTTTATTAATATCAGCGCGATTTTCCGTCACGACAGTATTAACATTTCCCATTAATTGAGAAGCATTTCTAGCCGCACCATCAATACTATTAATTGTACGAGAAACTCCTTTAATTTGTCCTCGGGCCGACCGAGAAAAAAGCGTTACCTCATCACTAAGTTTAGCAATTCTATCCCCAGCTTTTGAGACATTTTTAGCGGCATTATTCAAGTTACCGACAAATTCAGGATCAGTATAAGTATCACTCAGACGATTTAAAGCATCAAATAATTGAGGACCAACTTTTCCTACCACCTCATCATCATGACAAATAATCTCATTTTTGTCAGGACATTCTTTACTGGTAGGATTAATAGATAATGCTTGTTCATTGAGAGTTCGTGAAGGAGTAATATCAACAGAAGCTTCCCCAATAAGTCCAGAACGATTAATTTGAATCTTAGAATCACGAGGAATTCTGAGATTAGTCGAAGAAAGTTCTAAAATAGCATTAACCCCGTTACTACTAGGTGCAAGGGCGATAATTTTTCCCACAGCAACTCCCCGAAAACGGACAGAGGCCCCAATTTGTAAGCCCTCAACAGCTTCAAATTCTGCCCTAATTTGATAAGTATTTTGACCGATTAATCCTCCTCGTAACCAGATTACCAGTCCTCCAAATAAAATTAGGCCAAATAGGGCAAATAACCCCACTGTACCCTCTTGAAAACTTCGCATTCGTAGCATAATCTTTCCTCACACTGATTCAAAAAAATATGAAGGGTAACTGATAGGATAAGTTTCAGCCTTAATTCCTTCCTCTATAGCTTAATCGATAACTCGAATGGGCCCCTCAACACTAGCAGTAAAAAACTGACGAACGATAGGGTTAGGAGTAGTATCAATATCGTGAACCGTTCCTTCCCATTGAATTTTACCCCCATACAAAAAAATCACCCGATCAGCCGTGCGACGAATGGTACTATCTTGATGAGATACCATCACATAAGTATCACAACCACCAGAGGCCCTTTGCAGACGACGTACTAAGTCTTCAATAACCGTAGAAGAAATGGGGTCTAATCCGGCAGTAGGTTCGTCATAGAGAACGATTTCCGGGTCATCTTCGGGTTTTTCGGGGTCTGCAATTAAAGCGCGGGCAAAACTGACTCGTTTTCGCATTCCCCCGGACAGTTGAGAAGGATAGCGATCGCTCATTCCTTGTAACCCCACCATGCCTAATTTAGCGTTTACTAACTCCCGAATTTTAGCGCGAGGAAGTTTAGAATGTTCGTAGAGGAAAAAACCCACATTTTCATCGACTGTGAGAGAATCAAACAGGGCTGCTTGTTGGAAAACCAGAGCGATACGCATGGGTTGATTCCCATCTTCAATAATGCCTTTGCGACGTTTTCCTTTAATATAAATTTCTCCGGCATCGAGAGGCAGTAATCCGGCCATTAGGCGTAAAATCGTTGATTTACCCGTGCCTGATGGGCCAATAACAACTAAGGCCTCCCCTCGATAAATAGTCAGGTCAATACCATCGAGGATAACATGACCACCAAACGCTTTAGAAACGCCTCTGAGTTCGATTAATGGTTCTTTTACCATTGGTTGGTTGTTCGGGATGAAAAATCAGCTAAATTTCCTCTTTTATGATAGTCAGTTTTACTTGAAAAAGTGATTCCACCGAACTTGTTATCGTCTACATCACAGACCTTATGTCTGATACTATAGGAACGAAGCCTCCCCAAGGGAGGCTAAATTAAACCCACGTAGGCGAGTTTTGTCTTTATAACGACTCTCCCCTACCTGTGGTGATAAGTAAAACTTATAATTTGTAGGGTGGGTTAGACGCGGCTATGATTTTGATGAAAAACTCATAACTTTTAAGGCGCGTCGTAACCCACCATCTTAAGTATTGTAGCTGATTATACATTTTATACCAAGATGTCGGGAGAGCCAGTCCGCGAAGGCGGACTTTGTTGGTATAGCCACAGGCTTTAGCCTGTCGGCGTTTTGGACTAAGTTGACACCAATGAATGTATTAAGCCCCTACTAAGTCCCGATTACCCGATTTTGTGCTTAATTTTCGGGGGTTTCTAGTCCAAATACCCGATTAAAGGCTTTTGCAACTTTATACCCAGAATCAATGGTTTCTAGGGGATCTTTGCGGAGTCGGTGACGCAAACATAACACCATTGTCCGCCGAATATCGTCTACAGTTACCTCTGTACGTCCTTCAAACGCGGCTAAAGCTTTAGCTGCACGGTTGGTAACAATATCACCTCGTAACCCGTCTACATCTAATTCTGAGCAAACTTCTGAGATTTTTACCCGTAGGTCATAGTCAATGTTAACTGATGGGAGTAGATTTTGCGCTCTGACTAAGCTATCTTGTAGTTCATCTTGTTGAGATTGATAATTTTCACAGAATTTTTGCGGATAACTGTCAAATTCTGAGCGTTGTTCCACAATTTGGACTCTTAGGGCTGGTTCTTTAACCGTATGAATTTCGGCGTGCATACCAAAGCGATCGAGCAGTTGGGGGCGTAATTCTCCTTCTTCGGGGTTTCCTGAACCGACTAAGACAAACCGGGCCGGGTGACGAATAGAAATACCTTCTCTTTCGACGGTATTCCAACCACTAGCAGCCGAGTCGAGCAGCACATCGACCAAGTGGTCATCGAGTAGGTTAACCTCGTCTACATAGAGAATACCGCGATTCGCTTTAGCTAACAAACCCGGTTCAAAGGCTTTTACTCCTTCTGAGAGAGCTTTTTCTATATCAATGGTACCACAAACTCGATCTTCTGTTGCGCCGAGGGGAAGATCTACCATAATGACCTTTTTATGACCGATTTGGAAGGGAATACCGTCTTCTAATTGTTGACGTGCGGTATCGCTCATCATGTCGGGGTCAGTGGGGTGAGAATTGAAGGGATCGTTAGCTATGACTTCAATTTCGGGAAGTAAGTCAGCTAAAGCGCGGATGGTGGTAGATTTTCCGGTTCCGCGATCGCCCATAATCATGACACCCCCAATTTTAGGGTCAATGACGTTGAGGAGTAGGGCCAATTTCATTTCTTCTTGGCCAACTATAGCAGTAAAAGGGAAAACAACGCGACGGGTTTTAGGAGGTGCTTGTAAGGTTGCAGTCATCTGGGTTATTAGGATCGTTCTCTATTAAATTTTCTATGCGATCGGTTGCAAGGTCAATCTTTCCCATTGTCCCATAGTATACAACATTTTCTTGCAGAAGTTAACTCAAAAGACAAAAGTAAACTTAAATATCAAATAGTAACATCCACAAATGTATATTTTTTTTGGCAAATTTTTTCTTTATTGGGCGTTGCTGAATCAGAGGCTCAAACAACTATTCTTTGCGTCGATTCTTTGCGCGAGATAAAAATCATCACCATAGTTGACACAAGTAGAGGAAGGAGGTAGAATTATATTTGATTTATTTGAAAATAGAATTACTACTTGCTCCCGAAAAATGGTTACAAAATAAATTAAAAGCTTTGGATAATTTAATTTATTTAAGTGCGGATCTTGAAGCTAAATGGGCCATGGAAAAAATAGATATCACAAATATTCAATATAGTGATAATACTTTTGATGTAATTGTATGTAGTCATGTTTTAGAACATATTCCTGATGATCAAAAAGCCATGAAAGAATTGCAGAGAGTTCTTAAATCTGATGGTTGGGCTATCTTACAAGTTCCCCTAAATCCTAACATAGAAAAGACCTTAGAAGATCCAACTATTACTTCTCCTGAAGAACGAGAACGTGTCTTTGGACAAAGGGATCATGTAAGACTTTATGGACGAGATTATAAAGACAGATTAGAGCAAGCTGGATTTAAGGTTAAAGTGGATACTTTTGTCAAGGATTTAGATAGTAAAATGGTTCATAAATATGGGTTACGAAAAGATCACGATATTTATTTTTGTTCTAAATAAAAAAAAGATTAAAAAGATTAAGTAGAACCATATAAAGAGACACGACTAATAATCGTGCCTCTAAACTCTAATTTGCTGAATAATTTAACTAGCTGAAGGTTCTACCAAATTATCCAAACCATCAATCACCTTAGCTGAGATAATTTTGTCCTTCTCGTTGATTTCTCCTAATACTTCTTTGCCATCAATGACATAGCCAAAAACAGCATAACGACCATCCATCAAATTAAATCCAGGAGGTGTTAATTCATTATCAAACTTAAAGAAGAAAAATTGAGAAGATCCCCCATTCGGATCAAGACTAGGACGGGCTAAAGCGACTGCCCCATAAGCATTAAAAGGTAAAGCCAAATCAGGTAAATAAATACCCATATCTTCTAAAGTAGCACCATAAATAGGAGCATCTTCTCCCTTGACTAAAATTTCTAAAGGAATAGCCCGATATTCCTTAGTTTCAGGATCAATAAATCCTTCTTCTGGCCCTATTGGATCTCCCGTTTGTACAACAAAATCATCCCCAGAACGACTGAAGGGTAAATTATCATAAAAACCCCGTTTTACTAGGTCAACAAAGTTTCCCGCATTCACAGGCGCACTATAACCATCTACCACTAAAGTTAGGGTTCCTTTGGTTGTTTCAACCTCGACTATTGCCCGACCTTTCAGTTGAGGTAAATTAGCATATTCAGCAGGAACCTCAAAAGGAAATCCTACTACCATTAATTCTTCAAGATCAGTAATTTTGCTAAGTAAACTTTCTCGTATTTGCTGAACTTGTTCCTTGTCTTTTTTATCAGCAGCTTCTTGCAGTTGGACTACTTCTGTTTTAAGCTTTTCGAGAATAGTTTGCGCTTGAGGTTTATTAGTTTCAGGTACATCCTCAAGAATTTTATCACTGCGTAATGTTAAGAGAAATGAGGCCGTTTTGACATCTTTGACAATGGGAGGCCAACGTTTACCCCTCAGATAATTAGAAATATCTTCGATCGCACTTTGAATTTTGCGAATTGGTTCGTTATCAATGGGTAAAGCATAGCGTAAAATAGCATAAGGATCAGTAATGGCATTTCCTTGCGCTAAAACGCTAATTAACATTGGTTGAACCGGAAAAGCATTCGCCGGCCTGCCACATAGACTCAGAGAAAGGGCTACCATGAGCAAAGTGACAATGCTGGTTTTCCATAAACGTCCTAACCCTTTGAGGATAGGGGACCAAAATTCTTTTATGAGTTTCATAAATCCTTAAGTTTGGGTTAAACGACAATGAGGCTACTATGTCCTATTTACCATAATTTGAGGGGCATTCACAAGTAATAAGTATTAAGTAATAAGTGATAATCATCAATAGTAGACTTTCACTCTAAAGGGCAGGGGTCAACGGCCGTTGACCCCTACAAAATAAACAAAGAAGACCTACGCAATCTAATAAAATCTTATCTTTAATTTGATGTAGAATGATATAGATAGAACTAGGTTAAATAAATAATAATTAGAATCTCATGGAACGCGGTCTTTTATGGCTACCTTTACTATTTTTCTTCTGCTGGTTAACCTGGAGTGGTTGGAACGAATATCAAAAATTAGAAGCTTATCGTCAATGGGCCGAACAATTTGAGCAAGCTAAATATGATATTTATGCCATTATTGGGATAAACGAAAAGCAAATTACTTGGGGTAAACCAAGCCGTTTAATTCCTACTGATTTACCTTCATTTTCCTTAGCCGATGTCGCTAATATTCGTCTCTTGGTTAATGATAATCCAGTGGATTTAAACGCTTTACCCAATAAAGGATTACCCGTATTAGAATTTAGCTTGCTCACAGATTCTTCCCCTATTAAAATTCCTTTTACAGAAATTCCTCTAGCAGCTAAATGGACAGTCTATCTGAATAAAATTAGACAATCTTAGAAAAAGCTTTAATTTAACCAAAAAATACGCCTTTGATTCGGTTCAACACGGGGACTCTGTTCTTCCATCACCTTTTTAATTTGATGAGGATCAAAATTACGGCTAAAATTATCTCTTAATTCGTTAACTCGCTTCTCAGTTTCTTGCACTTCTACCGCAACTTCTCGTAATTTTTGTTGTTGAGAAAACTGATAGGGTAAAAGTTTGATTAAGGTGACAATGGCTATCATTGATAATAGGCCATTAACCGCTAATTTAATGGTGATTTCTGTGGCTATCCATTGATGTTCTCGATGCTGGAGTTGACGACGTGGACGAGTACGAGGAGTCTTAGACATAAGCTTAATCTGGTTAGATAACTATGGCCAAGTTTACCCCAAACTAATTAGGGATAAGTCAAATAAAATCTTGTTTATCAAGTTTTTTTGACTTTTGGCGAAGAGAACTACTCATCGGGTTAGTAATAATAGATAAAAAGGCAACGCCTATATTCAGTTCTTACCGCCCCTGATGAGTAGCAATCTGTTTTATTAAACGAAAACTCTATTTATAAAGTTCCGTTGATAGACGAAAAGCGAGAATTCCAGGAACTAACGCAATTACTAAGGCAACGAGAACTTGAGTATCAGATATAGCCATGAGTCATTAACTCCTTAAAAGTTGACAGATTTAATTACTTACTTTCCTCTATAACTGACATTTTGTGAAATATCTTGTTACAAAGATTTAACATAAGGATTGTCCCCAAAAAAAAGGTGAGCGATCGCCCACCTCAATTTAGCTGAGAACAGCTATAATTTGCTCTGAGTATATTAAAATTACGATGAACATCGAACTGAGGGGAGTAACTTTGTTATTCACCCTTTTTTTATTACATTAAGCCTAATTGAGATAGGATGCCTTTTCCGGTGAGTAACTCGGTAGCAATTCCCACTACAAAGCCTAACATGGCTAAACGACCATTCCAGTTTTCCGCAAAGGAAGTAAAGCCGAATTTAGCATTTTGGTTATCCATGAGTCGTGTCTCCGTATTAGATAATTGCGTTTAAGTCAATGACTTGATATCAATTGTAACTAAACTTTGCTGACTTTGCAATATTTCTTTACAATTAAATTAATTGTAACAATGTGTTACAAAATGAGTTGCTCCAGGGAATTGCCTAAATTCCCCTTAAATTAACCATCTGAGTTAAAGTCCTTATGTTAAGTTACTTAAAAGAAGTATTTAACTACCCAGGTTTTCTGGATTTGTTGTTAAGGTGTTGTGCATTTAAACTGCTTATTGGTTAAAGTCAAGAAAAGGACAGATATTTCTATTGTTGACAGCCACCTGCCCTGTAAAAGGGCCAGTTTATCCAAGATATTTGTGTTGAATCATAAATTGTTGTCAAAAACCCCCCCTACTGACTTCCGATGCGATCGCGCCGAAGGAACTTCAAACTGCTGATTTGTGCTATATATTCGCTTGATTCGTCTAAACTCCTATGTCAACCCTCGTTATCGTTGAATCACCCACAAAAGCCCGCACCATTAGGAACTATTTGCCCCAAGGATACCATGTTGAGGCATCAATGGGTCATGTGCGAGATCTTCCTGCTTCTGCGGAAGAAATTCCCCCATTTTACAAAGATAAAGACTGGGCCAATTTAGGAGTCAACGTCAAAAACGACTTTGAACCGATTTATGTGGTTCCTAAAGGCAAAAAAAAGGTAGTTCAAGTCCTAAAATCTGCCTTAAAGGGTGTAGATGAACTGATCTTAGCCACAGACGAAGATAGGGAAGGAGAAAGCATCAGTTGGCATTTGCTGGAAGTCTTACAGCCCAAAGTGCCTATCAAACGGATGGTATTTCATGAAATTACAAGAGAGGCCATCCAAAAGGCGTTAAAAAATTGTCGGGATATTGATGTCAATTTAGTCCATGCGCAGGAAACTCGCCGTATTTTAGACCGTTTGTACGGTTATACTCTCTCTCCCTTACTCTGGAAAAAAATTGCTTGGGGTCTCTCTGCCGGACGAGTTCAATCTGTGGCCGTTCGCTTATTAGTACAACGAGAACGGGAACGTCGGGCCTTCTTATCGGGGGGATATTGGGATTTAAAAGCCTTATTAGAAAAAGACAAAAGTCCCTTTGACGCTAAGTTAGTCAGCCTAAAAGAGAAAAAAATTGCTACAGGTAGCGATTTTGACCCTAAAACGGGTAAAATTGCCAAAGGACGGGATGTAGTGCTGCTTAATGAAACAGAAGCCAACGCCCTCAAAAAACGGTTAACTGGGAAACCTTGGACGGTGACGAATACGGAAGAAAAACCTACTACCCGTAAGCCTTCTCCTCCCTTTACTACGTCTACGTTACAACAAGAATCTAACCGTAAATTAGGCATCTCGGCAAGGGATACAATGCGAATTGCCCAGAAACTCTACGAAGAAGGGTATATTACCTATATGCGGACAGATTCCGTACATTTATCCGATGAAGCGATCACAGCAGCGAGAAATTGTGTCGAACAAAAGTACGGTAAAGAGTATTTGAGTCCTCAACCTCGTCAATATACGACCAAAAGTAAAGGGGCCCAAGAGGCCCATGAAGCTATTCGTCCTGCTGGTAGTCAATTCCGTACCCCTCAAGAGACGGGACTATCAGCCCAAGAATTAGCCCTCTATGACCTCATTTGGAAGCGTACAGTGGCTTCTCAGATGGCTAATGCCCAATTAACCGAATTAGTGGTTAATTTACAGGTAGAAGACGCAGGATTTCGTTCTTATGGCAAACGGATTGATTTTCCGGGGTTTTTCCGGGCTTATGTGGAGGGTTCAGATGATCCTGATGCGGCTATTGATAACCAACAAGTGATTTTACCCCCATTAAAAAAAGGGGATCATCCTGATTGTAAACAAATTGATGCGTTAGGTCATGAAACCCAACCCCCAGCACGTTTTACGGAAGCTTCTTTAGTCAAAACCCTTGAAAGTGAAGGGGTGGGTCGTCCTAGTACCTATGCTAGTATTATTGGGACAATTATCGATCGCGGTTATGCCCAAATGCGTAGTAAGGCGTTAGTTCCGACGTTTACGGCCTTTGCGGTGGTGAGTTTATTAGAACAACATTTTCCTGACTTGGTAGATATGAAATTTACCTCAAAAATGGAACAAACCCTTGATGAAATAGCCACAGGGGAGGCCAAATGGATACCCTATTTAGAAAAGTTTTATTTAGGGGAAAACGGTTTAGATACTCAGGTAAAAGTCAGAGTTGATCAAATTGATCCTGGGGTAGCTAAAGCGGTTAATTTAGAGAATTTGGATGCCCTGGTTAAAATTGGCAAGTTTGGTCCCTATTTAGAGGTTAAACAAGGGGAAGAAGTCATTACTGCTTCTATTCCCACCGACTTGACTCCTTGTGATCTTACTCCTGAACAGGTGGCGACCTTATTACGTCAGAAAACGGAAGGGCCGCAGAAGTTGGCGGTACATCCTGAAAGTGGAGAGACGATTTTTATTTTAATTGGGAGTTATGGCCCTTATGTACAGTTAGGGGAAGCAACCGAAGAAAATCAAAAGCCAAAACGGGCCTCTTTACCCAAAGGGGTTAAACCTGAAGATGTTACCTTAGAGATGGCTGTAGGTTTATTAGCGTTACCTCGTTTATTAGGAAATCATCCTGAAACGGGGGCTAAGGTTAAGGCCAGTTTGGGACGGTTTGGCCCTTATGTGGTGCATGATCAAGGAAAGGATGGTAAAGACTATCGTTCTTTGAAAGCAGAGGATGATGTTTTGAGTATTACGTTAGAAAGGGCCTTAGAATTATTAGCCCAACCGAAACGGGGAGGGGGTTCTAGAGGAACTAAGAAACCATTAAAAGAGTTAGGGGTTCATCCTGATGATCAAGAACCTGTGAATATTTATGAGGGGCCTTATGGTATTTATATTAAGCATGGAAAGGTTAATGCTGGACTATCGGAAGGGGAAACCATAGAGACTATGACGTTAGAAAAGGCGTTACCTTTATTAGCCGAAAAAGCGACTACGAAAAAGAAAACTACTCGTAAGTCTACGACAACTACTAAGACAACTACTAAGACAACTAAACGGACAACAAAAGCTAAAACTACAAGTAAAACGAAAGAGTAGAGGAGTATATTAAATGTAAGGTGGGCAATGCCCACCCTACAAAGTTTTTTGTTTAATTAATATGGCTAATTATGTTAGAACTTAAACATCAATTTCAAACATTTGAAGATTATATTTCTTATGATGATGGCACAGATAAGATCTATGAATTATTTAATGGAGAATTGATAGAAATGCCTCCAGAATCAGGAATTAATGTTCAAATTGCTAATCGAATTTTCTTGATTTTTGCTTTACTCATAGGAAGTGATCGGGTGAGGAGTCATGGGTTAGAATTAGAAGTGCGAGGCGAACCAAGAAATCGTTATCCTGACCTGACAATTATTAGGGAAGAACATATTAAAATGTTAGAAAAACGTAATACAATTCGTCTGTTTATGCCTCCTCCTTTATTAGTTATTGAAATTGTTAGTCCTGGAGAATTACAACGGGATCGAGATTATGTTGCTAAGCGGATACAATATCAAGATTGTCAAATTCCTGAATATTGGATTATTGATCCTGAAATTCAACGTTTATTAGTGTTAGAATTGACAAAAAATAGTTATACTGAGGTAGGTAATTTTTCAGGTAATGATAAAATTATATCTCCACAATTTAAAGAATTAACTTTAACTATTGGACAGGTTTTTGATTCAGTAAAATAAAATAAGTGTAAGAAAAACTATGATTAATGATAACCGACAATATTCTCCTGCTACTCAACGCAACCGCGAACCAATTTTAGAGGTTTTATTGCGTATTTTGCCACCCCAAGGTAACATTTTAGAAGTGTCTAGCGGAACAGGAGAACACGCTATCTTTTTTGCTCCTGCGTTAAGTCTTCGTCATTGGATACCTTCTGATCCTAATCCCATAGCAGGGGAAAGTATCGAAGCTTGGCGCAATGATAGCCCCTCAGATAATTTACATTCTCCCCTCAATATTAATGCAGAAGATTCTATCTGGGAAGTAGAAAAACAAGCTATCAAAATTGATGCTATTGTTAATATTAATATGATTCATATTGCCCCTTGGTCAGCTTGTTTAGGACTGATGGCAGGAGCAAAACGTATCTTATCAACTGGGGGCATTTTATATTTATATGGCCCCTACAAACAAGGGGGAAAACATACCGCCCCTAGCAATCTTTCTTTTGATGAATCCTTACAAAGTCAAAATCCTCAATGGGGGGTTCGTAACCTAGAAGATGTCATCAAAGTTGCAGAACAAGAAGGATTAAAGTTACAGGAAATTGTGTCTATGCCTGCTAATAATTTATCAGTAATATTTCAAAAACAAAAGTTATAAGCTCTTAAAACCTGAAGGGTTAAGCTATAAAGACAAAACCCGCCTACGCGGGTTTAATTTAGCCTCCCGAAAGGAGGCTTCGTTCCTATAGTATCAGACATAAGGTCTGTATGTAGGCGTTGATTTAACATAACAAGTTCGGTAGAATCAACAAATTAACTCTTAATAGAAATAAATTGCCCCATTTTGTTGTAAATTAATCGCACGATGTCCAAAGAAACTCGGTTCAGCTTTTTCAATGGTGACAGTTACGACATTATTATCACTAACATTAACATTAAATTTAAGAGTAAAGGGATTATCAACATCAACAGGTGTTTGGTAATAAACAACAATATAAGCACTATCACCGAAGTTTTTTAAAGTTGATGTATTCCCTGGAGCAAGAGTTTCAGGAGTAATTATTTCTACCCCTGTTAGATCATACTCTAAGGGAATTGTTGTGTTATTAATCAGTTTAATTTCTACGGGTTTTTTAGTATTAAATCGTGCAATAGGTTGCCAAAATCCAGGTTGATATGTTGCAGCAGGAGGATCTTTCGCTATTGCTTGAGTTGCCACATTAACTGGTAACGTAGTTAATAATGCTGCGATAGTATAAGAGATTATTTTCATTATGAATTATGAATTATGAATTATGAATTATGAATTATGAATTATGAATTATGAATTATGAATTATGAATTATGAATTATGAATTATGAATTATGAATTATGAATTATGAATTATGAATTATGAATTATGAATTGTCCATTGTCTATTATCCATTGTCAATTATCAATTGTTCGGCGATCGCCTCAGCCGTAGCCTCCCCTGTGCGCACTGCACCCTCAAAAAATCCAGGCTAACGATCAGCCATCTCTGTACCTGCCCAGTAAATCCTTCCTACTGGGGCTGTGAGTGTCTCACCGAAGCTTGTCCATACACCTGGCGGCATAAAGGCAGCGTATCCCCCTCCAACCCAAGGTTCGCCCGGCCAGTCAGCCTCCTCATAAGTAGAAGGAGACAAAGCTTGATCACCGAAATAAATTGCTAAATCACAGAGGACGGCAGAGTCGATCCACTGTCCTGATGGTAAGTACTGACCGTACATCCTACCTCCGAAACGTTCTTGTGCTTCGACGACCAGAACATTGTGACCCGACCGAGATAAATTACGGGCTGCGATGAGTCCAGCCAGTCCAGCACCGACGACGATACAGTCATAGATAATTGGGGCAGGCATATTTTTGTACTTTTCTAATATTAAGATTTAGTGCTATAATAAGAAATTGTGTCTAATTTCATAAAAGTTCATGCCCAAACTGAAGACTCGAAAGGCAGCAGCAAAGCGTTTTCGCGCCACAGGAAGCGGAAAGATTTTACGACGAAAAGCCTACAAAAACCACTTATTAAACCATAAAAGTGCTGAACGTAAACATCGTCGTTTGTCTCATTTAGCCTTAGTTCACGAACGAGATGAAGAAAATGTTCGTCTGATGCTTCCTTATCTATAGACAAGCACACAATCCACTAAACACTATCATTTAGAGAGTCACTATGACCAGGGTAAAACGGGGTAACGTTGCTCGTAAACGTCGCAAAAAAATTCTGAAATTAGCCAAAGGTTTTAGAGGTTCCCACTCTAGACTTTTCCGTACTGCTAATCAACAGGTGATGAAAGCATTACGCAATGCTTACCGCGATCGCCGTAAACGTAAAGGAGATTTTCGTCGTCTTTGGATTACCCGTATTAATGCGGCGGCCAGAATGCACGGCTTGAGTTATAGTAAACTCATTTGTAAACTAAAGGAAGCCAATATTGAGCTTAACCGCAAAATGTTAGCTCAGTTAGCAATACTTGAACCTGAAACATTTGCCAAAGTCATTGAAGTTGCCATTTCAGCTAAATGATTAATCTAGGGAAAAACAAGCGATTCTAATCATAAAAGAAACGCTTGTTGACAAGTCAGGGGACAATGATCAGGGTAGTATTTGAAGCAAAAATATGAATCAAAAACCTAAAATTATTGTCCTTAATGACAATCCCATAGAAATAATATAATAATAGTTTAGTTGACAAAAAATGCTCTATGAAACTGACATTATAAAATGGGTTGAACAACAAATATCACTAATTAAAGAACAACGCTATACAGAAGTAGATTGGGTCAATGTATTAGAAGAGATTGAAGACTTGAGTAAACGAGAACGGGATAGATTTTTATCGTCTATTCGCTTAATTATTCAACATTTATTAAAATGGGAATATCAACCCGAAAAACGCTCTAAGTCTTGGGAAATAACCATCAAAAGAGAACGAAATCATCTTAAGCGATATCTGAGGGATACCCCCAGTTTAAAACGATATTGGGAGGACTTATCAAAAGTTTATCAGGATGCTAGGGCAGATGCTGCTAATGAAACCGGAATTTCTGACTGGCAATTTTCTGATCACTGTCCCTATTCCTCTGAACAAATCCAATCGGATTGGTTTCCGGTAGAAGAGAAATATTAATAATATTAATAATATCTTAAACCCTGAATATAGGTTAAAAATATGGTGACAGTAACAACCGCCAAATTTTCAGTTAAAGACTATCATAAAATAGTAGAATCTGGTATTTTACATAATCACCAAGTAGAGTTAATTAACGGACTTATTAGTTATTCTTGGGCAATTTTAGCTTGTAAAACATTGTCTAGTTTATGATAATTTTTGCCTTTTATCTGGTTTGGGCTATAATAGAAAAATAAATTAACTTAAAAATAGTCTTATGACTTCTTCTTCAACGATTGAGACTACCCAAATACCCCAAAATGAGGTAATCTTTCCTCAAGGTGAATTTTGGAGTGATGAACCTCCCTTGGAAAGTAACTTACATCTCAGGCAAATTTTACTGTTAATTCAATGTTTAGAATGGGTATGGCAAGATAGAGATGACTATTTTGCCACAGGTAATTTAACCATTTACTATAGTCCCAACCAGAAGAAATCAGAATTTTTTCGAGTACCTGATTTTTTTGTGGTTTTAGGAACAACTAGAGATCAAACTCGTAAAAGTTGGGTAGTTTGGCAAGAAGGAGGAAAATATCCCAATGTTATTGTGGAAATTCTCTCAGAAAGTACCGCAAAAATAGACCGAGAAGAGAAAAAAGAAACCTATCAAGATATCTTCCGCACACCTAATTATTTTTGGTTTGATCCTGTTACTTTGGAGTTTCAAGGGTTTAGTTTAATAGCAGGAACCTATCAACCCATTGAACCCAATGAACAAGGATGGTTATGGAGTCAGCAATTGGGGTTATATTTAGGGATTTATAATCAACAATTACGGTATTTTACTGCCGATGGTCAACTAGTTCCCACTCCTGAAGAAGCAGTGTTCAAAGAAAGGGAAAAGTCGTCCAAATTAAGGGACAAGTTAAGGGAATTAGGAATTAATCCTGATGAAATCTAGTTAATTTAAGGGTAAAATAAACTCGGCTCTACCGGACAAGTTATGCTAAATTATTACAAATATAGACTTTAACTCTAAAGAGTTAAGCTATACAAACCAAGGTTGCCTACGCAACCTATCGTTTAGTCCGCGCTCGTCGGACTTAGTTTTTATAGGATCAGACATAAGGTCTGTTATTAATAATTAGTTTAGCATAGTAAGTCCGGTAGAGCCATAAACTCAATCTAGATATCTAAATAATATTACATAATAAATCAGGTGGACAACTGACAAAAAAAGGAGTATATAAGCCTTATTCTCTCGTTGAAAAAATCATCCACGACGACCTCCGAACTCCTAACACCGAACACAGGTTAAAAGGGTAGCAACTTAGGGACAAATCATGGGACAATGATAACGATGGTATTGGAAGCAAAAAGATGAATCAGCAACCGAAAATTATTGTCTTAGATGATGATCCGACGGGTTCCCAAACCGTTCACAGTTGTTTATTATTGATGCAATGGGATGTAGACACCCTCAGATTAGGTTTAAGGGATGAGGTTCCTATTGTCTTTATTCTCACTAATACTAGAGCATTAACCCCTGAAAATGCCAGCCAAATCACTAGAGAAGTTTGTCATAATCTTAAATTAGCGATCGCGGCAGAAAATATCACAGATTTTGTTATTGTTAGTCGTTCTGATTCGACTCTTAGAGGTCATTATCCCATCGAAACAGATGTCATTGCTGAGGAGTTAGGAGGTTTTGATGCTCATTTTTTGATTCCTGCTTTTTTTGAAGGGGGAAGACAAACTCTTGAGAGTGTTCATTATTTAAAAATAGAGGGTAAGTTAACCCCGGTTCATCAAACAGAATTTGCTCAAGATTCGGTTTTTGGTTATCACTATAGTTATCTGCCTGATTATGTCGAAGAAAAGACAAACGGACGTATAAAAGCGACTGAAGTAGAGAGATTTTTATTAACTGATATCCGTCAAGGAAGTTTAGAAAGATTGCTGCAATTAAAGGATAATCAATGTGCAGTTGTTGACGGAGAAGTTCAAGAAGATTTAGATAAATTTGCTGAAGATTTATTAAAAGCTGCTGCATCAGGAAAACGATTTTTATTTCGCAGTGCTGCTAGTATTTTAACATCTTTAGCACAACTTGGCCTCCAACCTATTGGGGCAGAAGAAATGGCAAAATATAAGCCTACTGCTAATCCTGGTGTGGTTATTGTAGGATCTCATGTTAAGAAAACTACTCAACAATTAGAAGATTTATTACAACAATCTGAGGTAGTTGGAATAGAAGTTGATGTTAAAAAATTACGAGATAATCCTAATCAGAAGGATAAGTTATTAGAAGATATATTAAACCGAGTTAACACAGTTTATCAAACAGATAAAACTCCTGTAGTTTATACCAGTCGAGAAGAATTAACCTTTGATACCGTACAACAAAGGTTGGATTTTGGTATTGCGGTTTCTGCTTTATTAATGGACATTGTGCAAGGTTTACCCTCTGATATGGGATTTTTAATTAGTAAGGGTGGAATCACTTCTAATGATGTTTTAAGTACGGGTTTAAATTTGCGATCGGCACGTTTATTAGGTCAAGTTTTAGCCGGATGTTCAATGATAAGCACCGAAAAAGATCATCCTTTATTTCCTAATTTACCTGTAATTTTATTTCCTGGAAATGTGGGTAATGTTCAAGGGTTAACTACAGTTTATTCTAGGTTGAAAAAATCTGTTTAATTAAAGTTTTCTGCAATTTTGATATTTCCCTATCATAAATTATGAACAATTAATCTTTATTTAAGAAAGATTAATCCCTATTTTACAATTTGTGATGAAGTTCAGTTAATTGAGTAAACGTTAGACTATAATTCATTTAGAAACAGATTTAATCTTAAGCAAATATGAGCTTTATTGAGGGATTAAAAATATGACTGTTAGAACCCTAATCATTGATAATCAAAACATAGCCATTGAAGAAGGAAGTACCATTCTTGATGCTACGAAAGAAGCCGGAATTTTTATTCCTACCTTATGTCATTTAGATGGGGTTTCTGAAGCAGCAGCTTGTCGTCTTTGTTTAGTAGAAATAGAAGGATCAAATAAATTATTTCCTGCTTGTGTTACCCAAGTTGCAGAAGAAATGGTGGTGCAGACTAACACACTAAAACTGCAAGAATATCGTCGCATGACAATTGAACTTTTCTTTGCAGAAGGAAACCATTTTTGTGCTGTTTGTGTGGCTAATAATAACTGTGAATTACAAGATATGGCCATTGCTGTAGGTATGGATCATTCTCGTTTTCCTTATCAGTTTCCTAAGCGAGAAATTGATGTTTCTCACCCAATGTTTGGTATTGATCATAACCGTTGTATTCTGTGTACTCGTTGTGTAAGAGTCTGTGATGAAATTGAAGGGGCCCATGTTTGGGATGTGGCAAATCGAGGATCTGAGTGTAAAATTATATCAGGATTAAATCAACCTTGGGGGACAGTAGAAGCTTGTACATCTTGCGGTAAATGTGTTGATGCTTGTCCCACAGGAGCTATTTTCCGTAAGGGATCTACAGTAGCAGAAAAAGAACGCGATCGCTCTAAATTAGAATTCATTGTTAATGCTAGAGAAAAACATGAATGGACAAGATAATTTTAGTTAGAAATTAGAGAGTAAATTATGCGTAAAATTAAATTAGCTACAGTTTGGTTAGCGGGTTGTTCGGGTTGTCATATGTCTTTTTTAGATTTAGACGAGTGGCTATTAGAATTAGCGCAAAAAGTTGAAGTTGTTTATAGTCCCGTTGGTTCAGATATCAAAAAATATCCAAAAGATGTAGATATTTGTTTAGTAGAAGGAGCGATCGCTAATGAAGATAATCTAGAATTAATTCAGCAAGTAAGGAAAAATACAAAATTTGTTATTTCCTTTGGAGATTGTGCCGTAACTGCTAATGTTCCTGCCATGAGAAATATGATGGGAGGACCAGATTTAGTGTTAAAACGAGCTTATTTAGAATTAGGAGATATTACCCCACAATTACCAGATGAACCTGGAATTGTTCCCGAATTATTAGATAAAGTTCGTCCAGTACATGAAGTAATTTCAGTAGATTTATTTGTTCCGGGATGTCCTCCAGATGCTCCTAGAATTCGGCAGACACTGGAGACACTTTTAAGAGGAGAAAAACCCCTTATGCAAGGGCGAGAAATGATTAAATTTGGTTAAATAATTGGTAAAATATAATGTTAAAAACTCAAGAAAGCTTATACACTTTTGAAGAATATTGTAACTATAATGATGATCCAGATAATCGTTATGAATTGGTCAACGGAAAACTAGAAATTATGAATCCTCCTACCTTTAGACATTTACTGATTGCTAAGTTCTTAGAACAAGAATTTGACAAACAAATTAAACAGCTTAACTTGCCTTGGGTATGTCTTAAAGATGCAGGAATTAGAACCGGATGGCGTAAATCTAGACTGCCTGATCTTTATATTATTCCCTTAGAAGAAATCAGGGAATATCTGGATAAATCAGCTATTAGTGAAACCCCTCCTTTATTAGTTGTAGAAGTAATTAGTCCTGATTCAATTAAACGAGATTATCGTTATAAAAGATCAGAATATGCAGCATTAGGAATTCCTGAATATTGGATTATTGATCCCTTAGAAAATACTATTTCTATTCTTCAATTAGAAGATGGATTTTACGAAGAAAAAAAATTCACTAATCAAGATACAATTATTTCTTTAACTTTTCCTGAATTATCTTTAACAGTAACGAAAGTTTTAGAATCTGAAAAAAATGATTAAAAAAGATTAAAATTAGGTCAACTGACTCAAATAATGGTATAAATAAATCAGAATTATTTTTCCTTTCTTTATGAAACCTTATACCTTAATTGCCCCTGCTAAAATTAATTTATATTTAGAAATTATTGGCGATCGCCTTGATGGTTATCATGAATTAGTAATGATTCTTCAAAGTATTGAGTTAGCTGATCGTCTAGAAATTCGACCTAATGGAACTCAACACATTCGCTTACATTGTGACCATCCTCAAGTTCCCTTAGATGCCACTAATTTAGCTTATCGGGCCGCCCAATTAATGATACAAGAATTTCCTACCGCTTTTGCAAATTATGGGGGAATAGACATTACTTTAGATAAACGTATTCCAGTTGCAGCAGGGTTAGCAGGAGGTTCAACTAATGCGGCAGCTATTTTAGTCGGGCTAGACTTAATGTGGGAACTAGGGTTAACCTTACCAGCATTACGACGTTTAGGCGAAAAATTAGGGTCAGATGTCCCCTTTTGTATAGGAGGAGGAACCGCGATCGCAACAGGGAGAGGAGAAAAATTAGACCCTATTCAAGATTTAGATAATTTATGGGTAGTTTTGGCAAAATATAACAGTATTGCGGTTTCTACTCCTTGGGCCTATCAAACCTATAAAAAACAATTTGTTGAAACTTATATTAGGGATCATGGGGAAGTTTTATCTCGTTCATCGGAGGTACATTCTGGCCCATTTGTACAAGCAATTACACAAAAAAATGGGGTTAAGATTGGAGAATTAATACACAATGATTTAGAAAAGATTGTGTTACCAGAATATCCAAAAGTTGCTCAGTTAAGAGATATTTTACAACAACTAGGGGGACTGGGAACCATGATGTCAGGATCAGGTCCAACCGTGTTTACATTATGTGAATCTAAAATAGAAGCAGAAACCATTAAAAAGCAGGCAAAAGAAATGATTAATGATCCAGACTTAGAATTTTGGGTAACTCAATTATCAAGTAGTGGAATTCAAGTAGAATAAGCAATTTTTGTAGGTTGGGTAGAGGCACAAAACTTTGATAATGAATAATATTAAAAATCGGGAAAAAAACAAATCTAATTCCCGAAAATATGATATAATTCAATTTAATCAATTGAGTTAATTAGAATCGCTGGAGACAGATTTTTTGCCTGTAAAGAAACTCAAAATAGATTGAAGTGCATTGACTAAAGGGTTAGGAGGTGTAGAGGTTATATCAGAGGGTTGAGTAGAAGATAATTTATCAGCTTGCTTACCCTGACAAATCTCTAAAAACTGAGTTAACTTTGCGGTATCATTCACTGAATTTTGTCTCAATTTTTGAGTTTTGAGGGATAATTCCCCTTCTCCAATATAAGCCAGCCATTTTTCAAAATCCCCTCGTTTTAAGTAAGTAATTCCTTCTTGGGGGAACTGTTGGCAGACTCCTACTAACTCTTGTACACTGTAAGCTAGTTGACCACTGCTAAATCTGAATGGTTCTGTCATTGTCCGAATCTCCAACTAATTAGCAAATCTCACTAAGATTTTAGCGATTTATTCCTAGAAAAACCCGAAAAAATTATTAAGTGTCTATTTAATTTATTAACTCTTTCAGCAAAAACTCAGACGTTAATCACAATACATTTATTTTAGTCTGAGAAAGTAGAAAAGGTAGATCCTCTCTGTTAGCTGTAATCCATGAAACTAATCCATTATTGGGGAAAAATATTAAATCCTACCTCATTACAGATGAGATTAACCCTAGGAATCGCTGTTGTTTCTATTTTAGGACTAACAGGGGTAGTCAGTTGGATTAGTTGGCGAATGCAGCAAATTTTAATCATTACTCATAAAAATAATACTCAATATATTGTAGGCCGTTTTCCTCACGATGTAGAAATTTATAGTGATATGGTGACTTTAGAAGAAGGAATGCAAAAAGCCATCGATAATTTAACTAACACTTATACTTTATTGTGGGTTAAAACTCCTCAAGGTAAAATTTCTGCTCAATCTGTATCTCTTAAAATGTCCCCTCAAAAAAATATCTTAGTCTCTTTTAAAGATCTCTCCTCTCAACCTAATCTACAATTAGTAAATGGACGTTATTGGTTATTATGTTCGACGAAATTAAAGGTTAAAGGAGTTAATTTAGGACAATTTTATATTGCCCAAGATATCACTAATGATCAAACAATGTTTCTCAGTTTAATCGGTAGTCTTAGCTTTGCTAGTTTAATTGCTATTATTTGCATGACAGTAGCAATTGCTTGGTATATATGGCGTTCTCTTCAACCTTTAGCCCGTATTAGTCATCTTACCGCTAATATTTCTCCTGAAAAATTAGGAGAAGTACAAATTGAATTAAAAAATGCTCCCAGTGAGGTCAAAGAATTAGCACAAACTTTAGAAACAACTTTACTTCGTTTAGCAGATAATTATGAACATCAACGTCAATTAGTCAGTAATGTTTCCCATGAATTAAGAACACCTTTAACTCTAGTATCAGGTTATTTGCAAAGCATTTTGAGACGAGGTACTAATCTAACGGATATGCAGCGAGACGCATTAGAAATTGCCGCTTCAGAAGCTAACCGTACAATTCAATTATTACAGGATTTATTAGACTTAGCTAGGGCTGATAGTGGACGAATGCACTTTCATCTAGAACCCTTGATTTTAAATGAATTATTCGATGAAGTTAAAGGAATGGTAAGTCAATATAACGATCGCTTAATTGAATTTGTGTTACCTTCTGATAAAGTGATAATTAAAGTTGATAGTAATCGTCTTAAACAAGTCTTATTAAATTTAATTGATAATGGGGTTAAATATTCGAGTGAACAGTCTCCTATTATGGTTAAACTTGTTCAAATTCAAGAGAAAGCAATTTTAGAAATATGTGATCATGGAATCGGAATTCCTCTGTCTGATCAAGTCCGAATTTTTGAGCGATTTTATCGAGTTGATGAAGCTAGAAGTCGCACTACAGGCGGAACAGGACTAGGACTTTCTATTGTTAAAACCTTAGTAGAAGGAATGGGAGGAAGCATCGGAGTTACCTCTCAATTAGGAAAAGGCAGTACCTTTACAGTTAGTTTTCCTTTATGTCGATAAAGTCTCTAATTTCTTGCTGTATCCAGTCAATAACTTGAGTGATTGCTGGTTGTAAACTAGGACTTATTTCTAATCCTAATCCCAAGTTTTCTGCTTCAATAAGATAGACAATTACATCCTTGGGAAAATCTTCTTGAAATATCTTTTTTCCTGCTGCTAAAGCGTGATCCCAACGAAAATCATGTAAACTATAACTAGGTTCTGGTAAAGCTTCTAATTCTTCCCCAGGAACTTTATAAATAGTGCCGGGTTCTGATCCCGTAGAACAAGCATCAATAATGATTAATTTTTGACTACCCCTCGCTTGAAACATTACTTCCATTCCGGCAGTTCCACAGTCATAAATACGAATGTTAGATAAGGTATTTTCTCTGAAAAATTGTTGTAATTTTTGAGCAATAATTACTCCGACTGCATCATCACAACGATTCAAATTACCACAACCAATAATTGTTAACATATCTCATCGTTTTGGTGGGTATAAGGCCTAACCCTAAAGGGTTGGGCTATAGGAACAAAGCCCGCCTGCGCGGTCTATTCGAGTAATTATTAATATTTGCAACTGCGAGCATTTCAAAAGAATAAAATAGCCCTTTTATTTTACCAAGGGATAGTGTTCTTCTAAACAAATTTTTAATGTCTTGGCATCAAAGATAATGGGTAAAAAATGAATACTATTAACTTCTTTAAAATAAAAGAGAATCGGTACCGGATACCAGAAAATCTCCCAATTTTGCCACTCTGAATAAGGAAAGTGACGAAGTAATTTATTAGAACGGTAAACATCTAACGCAGTTGGGGTAAACTGTAAACGGATAGTTACTGTTTGTATTAACAGAAATAACCCGAATAATGCTAGGGGTAAACTTAGCCAAGGTTGAATAAAAAGTAAGGCGATCGCTATGCCAATCAGTACTAAGGGAATATTATATTTGGGGGCGAGTTCAACCGTTTTCGGAGTGACAGCAGATGAATTAATTGAGGTCATATTAAACTACTAACGGATATTAAACATGGGCTAAAACGTTATATAATGATATTATAGCACATTCTATCGAAAACTTTGAGAGTTAATCTAATATGAGTCCGATCAACTTTAATGTCAAACCAGAAATTTCTATTATTTTAATTACTTATAATCGAGCTAACTATCTCAAAAAAGCTATTGAAAGTGTCATCAATCAAACTTTCAAAAATTGGGAATTATTAGTGATTGATGATGGCAGTAAGGATAATACTTTTGAAATAGTCAATCCTTTTGTAGAAAATAATGAAAGAATTCGTTATTTTCGTCATACTAATAGAGGACTTGCTCATGCCAGAAATGCAGGAATTCAAGCTTGTTTTGGAAATTATATCACATTTTTAGATAGTGACGATAGTTATAAATCCAATCACTTAGAATCAAGATTAGAGTATATGGAATCTCATCCAGAATTAGAAGCAATTACGGGAGGATTTGAACTAGAAGAAGAAATTTTTATTGTTGACTATTATCAGCAGGATAAAACAATTAGTTTGCGAGATTGTGTTATGTGTCCAACGATTTTTGGTAAACGTTATGTTTTCTTTCAAATTAAAGGATTTCAAGATCTTCCCTATGGAGAAGATACGGATTTATGGAACAGAATTGAAGATAAATTTAAAACGGAACGAATTACAAAGCCAGAAACCTATGTTTATACGAGAGCAGAAAATAGTTTTACTAAAAGCATTTATAAGGAAAAAATAAAATCATAATTAAGGAAAATCATTTAATGGATAATATGCCCACAGTAGCCCAAGTTGAGGGATATTATCCATTTTAGCAATTTATCAATTTTTTACTAAAATTTTAACATAATAAGTCTTGTAAAACCATAATTATAGAAGCAATTCTTACTAATCTATGTTACAATCCAAAAATGAGCAACTTAAACTACATTTTTTCAGTATAAATTGCTAAATAATCATAGTAAGCAAGTATCACTAATTAAGTAAAAAAACTTAGGTAGATTACTGATGCCAGAACAAACTAAAGTCCCAGATTCTTCTGAAATATTAGTAGTTATTGTCAACTACAAAACACCAGATTTGACTATTGATTGCTTAAAATCTCTGACGAATGAAATCCAATCACTTCCTAGTATGAAAGTGGTAGTTGTTGATAACGATTCAGCAGATGGTTCAGTGAAAAAAATTCAAGAAGCCATTAACAATGAAGCTTGGTCTTCTTGGGTTTCACTAATTGCTTCAGACAAGAATGGGGGGTTTGCTTTTGGCAATAATCTAGCCATTCGTCCTGTCTTAGAATCCTCTTCTCCTCCCCCCTATTTCTTATTACTAAATCCAGATACGATTGTACATCCAGATGGGATAAAAATCTTAGTAGATTTTATGAATAAAAATCCCCAGGTTGGCATTGCGGGGAGTCGCTTGGAAGAACCTGATGGAACACCTCAATGCTCAGCCTTCCGGTTCCATTCTATTTTCAGTGAGTTTGATAATTCCCTATGTTTAGGCATTGTCTCAACGTTATTAAAACCTTGGATAATCGCCCCTCCAGTTTCTGTTGTTGATTGTCAAACAGACTGGGTTGCAGGTGCAAGTATGATTATTCGTCGTGAAGTTTTTGAAGCTATTGGACTACTTGACGAAGGTTATTTTATGTATTTTGAAGAGGTAGATTTTTGTTTACGAGCGCATCAAGCAGGATGGAATTGTTGGTATGTTCCTGAAAGTCGAGTGATTCATTTAGTCGGACAAAGTTCAGGGGTAACTAACACCAAAGTTCCACCAAAACGTCGTCCTCAATATTGGTTTGATTCTCGTCAACGTTTTTTTCTCAAAAACTATGGTTTGCTTTATACTGCTTTAACGGATGGAGGCGCAATTATTGGATTTTTTCTCTCGAAAATTCGCGCTAATCTTCAGGGAAAGTCTCGTAACTTGCCTCCTGAATTTTTCAGTGATTTTTGTAAAAATAGTGTTTGGATAAAACGTAATTCTCAGTCAACCTAGTATTTGTTTTATAATTCTTTTACAGGATATTTTGTCAACTCAATGATAAAAAGATGGAAGCACAAACCGACTTAATCAAAACTAATCAACCCGTTGATATTATCCCCCAAAGTTTATGGGAACAAGTGAAGGAAGATTGGATAGCTCATGAAAAAGACTGGACAAGACCAGGATTTCGGGCAGTTGCTGTTAATCGATTTGGGGTTTGGAGAATGAAAATTGAACCCAAGTTTTTGCGCGCTCCCTTTAGTATTATTTATCGTTTTTTGTATCGCTATGTTCGTAATATTTATGGCATTGAGTTACCCTATACTGTCGAGTTAGGTCGGCGAGTTATTATTGAACATCAAAGCTGCATTGTTATTCACGGCCATGCTGTTATTGGTGATGATTGTATTATTCGTCAGGGAGTAACATTAGGAAATCGATATTTAAACTGTCCTTTGGATGCTCCCAAACTAGGTAAACGAGTTAATATAGGAGCAGGTGCTAAAATCTTAGGGAAGGTTATAATTGGAGATGATGTGAATATTGGAGCTAATGCCGTAGTTTTATCAGATATTGCCGAAGGTCAAACTGTCGTCGGTATTCCTGCTCGCATTCTCTCAAAAAAATCGACTTAAAATCAAATTTAACCTTTATATTTTTTTCCTGGAAAATAGTGTAATTATTTGAGTTATAATTAAATTCTATGCAAATAAAACGACAAAATACCAGTATTCTTGTGGATGATAATGCCATGAGAGTTTATGTTGCTAGTCCCGAACAAGATGGTCAATGTCCAGGTATTTTATTTTACTCTGATATCTATCAGTTAGGTAGTCCTATTACTAGACTGGTTGATCATTTAGCCGGATATGGATTTGTGGTTGCAGCCCCTGAAATTTATCATCGGTTACTACCCATAGGAACCATAATTGAACCTGATGATTTAGGACGTATTCAAGGTAACGAAGCTGCTAGAAAAACAGCTTTATCTGAGTTTGATATAGATGCTAAAGCAATTATTGATTTTTTAGCAAAAAATGACAGTGTTGCTTCTGGAAAAATAGGAACTATGGGTTTTTGTATTGGGGGACATCTGGCTTTTCGTGCTGCCTTTAACCCTGAAATTATGGGTTCAGTTTGTGTTTATCCTACAGGTATTCATAATGGTAAATTAGGACGAGAAAAAGCCGATAGTTTAGCCAGAATGCAAGAGATAAACGGTCAAGTGTTAATGATTTTTGGAACTTTAGATCCTCATGTTCCTGATGAGGGAAGAACGTTAATTATAGACATACTTAAAAAGACTAATATTACTCATAAAATTGTTACCTATGAAGCTAATCATACATTTATGAGAGATGATGGTTATCGATTTGATCCGGTTGCTACTGATTTAGCTTGGCGAGAAATTACTGATTTTTTGATATCGATTTTTTCCAAATAAATCGGACTTATAAATATTGAATTTTCATGGTGTTTCCTCCTTAAAATTTCTATCAAAGAAAGCATTATGAACTGTTTCTCCATCTTCTAATAGGATATTAATTTAGTTAAAAATTTAAAAATAATAGGGTGAGCATAACCCACCCTAAACCTTGATAAAAATTTGGCAATTTAGTAAACTTCAACGTGCCAACGATGTTCTTTTTTGAGGGTCTTAACAAAATCAGACCATTCTACACCTTGCTCTTTAGCAAAAGGACTTAATCCTTCTTCGATACCACTTTCCATCCCTTTGAGTCCACACATATAGAGGTGGGTTTTAGGATTTTGTAGCATTCCCCATAACTCTTCAGCGTGTTCAGCGACCCGATGTTGAATATACATCCGTCCACCGTCTTTATTTTTCTCTTCCCGACTGATAGCATTGGTAAGACGGAAGTTTTCCGGATAATCGGCGACCATCTGCTCTAAATGATCTTTATAGAGAATATTCGCGGTAAAAGGAACTCCAAAAATTAGCCAAGCTAACCCTTTGAATTTATAATCTTCGTGTTGTTCCTTAAACATCCGCCATAAGAAAGCACGGAAAGGAGCAATACCCGTTCCTGTAGCCAACATAATAATAGTGGCATCTTCGTCATCGGGCAGTAACATTTCTTTACCCACAGGGCCACTAATAGCCACATCGTCCCCTGGTTTGAGGAAACATAAGTGAGTAGAACAAACCCCGTAAACGGTTTGCTTGGTTTCGGGATGTTCATATTCGAGTTGACGAACACATAAAGAGACAGTTTTATTATCCTTCATATCGCCATGACGAGTCGAAGCGATCGAATAAAGTCTTACTTTATAGGGTTTACCATTTTCATCCGTTCCTGGGGGGATAATACCTATACTTTGCCCTTCTACATATTGTAGATCACCGCCAGAGATATCAAAGGTTAGGTGTTGAACAATCCCTGAACCTCCTTCAGCCACCAGAGGATAATTTTCCACACACTTCCCAATATAAGGGTTGTTAGGACGATAAATATTGACGGGTACTTGTACCTTCGTTTCAGTCATAGACTTAGTTTTTACTTCTTGAGTTTTGCTTACTGGTGGTTGACTAACCTCGGCTTGACTTTGGCGTGTTGGAGTAACTTTTAACGGGGTGTCAGCATTCAAGGGTTTGATACTCACAATACGGCCGCCCATAGCATTAATGCGGCGCATTTCCTGATTCATTCGTTGATAAGGCACGGTGATAAACACACTGCCACTGTTACGAATGGGATAGTCAAGATTATCATTTTTTGTATTCTGACTTAACCCCACCACTTCATACACAAACAAACGATTGCCATATTCGGTGGTGTTGGCCAAAGCTGCCGCTAAACCTGGATTGTACATGGTTTATCTAGCTCCTAACTCAAATTAATTATAAGCACTGCATTCTTTAGCCTACCATCGGGAGGTAATCTTAAATACATACTGCTTCATGAGGAAGGTAAACCAAAACTCAGACCAGGCCGTGAGTAGAGCCTAACGAATTCCAATATAAAAAACTGTCAAGCTTGCGTCAGTTTTAGAATTTTTTAGGAAAAGGCCAAAGTTTAGGCAACAAAGCGTAGGAAAGATGGTAGGGTGTATAATATCTTCTCCATAGGGAAAGATATTTCGACTATAAACAAAGTTACCCATAGGCTAATAGAGTAATATTCCACTTGTTGGAGACTTTAACTAAATGGTAACGAAATCGGGTTAACAATTTAATTTTGCAGTTTAGAGGGAAGCTATGACCACTCAATTAGACCGCGTGGTTCTTATTGGTGTCGCTGGAGACTCCGGTTGCGGTAAATCTACATTTTTACGTCGCTTAATTGATTTATTTGGCGAAGAATTTATGACGGTTATCTGTTTAGATGATTATCATAGTCTTGATCGTCAAGGCCGAAAAAAAGCAGGGGTAACTGCTTTAGATCCTAAAGCTAATAATTTTGATTTAATGTATGAGCAAATTAATGCTCTTAAATCAGGTCACGCTATTGATAAACCTATTTACAATCACGAAACAGGGATGATTGATCCCCCTGAACGGATAGAACCTAATAAGGTGGTTGTGATTGAAGGTTTACACCCCTTATATGATGAAAGAGTTCGTTCTTTAGTTGATTTCAGTGTCTATCTTGATATTAGCGATGAAGTCAAAATTAATTGGAAAATTCAGCGCGACATGGCCGAAAGAGGTCACAGTTACGACGATGTGTTAGCCTCTATTAATTCTAGAAAGCCTGATTTTACTGCTTATATTGAACCTCAAAAACAACACGCTGATGTGGTTATTCAGGTGTTACCCACTCAATTATTAGAAGATCGTGAAAGCAAGTTATTACGGGTTCGTTTAGTTCAAAAAGAAGGCATTGCTAATTTTGAACCTGCTTATCTATTTGATGAAGGGTCTACTATTGATTGGCGGCCTTGTGGACGTAAATTGACTTGTACTTATCCTGGACTAAAAATGTACTATGGCCCTGATAATTTTATGGGTAATGAAGTCTCTATATTAGAGGTAGATGGTCAATTTGATAATCTCGAAGAAATGATCTACATTGAAAGTCATTTAAGTAAAACCGGAACTAAATATTACGGTGAAATGACTGAATTACTTCTTCATCATAAAGATTATCCAGGTTCGGAAAATGGAACCGGGTTATTCCAAGTGTTAGTTGGACTCAAAATGAGAGAAACTTACGAAAAATTAATGGTAGTGGAAAAAGTTCCTGTCGAAGTGTAATTTTAAGTTTCAATTTCAGTTTTAATCGTGGGAGATTTTATTTTTCTCTCACGTTTTTTTTTATGATTAAAATAAATAAGTAAAATGTTATAATCAAGGTAATCTTTCATATCTATTAGGAGTACAAGATGGAAAAAATTAATCTTCAAGTCGAAGTTGAATCCTCAATCGCCCACCTCTATAAAACAATGGATTCAAGCCAACAAAAAAAGATTCATTTATTATTGGGAATGTGGTTAAAAGAAGCCATCACTAATCAAACCTCTTTAGAAGACATCATGGAAAAATGTAGCCAAGAAGCACAAGCAAATGGGTTGACTCCTGAGATTTTAGAATCTCTTTTGCAAGAAAGCTAATGAATAGGATTGTTATTGATACAAACGTAATTATTAGTGCAATTTTATTCAACAACTCAGCCCCTGCCAAGACCGTTAATTTAGTCAAGAAACAAGGGTTAATTCTCTTGTCTGATACCATCTTTCAAGAAATGCAGAAAACGATTACTCGTCCTAAATTTGACCGTTATTTAAGTTTTGATAGTCGTCGCCAACTTTTAAACAAATTATTAAGTGCATTAATTTCTATAAAAACTGTTATAATCAAAGTAAATTAGAGTTACTGCTATATAATAATGCCTAAAGCCATCACTACGAACTTTTCTATGGTGACTTTAATTATGACCAGCTATTTAGTTAAAATGTAATTGTATTTATTATAGGTGTGAGTTTATGAAAGTTTGGGCAACAACGGTTATTGTTCTTTTTGTTTTCGTTCAAATGTTTCAGTGGGTTAAGGGGTTTATTCTTCCTTTGCCTATTTATGTTTTAGCGGGTGCTTTTTTAGCGATCGCGTCTAATTATGAGAAGGGAATTAGTCTTTTTGTCAAAGCTTCTTCCTCTAATTTAAACGAAGATAACAACAATTTGTAGGGGCATAATATATTAAGTAGTCAAGCAAAATTAATTGCACAGCCTCCGGCGGGTTTATCTAGTTTTTTGGTGAGAATCATGGATTTATGTAAAAAACCCGCCCCTACGCAATTTTGTATAATTAATTTTCTCTACCTACTTATGCCCTTACAGAGTTTATTTAGGTTCAACTTCTAATGCTTTCATTTGCGCTTTCATTTGGGCTAATTCTTGTTGTACTAATGCTAATTGTTGACGTTCTGTTTCTAGCTGTTGCTGAGATAATTTTGCGGTTTCTTCGGGGGTTAAAACTAATTGACCTTCAGAGGTAAAATACCGCAATTGTTTGTCATATATTCCTAAATATAACCCTAATTCTTGACTCCATAACCACCCTTGTTCTGTGGGTTCAATGGGTTGATATTGTCCTTCCATTAACCGAAAACCTGCTAATTCTAAACTATCAGGATCAAACCAAAAATAATTAGGAGTACGAAAAATATCCTGATAAATTTGTTTTTTTTCCTCTTTGTCTATATGAGCGGTACTATCAGAAAGAATTTCAATAATCAGATTAGGATATTTTCCGCCTTCTTGCCAAACAACCCAACTTTTTCGCTCTAATTTTCTTTCTGTCCCTAATACCACAAAAAAGTCAGGGCCGCGAAAATATTCTGATTTCTTTTGATTGGGACTATAATAAATGGTCAGATTTCCCGCAGCAAAAAAATCATTACGGTCTTGCCATAACCATTCCAAACACTGAATTAACAGTATAATTTGTCGTAAGTGTAAATTACTTTCCAAGGGTGGCTCATTACTCCAAAATTCACCATGAGGAAATGTTATCTCATTTGAGTCTACTAAGGAAGATTGAATCGTTTGGGATGAAGTAAAAGTCATAATTTATCAATTAAGAGCTTATTTATAGTTTAGTGGATTCTTTGCTGCTAAAATGAGGCATAGATTGTAGGTTAGGTTGAGGCACGAAACCCAACAAACCGCCAGTCCTAATACATCAAATTAGCAGCAAACAAGGGTGGGTTAGATGGCAATCGGTGTCAACTTAAGCACCTTTCGTAATTGTGGATCAAATACTTCATCTAATCCATCAAAAAGAGCAATCACTTGACCTTTTTTTAATTTGTCGTCTAGGGAATGTTGATTAAGGTGACAAAAGAGATTACCTTGATGAAAAAATTCAAGAAAATTCTTACATTTATTTTCTGCTTTATCTCTCGCATAAATCCGCAATTCTATCAAAAGAGGTAAGGGAGAAAAAGCGCGATTCCTCGGTTCTTTCTCAGCCCAATTTAAAGCTAAATATTGCAATAAACTAGATTTACCTGCTGCTTGAGTGACCCCCCAGACTATCAACCCGTCAACCATAGACCCTCTTTTACCCCTGTAAATTACTGATAATTATACTAGTTAAGTATTCATAATTAAATGGAATTTTACAATTTGTTATGATATCAAGGAGATGCTGACACCTTGAAAGGTGTAGCTACCAAAACAAAGCTCGCCTTCGCGGGCTGAATTATGTATTAATTAAAAGAAGTTTAATGAACAAAGAAGATTGTAGGGTTCAACGGCCGTTGACCCCTACTAAACAACTTAAGCTAAGATACTTTGACCAGAGATTTCTCGCTTTTCTTTCAACTGATTAATTAAGTTTAAAGTTTGCTGATAAGCAATGAGTTGTTCTTGCTTATCAAATTGATGTAAAGCCCTGTTTAAATCTCTCAATGCAGCTTGTTCTAATCCCATCGCATAATAACTAATCCCTCGATTAACATAAGCTTGTGCAGAATCAGAATTTAGTTTAATAACTTGGTTAAAATCATCAATTGCCGCTAAATAATGTTGAGTTTTATAGTGAATACAACCTCGATTATAATAAGCTTGATCATTGACAGGGTTTAGACTAATTGATTGAGTTAACTCAGTTAGAGAATTTGCCATATCTCCAGAATTAAAATAAGCTAATCCTTTCTCATTATAAATCAAAGATTTTTGCTCATCTGTCTCTAATTTTTCGGAAAGAAGGGCTTGTTCATAATTTTTTAAAGCTTGAGAATAATCTTGTAGCGCAACATAAACTAATCCTTGATTATAATAAGCCTGATAATTCTCTTTATCCCTTTTAATAACTTCTTGATACTGAGACAATGCCTGATAATAATTACCTAAGCGATACTCAGCTAACCCTAAGTTTAAATAAACATCTGTCTGGTTAGAATTACGTTTAATAGCCTCCGTACAATCTGATTTAGCTGCTTGATTTTGGTTTAAATTAAGATGAACTAAACAGCGATTAGTATAAGCAGCAGTTACCCATTTACTCTCAGAATTAATAACTTGTGTAAAATCTAAAATAGCTTGACTATAATTGCTTTTTTCTGTTTGTTCTATTCCCTGATAAAATAAATCCGAAGCTTGACTACTAGATAGAATTTCTGAGAGTGCTTCTGTCGGTTGTTCTCCTGAAAAAAGCAACAAACAAACAATTAAGCACAATTTAAAGAATGCTGTACAATATTTACTCATAATCTCAGTCCTCTTTAACAGTTATCAGTTATCAGTTAAAAGTTAAAAGTTCAGATTTTTCGCACTTTTTAGTTTAGTGATGGTGCAAGATCTGAATTTAACCCAAGTTCTACTGATCTAAGTTAGTTATAATACTAGAAGATAGAATAAAATTTTTCCACAGACAATTTGTCAAATTAAAATTAATAAATAATTAACAGATAAATCACTTAAAAATGGTATAATTACTAAGTATTAAAACAAGGGAATAGATAATCTTTAAAAGACAGGGTAAAGAGAGAATCACCATTAAATGCCAAAAAAATTGGATTCGTCCTAGATAATTGAGCATATTTCAGGCATAATAAAAAACAATTGAGTCGCCCCTAAAAATTACTAATGTCCTCTCCTGAACGTGGCCCTTACCAAAGCAGACTCTTTAATTTTATCAACCGCCAATCTTGGCGATGGCGCGATCGCATTATTCAAACAGCGCAACATCTCAAATTAGCGGCACAATGGGGAACACAAGTACTTATTTATCCCATTTATCTCCTGGTTCAAGCGGGACGCAGTACCCGACAAAAACTTGACCAAACCATCCAAAAAAACGCCTTACCCCCCGAAACGGCCCCCAAAGAGGGAATAGAGTCATTTGTGACTGTTGATCGCCCCCTAAAGCGAGTTTTAGAGGCTATTGATCCTTGGTTTGCTGACTCTGATACCCCTAAACCTCAATTATCCCCCCAAAAGCCTAATTATCCTGCCAAAATTACCCACCACAACTCTCCTGAGTGGGCAATTTTTCTTAAACAAGTCCGAGACAACATTCGGCGATCGCTGTCTCAACCGAATGAGGTATTAACCCCCTTATCAGGCGATTCTCTGCCCATTTCCTCTGTAGATATCCAAGGAATGGCTACCCTTTTAGATAACCGTCATATTGTCTTAGTTACCCTCAATAACCAAACCCTTGATATTCTCTCTCCCCAGCAACAAAAACAACTTCTATCTCGTATTCGTTTAGAAACTGCTAATTATTGGTATGAATGGCGATTAATTCAAGCAAAAACACCCAAAAAACCCGGTCTAATCTCTCAATTTTCCGTCAAACCTGACCATGTATTACCCCCTGTACGTTGGTTTTGGCAGATCATGCGGTGGGTACAAACCGGTGAAGTAGCGATCACCCTTAACTTCTTTGGAGAATCTTCTCTGGTTTCCTTCTCTAATCCGAATAATAATTCCCTAACTCAATTCAATCAAATTGATGATAATTTAGCTTTATGGGACAACTCCCAAACCCAGATTAAAATAATACAATGGGAAGAATTAAATACCTTAATTCAAAAAGCAATAGATTACTTTTTTGGATCATCTCCTGACAAAACATTATCTAAAAATTGTCAAAAAGTAATCCCTACTTTTGACTCCTTTAATATTCCCCAACTACCCCCATCTGTTAGAGAAAAAATTATTCAAATTAGCCAAAAACCACCCATTCAAGCTTTAGTTGAACCTGTGCAAAAATGGGGAGAGAAATTAGAGAAAAAAGCTAATTATTCCCTTGATCCAGAAAATAACGATCCTTTTACTATTCAAGTGCTGATTTATGCCGCTATTGACTACTTTTTTGGTCAAAATACTTCAAAATCTCAATTAGAAGAAAATACTTCACCCACTCAAATCAAAGGGAAACCCGATCAACCTTATCGAAGCTTATCTCAGTCTACCTCTCAACCCTCTCTTGATGATCCTTGGTTATCTTGGGATGATTTCGCCTTAGAAACCCCCCCAACCTCTGATAATCTTCCTAACCCTTCTCCTGATGCGTTCTTACCCCAAGGAATCGAATTAGCCCCTATTCCTGAAAAATACTTGAAAAAACCCTCTTTACGCCGCCAAAATCCCAAAACCTTAAGGAAAGGTCAATCCACTCCCAAAGCAGTTGCTAAGGTTAAAAATACAAATCTTCCGTCTTCTTCCCTAACAAAGTCTGATTCTTCTTATAATTTAGAAGATGTTTCTTCAGATTGGATTGAAACTAAAGCTAAGTCAACAGGCTATGTTAAACATCCCTTAGTCTATATTTTAGAATGGTTAGATCGCCTCATTCATTGGTTAGAAGAATGGGGAGTAAAATTTTATAAATTTGTTAGAAAAAAATTAAAGATATAGATATTATAGTCTGTAGGGACAAGGCGATAGCAAGGAGATGGTTTAACTAGAAAATTTTCTAATGACTTGTCCCTACAAAATATTACGCTATACTTCCTTAAAATATTACAAAATGTTAATTAAGTGCCGTACCAATGATAATGCAATCTTTGCCCGTAGAGTCAATGGCTGATACCTCAGATAAAATCTGGATTTGGCAGGGATTTCCCATAGCGTATCAAAATCAGGGAGACACTGGCCCAGCCGTTGTCTTAGTACATGGCTTTGGTGCTTCTTGGGGACACTAGCGCACAAATTTGCCTGTTTTAGGACAAATCTGTCCTTGTTATCCTTAAGACAAAAAAGAAATAATTGATTCACTTTATAACCAAAAAATTTTTGACCTATCCTTGACATTTTATTAAAAAATTTTCAGAATAAGATTAAGAGGCAATTTGCTCTAGTGAATCCGAACAACTCCTTTTTAAAGAGAGGAAAAAATGAACGAGAATTTAAGAAATCATCTTGGTCAAGTTGAAATTGCTGATCTTATCGAAGCATCAGTTGCGAATGCAGCCCTCAGAAGACAGCAAGTTCTAGAAGATTCTTTGATAGATATTTCTGACGAAGAAAGCAAAAATATTGAAGGAGGATTAGCTTTTCTTCCTCCTATTGTCTTGGGAATTTTCTACCCCGACCCATTCCCCATTGGGATAATCCTTAAAGATCCTATCATACCAAAGTTCTAAATGTAATGGGAAGATAATCAGAGAAATTCCGTAATAAGCTTAGACGCATTTAGTTTGTATCATTGAGTTAGCCAAAGCAAAGGTTTGAGGTGTGGAAAAAAGAAGGTTAAATGCTTCTAAGCTTACAAATCTCATCTAAAGCCTCTAAATATAATAGAGCAATCATCAGAGAAATGAGGTCATCAATGAAAAGTCATGATGCTAATCAAGTCACCCTTTGTCCGAGTTCTAATCGACCAGAATTACCCAATAGTATCGTCTTTGGTATTATTGGTGGAACTGTAGAAAACCCCCGCGTTACTTATCTCAAAAAACCTCAACCTGTCACTGATGAATTGATGGCACTGGCTGCACCTGTAACACCAGCCGAAGTCTTTCGGACTGCCACTACTTGTGCTACTAATAAATGTCTCCATTTTGATGGTAGTAATTGTCGTTTAGCACAGCGAGTAGTTGAGCAATTTCCTATCGTTGAAGAAAAATTACCCTCTTGTGCTATCCGAAAAGATTGTCGCTGGTTTCAACAAGAGGGAAAAGCAGCTTGTATGAGGTGTCCTCAAATTATTACTGATAACTATAATGCTTCCGAATTAATTCGTCAAGTATCAATGCCCACTACCATTGGAGAATAAAAGTATGTCTTTAGTTGATGTTAAACAGTTTTACAAAAGATTAGCCCAAGATGAAGCATTTCGCACTCATCTCCAAGGGGTAAAAACAAAAGAAGAATGTAGTGATTTTGTTCAAAAATCTGGGTATAACTTTACCGAAGAAGAGTTAGGAAGTTACACCTATGAACTGTTAGAATCAAGTCTGGAGGAAGGGGAATTACAAGACCTGAATGAAAGAGAATTAGAAGCGGTTTTTGGCGGAGGTAGTGGCAATAAGCCATTGTACCCATTTCCCTCATTTCTCCAAGATCTTTTACCATCAAATGTTCCTTGGCCTCCTAAACCTTTTCAGCCTCAAATTGTTCCCCTTTATGGTGTTATTATTCCATGAGAATAACAAAACATTTGAATCTCAATTACATTGACTAATAATAAACAAAAAAGGAGTAAATCATGTCTTTAGCACAGGTCAAATCTTTTTACGAACAGCTTGCCAAGGATGAAGCTTTTCGTAGTCAAATTCAAAATGTTGAAAGTAAAGAACAATGTAGCCAAATAGTTAAAGCTGCTGGCTATGATTTCACTTTAGAAGAGTATGAAGAATATACCTATCAGTTATTAGAATCTGCTGCTGGTGAAGGTGAAATTCAGGATTTAGGTGAAAAAGAATTAGCAGCCGTGTTTGGAGGACTCACTGGACGGCCAGAAATTCAACCACTATATGGAGTTATTGTTTGGCCTCCTAAAGAGTGTCCCCCTCAGCCTCTTTATGGTGTGATTATTTCTCCAAAATAATAGAACCATTTTCTGGCAATCTTCCTAAGTAGGGAGTTTAATGAAATAAACAAGGTAACTATTTGTTGTTGGACTTTAGCCCTTACACCAATGCGCTGAAGCACAACAACAAACTATCTTATTTATGTCAATCTACTTGAATCAAAATCAAAGATTTAGTTAAACCGTTTAAGCAAAAAAATTATGACAGAATATCGCCGAATTAGTTATGCAGTTTGGGAAATTACCCTAAAATGTAACCTCGCTTGTCAACATTGTGGCTCTCGTGCTGGACATAATAGAACTGAAGAACTTTCAACCGAAGAAGCTCTTGATTTGGTCAAACAAATGGCCGAAGTAGGCATTACAGAAGTTACTATTATTGGAGGAGAGGCTTTTCTGCGTCCTGATTGGTTAGAAATTGCCCAAGCTATTAATAAAGCGGGGATGGTTTGTGGTATGACCACTGGAGGTTATGGTATCACTTTAGAGACTGCTCATCGCATGAAAGAGGCGGGAATTAAGGTGGTTTCTGTTTCTGTTGATGGGTTAGAAGAAACCCATGACTATCAAAGGGGAAAACAAGGCTCTTGGCAATGGGCTTTTAAAACCATGAGTCACCTAAAAGAAGCAGGAATTGCTTTTGGTTGTAATACCCAAATTAATCGTCTTTCCGCCCCAGAATTTCCCCTAATTTATGAGCGTCTGCGAGATGCAGGAATCTTTGCTTGGCAAATTCAATTAACAGTTCCTATGGGAAGGGCGGCTGATAATAATCATATCCTTTTACAACCCTATGAATTGTTAGATGTCTATCCAATGATAGCCAAGGTAGCACAACGAGCAAAACAAGAAGGGGTGAGGGTTCAAGCAGGTAATAATATTGGCTATTATGGCCCCTATGAAAGATTACTTCGTGGGGGTGATGCTTGGTCATTTTGGCAGGGATGTAATGCTGGACTTTCTACTTTAGGAATTGAAGCAGATGGAGCAATTAAAGGATGTCCTTCTTTGCCGACTACGGCCTATACCGGAGGTAATATTCGGGATTATTCTCTGCGAACAATTATTGAAGAAACTGAAGAATTACGCTTCAATTTAGGAGCAGGAACTCCTCAAGGAACTGACCATCTTTGGGGCTTCTGTAAAACTTGTGAATTTGCTGAATTATGTCGCGGTGGTTGCAGTTGGACTGCTCATGTTTTCTTTGATAAAAGAGGTAATAATCCTTATTGTCATCATCGTGCTTTGACTCAAGAAAAACGAGAAATTCGGGAGCGAGTTGTCTTAAAACATCAAGCAGCAGGTACTCCTTTTGATAATGGGGTATTTGAGTTAATTGAAGAACCTTTTAATAGTCCCTTACCCGAAGACGATAATCTGCAGTTTACAGCCAATAAAATTCAATGGCCCGCTAGTTGGGAAAAGGAGGAACAAATACCATTATCTTTGGTAGGTTCTAGTCATTAATTTTGAGGTAAATTAATCATGGAAAAAAGTTTAATTGAGTCTAATAAGTTAGAAGAAACTTCAGAAAATAAAGATTTGAAACAGCCTATTTTACCCCGTTCTGCCTGGAATAGTAATATTGCTTATTTACGGGCTTTATTTAAAGTTAAAAAGGCTTTAGATAGAATTGAGGAAGAAGCAGGAATCATTAACAGAGAATAAATGCAAAATGATTTTTCAGAAGGTAAATTAAGTGGAATATCATTTTTTTTTACTACTTCTGCGGGTTTTAATTGGTGTTTAGTTCATATCATTGAGTTTTAACTCATCGATAAAAATAACATTTACTTGTTAAGATTAACAAAAACCAATTTACCTATTACAAGCGATCTATTTTTGATACTATGCTTAAAAAATCATTAACAATTGCTGCTGGATCTGCTTTAATGCTATTGGCTATAGCAGAAACCTCATTAGCTGTCACTTTTCAGGTTATCGCTGACAATCTTGATAGTCCACGAGGTTTGACTTTTGGACCCGACGGTGCATTATATGTAACGGAAGCCGGACGAGGCGGCACAGGACCTTGTATTCCAGCACCGGGTGGGGGAACCGATGTCGTCTGTTACGGTGCAACGGGTGCAATAACACGCATTCAAAATAATACAGTACAACGTATAACAACAGGATTACCATCAATTGCTTTACCTTTTGAACCACTAAATATCACGATTGATGCTACAGGAATCCATGATCTACAATTTGATTCATCAGGAAAAGCTTATGCTATTTTTGGTTTAGGTTCGTCTCCCGAACAAAGAGATCAGGTTTTGAATATTTCTGAATTTGGTCAATTAGTTGCTCTTGATAATCTCAATTCACAAGTTTCTTTGACTCCCTTAGCAGACTTAGCTGAATATGAAGCTTTGTTTAATCCAGATGACATTGGTTCAGGCTTTTTTAATCCCTATAACAACGGTATTGATAGTAATCCCTACGCTTTTTTAATTCAAGGTGATACGGCTTATATTGTTGATGCTGCAGGCAATGATTTCTTTGCTGCTAAACTCGATGGAAGTGAACTTAATTTGTTATCAATTCTTCCTGAACGAACGGTAATTGATCCACTTACAGGCAATACTATTGCTTTACAATCAGTGCCTACCTCTGTAACGATAGGGCCTGATGGAGCTTTTTATATCGCTGAATTTACGGGTTTTCCTTATCCTGAAAATCAAGCTCGTATCTTTCGTATAGATAGTAATAATCAAGTAGAAATCTATGCAGAAGGTTTCACTCAAATTATAGATTTAGCTTTTGATGCTCAAGGCGGTCTTTACGTGCTAGAGTTTGCGTCTAAATCATTATTCTCTGAATTTAGTTTGGGGGATTTAATTTATATCGACCCTAATGGTAATCGCACTTCTATTCTTAGTGATGTACTAAATACACCGACTGCTCTAGAAATTGCCCCTAATGGTGATATTTATATTTCCAATCAAGGTTATGTCCCCGGACAAGGTCAAGTCCTTCGTGTTTCAGTTAATGAAGCTCCTTCTACTCCTGAATCTACGCCTCTATGGGGTTTACTTTCTATTGGCATTTTAGGCTCGATCTCACAGCTATTGCCTCTTAAAAAAAAGAAAAGAAATCTGAAATATCTTGACATTATCATTCTTAAGTGATATAACTAGAATTACATTTTCTAGATGATATATGGAGGGGTGAACATCATGGCACAAATTAAAATTAATGATATTTCTCTAGCTGGTTCTGATTTATTCTCAGATTCTGAAAGCTATTTAACTGAGTTATCTCATGATAGCGAAATGTTAAATATTCAAGGTGGAACAAGCGTTCGTCTTACTACATCAATACGGACTACTCTATTTACTACGTACCCTATCCCAGCTCCTACCCTCCCTATAGTTCAGGCTGCCTAATTTCAGGGACATATATCTTTTTTTAGGTAAAAGAGCGATCGCTTTTTTACGATATAAGTGAAGGGATAGGTTAACTGATGCCTATCCTTTTTCAAGAATTAAAGCGATCGCTACTGAATAATAAACAATCTGATAGTTTTTTCCATTTAATACGCATTTTGGCAAGATTGAATATCTTGACATTATCATTCTTAGGTGATAGAATGACTATGAATTTTTATAAATAATATATCAAGGAGTGAACATCATGGCACAAATTAAAATTAACGATATTTCTCTAGCTGGTTCTGATTTATTCTCAGATTCCGAAAGCTATTTAACTGAGTTATCTCATGATAGCGAATTGGACAATACTAAGGGAGGAACTGGGGTTCGCATCTATGTCTTTACGATACGAGTTTGGTAATTTACTTACAACTGAATCAAAAAACATTTAGAAGTGGGGAAAAAAACAAATGGCACAAATCAAAATTAACGATCTTTCTCTAGCTGGTTCTGATTTATTTTCAGATTCCGAAAGCTATTTAACTGAGTTATCTCATGACTCTGGAATGTTAAATATTAGTGGTGGAACAGGTGTCAGAATTGATATTAATATTAGTGGTACTTCTATTCGGATAGTTGTTCAATTCTAATTAACCCAAGTTGCTAGTTAGAACCTTTAGTTTAGGCAAAAAGGCAATCAGTGAAGCATATATGTTTAGTTTTAGAGACATATATTTTTAGGTAAAAGAGCAATCGCTTTTTTACGATATAAGTGAAGGGATAGGTTAACTGATGCCTATCCTTTTTCAAGAATTAAAGCGATCGCTACTGAATAATAAACAATCTGATAGTTTTTTCCATTGTACGATAAGCTAAAATATCAATTAACCATAGCGATCGCATTCCTTGTTTAAGTAAAAGGCGATCGCGTTTTTGCGTTAATGATGTTATACTAAATTAGGTATAAACTATAATAATTAACCCCAACATGGGACATAAACCCATATACTGGATTGGCACTTCAAGGAATGATATTAGTAATTTTTCCGAAGAAGCAAGGCGTAAAGCAGGTTTTCAACTTAGAGTCATTCAAAAAGGAGATAAAGCTAATGATTTCAAACCTATTCCCATTATTGGGAAAGGAACAGAAGAGATTAGAATTTGGACAGGAGAAACATACCGAATCTTTTATGTTGCGAGGTTTGAAGAAGGAATTTATGTCCTTCATGCTTTTAGGAAAAAAACACAGAGAACCTCCAAAAAAGATATTGAATTAGGACAACAACGTTATCAGCAAATGATTCAATTTAGACAACAATTACAGGAGTAAAAAAATGACTCTATCTCACTCAATTGATATCACTATTGGCAAGGATAATATATTTGAAGACTTAGGATTTTCTAGGGAAGAAGCCCTTAACCTAAAAATCAGGGCTGACTTGATGTTAACTTTACGATCTTTTATTAAAGAAAAGGGATGGACTCAACAAGAAGCTGCCGTTTTTTTTGAAGAAACCCAACCGAGAATTAGTAATTTAATGAATGGGGAAATCAGCCGTTTTAGTGTAGATAAATTGCTTAATTTGTTAGGCAAAGCAGCGATAGAAGTTAAACTTGAGGTTTTTTATAATAGACAATATACTTAGAATTTGATGGTACTCCCAAGGTTAATAATGGGTTCTCGTTGCCAAGGAAATCTAAAATACACCAAGTCTAAAAAAAATGCGATCGCTTTTTATGAACATTTAAAAAATGGGGCGTTGGTTAATCAAGGCATGAATGCCAATTTTTCACATATCCAAACATTAGTGTGAGTCTGGATTTTAAGAATTGCAAATAGGATGATTCATACTCCAAATCAGCAACGCCATTGGTTAAGCGATCACCAATAATTATTATTTCATCAATCAATAATGTAATTACTTAGCATCAAATGCGATGAGAGTAAAAGCTACTACAAGAAGCCAAGGGGTGATTCCTCCACGAGTGGCATTTATTTCCACATCTTTTAACTCATGAAGATAGCTTTCAGAATCAGAAAATAGATCAGAACCGGCAGGAGTCAAATCAGATATAGTAATATTAGGCATTAGATGAACTCCCTAGTTAGATTATTTAGACTTATTGATCCTTCCATCGTAACTGATAAATTAACTGAGCTTAGGCAATTGTTAATAAAAATTAATGCTTAATAAATATCCTCAGATCCCCCATTGAGATAGATACGATCTAAATCAATTCCTAACTCAGAAAATTGTTCTAAAATGAACTTCATACGTCCTTGAGGTGAATTATCCCCTTCATACCACGCTTTTAATAATCCATTAGCAATAATTTGACAACGATTCATCCCAAAACTTTCTTGTTCACTAAAACGATGATCGGGTTCTTCAGCTAATCCTAAACCTTGCTCTAATTTTAATGTAAATAAGGGAACACTATTCTTAAAATACCCTTTCGTTTCTTGATAGATATTCATGACAATATCTTTGACTTTGGTATAATTTTGCTTATCAAAATATAACACTCCTGAATCATGGCGTTTATATTCTTTAGGATTATATAAAACTTTGAAACTAAAAGGAATTTCCTTCTCATTAAACTGTTGGGTTAAACATTCCATGACTGCGATAGCACCCTCTGGGGTAAAATTAAAGTATATTCTAACCGTTGTATCTTTGATTCCCCTCTCCTCACTGTGACTAAAACCATGATTTCCTACTGCCATATAAAAGCCACTTTGTATTCGATTTTTAAGTAATTTTATCTTGACAATCTCACCAATTTTTGCGAATTTATCTTCAGATAAAAGATGTTGATCTCGTTGAATATGAAGTCTTAACCCTCCCTTAGTAACGGCTACACTACCATCACTTTCTTCTCGTAAAACCTGCCAACCCGAATCAAAATATCCTGTTCCTTTGTTACTTTGATGTAACTGTTCATAGAACTCTATATCTATCCCTAAAACCGTATTATTTTCTAAATCTTGTGGTAAATTTTGATGATCTTTATCGGGATCTAATGCTTCTCTGAGGGAGCCATTATAATAAATACCATAAAGAAACCCTCGCAATTGAGAACTCAGATATTTTTGTTGAATTTCTGGAGGCATTTTATCAAAATTTTCTCGTGCTTCTGTGGTAATTTCTAACGGTTTATAGTCGGGATGAGAAATTGAAAAATCAGATTTAATTTCCATCCGATTTACAATATCTTCTAAAACATCCTGTAAGTTGTTATTGATAATTTGAGGTAAAAAAGTTTCTTCTAACATGATCTTTAACCTTTAAGCTGAAGTAGAATAAATTTCAGTAGTCCCAAAAATGGTAGCCATAGATTGATGGGGATATCCTAATAACTTTTTGGCAACTTGGAGCATGACAATTCCCATATTACCAAAAACTTTTTGATATTGAATCATCGCTTGAATTTGTTGAATTAAAGCAAGGCCAATGAATTGAATCACGCGCTCTAAAAAGTCTGGACGTTCTGATAAAATATCAGGAAAAACTCTTAAATAGGCTTGAGTTAATGCAGCAATAGAAGGCTGAATTTTTTCTAAAGGAATTACAGCCAGTCTTAAAGATTCCTCAATCGTCAGAGATTTATTAATTATTAAATTGCTTAACCAAAGTTGCAAATAACTCCCTAATAACATTCCTAAATCATAAGCGGGATCTCCCCAACTTGCTCGTTCTAAATCAATAAATCTGACTAGGTTATCTGTTGATGACTCCCAATCGTTATTTAGCAGAATATTGTTTAATTTGAGATCATTATGCGTAAGACAAGCGGGGTTAAAAGCTTGACCCAATTCTGCAAGGGATTGTCCTAAACTATCATATCTTTGATAGAGGAGAAAAAACTTTAAACCATCGTTGGGGACTGTAGCAAAAATCTCAGGGGTTAACCTTTCTAAACCTTGAATTAAATGGGTGACGTGATAATTTGCTAAGTTTTCCTGATTTTCAGCTAAAAAATTCTGATAAACTTGATGATTAAACGTATCTCTATGAATAGTTCCTAAAGCTTTGCCGATTGCAGCAGCGATTAAAGGAGGAAAAATCTTTTCCTTTTGATAAAATTTGCTTAAGTCTTGATAATCTTGTAGATAGCTAAACACTAAAATGTAATTATCTCGATCAAAGTGTAACATTTCTGGCAGAAAAGTTTGTAAATCTGCTAATTCAGGAAATTGATTAATTAAGTTTTGAATTCGCCATTCTCCGTAAAATTCGCCAATTACCTTTTCTTGCTTTTGCATCCGTTCTTGTTTAACTAACAGTTGAGAACTATTGGGAAGCGTGACCAATAAATTAAAATTCTTAGCTTCAATGAGTTCAATCTTACATAAAGGTTGTTCAATTAGGTTTAACAAGCCTAATTGAGAAAGATAGTCAAAGATATTAGACGAGTTTAGTAAAAATTTCATAAATACTAAGGAAGAATACAATAGCCTAGATTAGGAGTGGTTATTATTGATAATAACTACTGCATAAAAATGATACAACATCGATGATTAAATTCTAGCATTGAGAGATATCACAATCCTAAATCATTTATGAGATAAGATCAAAAGATGTATACTGTATTATTAATTTTACTTGGCGACTTCTGCTATATTTTCTCTTTTGTTAAAATATTACAAAATGTTAATTAATTGCTGTACCAATCATGATGCAATCTTTGCCCCTAGACTCAATGACTGATACCACAGATAAAATCTGGATGTGGCGCGGGTTTCCCATAGCCTATCAAAATCAGGGAGACACAGGGCCAGCCGTTGTCTTAGTACATGGTTTTGGGGCTTCTTGGGGACACTGGCGCAAAAATTTGCCCGTTTTAGGTCAAACCTGTCGTTGTTATGCGATAGATTTAATTGGGTTTGGAGGTTCTGCTAAACCTACCCCAGATCAAGAGATTGATTATACGTTTGAAACCTGGGGACAACAAATCAATGATTTTTGTCGAGAAGTGATAGGAAGTCCAGCTTTTTTGGTAGGAAACTCTATCGGTTGTGTGGTGGTGATGCAAGCTGCGATCGCTGATCCTGAGTGGGTGTTAGGAGTAGCGGCAATTAATTGTTCTTTGCGCTTACTCCATGAACGAAAACGGGCTAATTTACCTTGGTATCGTCGTTTTGGGGCATCTATCGCCACTAAAATTTTAAATAATAAAGCGATCGGGTCTTTCTTTTTTCAACAAATAGCCAAACCTCGAACCCTGCGTAATATTCTCCTAAAAGCTTATCATCGTCAAGAAGCGGTAACAGATGAACTGATTGAAATTCTACTTAAACCCGCTAGAGATGAGGGGGCCGCGGATGTATTTTTAGCCTTTACTCGTTATGCTGGAGGCCCCTTACCAGAGGCGTTATTACCGATGTTACCTTGTCGGGCCATTTTGTTATGGGGGATGAATGATCCTTGGGAACCCATTGAAATAGGCAAGGAATGGGCAAATTTTCCCACTGTTGACCGATTTATTCCCCTGGAAGGGGTGGGCCATTGTCCTCAAGACGAAGCCCCAGAATTAGTTAATCCGATTTTACAAGAGTGGATTTTGAGTCATGATTTAGTAAAGTAATAGTATCTTGACTTTATTTACTAGCTAGAGGCTACGCCAAATCAGGCAATTATCGCTTGTTTAATTTCTTTGGGTCTATTCAATGCTAAATCATAATTAGTCTGTAAATTCATCCAGAATTGAGGAGTAGTCTTAAAGGCTTGAGCTAGTAGCCATGCAGTTTCAGGAGTAATCTCTTGTTTACCTTTAATAATTTCATTAATCCGTTGTACTGGAATATTCAAATGATTAGCTAATGCGATTTGAGTGATATTCATCGGTTCAAGAAATTCTTCTAAGAGAATCACTCCTGGATGAGTTGGTATGCGATTAGTTGGTATCATCCTGTAACTTAACTGTGATAGTCAATAATTTGAACTTGGGTAACTTTGCCGTTATCCCATTGAAAAATAATCCGCCACTGACTGTTGATCCGAATGCTGTAAAATCCTTTCAGATTACCTTTGAGTGCCTCTAAGCGGTTGCCTGGTGGAACTTTTAATTCATCTAATTGTTCGGCAGCATTCAATATATCTAATTTTTTCAAGGCTGTTTTGCTGATTTGGGAGGGAATTTTTCTGGCTTCTCGACTTTCAACTCCATTAAATAAGTCGGAAGTACCTTGATTTCCAAAAGAAATAATCAATTTACTATTTGGATGTTAACTTCTTTTATTTTAATGGTTTAACGGTTATCATGCAATGATTTGACGCAAAATAGTTTCTTTTTCGGCAGAATTGGATAGGTCTAGTTTGCTACTGATAATAAGGCATCTTCTATCGGTTTTGGTAATTCAATAGGATAAAAACGATTTGCGGTAAAAGCATAGTCTTCACCACTTTCATCAATTACCCTAATTAAACTGTTTATTTGTGCTGTCTCATCAGGTATAGTGCGGTATATTTTGCCGACTTCTAATGACGCTTCGTAGCCTTCATTATTGAGGCATACTGCGAACTGATTGACTTGAGATGGGTTTATTTTCATCATCAATCTAGGAACGGTAATTTGAGCTTAAATTCTTTTTTCCCAATGCCATGAGCTTCGTAAAAATGGATTTCAGCTAATCTTATTATACCATTTGGCAGTTGAACTTGAGCTACCCCCTTTAGTTTTCGCCATTTACCTTTACCATATTTTTTATGTAATCTTGAGCGGTTACGAATTCCGGTTCCCGTGGCAATAATTTCAATATTTGTGATGTCACCAATAATTTCAAAATCCACGATAAAGCAAGTTATAAAAAATAGACTTTTATCATAGCATTAATTTTCTTCTAAAAAAAATCCCTCAAATAACTTAAATTAAGGGATAAATATATTATATTAAAAAGCAAGTTAACCTACTTTTTCAGTAGATTTAGATGGTTTTAGTTTGCGTTTTAGGCTTGCACCTGCGCCAAGGGTTCCGAGGGCGAGAAAACTGAGGATTGAGGTGGGTTCTGGAACGGAAGTATCGCCAATATCACCTGGGATATCAGATGCAACAATGCGAAAGTTATCTAGTGCTGCGTAACCACCGCTTAAAAGATCGACTCTCAAAATTACATTACCGTTAGTCGATCCCGAAGAATCAAGTGGTGCTAAAACTTCCCTGTAGAAGCTTTTACCTCTTAACAATAAACCCCTGGACACACTAAGTCTAGGGGTTTATTATTTAAGACATTAAGTGCATAACTCCAAGACTAAATGATCGAACAGCATCCGAACTCCTTTCGATGCTGTTTTTAGTCTTAATAATCGGATCGGTGTTCCCTTCCTTTCCGGGTCGTGCATCCACAAATAAAGCTCTTTTAAGACATCATTATTCATTCTTCCTTTTGTGGTTTCGACTCTTGTAAATACCCATTGCCAGAGTGTCTTACGGCACAAGTCAGAACCAAACCTAACCTTTTTTTCTTGCTTCTTGCCGCTTGATGACTCAGTAGGCGCAACCCCTAACATTTTCTCAAATCTACGTCTTGATAAATACCTTTTAGTGTATTTATTCTTGCTGCGTTTGGTCGCTGGTTTAAAGACTACAATCGGCTTGTTATCTTCATCTAAGAAATTCTCAAACGGATAAATTTGACCAATTAAAATTGCTTGCTGTCTTTTTCCAAATCCAAACTTAATTAACACTTTTAAGTAAGGTTTAAACCGTTCATCTTGCATCAATTCGGTTAACTCTTGCTCTATTTCTATTTCTTCTGATTGAAGGTCAATTAACCGTTTAGCGTGCTTTCTGACCGTATCAGTTAACCCTAACCCTATCGTCTTGGAGTATAGATTATCGTACCGTTTCCAAGGTCTTAAACCCGCTAACCATCGATAAAAGATAGGCACAGTATAACCACGTCTACCCACTACTTGACTACTAATTTCTGGGAATTGCCATGATAAATCTTGGCGCATTCGATTAATAATCGGATTTTGTACCCGATTAAGATGCTCAAGTCTTAAACTTAATTCCCTAACTCGTTGGGTGACTTTATCTCGGATGATCAAGAATTTCTTCGGTCGCTCTAGGTTACTTAACCCATAATGCGCCAA